>CAMBXR010000004.1 GCA_945871955.1 uncultured Clostridium sp. | reverse complement strand
TAAATAGAAAGTATCCTAATTAATTTTTAGGCCTTCATCTAGTATATCATATTATATATAATTTGACCTTATTATTTTATACTTACTCTTTTATAATAGGCTATGTTTTAAATCAGTGTTGATTTTATAAACTATTTTTATAACGAAAAGTAGGAGTATATCAACTCCTACTTTCAATTTCGCATTATATTAATATTGTAATCTAATTCTCTATAACTTCTTCATTTATATTATAAAAATTGTAGTATTCTGATTTATTTAATTTAAAAATATTTAAAAAATAACCTTTTTTAACATCTATTTTTCTCAAACTTTCACCATCTTCATGCTATACATTTATATATGATATTTTTCCATATTGATTATTTCCAGCCTCAATAATATTTCCTCCAAATAGTGTATTTTCATAGTATGTTGTAAATATATCAATATCTTTCCATATATCTATTCTAAACTTATTATTTATCCCCCTTTTCTATTATAGCTAAATTAAATTTAGAAGAATCATTTTTATCTTTGAACAAGATAGCTCCAAGCTTACCATCTTATGATTTTACTTCTACTTTTATGCTCCCATTATCCATATTTAAATTATTTTCAATAGTGCTTAATATGTCTTTCTCTGATACTGAGTACGGAACACTATATAAAAATATTCACACTAAAAAAATTATTATTGCAACGAAAACTTTATATCCTAATCTCAATTTTATTATCTCCCTATTATTAATTTCATATTATATAACAATTATATCTCCTCTTGTTATTATTAAATACTCTAAATTTTTATTAATTTTATATTTATCTATAAATTAAATTTCCTTTAAACAAAAAATAATATAGTTAACACTGTTGATATTCCAATACCAGGTAATATATTATCCGTATAGTTTTCAGATAAATTATCATAAATTATTATTTTTCTTTATTTTACATCAATATTTTTATGTCTACGATACTCATTAGGTGTCATATGGTAAAATTCCTTAAATTTACGACAAAAATAACTAGAATCAGAAAATCCTGACTCCTTAGCAATTGTATAAACAGATTCTTCTGTCATTCGCAATTGTCTGGCAGACTGAGTTAATCGATATTGTATAAGGTATTCAACTGGTGATACATGGATTTTAGATTTAAAAATCTGCAAAGCACTACTTTTACTTATAGATGCAGAAGAAGCAATATCTAATAGCGAAAGTTTCTTTGTATAATTATCTTTTATAAATTGAATCATTATCTGTAGCTTATGCTGCTGGATATTACGTTTTTGTTTCAATGATAAATCAGAATATACATCTATATTGTTAATTAAGATACCCCATAACTTTAAAAGAAGTTGTAAAGTATATAATTCAGATGGATTTCTTTGCTCTTGATGATTATAAATACTAGATATAACCTGCAGTATTTGATTTTGCCATTCAGTTTCTGGCTTAAATATTTTATAAGTAATGTTTGACTGTATAAAAGGAAGTATGTACTTTTTATAAATAAGTGTGTTTTCTTCAGATAGAATATTTGGAGAAAACACTATATTAGGCATAATGGCACCATCAGTAGTTTCAAATCGATGCATAATCCCACTATTAATTAGCATACTACATCCTTGCTGGAGTTTGACTTCTTCTGAACCAATTAGACAAATAATGGTACCCTTGAAAGCTGTTATAATTTCAATTTCATGATGCCAATGCCAGTCAATATAATGGCAATTATATTTGAATATATCATCTACATAATAAGCAAAATGAAAATCCATGCTACCATGTTGCACAATTTCCCTTAACGTATCATCTGTTGTTATTTTGTAAAATTGCATATTCCTCACCTCTTGAGATATTGTACAATATAATTGCAATTTTGTTCAATGAATGTAAAAAAAATATATGATATAATCCTATTTAAATAAATTAATCGGAGGTATGTCAATGGAATTTAAATGGTTAAATAAAGGAGAGCTTTCTATAAATTTGAAAAATCAATACAATAAAACAATTATAGCTTGTTTTATAGGTTATATCGTTCAAGCAATTGTAAATAATTTTGTACCATTATTATTTTTAACATTTGAGAGATTATATGAAATTCCGTTAACTCAAATAACATTGCTTGTAACAATTAATTTTGGAACACAGTTTCTTGTAGATCTACTATCAGTACTATTTGTTGATAAAATTGGATATCGTATATCAATGGTAATTGCTCATCTCTTTTCAGCACTCGGATTGATACTTATTACTATCTTACCAGAAGTAATTCCTATTCCATTTTGGGGGTTATTTACTGGAGTAGTGATTTATGCTATTGGAGGTGGTCTACTAGAAGTTTTAGTAAGTCCAGTAGTTGAAGCTTGTCCGTCCAATAATAAAGAAAAGACCATGAGTATGCTACATTCTTTTTATTGTTGGGGGCATGTAGGAGTTGTTGTAATATCAACTATATTTTTTCACGTACTTGGCATCAAAAGTTGGAGGATACTTACAATTTTCTGGGCAATCATACCACTATTTAATGCATATATGTTCACAAAAATCTCATTACCTCCTATACTTTCAGAAATAGAATCTACTCTTAAACTGAAAGATTTATTTAGGATGAAACCTTTCTGGATACTTTTTATTATGATGGTATGTGCAGGTGCCAGTGAACAATCTGTCAGTCAGTGGGCATCTACTTTTGCAGAACAGGGACTTAGAGTTACAAAATCAGTTGGTGATTTATCAGGACCAATGACTTTTGCAGTCATGATGGGAATTTCAAGATCATTTTATGGACAATACGGAGACAAAATCGATTTAGACCAATTTATGATTTTTAGCAGTATTCTATGTATTTTATCTTATCTTGGAATTTCTCTAATACCAATACCTGTAGCTAGCCTAATAGCATGTGCAATTTGTGGATTATCTGTTGGAGTTATGTGGCCTGGAACTTTTAGCAAAGCTTCGGCTACATTATCAAAAGGTGGAACCTCTATGTTTGCACTACTTGCGCTTGGTGGTGATATCGGATGCTCAATTGGTCCAACTTTAGTTGGTATAGTATCTAGTGTTCAGAATAATAACTTGAAAATAGGAATTTTGGTTGCTAGCATATTTCCTTTTCTTTTACTATTAGGAATATTGCATTTCAAGAAAATAAAAATAGGTTCTGTTAAATAATTATATGACATATTTAAGATAAAAATAGCTATACATATTGGAGTACCATATGTATAGCTATTTTTATACACTTTAATTCACAATATATAACAATTGCGTATTTATCTTTTATTATATTTTTCAACATTGATTTAAAACAGAGCCTTATAATAAAATAAAAATAGCTATCTAAAATATTTCAGATAACTATTCTTATTAAATATAAATTTACTATGCTATTTGATTTGATTTTTCTTCAACTGATTTTACATTTGGTAATCCAAATGCTATGGCAATTATACCACATATAAACATTAATATTGGATAATGTAGATACTTAATTATAGCAAATGGAGATATTCCAGCTAACCCCGCTGCTGTTAATAATTGAGCTCCATAAGGAATTATACCTTGCCATACAGATGAGAATATATCTAGTATACTAGCTGATCTTTTTGCATCTATATCATATTCATCTGCTATATTTTTAGCAAGTGGTCCAGCCATCACTATAGCTATAGTATTATTTGCTGTACATAAATCAACTACACTTACTAAAGCTGCTATTCCAAATTCTGCACCTTTTTTATTTTTAATTTTACTTTGTATAAAGTCAAGAACAAAATCTATTCCTCCGTTAAATTTGATAAGTTCAACCATACCTCCAACTATTACAGATATTATACAAAGTTCAAACATTCCTGACATTCCATTAGATACTGCAGTTGTTGCTCCAAATAAATCTAATGAATTTGTAGTAATCCCTATAATGCTAGCAAATATTACTCCCCCACCAAGAAGTAAAAATACATTTATTCCTAGTATAGCTCCTATAACTACAAATAAATAAGGCAATACCTTTACAAATTCATATGTATATATTTCATCTGTAGCAGCTACATATCCTTTAGTCATTACAGTAAGTAATATAATAGTAACTATTGCTGCCGGTAAAACTATAGCAAAGTTTACTCTAAACTTATCCTTCATTTCACAACCTTGAGTTTTTGTTGCTGCTATTGTTGTATCTGATATCATCGATAAGTTATCTCCAAACATTGCACCACCTACTACTGCACCTAAAACTAATTCCACTGGTATTGATGTTTTTGATGCTATGGCAATACCTATAGGCCCTATAGCCGCTATTGTACCAACAGATGTCCCCATTGATATAGATATAAAACATCCTATAACAAATAATCCTGTTATTAATAAATTAGCTGGTAATATAGATAAACCTAAATTTACAACTGCTATATCTCCTCCAATTGCTTTTGCCACACCACTAAAAGATCCTGCAAATAAGAAAATTAAAACCATTAAAATAATATCTTTATTTCCTCCACCTTTACAGAATACTTCCATCTTAGTATTAAAATCTACTTTTCTATTAAATAAAAATTCTACTAATGTTGAAATGATAAATGCTACTAATGTAGGCATTTTATAAAAATCTCCACTTATAATTCCACTTCCAATAAATAAAATTAAAAATACTCCTAATGGTAATAATGCCAATGCACTACCTTTTTTTCTTTGATTATTCATGATGTTCTCCCTTCTTATAATGTAGTACTTATAGTCAAATTAGTAATATTATTTACTCAAAAAGCTTGAGAATAATCTCAAGCTTTTATAAACTAAGTTATTTCTTATCTTTCAGTTTCCTTAGATACTCTTGATAAGTATGTAATTATTTATTTTTTAATATAAAATATATAATAAATTATTTTTTGTTTATTGTCAATATTTTATATTTTCAGAAAAATTTATCATTTACTTAGGAATATATATTTGTTTTGAATCATAACCTAAGTTCTTAAATTTAGAATATAAAAATTCATATTTTTTAGGTTTTATTTTTATTACATTCATATCAAAAGGTAGTTTAGAAATATTATCTATATTTAAATTTTTTCTTCTAAGTATTTCTACGTATTCTTCACTCCAAGGCTCTATAATTTGCGCTTCTCCACTTATTTGTAGTCCACATAAATTATTCATATTAGTATAGTCTTCATAAATACAAAGAGATACATTACTATTTTTTGATAGACCTATAAATTTTAGACCACCTTCGCTGATTATAAATATTTCTCCATCATAATATTCGTACTCTATTGGTGTTGCTCTAATAAAGTCTTTATATCCAGTTGTTAGTGTACAAGTATTTTTATTTGCTAAAAAATTTTCAATTTCCCTTTTAGTAACATTTGTTGGAGGAATAAATTGTGGTGTATTAAAATATTCTCTTAAATCTTTACTTAATTCTAACACCTCATCATCATGGAATTTTCCTAAGTCTCCAAAAGGTATATCCATCTTAAAACAAAATTCTTTTATCTTATCCTTATCTTCTGGCGATAATTTATTTATTATCATTTCACCATTTATAAACTTAGTAAAAACTTCTTTTTTGTTAATAATATTTTTTAATTTATTAAGGTTATTTTCCCCATCTTGTTTGTTCAATCCTACGCATATTAAAGCTACTCTTTTCTTTGAGAAATCTAGCTGATTATCATTAATATATTTTAATATTTTTTCACAGCTACTATTTCCATATAAAGAAAAAATTAAAACTACATTAGAATAATACTTTATGTTTTGTGGCGAATCATTAATGTCAAAAGATTTTGCTGGACCTAGTATTGGACATATAGTATTAGCCACTGTTTTACTTGTTCCATATCTACTTTCATATAATATAAGAGTCACATTCATTTTTATTCACTCCCTTATAATAAAATCTTTTAGTTTGACATTTATCTTATGATATTTTTTATATTGCCTTTATTATATTGTTACACTTTTACATATTTTCGTCTATCCTCTTATAATATGTATTAAATTTTTTTCAAAATAAAAAGGAATTACTAAGATAAACTTAATAATTCCTATATATCTATTTTTTAGTTTTATAATTATAAAATTCTTCTTGCATTTACATAAGCATTAACATAGTAAGAGCTATTTAAATTATTTATAACTACTTTACCTTGTCCTGATGCCGCATGTATAAATTGCCCATCTCCTATGTACATACCACAATGTGTAACTCCACCATTATTAGGCCCTGAAGTATCGAAGAATACTAAATCTCCAGGCTTTAAGTTACTTTTACTTACAGCCATTCCATACTTACTTTGTGCTGCTGATGTTCTAGGTAATGTTATTCCTGCAGCATTTTTAAATACATAGTATGTAAATCCTGAACAGTCAAATCCATTAGGTCCTTGAGCACCCCATACATAAGGCTTTCCTAATAATTGTTTTGCATAAGATATAACCTTACTTGCCGATGTAGAACTTGTCGATGAGTTAGTATCCGAAGAACTTCCTATCGATGGTTTTGTGCTACTTAAATATTGATCTGATACATAGCCTGTTATATTTTCTGATGTAATTTGTGACCAACCATTACTTGTTGACTTAACTGTAACCTTTGTTCCATGAGCTAAAGTTGCTATTTTATCATAACTTGTTGATGGTCCTTTTCTTACATTTAATCCAGCTGAAGTATTTACATATTTTATTATTGATGTTTCATTACTTTCAGTATTTGAAGTATTTCCTCCATTTGGTGCATTGCTACTTAAGTATTGCTCTGATACATATCCTGTTATACTTCCTGATGTAATTTTTGCCCATCCATTATTTGTTGATATTACATTTACTTTCGTTCCATTGGCTAATGTTGTAATTTTTGCATAACTTGTTGATGGTCCTTTTCTTACATTTAATCCAGCTGAAGCGTTTACATATTTTATTATTGATGTTTCATTGCTTTCATTATTTGAAGTATTTCCTCCATTTGGTGCATTGCTACTTAAATATTGCTCTGATACATATCCTGTTATGCTTCCTGATGTAATTTGGGCCCATCCATTACTTGTCGATATTACATTTACTTTCGTTCCATTAGCTAATGTTGTAATTTTTGCATAACTTGTTGATGGTCCTTTTCTTACATTTAATCCAGCTGAAGCGTTTACATATTTTATATTAGTTGAACTGCTTGAATCAACTTCTGAAATATAATCCTTATATACATAACCAGTTTTAGAATTATATTCTATTTTTATCCATCCTCCACTAGTACCTAAATAAGTAACCGTTTCTCCTTTTTCTATTTTACCCATAGATGAATACTCATTACCTGGGCCAGTTCTAAAATTTACTCTTCCTGTTATTATTCTTGTGTCATCTGCATAAGAATTTGTTACATCTGACATTGGTACTACTAATGCGGTAGATAACATACCTGCCATTATATATTTTCTATTTATACTCATAATTTATCGTTTTTACAATGTTTTATATTGTAATTTCTATCTCCCTTCCAATATGTTACATCTATGAAACATATTTACTTGGTATTTATATTATTATTACATTTTTGTAGTATTTTGTCTATATTGGTGTAGTAAAAAAATACATTTTTGTAACTTTTTCGTAACCTTTTTAATATTAAATATAAAATAGTAAATACAGTAATCTATAAATATTATTACAAAAAAATAGTGATATCTTTTTAGATATCACCATTTTTTAAGATTTACTTATTTTATAATTGTGCTTGTAATTTAGCTTTTATATGCTCTTTAGGTAAAAATCCTATCATTTTATCTACAACTTCACCATCTTTAAATATTAACATTGTTGGAACTGTTGTTATTGCATATTTTCTTGCAATATCTAAAGCTTGATCTACATCAACTTTGAAGAAGTTTACATCATTCATTTCTCCGCTTAATTCTTCGAATACTGGTGCTAACATTTTGCAAGGTCCACACCAAGTTGCAAAGAAGTCTACTACACAAACTCCATTTTCTATTGATGTATTAAAGTTATCATTATTAAGTATTTGTGCCATTAAAATATCCTCCATAATTTTCTATATTCTTTTATCATTATATATTTTATAACAATAATAAATTTATATCCATACGATTATTAATATATATACCCATATTTTACATAAATACACTTGTTTACATAAATATATTTATTTTAGTAATATAGATTATAAATAATAATAATTGGGTAATTAGTTTTACATATATCTAAATATATAATTAATATAATTTTAAAATAGTGAAATAATAAATAGACCAATCTATATTAATTATTTCATAGCTTTCAAAGGAGATTTTTTTAATGTGTATATATAAAGACATCAATTCATCAGAATTAAATAATATGATAAAAAATAAAGAAAAGTTTATATTACTTGATGTAAGAACTGAAGAAGAATATGAAGAAAATCATATTCCAAACTCTCTAAATATCCCTTTAAATAATTTAAATCTAGAACTAGAAGACTTACTACCTTATAAAGATGAAAAAATAATTATCTACTGTAGGTCTGGAAGAAGAAGTATTATGGCTGCTTTAATGTTAAGTGATAATAATTTTAAACATTTATATAATTTAAAAGAAGGAATTATTGGTTATTTAGATTATTTATAAATATAGAAATATATATTAAATTTTTAGTTCCATCATATAATAATTGTAAAATTACATATAATTATTATGAAGTAAAAATTTACATGTATAATTTAGAAGGAGAGTTAATATGAAAAGAATATCATTATTTATTGTTATTAATGCAATTTCCTTATACATAATTTCAAACTTAATGTCTAGTGTTTATATCAGTTCTTTAGGTTCATTAATCACTCTTACGATTATATTTGGTTGTCTTAATTTAATAGTAAAACCTATAATACAATTTTTCTCACTACCTATAACTTTTTTAACACTAGGATTATTTTCATTAGTTATTAATGGTATAGTATTATATTTAGCCTTTTCTATAGTTCCTGGAGTTCATCTAAATGGATTTATAAACTCTATATGGGCTGCCATACTTTTATCCATAGCTAATGCTATCTTTTATAATATTTTTGACTAATAATTCAAAGGGTTGTTTAACTAAAATAGTATAACAACCCTTTATTTTATAATTTTAATATTTTATCTATCTCATCAATCAAATTTTTTTTGTCATTATCATTTATAGATTCTTTATCATATATTGTATCTTTTAATAATTTTATTTGTTCATCTTTTTCTTTTATTTTATCTTTAAAATTATGTTCTACCTCTTGTATACTCTGACTTAACATATTTATTAATGATGCCATCTCATCAGAACTTCCTGCTATTCTATTTAATAACATTAAGTTTTGCCCCAATAGTTCTGGTATATCTTGATGAGAATATCTAAGTTGATGATCAATTTCACCATAGCCTTCTTCAAAAATTGTTCTTACTTGAACTTCTGTGATAAGTTTTTTATTAGTTGGATAAGACTCTATTAAATAATGAACTGATCTGTAACCTGATGGTCTAGAAAGTACAGCAATTCCCTGTTCATCAAACTTCTTAGTATTGTCTCCTTCCCTAACATTGGCCACAATCTCCATAACATTCCACATATTAGTTATAAAGTTATGTATTTCTTCCCAATCTTCCTTAAAAATATGTATAACTCTTATTCCAAGTAAATCCGTTATTTCATCTTTATAATTTTCCACAGTAAATTTAAAATCATCACCGTATTTTTCTCTTCGATTTGGAGTTTTTCTTATGACTTTTTCCATTAAATGTGTCATATCTTTTATTCTAGTTTTTACTGAATGAACTTTTGGATGTCCTCTCAGTATATTTGCTACTAAATCTGCTTGTGTTTCATAACTTTTTCTATTATCTATAAAATCATCGTGAATTGCCTTTAAATCCTTCCAATCTATATTTAATTCTTTAAGCTCTAATTCATTTATTTTATAAGCTTCTAAAAACTGTTCTTTACTTATCATTTTCTTCCTCCGATATTCTTTCTATATATATTTTAACCTATAATTCCACATATTTATAATATATTTAATAATTTATATATTATTTATATATTAATGAAATAATACCGATAATATTCTTCTAATATATATCATAAAACTCCAAAAGCACATAATATGGAAGGCGCTATAAAGATGACAGTTTCTAAAGCAAAATCTAAAGGATATAGAGCTTGTAAAAGATGCTGGTAATAATAAAAAATCGTACCAACTTAAATATGGTACGATTTTTTATTATTAATCTTTTTTCTTTGCTTTATGATAAAGTTTTTCTGTTTTAGTTTTATTTGTTCCACAATCTCTAGCACCTATTTTTTGACCATTTTCTATTCCAATATCTGCTCCATGTTCAGAATACATTTTTCTAAGTTCAGGATTTGACTTTGGTCTATCTTTCATTCTATTTTTATTATTATCCATAATGATTCTCCTTGATGATATTTTATTTATAATTTATCCAATAAAAATATCTTCTATTCTTTTAAAATCTTTTTGTATTTCTTAAAATTTGTAATAACCCTTTTATATAATGCTTATTTAATAAATTTACAAATCCCGTAATTGTTTTATGACTGATAGCTCCTCTAGTTACCATTGTCATAAGTCTAAGCGGTGAATCATTTAAAGATTCTTCAACTGTAATTTGCATATATTTATCTGCACCTGAAAATTTATAAGCCTTTTTATTAATAAATGATATAATTAAATCTCCACCATAAACATGCTTTATATCATTAATTGTTGAACTTACAGTAAATGGATAAATTGCATTAGTTGTTATTGGTAATTTATTTTCATAAATATTTTCATATTCCTCAATATCAGGATTAAATTCTTTTTCATATAGTTTATAGTAAGATGGTGATTTTTCTTTATAATTAGGAACTTTATTACAAGTTCCAATTTTACTAACTATAGATGAGAATTTTATATCTCTTGATGATGAACCAATATTTATACTATATTTTCCTTCTTCAATTTCAAATTTATGTGTGTATATATTATAATAAGAAAAACTTTCTTCATCTAAATTAAAAGTAACTTCTTTACTTTCACCAGGCAATAAATTTACCTTTTTAAATCTTTTTAACTCTTGATTTGCTCTAAATAATTTTGAATTTAAGCAAGAAATGTAAAGTTGAACTACTTCCTTTCCTTCCATATTTCCTGTATTTGTTATAGTAATAGACACATTTATTGTATTATCATTATTATTTTTTATTTTCATATTACTATATTCAAAAGTTGTATATGAAAGCCCAAATCCAAAGGGATATTTAACTTCTTTCTTTGCAGTATCAAAATATCTATAACCAACGTAAATACTTTCTCTATATTCTAAATGATTTCTATCACCAGGGTAAAATTTCATAGATGAATAGTCTTCTAAGTTACTAGCATAAGTTTCATTTAATTTTCCACTAGGGTTTTTCTTTCCTAATAATATATTTACTGTTGCATTACCGCCTCTTGCTCCACTTAAATGTGTCAATAGTATAGCTTTAGGTACATCACTCCAATCCATTTTTACAACAGATCCAGACTGTAAAACAACCACTAAATTTTTATTTATTTTTCCAATTTCATAAATTAATTTTTCATGTGATTTTGGTAGATTTATATTTTTTCGATCATATCCTTCTGCTTCAGTATATTTAGCATTTCCAACAAATAAATAAACTATATCTTTATTTTTTGAGATTTCAATAGCTTCTTTTAGTAAACATTCATCTATTTCCTCATCTTCTAGAGAATACCCCTCTGCATAAGATATTTTACAATTATTATCTAAAAAGGCATCGTATGAATTATCCATTGTATTTGGATTAACTTTAGAACTTCCTAAAGCTTGTATTACTGGTTCTTTTGCTAATTTTCCGATTACTGCTATGTTTTGATTAGTATTTCCTGGAAGAATATTGTCAGTATTTTTTAATAATACTGCACTATTTTCAGCTACTTCTTGAGCTAAATTAATATGTTCTTGTATATTGCATCTATATGGTATTTTTTTACCTTCTTTATATTTTAAAATTAATTCAATCACTTTTTTAACAGATTCATCTAAAATTTCTTCTTTTATTTTATTATTTTTCACAGCTTTTTCTATATTTTTATAGTAATCATCGTTATAGCCTGGCATTTCCAAATTTAATCCATTATTAATACTTTCAACAATATCATTGACTCCGCCCCAGTCACTAATTATACAGCCATTGTAATTCCAATCTTTTCTCAATACATCATTAATCAAATAATTATTTTGACAACAATACTCTCCATTTAATCTATTATAAGCCATCATGATTGACCAAGGATTAGCTTCTTTGATGGCAATCTCAAATCCTTTTAAATAAATTTCCCTAAGTGTTCTTTCATCAATTATGGCATTTACAGTATAACGATTATTTTCTTGATTATTTGCAGCAAAATGTTTTAAGCAAGCTGCCACACCTTTACTTTGTATTCCCTTAATTAAGGCTGCTGATATTTTCCCACTCAAGTATGGGTCTTCACTCAAATATTCAAAATTACGACCACATATAGGTACTCTTTTTATATTAATTCCTGGGCTTAGAATTACTGCTACATTTTCTTTTCTGCACTCTTCACCTAGAGCTTTGCCCACTCTATAAATTAAATCCTCATCAAATGATGATGCCCAAGCTGTTGATGTTGGAAAACAAGTAGATTTTTCAACTTTGTTACTTGTAAAACAAAAGTTTTCTTTAATTTCTTTTCTAAGACCATGTGGTCCATCACATATCATTATTGATGGAATACCAAGCTCATCTTTACTAAATGATTCCCAAAAATCTATACCACAACAAAATTTACACTTTTCTTCTAAGGAGAGTTTTTCAACTATAAAAGAAGCTTCTTCATACAAAGTCATATAGTCACCTCCCAATATAACTAATTTTGACTTATATTATATTTTATGTTTTAAACTTCCTTAGGTTGTTAAATTTATTTAGGTGGACATACTAATATACTTGATAAATAGATAACTTAAATTATATACTTCATGTTTTTAAATGTTAAAATACTCATGATAATAAGTTTAACTTATCTTCATGAGTATTTTATTAATCAATAAATTCAATTGTTTTTACATTGCTTTTATTGATAGAAAAGTTACTTCCTAAATCTCTACCAAATAAGACTAATGATGGTACTGAATTACCTTCATTAAAATCTTCCATCCATTCTACTAATGCTCTGAAATTCCTAACATTGCTTTCTTCCACAATTCGCTCATAATTATTTCTATATACTATTCTCACTCTATCTTTTGTCAATTATCTCATCTCCTAATTTGTACTTATAAGTTATATAATAATTATTATTTTTCAATATATCAATTGTATTATCTATATTACCCTTATTTTTAATAATGTAATCCCTAGCATTCATCCTCATAATATTAACATAACACAATCTGCCTTCATATTTTAATAAAAGATATAAATTTATATGTGGAGGTTTCTCATGTCCGATTTAGATAACAGAGTTGTTATAGATAGCATATCTGCCAATATAATTAATGAAAACTCTCAAGATATGGCTATTTTAGTTGGAGTTTTTCCTTATGAAAATAGTACTTATAGTGAAAATCTTGAACTGGTAATTAAACCTGAGGTTGGTTACCCATTAAAAATTAAGTTAAATTATAATGGCTATGATATGCAAATATTTTGTGGTGATTTCACAAATGATAAAAAGGATGAAATAATGGTTAGGGGTAGTTTTGGTGGCTCTGGCGGATATGAAATTGGAGTAATTTATAAATTGGAAAATAATCAAATAAAGGAATTATTTAATCAGAATGATATTTCAAAAAATAGTCCTTGTAATGCAGTATTTAAAAATAATTATAAAGTTCATGTAAACTGTGGTGAAAAAAAGTATTCTATTAATCTGGCAACTAGACCTAAAGATTACTTAGAGTTAGCTTATGATGAAAATGGTAAAGTACTTCCTGGTGCAGAGGCTTATGTAGATGCTCCCAATTCTTTATTTCCTATAAAAGATGTTGATAATAGTTATTATGAACTACTTATCCAACAGAGAATCGTTGGTGTTGTCAATGCAGATACACTTGGCATAATCCAAACACTTTGTAATTTTATAAATAATAATTTTAATGTAGTTACTAAAGGATTATATTTTACCTTTAATTCAGATAATTAATTTCTTAATCAAAACTCTCTTTTATCAAAAATTCAAGGTTGAACTTCTTAATCGTTCAACCCTTTTATTTTATATAAACTTTAAATTTCTTTATTTTTTCTCAATTTAATAAAAGTTATTACAAAAAATATAATTGATAGTAGTGTAAGTGAGCATAAATATGTATTTATACTTTGTAAATTATTAGTTCTTTGCAATATTTCAACACAAAGTATAACCCATCTAGTTGGCATAAAACTTCCTATTCTTTGCAAATTATCTGCCATAACATGAAAATTCCAAAATACTCCACTTAACATACAACAAGGAACTATTATCAAAATATTTACTATAGTTGAAGTATATCTACTTCTTGTAAAAGCAACTATACATAAATTAAAACTTAGAGCTAAAAGATTTAAAACCATCATCACAACAAGAAAATTTATACTATTTTCCATACCAAAATTTATACTAAATATTTTACATAGTAGATAATAAATAAGAATTGTTGAAAATGACATTATATAAAAAACAAAAACTAAGGAAAAATAGTACTTCCATTTACTTATTCCTGAACTAAGAATACGAATTTTCGTATTATTTTCTTCATCTTCAATTAAAAAATTTACTATATTTCCACAAATGATAAATACAATAAATATGATTAACCCCAGAGATTTTTCAATTTGCGGCTTACTTTCCTCTATATCATTTAAACTTAATTTAGTAATTTCATCTTTATAATTTTGATTAAAATCTTTAAACTTATTTATATCTTTATTGCTTATATTTGATATCATTGATAAATCTTCACATTTTAACTCTATCATAGTTCTCACAACTGCATTAACATCACTTTCATTGATAGATTTTATTATTATGTCGTTATCTTCATCATTTAAAAGTTTTTCTTGAAAATCATTATTTATAATTATAGCCATTTGAATTTGTTGACTAACTAAAAGCATTTTATAATCTTTTTCTTTAATATTGATAGTTTCTACATCTTCTAATTCATCTATAACTTTTACAATCTCTTCAGATGCATAAGAATTATCTTTATCTATTATCCCTACTTTAAATTTATATTCATTACCAAATTCAAAAGTAAAAAATATTATTACAAAGGCTGGTAATATAATTCCCATTAGAATATAACTTTTCTTTTTTATAAGTAACTTTATGGTATTTATTATTAGACTAATCAAAACTACCACCAACCTTTTGTCTTGATATGAAATTTCCCACTATCAACATAATAACTGATAAGCTAAATGATATAAGTATGGAGATAATATAGTATTTAGTTTCCATATTATAATGTAGCCCCAATATGGCAATATTAGCCCAATAGTTTGGCATGATATTACAAAGAAAACTTGTAATTCTCACTGATTTTACTAAGCAAATAGGAACATAAGACCCTCCTAAAAATCCCATTATAATTATAAGAATATTATTAACTGTGTAAGCTGTTTTTTGATCATCAAAAATCATGGAAATAAATATTCCTAAAACTGAGCTGAATATTATAAATGAAATTAAAACAAGCATTATATAAGTTAAGTTATCTCCCCAATTAACATGAAGTAATTTAGTACTCACAATATAAACCACAAATGTTTGCATTAATCCTATAATTATTCCCAAAGCTATTTTTGATGCAAGTATATTAAATTTATTAGTACCTGAAACTTTCAATCTAGTCATAGTATGTAAAAATCTTTCCTTATACATAGATATGGATGTTAATGTTGATATGTATAAAATAATTAAAATTAGTTCAGCAAAAGTGTAATATGTATAAGAACTTATTTCTTCTTCATTTATATTTTCATCTTTCAATAAAATTTTTATTTGGTAATTTGATAGACTTGTCATTTGCTTTGAATTTGACTTGCTCATTGTCTGCAAAAAAGAATATTTTCTCATATATTGTTCATATAGATTTCTAAATATTTTACTTTCTGTACTTTCTTTTTTCTCATTTCTAAAATAATTAATTTTATTATCATAAATATCCATAAAGCATATAGCTTTATTATTATTTACATCATTAGTAGCATTTTTATAATTTTTATTTTCTATAAATTTCACATATGTTTTTTTCTCAAAATTAATCATAAAATCATAAAAAAGTTGTAAATTCTTTTCATTATTAATTGGAGCATTTATCCTATAGTATATAGTCTTATTATTAAATATATTTTTCTCCACGCTCATTAAATTATTAAGTGATTTTCCCATAACAAAAATAAGAATTACTGGGAATATGAGCATGATAATTACATCGCTTTTACTTCTGAAAAAAGCCTTAAGCTCTTTTTTTATTAGAGTTAATAAAATCAAATTTATCCTCCTCTTTTATTAATTTCTTAGATTTTTCCCAGTAAGATTTAAAAATACATTTTCTAATGTAGGTAATTCATTTTTTATACTTTCTATTACTCCACCATTGTTGCATATGGTATTAACGAGTTTTTGCAATATATTACTATTATTGGAATAAGTACATTTTATAACTTTATCATCGACACTCACATTTTCTATGCCATCAACTCTTATAATATATTTTTCAATATTTTCTAACTTGCTTTTTAAAGCTATTGTATATATGTTACTTTTACTAAAGTTCTCTTTAAGATAATTGGAAGTCCCCTCTGCTATAATTTTTCCTTTATCTAAAATACATATTTCATCACATATTTCTTCAATTTCCTCCATATAATGAGATGTATAAATAATACTTGCCCCATTATCTTTCAACATCTTTACTGATTGTAAAATGTGATTTCTTGATTGAGGATCTATGCCAACTGTTGGCTCATCCATAATAATAAGTTTTGGTGTATGAGCTATGGCACAAGCTAAATGAAGTCTTCTCATCATTCCTCCAGAAAACTCCTTAGCTTTTTTATTTTTACAATCACTTAATCCTACAAACTCCAAAGATTTTTCAACTCGTCTTTTTAATTCTTTTCCTTTAAATGAATACAAAGAGCAAAAAAAAGAAATATTTTCATAAGCAGTAAAACTTGGATATATAGCTATATCCTGAGTTAAAATTCCCATATTATGTTTATATTTATTTATATTTCTTTCTTTTTCTTCAAAAATAATTTCTCCTTCATCCTTTTTTTCAATACCAGCAATCATTTTAATAAGAGTGCTTTTTCCTGCTCCATTTGGTCCTAATAATCCGTATATTTCTCCTTGTTTTATTGAAAAATCAACTCCTGCAATAGCTTCTGTTTTATCATATTTTTTATATAAATTCTTCACTTGGAGAATATACATATTGATCCTCCTTTATTTTTTGATTAAATTGCTATTTATTTCTTTTATGCTTACTGACTTGGCAAATTTTCTTCTAACACAAACTTTTTCACAAAATACTTCTGTACAATTAATACAAGGATTAATTTCATATTTACTGAGAATTTTTCTTCCACCATAGAAATTTCCTACAGACAATCTTCTGTTTATATCCCTAATAGGAACATGTTTATTACAAGCTTTCTCACAACTTGGATTCATACAGTATTGACATTTCATTGCTAGTTTTCCTATTCTATCTTCTACTTCATCATTGCTTAGTTTTAAATTTTCTCCTTTATATGGTTTTTTTACTGTTCTCACATAATCTTTTTTAATATTTTTATTTTCATACTCAGCCATATTACACTCTCTCAAAATAAGATTAGCTACACTTATTCCCGATACTGTAACAGCAGGAGTTCCAGTTCCCATAACTGTTGATTCTCCACAGTTATAAAGACCTTCTATTTCTCCTTTAGCTTTTAATCTTTTCATCATATGTTGACCTAGTTGTTGTTTTGGACCTGCTACAGCTCCATTTTCCTTCATTGCTAATTTTTCTAGTGTGCATGGTGTTGCAAGTTCAGCATAATATAAACCTTTTTCAAATCCAGGGAATCTTTTTTCTAATACTTTTAACATTCTCTTTTTTTCTGTAGATTTTTTATTTAAATATTCTATACTATGATAATCTTTATCCTTTACATGTGACCAGGATTTAAATGATGGGCCTATGGCAACAACTGTTTCATATCCTCTTGGACAAAGTGTATAATCATCCTTACTCAATATATAAACTGTAACTTCACCTTCATCAATTTTTTCAGAATTGCTAATCAACATTTCTATTGGCAAAGTATTCTCTGGTATGACATTTTCATCTACTAAAGCATATAAAACTAAGGATGGATAAGTTGATACTAAGGAGTTTGCCCATTTTCTACTGTTTTTGCATAACTTCTTATCAAGTAAATTATTATATAGGTTCCATACATTGCCTGAATTAATAACTCTTTTTCCTTTTATAATCTTATTATCATCTAGCTTTACTCCTAAAACTTTATTATCTTCCACTAAAATCCTTTCTACTTTTTTGTTGTAAATCATTTCACCTCCATTTTCTTCTATAACTTTTTCCAATTTGCCAACTAAATTCAAAGTTGAACCGGCTGGGTAATAACTTCCTCCAAAATGATTATCAACAAACATTACTGAAGATAATATGGCAGGCGTTTCATTTACATTTGTATAACAGTATGTAGATGTAAGTTTATCAAAAAAATCAAAAACTTCTTTACTCTTAAAGTATTTCTTCAAAATATGCTCTGTGTTCTTATTCATAAATCCTAAAAACTTCATATATGCTTTAGGATGACTTTGTAACTGCTTTAATCCCTGCTCCTTTGTAACCACATCTGGTGTAGTAAATGTGGGTTGGTCTACTATTACTTTTAAATATAAATCTGAAAAGTCATCATAAAATTTCTTGAAATTTTTCTTTTCCGTTGGAAAAACTTCTCCTAATTCATCAGTAAACTTATTCATATCCTCATAAAAAATTATTCTATTTCCTTTAAAATTAATGCAGTATAATTCATCATGTTTTAATATATCTATTGGTTCTTCCAAAGCGTTAAAAACAAATCTATGTGGATTAAACCCCATTTTACCAAAACCATAAATCATAGCTGCTCCTTGTTCAAAAATCACATCTTTTCTTTTAAAAATCCCACAAGATCCTCCTGGTTTAAACTGAGCGTCAACTACAGTTACTCCAAAACCTTTCTTAGCAAGAAGTGCTGCTGCTGTAAGTCCAGAAATACCTGCACCTATTACAATAACATCTCTTTCCATAAATATTAATCTCCTTCTATTTATATGTACTATTAATATTTATGACTTTTTAAAGTTCTCTATTACTGTAATTCTTTTTCTTAAAATAAAAAGAGTTATTCAAAAATTAATAAAAATTTCTAAATAACTCTAAATTATAATTTATTTAATTAAATCCTAAACTGCAATTTCTTCTTCATCATATTTTGATTTATTGTTAGATTTAACAAAATATCCTATTGCTGAAGCTACTAGTACAGGTACTACCCAGTTAAATCCTAAATTTGCTAATGGTAATTTATTAATTACAGGAACTTTTACACCAAAATCACCAAGTATATTTAATATACTTATAAATAAGGCTGCATATGTTCCAAATTTAAATACATTATCATTTTTAATATATTTTCCTAATAAAGTATAAACCACTAAAACTATTGTTGGTGGATATATAATAGTTAATATTGGAGCTGAGAATTTTATTATTGTACTAACTCCAAAATTAGATACAACTAAACTAAATAAACATACAACTGTTACTATTACTTCGTATTTTATCTTATTGTTTGTTAATTTAGAGAAATATTGACCTGTTGCAGATGTTAAACCTATTGCTGTAGTTAAACATGCAAGAGCTACTATTATAGCTAGTATAACTTTTCCTGGATATCCTAGTATCATTTCTGTTATAGATACTATTAGTGTAGCTTGTTGAACGTTTGAATCAAACATTCCTGATACTGTTGCACCAAGATAAGCAAGTCCTCCGTAAACTAAAAATAATCCTGCTGCTGCTACTAATCCAGCTTTAAATGTTAAACTAGTAATTTCTTCTTGTTTTTTATATCCTTTATCAGCAATACTTGTTATAACTACTGCTCCCAAAGAAACTGCTCCTATAGCATCTAATGTTTGATATCCTTGGAATATTCCCTCAGAAAATACTCCATCTATAGTTGATGGTTGGATTGTACCTAAAGGATTAACTATACCCATACCTATTAATACTAATAGAGCTATCAAAAGTGCCGGTGTTAAATAAGAACCTACTATATCAACAACCTTAGACGGTTTTATAGTTAATAATAATGTTACTGCAAAGAATATTATAGAGAATACTATTGAATTAAATCCACTAAATATTGGTTGTATTCCCATCTCAAATGTAGTTGCCGCTGTTCTTGGTATAGCAAGAAGCGGACCTATACAAATCATTATTGCACATGGTAGAACAATAGATAATTTATCACCTGCTCTTGAAAATACCTTCCTAACTTCTCCATTACATTTTGCTATTGCAAGTATTGCAAGTAATGATAAACCAACGTCCGCTAATATAAATCCTGAAAATCCAGTTAGCCAACTACTTCCTGTTATAAGTCCTAAAAATGGTGGGAAAAGTAAATTTCCTGCCCCGAAAAACATTGCAAATAATGCAAATCCTACTATTATTATATCTTTATTAATTTTCTTCATTGTAACCTCCTAGATGCCTCCTCAATTTATTTCATGTGTCTATTATAATAGATATATGTTAGAATAGTCAATAAAATTATAATTTTCTGTAAATTTAATTTATTTTCTGTGATTTTTTATTTAAAATAACTAAAAAAGAGCTATTTCAACACGATATATCGCCTTAAAATAACTCTCAATTTTTAATTAATAATTTTTAGGCTGTAACATCATCTGTTTGAGATTCTTCTTTTGAATTATTAGATGTAACAAAGTATCCTATAACAGATGCTATAATAACAGGTACTAACCAATTAAATCCTAGACTTGCTAATGGTAAATTATTTATAAACGAAATTTTCAATCCATAATCACTTATTATATTTAATATACTCATAAACAATGCTGTATATGTAGCAAATTTAAATACATTATCATTTTTAATAAATTGTCCTAATAGAGTAAATATTACTAATACTATTGTTGGTGGATATATAACTGTTAATATTGGTGCTGAAAATTGTATTATAGTATCAACACCAAAGTTAGAGACAACTAAACTAAATAAACATACTATTGCCACTATTACTTCATATTTTATTTTATTATGTGATAATTTTGAAAAATATTGACCTGTTGCAGAAGTTAATCCAATTGCTGTTGTTAAACATGCAAGAGTTACTATTAATCCTAGTATAACTTTGCCTGGGAATCCTAATAACATTTCTGTTATAGATACTATTAATCCTGCTTGGGATATGTTTGTATCAAACATAGTGGATACTGTAGATCCAAGGTATGTTAATCCTCCATAAACTAAAAATAATCCTATCCCTGCTATTATCCCTGCCTTAAATGTTATTTTTATTTTATCTTCTTTTTCTGTATATCCTTTATTTGCAACGCTTGTAAATATTACTGCTGATAGAGAAACTGCTCCTAAAGCATCTAGTGTTTGATATCCTTGGAATATTCCTATTGAGAATACCCCATCTACAGTTGATGGTTCTACAGTTCCCAGCGGATGTACTATTCCCATTCCTATTAATATTAATAATGAAACTAAAAGTGCTGGTGTTAAATAGGATCCTATTATGTCAACAACCTTTGATGGTCTTATTGTTAATAATAATGTCACACTGAAGAATACTATTGAGAATATAATTGAATTTAAATTGCTAAATATAGGTTGAACTCCCATTTCAAATGTTGTTGCTGCTGTTCTTGGTATTGCTAGAAGTGGTCCTATACAAATCATTATTGCACATGACAAAACAATAGATAATTTATACCCTGCTCTTGAGAATATCTCACCCACTTCTCCATTACATTTTGCTATAGCAAGTATAGCTAGTAAAGATAAACCTACATCTGCTAATATAAATCCAGTAAATCCTGTTAACCAGCTGCTTCCTGTTATAAGCCCTAAAAATGGTGGAAAAATCAAATTTCCTGCTCCAAAAAACATTGCAAATAATGCAAATCCTGTTACTAAAATATCTCTCTGCTTTTTATTCATTGTGACCTCCTATTCCCCCTTAATATTTTGTTTCTTAATAAGATTATATATAGTATTTATCTGAATTAGCAATATAATTATAATTTTCTATATATTCTGATTTTAATGATCGATATAGTTTTGAGCATTTTATTAGAAACTTTTCTATTTTTCAGAATTTTCTAATTTATTTTTATATTATGGATTAACTTAATATATTATTTTGATTTCCTATAAAAAAATAGACCTAAAAATTATTTAAGTCTATTTTTTAACATACTTATTGTAATTTAATTTTATTAATTCATTTTTATATACACAAATCCTTTAGATGATATCACATCAACTTCTTTTCCTAAAAATACCTCCAAGGCATCAGAATATTTTTTAAAGTCTGATTTTCCAAGGCCTATAGGGCATTCAATTTTATAGATTTTTTCTTTTTCATTTACAATTGTCTCTACCAGTTTAGGATATTCTTGATCTTTGTTGCATAATCCTACTTTGTTAAAAAATATCTCTAATGGTGGCTTTTCTACCTCTTTTTTTGTAAAACTTTTAACTATCATTTCACCAGTTTCCCAAATACCATCAAAAACTATTTGAAGTAAATTTACATCACTACTCATAAATATTCCTCCTTATTTAAATTTAAAATGAAATCATCGTGATAACATTTTCCATTTTCTGAATCTTCTTACTTTATTTTTATACCTCAATAATAATCGGAAAATGATCTGAATAGAATACTTTGTCCACTGTATAAGACTTGACATTTAAGTTTTTACTACAAAAAACATAGTCTATTCTATATTTATCAAATGTGGGCTCTTTATCTTTATCTAAATACTTAGCCACATCTTTATAAGAAGATAGATTTATATTTTCTTCATTAAAATCTCCACAGATTATAATATTATTGTATTTGTTTTTGTCAAAGTCTAATATCTCACTTATTTGTATCTGTCTTTCTTCCCTATCTAACCCTAAGTGAGTATTTATAATATCCACCTCTCCTATACCAATGCTCAACAATCCTCTCTGTTCTTTTTTACTAGTTAGTAATATATGGTCACTTTCAATTATTTTATTTTTACTTAAAATACATATGCCAAACTTCATCTTCTTATTATTTACATGTAATCCAAATACACCATCCATTTTTAATAATAATTTCATAAGACAAAATTGATAGTATAAAACTTCTTGCAGACAAATCACATCACAGTCTAAAGATTTTAAATATTTTATAACTTCAAATAACTTTAATCTTCTAAATTCGTCCATACCTTTATGTATGTTGTAGCAAATCAACTTCAATCTTTATCACCTCAAAATATTATTACTTAAAAAAATAATATTCATCATTATTTGTGATTATCCTGTTTTTAATAAATTTATTCATAAAAACACCCCCATAAATCTATGGGGGTTAATTTATCTATTTACCAACATAATTTCTTTTTGAAATTTCATAATTTGAATACATAGAGTCTTTTGTTACATCTGCCTTTATATTTAAGAAATCTGGAAGTAATATAGTTCCATTTTGATCTGTAGCTTCTATTTCTAAGATTCCATATTTTTTATCATTGTTGAATATATCTAATTTGAAATATTGATTTTCATATACGAAACAATGACGAGTTTTTATTATAGTGAAAAGTTGATTATCTATTTCTGATAAATATGTTAAGTATAATTTATCACTTATTTTCTTTTCTCTTCTAAATGTTCTGTAATTATTAACTTTTTCTTTTTCAGTGTAATAGTATGAATAGTTTTCTCCATTTCCTATTTGTCTTATTCTTCTTTCCATATTTGGATTAGAAGATTTTAAGTAATGTTGCACTATATCCATTTTTTCTGAAGTATTTATTATGTTATCTATATCTATATTTTCCACATCTACTAAATATTTACGTATAGTACCAGTTGGCATATGTTCATCTAAATCATTGTATATTTCTTTTAATACTCTTTCTACTTTTCCTTCAAAGTCTGTAGAGTTATCAAATATTCTTAAACGAGGATGGCCTACCCAAGCATTCATAGTTAATTCATCTAATTTTCTTGCATCATCTAAAGATTCACTTCTTGCTGCATTATTAGCTAGTGTATAATGTTCTTCTGCACCATTAGCAGTAGTAACTAAATGTAGTACTAAATCATATCTATCTATTAGCTCATTTTCAGTTGTGCCAAATCTATCTAGTATTACTTCAAACTCCTCTTTTGAAACATAAGCTTTATTATCTAATAATCCTCTATCATAAAGTATTATTATTTTGTCAGCATCCATTTCTTTAGCTGCTTTTTCATAAACTTCTTCTTTTTTAAATTGAAGGTTTAAAAGATAGTCCTGGAATATGAACATATTCTCCTTGCCACCAAGTGGTGAAACTCCACCTCTAATTAATTCTGTTGCTGTCTCTGAAACTATTAAAACCTTATAACCCTTTTCTTTAAAAGTATTTTCTATTAAGTTTAGCATTGTACTTTTACCAGAGCATGGGCCTCCAGTTATTACTATTTTTTTTATAGTTTTCATGTTGTTCGTTCCTCCAATATTGTTAAATAGCTTGTTTAATTTATATATAAATACATTGTTTTATTTTTGATTTCTTAAAAAATGATACCTTTCTATTATATTTCATTTTGATAAAAAGTGAATAGTTTTTTTATTTCCAAATTTCTTATTCGTATTCATACATCTTTATACTTTAGTTTTTCATTTTTTCTTTATATTATTAAAATTAAAAAATAATATATCTTTTAAGACATTCTCTAAGCACTTAACTTCATAAAAATAGTTACAAATATAATAATATGGTATAATAATACAAATAATACTATTAGGCATTCCTAATAATATCTTAAGGAAGGACTTTATATGAAAAAAATTGGAATGAGAAATATTAAAACTGGTATTGCCGTTTTCTTTGCCACTTTAGCTGGATATTTAGGCATAGTTGAAACACCAGTTTATACAGTGTCAGTATGTATTTTTTCAATAAAAAATACTATGAAAAATTCTTTAGAGGTTTCATGGACTAGAATTTTAGGCACATTACTTGGTGGTGTTATAGGTTATCTTTCCACGTTCATTTTTAGAGGAGATATTATTCCTGCCACATTAGGTGTAATTCTTATTATTCACCTTTGCAATATTATGAAAATCTCTGATGCCTCTGCCATAGCTTCTGTTACTTTTACTTCGATCTGTCTTGGAGTTGGAGATAATCACGCACTTAATTATTCCATAATGCGTACTATAGATACTTTAGTTGGAGTTGTTATAGCTTTAGTGGTTAATTATACTGTAAGTAGACGTAAATATACAAAATACTTATGGAACTCATTTAATTTAGCTTATAATGATTGCATAAATATAATTAATTATATGGTAGAAAATATGGATTTTTCTTCGTCTTATATTAAACTTAATGAAAAATATGATAGTCTACAAGAATTCTATAATCAACTGGTTGATGAATTACCATTTTCAAATGAAACTCATAATTTAAATACTTTATATGATGATTTCGACCGTTGTGATAATTTAATCCACCATGTTCATGGTCTTTATTTAATAGAAAAAAGAGTTGCATCCATGGATACCATTGTAAACGAAGCAATTTATAAATATCATAAACAAAATATTTTAAGACTTCTATCCGAACATAATCATAAAGATTAAAATCCAGGAGGTATAATATACTCCTCCTGGATTATTTATTTATTTCAGCGCTTCTAAAGCTTTTTCATAGTTTGGCTCTTCTGTTATCTCCTCTAGATACTCCACATATACAACTTTATTATTTTCGTCTACTACGAATACTGCTCTAGATAAAAGACCCAATTCATTTATATAAACTCCATAGTTATTCCCAAATTCTCTGTCTTTATAGTCTGAAACTGTTTTTACTCTATCTATTCCAGCACCACCACACCATCTTCCTTGGGCAAATGGTAAATCCATAGATATAGTATATATAGTTACATCTTCACCTAATTTAGTGGCTTCTTGATTAAATCTTCTAACTTCAGTATCACAAACTGAAGTATCTATAGATGGTACTGTTAAAAATACTCTTTTCCCTTTTGTATCACTAAGTTTAAGTGGATTTAGATTATTATCTACAACTGTAAAATCTGGAGCTGTATCTCCTACTTTTACTTGTGTTCCTTTTAGTGTTATTGGATTTCCTTGAAATGTTACTTTCATTTATATTACCTCCTAAAACTTCTTTTAAAGTTAGTTTTTATCTTTCAGGAGTATTTATACTAATTTTTTAATTCTCATTTATAGCTAATCTTAGAATTACCATTTTTTCGTTTTTCTCTAAATTACCTTGAATAGATTTTTCTAAGTTCATCTGAATTTAAGTCTAGAAGTTCTTTTAATTTTTTTCTTCTTTCTTTTATATCACTAGTATTTTTAATTATTATTTGTCTAGCCTGTCCTAAAAGTTTTACATATTCTTCATAACTTTCATCATATACTTCTTCTAAATCTTTTCTTATCTTACTAGATAAAGACGGACTTTTTCCTCCTGTAGATACGCTTAATAACAAGTCTCCTCTTTTTACAAAGGATGGTACAGTAAAATTAGATAACTCTCCATCATCTACAACATTTACTAACTTGTTATATTGTCTGCAATAAATACCTATCTTATGATTTACTTCTTTATTATTAGTTGCAGCCACAACAACAAAGGCATCTTTTATATATTTTTCATCATAGCTATCTTTTATCATTTCAATCTGATTTTTTATTCCTTCAAATTCTTCTATAAATTCTTTACTCACCACTAATACTCTTTTATTAAAAGCTAAGAAATTTATACATTTTCTATATGCAACCTTTCCTCCACCTATAATAACTATTTTCATATCATCTATTCTTAAATTTATTGGATAATACATTTTAACTCCCTGCTATTTTAATTATTTAATTTTAATTATATTGTAATCTAATAATTTTACAAATAAAAATACCTTAAAGATGTTGTATAAACTAAACTTTAAGGTATTCTATTTCTATTTTTACATTATGGATAATGCACAATTATTTTCGATTTTAAAATTATCATGTTTAATATCTATTTTATAATCAAATATTGGTCCATCAACTACAAATGTATGGTACTCTCCATTTTCACCACAAGGATCAGAACCCGTTAATTTTATTTTTTGTACTAATTCTTTTGTTAGTGTTTTTCCTAGAAAATCCTCACTCATAAAGTCTAAATTAACTTTTTTAATTACTGCTTTGAATCCACTATCTATAACTTCATAAACAAGTTTTTCTCTATCTTCTTTCCATAGAGGAAATTCATAGTTTAGTCCTGCATTTTCTGCCCTATCAACTCCCCACTTTCTATGATGTTCAATATCTATGTCTCCATATACTACGAATGATGCACCCATTTCTTTTGCTTCTTTAAGTTTTTCTTCAAATACATCTTCATATTCTGATACATCACACTTTGCATATATTACGGGAAGCTCTAAACTTTTACTAACTTGTTCAAGCAAGTCGTAACTTAGACCATGAGTCCAAGTCTCATCAGAATTTTTCTTAACTGTAGTTAAAAGCGCCACTGGAGTATATCCTTCTTGTATTTTTCTATATAAAGCTAATAAACAATCCTTTCCTCCACTATATGATAAAACAAATTTATTATTCATAATTTATCCTCCAATATGTTTTATCACTTATAAAAGCTAGTTATTTTTTAACATTTTAGCTATATCTTTAGCAAAATAAGTGATTATTATAGTTGCTCCAGCTCTTTTTATAGACATAACAGCTTCATAGATGGCACTTTCATTTAATAAACCTTCTTTAACAGCTAGTTTTAACATTGAATATTCACCACTTACATTATAAGCTGCTATTGGTAAATTAAAGTTATCTTTAAATCTTTGAATTATGTCTAAGTAAGATAGAGCTGGTTTAACCATTATTATATCTGCACCTTCTTCAATATCTAATTGTCCTTCTATTATTGCTTCATTTGAGTTTGCTGGATCCATTTGATAAGTTTTTCTATCTCCAAATTTAGGAGCAGAATTTGCCGCATCTCTAAATGGCCCATAGAAGGCCGAAGCATATTTAGCACTATAAGCCATTATTGCCACATTTTCAAATCCATTATTATCTAATACTTCTCTTATATAACCTATTCTACCATCCATCATATCTGATGGTGCTACCATATCAGCTCCTGCCTTAGCATAACTTAATGATATTTTCCCAAGATAATCTAAAGTTTTATCATTATGAACATACCCACTGTCAGTTAATATTCCGCAGTGACCATGACTAGTATACTCACACATACATACATCACAAATTACATCAATTTCTGGGTTTATTTCTTTTATTTTTTTTATAGCCCTTTGAACTGAACCATCTGGATTAAATGCTTCACTTCCACAACAGTCCTTTTTATTATCATCTGGTACACCAAATAATAATACATGCTCTATTCCAAGATCCGTTAATTCTTTTATTTCATCCTCTAACATGTCAACTGAGAAATGATAAACACCTTCCATAGATGGTATTTCTCTTTTTATATTTTCTCCATCTACTATAAATAGTGGATAAATTAAATCTTCCACTTGTAATTTTGTTTCTCTTACTAAGTTTCTTATAGCTTTGCTACTTCTTAATCGTCTTGGTCTTCTTAACATATTACTTCTCCCATATTTAAATCATTTTTATCATTTGATATTGCATCTATCATACTTACAATTGTCGCTTCATCAGATTGTTTATAAACATCTAAATCAAATTCTTCTATAGTTTTACTTGTAATATCACCTATAGAAATTATTTTTATTGATTTTAATTTATTTATATTTTCTTCTCCAATTAAAGTCATAAAGTTTCTTACTGTTGAAGAACTGGCAAAAGTAATATAATCCACATTTTTATTTTCTATTATATCTAATAATTCATCTTTTTTAGAATAATCAATTACAGATTCATAAGTAAGTACTTCTTTTACAAAGCATTTTTCACTTAAATTTTTAACTAAAAAATCTCTAGCATTTTTGGCTCTAGGAATTAAAACTTTATCATTTTCTTTAATAACATCTTTTAACTCCTCATAAAGACCTTCTGCTATATATTTTTTAGGAACTATATCAGGATTAATGCCTCTTTCTCTTATATATCTTGCAGTTTCAGAGCCAACTGCACATATTTTTGCATTATATAAGGCTCTTGAATCATATCCCATTTCATTTAATTTATCAAAGAATATTTTTACTGCATTTTTACTACTAAATATTATATATGAATAATCTTTAAGATTATTTATTTCTTCTTCTAATTCCAAGTTATTTTCAAACTTTTCTATTTTTATAGTTGGTATTTCTATTGGATTTCCACCTAAATCAGAAATTTTTTCAACTAAAGCACTACTTTGAGTTCTACTTCTAGTCACAACTATATTTTTCCCAAACAATGGTTTTTCTTCAAAGAAGTTTAATTTTTCTCTAAGATTTACAACTGTTCCAACTACTATTAATGTTGGCGGTTTTATATTTTCTTTTACAGCAACTTCATAAGCATTTTCTAAAGTTGCTGTTACAACACTTTGATTATATCTAGTTGCCCAACTTATAAATGCAACAGGTGTGTTTTTATCTTTCCCTTCTTTAATAAGATTTTCACTAATATGCTCTAAATTAGCAATTCCCATTAAAAATACTAAAGTTCCTTTAACATTAGCTAAAGCTTTCCAGTTTATTTCCTTAGTTTCTTTGCCATCATTTCTTGGATGACCTGTTACTACATGAAAAGATGAAGCATGATCTCTATGAGTTATTGGAATTCCTGCATAACATAATCCACCTATGGCAGAAGTTATACCTGGCACAACTTCAAAATCAATGCCTTCTTCTCTCAAAATCTCAGCCTCTTCTCCACCTCTTCCAAATACATAAGGGTCTCCACCCTTTAATCTAGTGACTACTTTTCCTTCTAATGCTTTATCAGCTATTAATCTATTTATATCATCCTGTGGTAGTAAGTGATTACTTGATGCTTTTCCCACATTTATAAATTCACAATTTTCTTTGGCTTCTTTTAAGTAATTAATATTTGCCAGTCTATCATAAACTATTACATCTGATTTTCTTATACATTCTAATCCTTTCAGTGTCATAAGTTTATAATCTCCAGGACCTGCCCCTACTAAGTAAACTTTTCCTTTCATAATCCTATGCTCCTTAAATTTACTATAAGCTATTGTACTCTTTAAGTACATTTTTAGCTAATTCAAATCCTATTTCTTCAGCTTCTTCAATATCTCCAGTAATAGATTTTATTACTAGTTTATTTCCCTCTTCATCTCCATAAAGTCCACTTAAATGAAGTTTATTATCTTTTATTTCACAGTAAGCTCCCATTGGAATATGACAACTTCCATTTACTCCCCTTAAAAAACCTCTTTCTGCTGCTACTTGAATCTCTGTCATTTCATCTTTAATATGAGAAATAATTTCTTCCATATTAGAATCATTTTCTCTTATTTCTAATGCAAGAGCTCCTTGAGCCGGTGCTGGAATCATAATATCTATTGGTAAATGATAACTTATATGATTATCAAGACCTGCTCTATTTAATCCAGCTGCAGCTAAAACTATACCATCTAGATTTTCATCTTCTATTTTTCTTATTCTTGTATCAATATTACCTCTTATAGGTATTATTTCTAAATCTGGTCTATATTTAAGAAGTTGATATGTTCTTCTTTTACTTCCTGTTCCTATTTTAGCTCCTTTAGGTAAATCATTTATATCATTATATCCTTCTTTTAAAACAAGAACATCTCTTGGGTCTTCTCTTTTAGGAATACTAGCAAATTTTAAACCTTCTGGTAAAATTGATGGCATATCCTTCATACTATGAATAGCTAAATCAATTTCTTTATCTAAAAGCTGCTGTTCTATTTCCTTTGTAAATAAACCCTTATCTCCTATTTTATGTAGAGGTAAATGTGTTACTAAATCTCCCTTTGTTTTTATAACCTTAATTTCAAATTCAATCCCTGGATTAGCTTTTTTTAACTCATCAACTACCCAGTTAGTTTGAACAAGGGCTAATTTACTACCTCTAGTTCCAACTACTATTTTCATAATACGTCTCCTTGATTTTTAGGAATTCTAATACTATCTTGTGTTACGATTTTTATTGACTAATATTGTTGAGAAATATGATATTTTATCATCTATTTTACAATCTCTTAAATTAGTAATTACTTCTTCTCTTTCTTGAGATGAATTGCTAACTAATATGGCATGATCTATTAAATCATGTTTTTCAAGTTTTTCTAATATTGTATTTATTCTCTTATAAACTTTCATTAATACAAAGCAATCATATTTTTCTAAAGCTTCATCAATTTTTTCTTCTTCCATTGTACATGGTATTACCATAAGAGGGTCTGTATCCATTACTAATGGATAATTATGATTTGAAGCTATATTTGAAAATGATGATATTCCAGGTATAGTTTCAACTTCTATATCTTCCATTAATCTTTCCATGACATATACATAAGTACTATATATCATAGGATCTCCTAATGTTACAAAACCAACATCTTTACCACTTTTAACATCTGAAACTATCTCTGCTGAAACATTATTCCATACTTGTACTTTTTCAACACTATCATTACTCATTGGAAAATGTCTAGATTTTATTTCTAAGTCTTCTGGTAAATATTTTTTTACTATTGATAAAGCTAGACTATCTCCACCTTTTTTGGCTTCTGGAGTATATAATATATCAATATTTCTTAGTGTGTCTACTGCCTTTACTGTAAGTAAAGAACTATCTCCAGGTCCTGTTCCTATTCCATAAAATTTTGCCATCTTATTTTCCTCCAATATTAAATACTAACTTCTTGTAATTCTTTCATACAATCTATTGCATGATTTTTAAATTGGTCTTGTATATATGGATTTTCTCCAAGACCTTTTAAATGAACTTTTACTTTAAATCCTTCTTTTTCTAATATAGATTTCCATGAATCCTCATCTTCACCAGCCATATCATTAATAGCATGGTCTCCTGCTACTAACATAAATGGTATTAAATCTACAGTTTTTATATTATTATCTTTTAATCTTTTTATAACTTGCTCTATTTCTGGATAACCTTCAACAGTTCCTACAAAAGCATTTATACCGTAATCTCTAAACATATACTCTATAGCAGGATATGAAGCATGACTTTCATGTTCTGTTCCATGTCCCATAAATACTACGGCTTCATCTATATCCATATTATCTAAATCTTTTCTTACTGCTTCAACAGTCTCTCTATAATCATCAATATAAGTTAATAATGGTCTTCCAATAGAAATTTTTTCAAATTTATCCTCATACTCGGCAACCATATCTTTTAACTTGTTGTATTCTTCTCCACATATAATATGAAGTGATTGTATCACAACTTCTTTGTATCCATCATTATATAATTTTTCCAATGCTTCACTTGGATTGTCAATAAACATATTATCTCTTTTTCTAAGTTTATTAATTATCATTCTTGATGTAAATGCTCTATAAAAATCATATCCTTCAAAGCTTTCTTTTATCTTATTTTCACACGCTTCTATTGTTTTTCTTCTCGTTTCATGATAGCTTGTTCCAAAACTAACTACTAATATAGCTTTTTTCATTTTTTTCTCTCCTAATAAGTCTTAACTAAATCTACTAACCTCTCAACTGTTCCAATAGTATTTGGATAATTCATTTCTTTTCTCTTCATTATTACTACTGGAATATTTAATGTTTTGCAGGCATTTACTTTTTCTAAGAAACCTCCTGCAGCACCACTTTCTTTAGTAATAACCAAATCAATATTATATTGTTTATATGTAGACTCATTCATTTCTTGTGTAAATGGTCCTTTCATAGCTATAATATTGTCTGCATTAAATCCTAAATTTTCACAGCTTATTAATACTTCACTTGTTGGTAAAACTCTTGCCATCAAGTTTTTATTTTTTATTAGTTCTTTATAAATACCTAAGTTTTTGCTTCCTGTTCCTATAAATATGTTATTACCAATTTTATTCGCTACGTCGCAAGCTTCTTCAATTGTTTCAACTATATATTTATTTTCATAATCTATTTTATTTATTAAAGATTCTCTTTCAAATCTTATATATTTTATATTTGAAAGTTCACAAGCTTTAATAGCATTATTTGATACTTCCACTGCATAGGGATGGGTTGCATCTATTACTTTATCTATTTTATTTTCTTTTATAAAATCAACCATATCTTCAATAGTTAATTTTTTTAATAATACTTTATCTGTACATCTTCTAGCCAGTTCTTCACCATAAACTGTGGTAACAGACACAAAATATGATAAATTCTGCTTATTCAACAGATTACATATTTCTATGCTATCTGATGTTCCTCCTAAAACCAATATCATCTTTTTATCCTCCTAAGGCTATTTCTTATCTATAAATTATAACCTCTTGGAGTTATCATTAAGTCATCATGTATATAAGTGGCCTTATTTCCTATTATAACCATAGTCGTCATATCAACTTTTTCAAAGTCCATAGTATCAAATGTACAAATTATTTTTTCTTCATCAGCTCTTCCCACATCTTTAACTATTCCAACTGGAGTTGATTTATCTTTAAATTCGCCCATTATTTCAAATGCTTTTGCTAAATGCTCACTTCTACCTTTACTTCTTGGGTTATATAAACAAATTACAAAGTCGGCCTCTGCAGCTAATCTTAATCTTTTTTCTATAACTTCCCATGGAGTAAGTAAGTCACTTAAACTTATATGACAAAAATCATGCATTATTGGTGCACCAAGTACTGCCGCTGCACCTATACTTGCTGTAACCCCTGGAACAACTTTAACTTTTATATCAGTTTCTTCTTTTGTTAAAAGCTCTAATATAAGTCCTGCCATTCCATAAATTCCAGCATCACCACTACTTATCACTGCAACTTTTTTACCAGTTTTAGCAATTTCTATAGCTTCCCTACATCTTTCTATTTCTTTTCTCATTCCATTTTGAACAACTTCTTTATCTCCTATAAACTCAGTTATTAAGTTTATGTAAGTTTTGTATCCAACTATTACTTCAGCATCTTCTATTGCTGCTATTGCTTCTTCTGTCATCAGATTTCTAGAACCTGGTCCTATTCCTATAACGTATATCATATATCAATTCTCCCTATTGAAAATGTAATTCCATCGTATTTCTGTTTATTTATTATTACTCTTCCTTCACTTAGTAAATGGGCTACTGGGTCTGATACAGAGTAAACACCTACATTTTTTTTAACCCAATCAGATTTTTCATATAGATAATCCACTTTAGATATTTCTTCTACACTAAATGTTTTAAATTTTACATCTAAAAATTTAGCCAAATCTATTATGGCTTTTTCATCCTTTTTAATCTCTATACTGCCAATTTCTTTTACTGCATTAATATCAATATTATATTCAGCTAAGAATTTTATAAGTGAGTTTTTCATATGGTCTGAATCTGTATTTTTCTTACATCCCACACCAATTACTATATCTTTTGGAGTAACTTTAATAATTTTTTCATTTAAGTTTTCTATATTTTTATTTAATATTTTATTTATATCTTTTTTATTAGTTACAACAACTAAATTTCTTACTTTATCTAAATCTGTTTTTTCATCATATAAAGTAAAGCCTTGATGATTTATTTTATAGTTTCCATCTATATAAAGATGTACTTCTTCATTATTAACTAACATTGAGTTAATTTTTAATACATTATCTCTAAAATCATCAATATGACCATTTAATTTTTTCGCAATCATATCTAAAGATGATTTTTTATTTACATCTGTAGCTGTTGTTATAACAGGATGGGAGTTAAGCAAATCACTCATATATAAAGCCATTTCATTGGCTCCTCCCATATGTCCACTAAGTAAACTTATAATGTTGTTACCTTTTTCATCCATAACTAAAATTGCTGGATCACTGAATTTACTTATAATTAAAGGGGCTATAGTTCTTACAACTATGCCTGTTGCCATTATAAAAACTAGGTAGTCGTATTTATCAAAAATTTGTGGAATAAATTCTTTTAATCCCTTATTTACAACTATAACTTCATCATTTTTATAATCAGTATCTTTCTTAATAAAAAATACATCTACATCTTTCATGATTTCTTTAATTCTTAAAGCAAGTTCTCCTCCATTATTAGTTATAGATAATATCGCTATTTTTTTATCCTCTAAATTCATGTACAAAGTCCTTATCATATAATTTAGAGTTATTGTATTCTTTTCCTAAAAACTCTCCAACCATTATTAATGCAGTTTTTCTTATACCTGCATCTTTAACTTTTTTAGCTATATCTTCTAATGTTCCTTTTACTACTTTTTCATCTGCCCAAGTTGCTTTATACACAACTGCTATTGGAGTAGTTTTTGCATATCCTCCAGCTATTAGTTTTTCTACAACTTTTTCTATTTCTTGAACAGAAAGGAATATTACCATTGAAGTTTGATGAGCTGCAAAAGACTCTATAGATTCTTTTGGTGGTACTGGAGTTCTTCCTTCCATTCTAGTAATTACTACAGATTGAGATATCTCTGGTACTGTATACTCTACACCTAAAGCTGATGATGCTCCTAAGAATGAACTAACACCTGGTGTACAATCATAATCTATATTTAATTTTGCTAAATCTTCAACTTGTTCTCTTATTGAACCATAAATTGAGAAGTCTCCAGTTTGAAGTCTAACAACTGATTTTCCTTCTTTAATTCCTTTTTCCATTACAGCTATTATTTCTTGTAAATTCATATAGGCACTGTCATGTATTTCGCATCCTTCTTTACAATATTCAAGAAGTTCTGGATTTACTAATGATCCTGCATAAATTACTACATCTGCATTTGATAGTAATTTATATCCTTTTAATGTTATTAACTCTTTATCTCCTGGTCCTGCTCCAACAAAATGTACTTTATTTATCATCTTCATTCTCTGCCCCTTTTTCACAAGATATTATATATATAGGATTGTGAGGTTTAAAATAATCTCTGCTTCCTAATTTCTCTAGTTTATTTATACTTAATTGTGATACATCTAAATTTTCAAAGTTATATTTTTTTAGTAGATCTAGCGTATCATAAAAATTATCTATTAATATAAAGTTTGCTACCAGTCTTCCTCCTGGTACTAATAAATCTTTTGACCATTTAATTATTTCTTCTAAATTGTTTCCTGTTCCACCTAAGAAAATTCCATCAGCTTTTATATCTAAATCAATAGGTGCATAGGCCTTCATCACTTCTACATTTGATAAATTAAATTTTTCAACATTTTGATTTATTAAGTCTATTGCAACATCATTTCTTTCTATAGCTATAACTTTTAAATCATCATAAGTTAAAGCAGCTTCTATGGAAATACTTCCTGTTCCTGCTCCCACATCTATAAAAGTTTTAGCATCTTTTAAATTTAACTTATTTAATGAGATGGCTCTTACTTCTTCTTTTGTAATGGGCACCTTACCTCTTATAAATTCATCATTTTTCATCTAGTATCACCACCACATTCATATCAAATTTTTCTATGGCTAAAATATCTTCTGCTTTTCCCATAGTTATTCTTTCATTAGCATAAGATAAGTTTTCTCCCACAACTACTGTTTTTTTAAGATTTCTCTTTTGAATTTCTCTACAGATTTCATGTGGTCCAATTTTACTATCAGTAACCATACATACTTTTTTGTGAGATAAAATATAATCAAAGTCAGGTATTTTACCATGGCTACTTGTTATATAAACATCATTCATATCCACAAATATTTTAGAAAAAATATACTGAAGTGAACTTACTCCACTTACTATATTTAAGTTTTCATGTTCAATATTATTAGATAAATATTTACCTATTCCATAAATTGAAGGATCTCCTGATGCTATGACACTTATGTTTTTATGAAGGTTGTTTTTTATAAAATCTAAAATTTCTTTAAGATTATTGCTAAGGATAATTTTTTCCCCATTAAAATCTTCTATAGACTCTAAATTTCTTTTTCCTCCAATTAAAATATCAGAAGCATATATTAGCTTTTCACCTATCTTAGTTATATAATCAAATTCTCCAGGCCCTAGACCTATAATATTAATCATCTAAATTCCTCCATAAGTAAATCTGCTCTTTTGGATTTTCCAAGTAAAGATTTATCCATTCTAAACATATAAAACTCTACTTCTACTTCATCATGTAGATATTGTTCTGCTCTTTGTTTGCATTTATCACAAAGTATATTGTATATGTCAGTATATTCACTTTTATCTATAATTTCTACTGCACCCTCAGCTGTAACGCATTCATTTATTTCTTTTAAAAATTCTAGTGGCGCTCCCATTAGAGCTAAATTAGAAATCATTATTTCATTTCTAGCATCACAAACTTTACTATGAGTATTAAATATACCTGCTGATATTTTTATAAACTTACCTATATGACCTGCCAAAAGAATTTTTTTAAATCCTATTCTTTTGGCCTCACTTAACATGTATCCTACAAAGTTACTCATTCTTACACAGTAGCTCATATCTATTTGTAAGTGTTCTCTTATAAATTCTTCACCATGATTTCCTGGCACAAGGATTATTTTATCCATACCTTGAGCTTTTTTCATTTCCATTTCTATGGATAAAGATTTTTTCCAACCTTCTTCACTCATAGGTTCCACAATTCCCGTAGTTCCAAGTATAGATATTCCTCCTACTATACCTAATCTAGGGTTAAAAGTTTTCTTTGCAATTTCCACACCTTGAGGTGCAAAGATAGTTATTTTTAATGATTTATTCTTAGGTAAAAATTTATTATTTTCACCTAAAATTCTACCAACTTCATTTCTGATCATTTTCATAGGTACAGGATTAATAGCATGTTTTCCAACTTCTACACTTAATCCTTTTTTCGTTACTAAACCTATGCCAATTCCACCAGTTACTATAACATCTTCATCTTCTTTATTTATCAATTCAGCTTTTGCGAAAATATCCATACCATGTGTGGCATCAATATCATCTCCTCCATCTTTTTCAATGGAACAAGTTGCGCTGTTATCCTGAAGTTCAATATTTTTTACTTTTAATGTTAGAGGTATTCCTTTTGGTGTATCTATATTTATATTTTCTATTTTTTCTTTAGTTAAGAGCATATACACAGATGCTTTAGACGCTGCACTTGCACAAGAACCTGTTGTATATCCTCTTCTATATTTTTTTCCATCAATATAAACATACTCTTGCATAGTAACACCCTACATTGCATATAAGATTGCATTCATTATAGCAGCAGCTATATTACTTCCGCCTTTTCTTCCTTGAACTACAATATGTGGTATATTAGTTTTTTCTAATTCATATTTAGATTCTGCTGCACCAACAAACCCTACAGGTGCACCAACTATAGCCTCCACATCTTTGCCTTCGTTTACCATTTCTATAGTTTTATAAAGAGCTGTTGGAGCATTTCCAAATACAAATAATTTTTTACCTTCTTCACTCATAGCAACTTCTATTGCTGCCATAGATCTAGTTATTCCTTTTTCTTTAGCCAATTCTTTTACTCTCTCATCTGCCACTAAACACTTATATTCACAGCCTAAAGCATTTAATTTCATTTTATTAATTCCACTAAGAGCCATATTTGTATCTGTATAAATCGTACATCCATCTTTTAGTGCATTTATTATGGTTTGTACTGCTGTTTCAGATATTTTTAATATATCTAAATATTCGAAATCAGCACTTGTATGAATACAACGTTTTATTATTTTCTCTTCTATTTCATTTTTAAACTTATATCCTGGTCTAATGTCATCAATTATTCCTTGTATAATTTCAAAACTTTTTACCTCTATCATTTTAGGGTCTTTAACATATTCCATTCCAGTTCCTCCCGCTCTTTTTGTCCTATAATATTTGCTAAATGTATTTTTTTATAATAATCACTTAACGGCAAGTTATTAAGATGATTAATTATTCTTTCATAATCCATATTTTTATCAATTAAAATTCCAATTACTGTTCCACTATGAGCAATATTTACTCCATAAGCATTCATATTTTGGCTTATTTCAATAATTTCATTTAAATATGGCTTTTTATGAATATTTTCATTAGCTAGACTACTTAAAGTACAAGCCTCACCTATTAATTTTAAATCATTATTTTTCAATCCTTTTTCCAATAAATTAAAAGATTTCTTAATAATTGATTTATTTTCTAGCTTTATGTTTATATAATTAGGATTACTTCTTATTATTTTAGTTTCTAAAATTTCCTTAGGCTCCAAAATAATCACCCTTCCATTATCAAAACTAGATAAATATTTTTTCACACTACCATTAATAGGATTAAAAATAGAATTCTTGTATAAAATAATGGAATCTGTCGGTTCTATTTCAGAAGCAATCAAAGATATCTCTTCATCATTTAGTTTTTTATTTAAAATTGATAATGTAGCTTTAATTGTTGCTCCAATATCTGCTGTAGAACTTGCCATACCCTTGCCTATAGGTATGTTGCTTTTTAAATCTAACGATATATTTTTGCTTTCCTCAATGGGAATATTAAATTTTTCAAATACCTTTTCTATGGCTTTTCTTGATTTTTTAGATCCTAGATTAATATCTTCTTTTTTTTCTTCAAGACTTGCAACGGAAAACATATCAATTGCATAAGAAGATAAATATTCTTCATTATCTAAAATTCCTTGAACAAATTCACCACAAGATGCAGGACATATTCCATAAGACTTCATACTATTCTCCCAGTATTCTATTTAATTCTTTTAAAATCATTATATTTTCCTCATGACTTTTAATTGCAATTCTAATATAATTTTCATCTAAACCAATAAAGTTAGAGGCATCTCTTATTAAAATATTACTTTCCTTGAATAATTGTAATTTAAGTTCTTCTGCTTTTTTATCTTTAAGTCTAATTAAAGCAAAGTTTGTATCTGTATCATAAACTTCTAAGTTTTTAATTTTTCTTAAAGCATTCAACATATATTCTCTTTCATTTATGTAATATTCTTTACTTAAATTTATATAGTCTTTATCATTGAAAATATAATTTGATAAAGTATCTGCAAATGAATTTACTGTCCAAGGTTCTTTATATTTATATATATCTTCAATTAACTTTTTATTACTTGTAACTCCATAACCTAATCTAAGTCCTGGCATTCCAAAGAATTTTGTAACTGCTTTTATAATAAAAATATTTTCATACTTATCTACATATTTAATTAGGCTATATTTTTCTTCTTCATAAACAAATTCCATAAAAGTTTCATCAACTATCAATAATTTATTATGTTTACTCATTAATTTTAGTAGCTTTTCAATATTTTTAACTTTTCCATTGGGATTGTTAGGATTACAAATAAATAAACTGTCAAATTCATTGATTTTTTCTTCTATTTCATCCATATTTATACTAAATTCATCATTTTTATTTAGCATAAAACTTATGACTTCTAAATTATTTAATTTTGCTCCTCTTTCATATTCAGAAAAAGTTGGATTTAATATGGCCAATCTTTTCTTAATATTTTTCATAAGAAGATAAATTATCTCTGTTGCTCCGTTTCCTGGAATAATAAAATTTGGATTTATATTTATGTAATGGCCAATATTTTTTCTTAAACTCGTATAATTAATATCGGGATAGCTTTTACACTTATTTAATCCTTCTAAAATGTATTTTTCCAAGTTAGGAACTACTTTTGGATTTATATTGGAACTAAAATCTATTATATCCTCTGTATTTTTATTGAAAGTTTTTGCCATTAAATCCACATTAGCTCCATGTCCTAAATCTTTCATACAATCTCCCTTCTTTATAATGCTACAACTAAATAATAAGCAACTGTAAAAATAATGATTGATATTATTGATGATGAATACATTATTTTATTTGTTCTAACTATATCTTCAATTTCAATTTCTCTTGTTTTATCTCCAATTGTTGGTTTGTATACTTCTTTTCCAAAGTAAACATTAGTACCGCCAAGTTGAATTCCTAAAGCTCCTGCTACTGCACCTTCAGAAAATGCACAGTTAGGACTTTTATGATTTTTTCTATCTCTTATTCCTATTTTTAAAGCATCTTTAAAATTGAATCCTGCAAATAAACTTCCAAGAGATAATAATATAACTCCAAGTCTTGCTGGTATATAATTTGCTATATCATCTATTTTGGCTGAAGCAAATCCCAGATAGTAATACTTGTCGTTTTTGTATCCTACAGTTGAGTCTAAAGTATTAACTGCTTTATATGCCATAGCAAGGGGTGCCCCACCTATAAATCCATAAAATAGAGGAGCTATTATTCCATCAACTGTATTTTCTGCCACAGTCTCTACTGTTGCTCTTACTATTTCTTTTTCATTTAAGTTTGTCGTATCTCTTCCAACAATATATGAAAGTTGAATTCTTGATTTTTCTAAGTCACCAGTTTTCAATACTTTATATATTTTGCTAGATTCATCTTTTAAGCATTTTGTAGCTAAAGTTGTATAAATTAATATAGTATTTACAATAAAGTAAGCTACTTTATTAAATTTAAATAGTTGTAGCACTAAAGTTGTAATACCAAATGTTACTCCTACAACTATAAACCAAAGAAAGAAACCTGCAATTTTTAGTCCTTTATCCGACGATGTTATCTTTCTAATTTGTTTTTCTACAATACTAATTAATTTCCCAATATATCTCACTGGATGTGGAAATGAATAAGGATCTCCTATAATTAAATCAAGAACATATCCTGTATATATAGATAAAAGATTCATATTACTCACATCCTCTTTCTATAAAATTAGCTATGCAATCCAAATTATTATAAAAATGAGTATGTAAATAAGTTGCTAAAGTATTCTTTTTACTATATCCACCTTCCCACTCATCAACAACTTTGTTATTTTTAACTTTTTTCATATGATAAGCACATTCTTCACTACTATCAAAAATTGAATGATGGAATTCATGGCCTTTTATTATTTGATCTTTTTTAGCTAAAATTGTATCTACTTTAGCTTCTCCTAAACAATATCCAAAACGTTTAAGAGATGAAGTCATTTTACTGCAACCTTGGAAAATTCCCACCATATCATAAATATTGTTTTCTTTATCTTGAAGTTTTTCTCCTAAGTACATTAATCCACCACATTCAGCATATATAGGAATGTTTTTCTCATAAGCCTTAAAAATTTCTTCTCTTATTTCTTTGTTTTCGTGTAGCTCTTTTGCAAAAATTTCTGGGAATCCTCCTCCAATGTAAACATAATCACAAGGTGGAAGTTTCTTATCTTCCATAGGGCTGAAATATTCTATTTTCATTCCCAGTTTTTCAAATAGCTCTAGATTCTCTCTGTAATAAAAATTAAATGCTTTATCATAAGCTACAGCTATTATTTTGTTTTTAACTTTATTTTTATCAATAAATTCATTTAAATCAAAAGAGCATTCAAATTCTTCACTTTCGGCTATTTCAATTATTCTATCAATATTTATATATTTTTCTATTTCCTCAGCTAAATTATCAAACTTAGCTTTTAGACTATCCATTTCTACAGATGGAATTAATCCCAAATGTCTAGATTCTAAAGAAAACTCTTTATTTGGAGGGAAATATCCTAATACTTCCACACCTGTATATTTTTCAATCGCTTCTTTTAAAGTATTATAATGAGATTCACTTTTTACGTTATTTGTAATAACTCCAGCTATATTTACATTTTCATCAAGCATTTTATATCCAAGTACCATAGCTGCAGCTGAAGCCGCCATAGCCTTTGCATTTATAACTAAAATAACTGGTGTTTTTAACATTTTTGATGTATATGAGCTTGTACAATCATTTAAATCAATTCCATATCCATCGTATAATCCCATAACACCTTCAATTACAGATATATCTGCATCTTTTGAAGCATTTTTTACTATGTACTTTATCTTCTCATCATCTAACATATAAGAATCCAGATTTCTTGAATATCTTCCAGTTATGAAAGTATGATAAGAAGGGTCTATATAGTCAGGTCCCACTTTATAAGGCTGTACTTTTAAATTTCTTTTTGTCAATGCTTGCATTATTCCTAAAGAAATTGTTGTTTTTCCAACTCCACTATTTGTTCCTGCAATTAATATTTTTTTCATATTTATCACCTAATTTAATTTTTTAAGCAACGGAGTTGCCTGAAGCGACAGCAAAGGCATCTCGTTGGCGCTATGAGCGCAGCGAATTTTCCATTATTTCATATATTTTTTCCATATCTAAATGTTCTCTTAAATAATCTGCCAACTTATCATATTGTTGATTTTTAAACTCCTTAAATGATTTAACATTACTTTCAATTGGCTCTAAATTCTTCATTTTTCTTATATTATTTAATATTGTTCTTGTAAAATCTATATCATCAAATATTCCATGAAGATAAGTTCCAAAAACATTACATTCTTTATTAACACTTCCAACTTGGTAGTTTACTTTTTGACCAAGCTTTTCTGTTACAGTAACAAAATTATTACTATTTTCATTTCTTTCAGTTACACCCATATGAATTTCATATCCACTAACTTCTTTGCCACTTAAACTTTCAAGATATCCATGTAAGTTTTCATCTAAAATAGCCTTAACTTGTGTTGTAGTTTTTTCCGTCTCAAAAGTTGTCTCTACATCTAAAAGTCCAATACCTTCAACTTCTTCCAAGTCATTTTCCACATGATATGGATCTTTTAGCACTTTACCTAACATTTGGTATCCACCACAAATTCCTATAATTAATTTGCCTCTTCTATGAAGTTCTTTTATTTGATTTTCTAAGCCATTTTTTCTTAAAAACATTAAATCATCTATAGTAGATTTTGTTCCTGGTATAATTACTATATCTGGATCTCCAAAAGATTCCCCAAAATCTACATACCTCAAACTTACATCTTCTTGAGTTTCAAATATATTAAAATCTGTAAAGTTAGACATATGAGGTGTTCTTACAACTTCTATATGTATATCACCTTTATTAACTTTTTGTTTGAATCTAGTTGTCACACTATCTTCTTCTTCGATTTTTATATTAGTATAGGGTAAAACTCCTAGGACTGGCACTTTTATAATATCTTCTAACATTTTTATTCCAGAATCTAAAAGTTCTTTTCTTCCTCTAAACTTATTAATTATTACACCCTTCACTCTTTTTTTATATTCATCAGGAAGTAATAACATAGTTCCTGCTAGAGACGCAAAAACTCCTCCTCTATCTATATCTCCAATAATAATAACTGGTGCATCGGCAATTTCTGCCATACCCATATTGGAAATATCTCTTTCCATTAAATTAATTTCAGCACAGCTTCCTGCACCTTCCATTACTACAACATCATATTTTTCTTCAAATTCTTCAAATATATCACCTAGTACTTCTGTAAGTTGTAATTTATACTCATGATATTCTTTTGAAGACATATCGCCTACTACTTTACCTCTTACTATGACTTGGCTTTTATTGTTACCATTTGGTTTTAATAATATGGGATTCATATCTGCAATAGGTTCTATACCACAAGCCTCAGCTTGAGATACTTGAGCTCTTCCCATTTCAAGCCCTTCTTTTGTTATAAAAGAATTAAGTGCCATATTTTGAGATTTAAATGGTATTACTTTATAACCATCTTGTTTAAATATTCTACATAAGCCTGTAGTTATTATGCTTTTTCCCACATTTGATGCAGTTCCTTGAAGCATTATTTTTTTACCCATAATATTAATCCTCTCTTAAAATTCATGTTATAAACTATATATCCGTGGATAAAATATTTTTACCAAAAAATCCCAGCCGAAAAGACTGGGATTTCTCTATATCATCTTAAATATAAATAAAATCTTCACCCCGAGACTTTTCGTATAATCAATTTAGGCAGGTCTCCTGGCTCAACATCATCTTACTCCTATTCCTTCCCATCTTTAATCTAAGACAGTGGCATAATAATAGTTTCATCCGTTTCACAGTAGCGGGGGCTGCAAAGGCTTTTACCTTTTTCCCTTTTAATTATTTTAATAAACCTATATTGATGTATTTTTAGTTTTAATTATTATAAAAAGTCTTCATATGTTAATTATAGTTAATTTTTGTTCTGCACAAAATACATTGAAAATTTTTTATATATAATCTATATTTAATCACAATTTCACAAAAATTTCACTAATTTTATATTATTTTTATAAATTATGCAACTTTTTTAAAGCTTCATAATTACATTTTATTGTATATTCAATATCTTCATCCTTATGAGCATAAGATAAAAACATGGCTTCAAATTGACTTGGTCCTATTAATATGCCTCTATCTAACATTTCTTTAAAATAAGCATTATATTTTTCTATATCACTTTTTATTGCATCATCATAATTTTCTACTGGTCTCTCTGTAAAGAATAAACAAACTAAAGAACCAGCTCTATTAACTGTATAATTTAATCCCAATTTTTTTAGATTGTCTTTAATTCCTTGCTCTAATTTTTCTCCCTTTTTATTTAATTCTTTATAAATATTAGGATTATCTCTTAAAATCTCTAAATTTCTTTTTCCTAAATACATAGCAAGTGGATTTCCTGATAAAGTACCTGCTTGATATACAGGCCCTACTGGAGATACTACTTCCATAATTTCTTTTTTACCTCCATAAGCTCCTACTGGCATACCTGCTCCTATAATTTTACCAAAACATACCATATCTGGTTTTACATTAAAGTATCCAATGGAACTGTCATATGCCAATCTAAATCCTGTAATAACTTCATCAAAAATTAAAACAGATTTATATTCATCACATATTTGTCTTAAAAATTTAATAAACTCTGGTTTCCCTGGAACAACTCCCATATTTCCGCCTATAGTTTCAACAATTATTGCTGCTATATCTTCTCCCTCTTCTTTAAACACCCTTTTTACATCTTCAATATCATTATATCTACAAACTAGGGTATTTTTTACTATATCATTTGGAACTCCTGGACTAGTGGGCACTCCAAAAGTTATAGTTCCAGACCCTGATTTAACTAATAAAGAGTCTGAATGGCCATGATAACATCCTTCAAATTTTACTATTTTATTTCTTTTTGTATATCCTCTTGCAACCCTTAATGCACTCATTGTAGCTTCTGTTCCTGAATTAACCATACGAATTTGATCTATTGCTGGATAAGCATCTACTATCATTTTTGCCATTTCAACTTCAATCTCTGTTGCCAAGCCAAAACTAATCCCATTATTAATTATTTCTTCTATACCCTTAGATACTTCTTTATTGCTATGACCTAACATCAATGGACCCCATGAGCATATATAATCGATATATTCATTTCCATCCACGTCTGTAATTTTACTTCCTTGAGCTTTTTTTGCAAAAACTGGACTGATTCCCACAGAATTAAAAGATCTTACAGGGCTATTTACTCCTCCTGGAATATATTTAACAGCTTCTTTATATAATTCTTCAGATTTTGTATGATTCATATTTTCCCCCTAAATATCAAATAGTTCTTCTATAATTTTTATATATTCTTCTCTTTTCCCTTTATTTTTTACCTGTTTTAAATTAATAATTGGTTCTCTAATCACTCTTTTTAAGGCTGATGTCATCATTTTATCTATTATTTTTTTATCTCTTTGGTTTAAGTTAATTTTTCTTGAAATATAATCCAAAGTGTCTTCTTTTATCTCATTACATTTCTGATTTAGTGATTGAATAGTCGGGTCTATAGTTGAAATATCCTCCCAGAGTATAAATTCATCTATTTTATCATTTATTATTTTATAAGCTTCCTTTGATAACTGAACTCTTGTCTCATCATTTTTATGTTGAATATACTTTAAATCATCAATACAGTAAACCTCTGCATAATCTAATTTTTTTATATTATAGTCAATATCTCTAGGTAGTGCTAAATCCATAAAATAAATTTTATTTTTTATACTTGGCATATCTTCTTTTCTTATAACTAGGTGAGGTGATGAAGTGGCGCTAATTACTATGTCTATTTTATTATCTTTTAAAAAATTATATCTATCTTTATAATCAACGTATTCTATATTGTCATATATACTTTGGATTTCTTTAAATTTTTCTATGCTTCTATTTGAAATATAAATAGTTCCCACATTTTCTTCTTGTAAATATTTAATTGTTAGTAGATTCATTTTGCCTAAACCTATTATTAGTACATTCTTATCTTTTAAACTTACCATCTTTTCTTTTAAAAGCTTTATTCCTATATAACTTATGGATAAGGACTGCTGTGAAATTTTAGTTATAGTTTTTACTTCTTTAGCTGTTGTAATTGCATCTCTAAAAAGCCGATTAAATAGCTTCTTTGTCGCTCCTAATTTCATAGAAAATTCATGAGCATCTTTCACCTGACCTAAAATTTGGTCTTCTCCCAAAACTACAGAGTCAAGTCCAGAAGCTACATTAAATAAATGTTCAATAACTTCTTTATTTTTTTTACTAAATAAATAATTTCTAACTTCTCCTAATTCAAAGAATTCTTCATAAAAAGCTTTCACAACTTCTATACCTTTTTCAACATCTTCACAACTAATATAAATTTCACTTCTATTACAAGTTGATAGTATTACGATCTCATCTATATCTTTATCTAAAAGTATATTAATTGCTTCTATTTTTTTAGTATCTGTAAAAGATACTCTCTCTCTTATACTAATAGGTGATAAGTTATGATTAATACCTATAACTGCAATATTCATTTCTTTCCTCCATATTTTTCAAATAAAAAAATTCCCTTAGCTTAAACAACTGTGTGGGCACTACACTTTGAGTAACGTGTGGGCCAATCATTTCATGTGGCCAACTGCTTCGCCCATTATTCATTTAAGTAGTTATAAATTATATATGGTCTTTTTATTTTGTTATGATTTTTAGATTATCTCCAAAATTTTCACTCCAATAATCATATAAATCTTCTTCCTTTCTAAACAAAGGTAGATTCATATTTTTATTAAGTTTTACAAGCCATGGAAGTTCTAATCCTGCTTCTTCAATCTTATCTTCTTCTATAAATACTTCTTCTACATTACCTTCACTAATTATTTTCCCTCTATTCAACACATATATATAATCACATATATCATAAATCAGATTCATATCATGACTGGTAATTACTATTTTCTTTCCTTTTTTGTGCACTGATTTAATTATTTCTACTATGGCTTTTGTACTTTCTGGATCCAAGCCTGCTGTTGGTTCATCCAGTAAGATTAACTCATTGTTCATAGCTATTACTGATGCAATTGCCACCCTTTTTTTCTGACCAAAACTTAAACTATGTACTGGCCTATCTATAAATTCTTTACCATTAACTGCCTCTAAAGCTTTATCTATTCTTATTTTTATACTTTTTTCATCCATACCAATATTTCTAAGTGCAAAAGCTAAGTCATCGTATACCATGGAATAGAAAATTTGTTTTTCTGGATCTTGAAAAACTATACCAACTTCTTTTCTTAAATTATATAAACTTCTCTTGTCGTATTTAAGTTTATTGTTTTTGTATAGTATTTCACCCTCAGTAGGTTTCAATATCCCCATTAAATTATTAAATAATGTGGATTTTCCCGATCCATTAGAGCCAATTATCCCTATAATATCACCTTTTTCAAAATCCATAGTTATATTATCCAAAGCTTTTACCTTTTTATCATATTTATATGTTAAATTATTTATCCTAAACATTTTAATCTTCCTCTACAATATAAAATGTGCCATCGTAAAGCTTCATATCTAAAGCTATACTCATTTCATCATATCTAATCATCATTCTTTTGAATAACATATTTACTAATAATCCAAAGGAGTTATATCCATTTTTTAAATTAATATATCCAAATCTAAGTTCTTGTGATTTTCTAATATCAGATACTTCTTCTACAAATATAAATATAAACCTATACATAAGCATGGAAATTTCTAAAACAACATCTGGTAAGTGTAACTTTTTAAATACGAATATTAACTGGTTAAAAGATGTTGTAAGCATGACAAAATAAATACAAGTTAAGCATGACAATGCCCTAAAAAATAAATGAGTAGCTGAGCTTATGGACTCATTTGAAACACCTATATATAAACTTCCTATTTTTATGCTATATAATAAAGATTCCTTATTTTGTGAGAAAGTAATAAGTATCATGATTATACTAATAATTAAAAATGCTAATGGTATTTTTATAAAATGAACATAATCTTTTAACTCTATTTTAGCAATTACTACTATTACAAAACTCATTACACATATTATGAATATAGATATATAGTTATAAGGATTAATTAAAGATAAAAATAGTAAAAACATTCCTATAGCAAATTTTATATTTGGATTTACCTTTGATAACTTATTTTTATAAGCATAATCATCTATTATCATATTTTTCATCTCTCATTTTTTTCTTAGTTCTAGTAGTTCCTATATAGTAACCTACTATTCCTGCTCCTAGTGCTGCTTGAGATGCAAATAATAAACTTTCTATTTCACCACTGGCAGGTTCAAATAAACTACTAAACCATGGTTCATAATCTGGATTAATTTCAGTTATTGCAGTTTCTGCTTCACCATCCGCTCCTCCAAATTCTGCTCCTTTTTGAATAATTTGTGGCACTACAACTATAGCTAAAACTAATAAAAGTAAAATAATTGTTAGTTTTGAACTACTTGATTTTTTAGCAGGTGAATTTTGCATTATGCTAACACCTCTCTTTCTTCATTTTCACTAATAAAGTTATAAATTATAACTGTAAGTAACCCTTCTGCTATTGCAATAGGTACTTGAGTAATGAAGAATATTCCTAAGAATTTTATTATTGATGCTATAATTCCTCCTGATGGATCAGGAAAGGCAAGACCCAGTTGTATAGACGTTATTGTATATGTTGCTAAATCTCCCAAGGCTGCTGCTAAAAATACTACTACTTTTTTATCTATTTTATCTTTAAATAATTTCCAAAGTCCAAATGATACAAGTGGACCTACAATGGCCATTGAAAATGAATTTGCTCCAAGAGTAGTTATTCCTCCATGAGCTAATAATAGAGCTTGAAATAATAAGACTATAGTTCCTAGTACAACTGTTACACTTGGTCCAAATAATATGGCTGCTAGACCTACACCAGTTGGATGTGAACAGCTTCCTGTAACTGACGGAATTTTAAGAGCTGATAATACAAAGACGAAGGCTCCACATAGAGCTAATAATAACTTTTTCTTTGGCTGTTCTTTTACTATTTTTGTAATACTCTTTAAACCAACTACAAAGAAAGGAATAAATATTATCCACCAAGTTATTGCCCAATTAACAGGCAAAAACCCTTCCATTACATGCATTGCATTTGATAATACTGGTGTCATAATTAACATAAATGTTGCTAATAATGACCACTTTACATTACTTTTTTTCATACTACATACATCTCCCTTTTTATTATTATTTAGGGCATATATCTTATTTGATGTAATTAATATTAAAATTGGCTATAAGTTAAAAATTTGAAGACATATAAATTCATTACAATTAAAAAAGCCTACTCAAAGAGAGAGGCTTATATCTTCTAATCTTCAACATAAAAATGTCTTTTAATAAGATATTTCCTTCACCCCGAAGAAACTACTTTGATATCTTAGGCAGGTCTCCTGACTTAGTTTCATCCTAATCCTCACCTTCCCATGAAAATATAATTCACAGTGGTATTATTGAGTTTCGTCCACATTACAGTAACGGGGGCTGTAGAGGATTTTCACCTCTTTCCCTTTTAATTTATAAAAACCTAAAATATAGTTATTTTACTTATAATTTAATAGTATACGAACTTATTTCTTTTTTCAATAATTATTACTTTAGTTTTTACTATCTTAATTATAAATTTCTATATTTCAAGATAGTTTAATAAAAACATAATAATCACATTTTTACTTTATTTTGAATATTATTTATTGTAGAAAAATGTCTAATTTCTACAATGAATTAATTTTGGTGGTGAAAAGTTTGAAAAACTTAGAAAATATAATAGTTAAAGAACTACCTTTTATTTATGAAAAAAGTTCAACTAAACTATTAGGTGGACTTTCAACAAATAATGAAGATAGTATACCCGATGGTGTATCTATGATAAATGCCCCATTTATGTGGAGTAAAAATATTACAGGTAAAAATGTGAAAATAGCAGTAATTGATGCAGGATGTGATTTAGCTCATAAAGATTTAAAAAATAATATAATTGGAGGAAGAAATTTCACTTCTGATGATAATAAAAATATTAATATATATCAAGATTATAATGGACATGGAACCCATGTATGCGGAGTAATTGCTGGAATTAAAAATAATGGAGGAATAATAGGAGTAGCTCCTGATGCTAAATTAATAGTTTTAAAAGCTTTAGATAAAAATGGTTTAGGAACATTACAAGGAATTATAGATGCTATTAACTATGCTGTTAGTTTAAAAGTAGATATAATATCTATGTCACTGGGAACTACTTCAGATATACCACAACTTCATCAAGCTATTGTAAATGCTATAAATAACAATATACTAGTTGTGTGTGCAGCGGGAAATGAAGGTGACAATAATTCTACTACAGATGAATATTCATATCCTGGAGCATATAATGAAGTAATAAGTGTAGGAGCTATAGATTATAAAAGAACTGCAGCTAGATTTACTGATTCAAATAAAGAAGTAGATTTATTAGCTCCTGGAGTAAATGTCTTATCCACATATTTAAATAATTCCTATACTATATTATCAGGAACGAGTATGGCAACGCCACATGTTGCAGGAGCACTTGCCTTACTAATAGAATGGTCAACAAAAGAATTTGGTAGAAGATTAACAGAAGCTGAATTATATGCTCAGTTAATTAAAAATACAGAGACACTAGATATTTCAAGATCACTTCAAGGAAATGGTTTATTATTCATAAATCCTAAATCTGTTACTAAATAAACATTTAAAATGTAATTTAAAAAGCTATCTCTTATATTATAGAGATGGCTTTTGTATGCAAAAAAATATATAATACTATATGGAATATTATTATGATAATATGAAAAAATAAATACATAATAAAAATGAAAGGATTAAGTTATGTTTAAAGTAGATAGAGAAATATGTATAGCATGTGAACAATGTATAAAAGATTGTCCAGTAAATGATATTTATCTTAAGGAAGGAAAAGCTCATATAAAAAATGAAGCCTGTATAAAATGTGGTCACTGTATAGCCATATGTCCAGTAAAAGCAGTCTCAACAGATGATTATGATATGAATGAAGTTATTGAATATAACAAAGAAGATTTTGAAATTTCACCAGATAGATTATTAAATTTTATAAAGTTTAGAAGAAGTGTTAGAAGATTTAAAGATAAAGAAGTTGAAAAAGAAAAAATTGAAAAAATAATAGAAGCTGGTCGTTTTACGCAAACTGGAACAAATAGCCAAGATGTTTCATTTACTGTACTTACAAAAGATTTGCCTAAGATAAAAGAGCTAACATATGAAATTTTAAATAAAAAAGGTCAATATATCTTAGATAATATGAATGATAATATTAAACATCTAGAAAGATATGCAAACCTATGGACTAGAATGTATGTTGAGCATAAAAAAGATCCACAAAATTATGATAGATTATTTCTAAATGCTCCTTTAGCCATAATTGTAAGTGCTAAAAGTCCACTTGATGGTGGTTTAGCATCTTCTAATATGGAATTAATGGTTGATGCACTTGGACTTGGAACTTATTTCAATGGATTTTTCCAAGTAGCAGCAGAAGATAATAAAGAAATTCTAGATTTATTAAATATAAAAGATGGAAAAAAACTTATAAGTTGCTTAGTTATAGGCTATCCAAATGTGAAGTATAAACGTACAGTTCCAAGAAAAAAAGCAGATGTAACATGGATGTAGATGAATATTAAAAAAGTTGCTAGGACATTTCCTGCAACTTTTAATCTTTTTATTGTATATTTTCAGTTTTTGTACTTATACTAAGTTTTGTATCTTTATCTATTATATTTCTCATATATTTTAATATTTCATCATCTTGGAAAAATTTCTTCCCATATTGAAGATTAAATTCATAATCAAAATCATCAGGATTATCTCCTTGATTATGTTGAACTATAGTTTCTAATTTATCCATGGCTTTTACTAATTTAGCCTCTTTTGTACAACACTCATTGTATTCTTTCCATAAATCATAAATTTTTTCACTTATACCATCTGGTAATGTTGTTAACATTCTTGTCATGGCTCTTTCTTCCATATCAGCCTTTTTATCATTTTCAGTTTGTAATTTAGCTGATATATCTCCATCATAAAGCTCTCCTAAATCATGAACTAAACTCATTTTTATAGCTTTATTAATATCAATATCTTTAAAGTCCTCTTCTAAGACCATTAACAACATTGCCAGTCTCCAAGAGTGTTCTGCTGTAGATTCTCTACGACCAGTTTTCGTCCACGCAGTTCTCGTTACTGATTTTAACCCCTCTATTTCTTTTATAAACTCTATTACTTGATTAATATTATTCATGTCTGCTCTCCTAATATATATGTTAATTAAAATTTATCATAGTCTTATTATTAATTCAAATGACATATGTCATTTATATATTATAAAATCTACCTACCCCTAGGAATAACATAAAAGAATAAGGAAATTATATTAGAAATTGGCATAGCGAAAAATACACCTAAACCCGGTTCAATATTTGTGATATTAAATTTACTAATTAAAATAGGTAAAATTATACATAGAGGTGTAAATAAAAATACCTGTCTAACAAGTTCTAACTTACTAGCATTTTCTTCCTGACCAGATACTTGCATAAAAGTTACAAGTGTATAAATAATACCCATACAAGGAAATCCTATAAGCATTATTCTTGTTATATTTATAGCTAAATGAGTAATATTACTATCAAATGTAAATATTTGTATTATATCTTTAGATAAAATACAAACTATACATGTTGTAATTAATGCATAAGCTAAACTATATTTCATAGTTTTTGATTTGATTATTTTTTTCTTTTCTTCATTATGACTTCCTTGATAATATGCTATTACTGATTGAATTCCCTCAGTAAATCCTATTAACGGAAGTAACAACATCATATATACAGAATTACATATTGTCCATGCACCTATATATAAAGCTTCTCCATAATTGATTAAAACTTTATTAACTGTAAATCCATTTAAACTATTTAAGGATTGCATTAAAAATTGAACAAATCCTATTTTAATTAAAAGTATTAATATTGATTTGACTTCTTTACTACATAAATTTGTTTTCTTCATCCATAAATCTTTTTTTATTAAAAATATAATAGCAAATACAACATACGAAATTTCACCAACTAATGTGGCTAAACCAATTCCTATAATCCCCATATTAAATACAAAGGTGAATAAAATATTTAGTATTATATTTATTATTGTTGATAAGATTACAATTACTATTTCTATTTTAGGATATCCAAATGCTCTTATATTATTGACTAAGGTATATCCTACTGAACTGAAAATATTAAATAAAATAGCTATATTTAAATATTGTTTTGCTAAAATTCTTACATTCCCTGTGGCCCCTATTATATATAGTAATTGATTTTGTGTAATAAAAATTGCTAAAGATATGATACTACTGAAAATTAAACTTGAATAAACTCCAACCTTAAAAGTGCTATTTATTTTTTCTTCGTTATTTTCACCTATTCTTTTGGCTATTATTATTCCTGTAGATACACCAAATATTAACTGTGCAGCTACTAATAAAGACAATATAGGTCCTAAAATTCCCATAGCTGATAAAGCGTCACCACTTATTTGTCCTAAATGACCTGCAAATGCTGTATCAATCATAGTAGATAAAGATTCTAAAACTAAAGAAAGTATGGCTGGTATAGAGAAGTATATTATTAATTGATTAATAGATTTATTTTCAAAAACATTATCTCTATTTTTTTCATTTGATTTTTCACTTTTGGTGAGCGACCTGAGCGACTCTTCATCATCACTAGTTAATGTTATTTCAGCTTTTCTTTTTTCTATAAATCCCTCTTGAAATTTACTTGTGTTTACATTTACCCTTTTATTTTTTTTAGTTTTCCTCAAACCTAAATCCATTATTATCATCTCCCTAATATAATGATAAACCTGTGTCTTACACATAGGTCAACTAAAAATTTAATTTATTTAACAGGTATATATAAACCAAAATAATCAATTGGATTGGAATCTTTATATGCAGTAAGTAACATTTGTCCAAGTATAGGACCTGCAACATCTATATTATTTTCTTTAACTATATTTCTAACATAATCTATCCAGTTTTCATAGTCGTTGTTATTTAAAGCTATAACCGTATACATATATTTTTCTTCAGAAACAAACTCTATACTTTTACTATCTATATTATTTTTTATCTCATCAATATTTTCAGTTATAGTAAGCCCCCATTTTATTTTTTTATCTGCATCTTTATCAAATAAAACTCCTTCATCTATTAAGAATGAAAATTCCACATAATCAAAAGTATATTGATTGATATTTTGAATTTTTTCTATTATATCTATGAAATCATTAAATTTATTTTCTTTTGTAATTTCTAAAAAGAAATAACTTTCTTTTTCATCTTTTACTAACTCTATTTTCTTAGAATCATTAATACACTCCTCCACACTTATTTTCATACTTTCTAATCTCTGTTGAACCTTCTTTATTTTGTCTAGTTCTTTTTTTATATAAATTTCCTTTTCTTTAATTAAGTCTAATATTTCCTCTGGTGAAGAATCTTTAATTGCTTTATGTATATCCTTTAGAGACAAATTTAAACTTTTATAAAAAATTATATCTGTCAAATAATTCAAATCTTCAATGTTATAATATCTATAACCATTTTTATCATCCTTTTTAGGACTTAAAAGACCTATTTTATCGTAGTGTAATAATGTATCACGTGTTATATTAAATAATTTACTAACTTCTCCTATTAAGTACTTCTCCTTCATAGTATCCCCCATATACTTTTAATCGTTTATCCCTTTTATTAAGTTAATTATAATACAAAATTTACTAAACTTATGTCAATAAAACACTTTCACTAATTAGTTATAATAAAAAGAACTACCTCATTTAATGATAAAATCACCTTGAGGCAGTTCTTTTTTATTATTTGTTATTACTTCATTATTCTCATGGCATTTAATACTGCTAATATTGCAACACCAACATCTGCAAATACGGCTTCCCACATACTAGCCATACCCATAGCGCCAAATACCATTACTATTATTTTTATTCCTAAAGCAAATATAATATTTTGCCATACTATTTTATAAGTTTTCTTAGATATTTTAATACCTTTAGCTATTTTACTTGGTTCATCTGTCATTATAACTATATCTGCTGCTTCTATTGCTGCATCTGATCCAAGTCCTCCCATTGCTATACCTACATCAACACGAGCAAGTACAGGTGCATCATTTATACCATCACCAACAAAAGCAATTTTTTCTTTTTCATTTCTTCCTACATATAATTCTTCTATTCTATCTACTTTTTCATTTGGCAATAAATTAGAGAATACTTTATCGAGTTTTAATTTTTCAGCAACAGACTGGGCAACATCTTTATTGTCACCTGTTAACATTACAGTTTGTTTTATGCCTTGTTCTTTTATTCCTTTTATAGCTTCTTCACTATCTTTTTTAATTTTATCAGCTATCACTATATAACCAATAAATTTATTATTCACTGCAACATAAACTACAGTTCCCATGTTAGTATTTTTTTCTATTTTTATATTATTAGCTTTCATTAACTTTTCATTACCAGCTAATATAATATTATTTTCATATTTTACTTTTATACCGTGAGCTGCAATTTCTTCATACTCATCTATTTTATTTAAATCAACTTGTTTATTGTAGTATTTTAATATGGATTTTGCTATAGGGTGATTAGAATTAGCCTCTGCTATAGAAGCAAATTTCATTAATTCCTCTTCACTAACACCTATTGCTTTTAAATTAACAACATCAAATACACCTTCTGTTAAAGTACCAGTTTTATCAAATACTACTGTATCAACATATCTTAAAGCTTCTAAGTAGTTACTTCCTTTTATAAGGATACCATTTTTTGATGCAACACCTATTCCACTGAAATAACTTAATGGTATAGATAAAACTAATGCACATGGACAAGATACAACTAAGAAGATTAATCCTCTATGTATCCAATCACTAAACACTGCACCTTCTATTACTAAAGGAGGTATCACTGCTAATAATGCAGCTAATGAAACTACTACTGGAGTATAGTATCTTGAGAATACTGATATAAAGTTTTCTGTTTTAGATTTTTTGCTACTTGCATTTTCAACCATATCTAATATTTTAGAAACTGTTGATTCCGAGAAATCTTTAGTTACTTTTACAGTTAATAATGCATTTTTGTTTATAAATCCAGATAATAATTCATCACCTGATTTAACAGTTCTAAGTACTGATTCACCTGTTAAAGCTGATGTATCAACCATCGAACTTCCTTCAACTATCACACCATCTAGAGGAACTTTTTCACCTGGTTTTACAACTATATAATCACCTATTTCTACATCTTCAGGATCTACAACTTCAATTCCACTACCTACTTTTAAATTAGCTACATCTGGTCTTATTTGCATTAACTCAGATATAGATTTTCTTGATTTTCCAACTGCTAATTCTTGTAAGTATTCACCTATTTTATAGAATAACATAACTCCAACTGCTTCTGATGCTTCTCCTGTTAAAATAGCACCTGTTGTTGCCACAGTTATTAAGAAGTTTTCATCAAACACTCTACCTCTTGTTATATTTCTAAATGCTTTGTATAAAACATCTCCACCTACTATTACATAAGATGCTAAGAATATAAATAATGAATATTGATTTTCATGACCTGTTGCTTCTTGATAGAAAGCAAATATAAATACTAAAGCTCCAATAATTATCTTAAATAATTTAGCTTTTTCATCATTTAATGATAATTTAGCTTTCTTTTTATTTTCTTTTACTTTTTCTACTGATTGTTGCTTTTGAGTAGAACCTTCAAAAGAATTTAAATCTATACTATGTTTTTTATCATCCTTAACTTGTATATCAAGTCCTGGTTCTATTGAATCTATTTTTGCTATTATTTCTTTTATTAAACTTTCTTGATTTACATCTTCAGTAAATTCTAATGATAATTTTTTATTTACGAAGTTTAAGTGACTATTTTTTATTCCTTCCATTTTTGCTACTTCTGTACCTATTACTTCTGCACAGTGTGCACATGTTAAGCCACCTAATATCATTTCTCTTTTATTACTTACTGCTTTAGCTTTTTTTGCAGATTTATCTACAACTTGTATATCAAGACCTGGCTCTATGGAATCTATTTTTGCTATTATTTCTTTTATTAAGCTTTCTTGATTTATACTTTCAGCAAATTCTAATGATAATTTTTTATTTACGAAGTTTAAGTGACTGTTTTTTATTCCTTCCATTTTTGCTACTGCATTTCCTATTTCTTCTGCACAGTGTGCACATGTTAAGCCACCTAAGATTAGCTCTTTTTTATTATTTGAATTTAGCTTGTTTGTTGCTGCTCTTCTAGTTCTCTTCTCTACAACTTGTATATCAAGTCCTGGCTCTATTGAGTCTATTTTTGCTATTATATCTTTTATTAAATTTTCTTCATCTTTATTAGGATGTAATTCTACTAGCAATTTTTTATTTACAAAGTTTAAATAACTATTTTTTACGCCTTCCATCTTAGATACTGCATTTCCTATTTCTTCAGCGCAGTGAGCACACGTTAATCCACCTAATATAAGTTCTTTTTTGTTATTTGGATTTGGCTTATTTGTTGCAACTTTTCTAATTTTCTTCTCTACAACTTGTATATCAAGTCCTGGCTCTATTGAGTCTATTTTTTTTATAATTGCTTTTATTACTTCTTCTTCATTATAAGTAGAATCAAATAATACAGTTAATTTTTTATTTACAAAATTCATATTACTATCTACTATACCATCTATTTTTCTTACACCTTTTCCAATTTCTTCTGCACAATGAGCACATGTCAGACCGCCAAGAATAAGATCTTTTTTAACTAAAACTTCTGTTGACATTTTATCTCCCCCTAAACGTTATAAATTTCTTTTATGTGGTTCAACCCATAATTGAAGATTTGTCTTATGTAATTATCATTTAAAGAATAATACACTGACTTTCCTTGCTTTCTAACCCTAACTAACCTAGATTGCTTCAATATCCTTAATTGATGGGATACTGCTGATTGAGTCATTCCCAAAAGATTTACTATATCACATACACACATTTCACCTTCAAGCAAGCCAAATAAAATTTTCATTCTATTTGAATCTCCAAGAATTTTAAATAATTCAGCCAAGTCATTTAGACTTCTTTCTTCATCTATATTACCTTTATGTATATTCACTCGACTATTATTATTAGAGCATTTTATACACTTTATTATAAATTTTTCCACAAAATACTCCTTTGTATAATACATGAATATGTGTTCATATGTTTTTATATTCATATATTACATTCTTTTTTATTCTTTTTCAATATTAAATTGCATACTTCTTATTATTTTTTAATTTTTTATTTAAAAGTAAAGGAGCTATCTACTAAAGTTTAGCAAACAGCTTCTTTTAAATCTTTATCTTTGTTTTTAGATTTTCTTAGAAAAAGTATAATGAGCATATACTCCCATTAATATAGCTGCAAATAACCATGATATTGGATATGTAGCTGCTATACTTGATATACTATTATATTTTTTCAATAAAGCTATCAAAAACATTATTCTTATACCACAAAAACTAAATAATGTAATTATCATTGGTGGTATAGATATTCCTATTCCTCTAATTTTACTGCTTGAGCATTCTAAAATAACATATAAGAAGTAGAATGGGAATGTAATTGATACAATATTTCTTCCATATTTCATAACTTCTTTACTTGATGTAAATACACCAAACAACATATCTGAATTTAATATAATTAATGCGCTTACTATTATAGTAATTATTACACTTACAATCATTGAATATTTAACGCCTTTATTTATCCTATCATACTGACTTGCTCCATAGTTTTGACCAACAAAGGATACTAATGCTTGACCTAATACTATAATGGGTAAATAAAGAATCAATTCTATTTTAAAATAAGCAGTAAATGATGCTATAGCATCTACTCCAAAGGAATTTATCTGAGACTGAATAATTATATTAGATAAAGTAATTACAATTGATTGAACTCCTGCTGGAACTCCTATCATCAGTATTTTTTTGAATATATGTGTATCAAATATACTAAGATTAAATTGTAATTTTGTCTCTTCTTTTTGTTTATAAAAACAAATAATCGTTAAAATTGCTGTAAGAGTTTGAGAGAATAAAGTTGCTATAGCAGCTCCTTCTACACCCATTTTTAATATTACTATAAAAATAAAATCTGCAACCACATTGACTATTCCTCCAAATATTTGGAACATCATTGGAGATTTAGAATCACCTATTGCTCTTAGAATTCCACATAAAAGATTGTATATAACTATAGATACCATACTTAAGGTATATATTCTTAAATATTTTGTAGCTATATCTAAAATACTTTTTGGAGTATTCATATATTTTAAAAATACTGGTGCAAAATACATACCTATAATAGTTATTATTAAACCACCAATAAGTCCAATCATAAAAACTGTCTGAATTGCATTTTTTAATCCTTTTTTATCTTGTTTTCCATAAATATATGCTGCTACTACATTTGTTCCTACTGCCATTCCATTAAAAAAGCCAATGAAACAAGTTATCATTAAACTACTTGCCCCTACAGCAGCTGTGGCTTCTGTTCCACAGAATTTACCGACAAAAATTAAGTCTACAGTATTATATAACTGTTGTATCAAAGTACTTGCTAATAAAGGTAATAAAAATACTAAAATTCCTTTTCCTATAGATCCTTTTGTAAGATCATTTTGATTCATTATTCTATCTCCTACTTAAGATGGCAAGCTATTTGATGACCTTTTGATACTGACTTTAATTTCGGTCTTTCATTTTCACAAATTTCCATTGCATATTTACAACGATTTTTAAAAGCACAACCCTTTTGAATATCTAGAGGATTTGCTGCCTCATCTTTAATATTTTCAATTTTCTTAGAGTAATCCATATTTAAATGGAATACTGAAGATATTAAAGTTTTTGTATAAGGATGCTTACATTCTCTTTGAAGTTTTCCACCAGGAATAACTTCAACTAAATTTCCTAAATACATAACAGCAACTTTATCACTTATTTCAGACATTAAGGATATATCATGACAAACAAATCCTATAGTAATATTTTTTTCTCTTTGCAATTTTTTAATTAAATCTATTATATTTTTTTGTACAGACACATCAAGGGCTGAAGTGGATTCATCAAGAATAATCACCTTAGGTTCAAGAACTAGAGCCCTTGCTATTCCTATACGTTGACGTTGCCCTCCACTCATATTATGAATATATCTATTGGCAAAACTTCCTGGTAAATCAACCATCTCTAAATATTTTTTTGCAACTTCATCTTTTTGGCTTTTTTTGATTAATTTAAAGTTTAAAAGAGGTTCACATATTATATCTCTGACCTTCATTTTAGGATTGAAAGCTGTTGATGGATCTTGGAATACCATTTGAATATGTTTTCTATTTTGGCGAAGTTTCTCTCCTTTTAGTTTAGTAATATCTTCACCTTTATATAAAATTTCACCAGATGTGGTATCTTCAAGTTGAACTATCATTTTCATTAAAGTACTTTTACCACATCCACTTTCACCTACTATTCCAAGAGTTTTCCCCTCTTCAAAATCTAGAGAAATATCATTACAAGCTGTTAAAACTTTATTATCAGAAGTTTTAAATGTTTTTGTGACATTTTTTATTTCTAATATAGGTTTACTTTTAAGCATATAATTCATCCTCCCAACTTGGAACAGCATCTAGCAAACTCTTAGTATAGTCATCTTTTGGATTATTTAATATATCATCTCTACTTCCTTGCTCCACTATTTTTCCATCTTTCATAACTATTATTTTATCAGATATATAAGCCGCTACTGCTAAGTTATGAGTAACCATTATAATACCCGTATTAAACTTTTCCCTTAGCTCTAACATATTCCTTATAATTTGAGACTGAGTAGTTACATCAAGGGCACTAGTCGGTTCATCTGCAATTAAAAGTTTTGGATTAAAGGTCATTGCCATGGCAATACCAACTCTTTGACGCATACCTCCACTTAATTGGAATGGATAACTTTTCATTATATTCTCTGGATTTGGTAGCATCATTTGCTCTAACATATTTAGAGCTTTTTTACTAGCTTCTTCTTTAGATATATCTTCATGCATTCTAATATATTCTACAAACTGCTTTCCTATTTTTCTAATTGGATTAATCATAGCTCCACAGTCTTGGAATATCATAGATAGTTGTGTTCCTCTAATTTTATTCCACTGTTCTCTTGAATAAGATAAAAGTGACTGTCCATTAAATATAATATCTCCCTTTGTTACCTTACCACCTGCTGGTAGTAATCCCATTACAGAACGTATTACAGTAGTTTTTCCACTACCACTTTCTCCTACTATACTTACTATTTCCCCTTGTTTCATATCAAGACTAAGGTTTTCTAATATAGGCTTATTATTTCCGTATTGAACTGTAATATTATTGATATTTAACATAATATCATCTCCTATTTTAATCTTACTTAACTATATTCATAATTTAAGCTACAACCTTTATTAAGGTAGTAGCTTAACATTATTTTTATTTTACTTAGCTGGTTTTATAGCTGTAGTTATCCAATAGTAATCTGCAACACTTATATTTGCTCCCGTTACTGATTTATTACTAGACATGTTACTGTTGTAATATCCATGTATCATTACTGCTGCATCATCTATTAATATTTGTTGTAACTTCTCTATCATATCTTTACGTTTTTCTTCATTCATTTCCGTTGATAATGCTTCATATATTTTATCGTACTCATCATTTTGATATCCGCAGTAATTAGCATTCGACTTTCCATACCAGTTATCTAAGTATCCATATGGATCACCATCTTGAACTGTCATCCAGTTTGTGTTAAGTAAATCATACTCTCCTGCTACAAGCATATTCCACTCTGTATCTGCATCAGTCTTTTTAACATTAACTTTTATGCCTATCTTTTCTAATTGAGATGACACACCTTCTGCAAAGTCAGGTAAATTTCTACTATCATATGTAAGGAAGTTTAACTCAATATTTTTTCCATCTAATTCTCTATATCCATCTCCATCAGTATCAACTATTTTTGCATCATCTAATATTTTAATTGCTTCTTTTTCATCATAAGGAGTAGCATCTTTTAATTTATCTGCTCCATAATCTAGTGTTGATGGTAATACAGAAGCCCCTGGAGTATATAATCCTCCAACAGTTGTATTACATAAAGTATCATCATCTATTGCCATAAGAATTGCTTTTCTCAAATCATCATTTCCTAGAATACCTTTTTGGTTTATATATGCAAACCCTGTTCTAACTCCCACAGTTTCTGACACATTAAAGTCTTTAGAATCTTGTAATTTTTTTAAATCATTAGCTGTATTTATATTTTCTGCAACATCAATATCACCATTTTGAAGAGCCATAGCTTTTGTAGTACTATCTTCTATAAATGATATATTTAATTTTTCATAGGGTACCTCTTCTTTCCAATAGTCTTCATTAGCCTTCATAGCTACAGATACACCTACATCATATTTATCTATTACATATGGTCCTGTTCCAACTGGATTATTAGCTAAGTCTGATTCCATATCTAATATTACGAAGAATGGATGTGCTAAAGCTTTAGTTAAATCTGCATATGGTTTACTTGTCTTAATAGTAACAGTTCTAGATTCATCATCAGCCTTTATAGAATCATATATCATATATTGTGAAGGTGCTGTACTACCTTTTCCACTCTTTTCTTGTTCATACATATACTCAATAGATTTAACTACTGATGATGCATTTACTTCTTTTCCATTAGAGAATTTAAGATTTTCACGTATATGGAATTTCCACTCTGTATTATCCTCATTTACTGAGTATTCATCACATAAATTGTAGTCTGCTTCCATTTTATCATCGAATTTAAATAAAGATTCACCTATACCATAACGTGAAACTGCCCATGCTGCATTTGGCATTGCTGATGGATCTAGCGACTCCGAGAAGTTTGTACATCCAAAGTTTAATACAGTTGATGCATCAGCAGTACTTCCCTTTGAGCATCCAGTTAACATAGCACTCATCATAGTTACTATAAGTGCTGTACTTAATACATTTCTAATTTTTTTTGTAATTTTCATAAATATTCCCCCATTTGTCATTATTTTATATTGCTTGTTCTATTTCTAATTCTTCTATAGAGCTTCTAGAATCTAAAATATCTCTTAAGCTATCTCCTAGAAGATTGTATACTACTACTACTATACATATTGCTAATCCTGGGTATATCATTAACCAAGGGCAATCAATCATATAGGCACGTCCTTCATTTAACATTAATCCCCACTCAGCTTGAGGAGATTGTGCACCAAATCCAAGGAATGAAAGTGCTGATAACTCTAATATCATAGTTCCTATATCTGTAGTTGCAGTGATTATTAGTGTAGATATAATATTAGGTATTATATGTCTTGTAATAATGTGAACTGTCTTACATCCAGTTACCTTTGCTGCACGAATATAATCAGTTTCTTTTATTTTTAATACTAAACTTCTTGATAGTCTAGCATATTTAGTCCAACTTACTACTGTTATAGCTATTATTGCATTTTTTACACTTGCTCCCATAATTCCTGCCATAGCAATAGCAAGTACCAACCCTGGAAAAGATATCATCATATCTGAAATTCTCATAATAATAGTATCTATAATTCCACCAAAGTATCCAGCAATCACTCCTAGAGTTGTACCAATTGTAAAAATTGAAATAACAAGTATTAATGCTGCACTAAGTGATATTCTTGTTCCATAAATAACACGTGAAAATATATCTCTACCAAGCTTGTCCGTACCAAATATATGCTCGCTATTAGGTGCTATAAATGCGTCATGCAAATTACTTTCATAAGGACTATGTGTAGCTATTACAGGTGCAAATATTCCAACTAGAATAATTGTAATTGCAGCTACTACAAGCAATGAAAACATCTTATTTCTTTTTATAAACTTTTTAATTTTACTCATATTTATCTCCTTTCTCTTATCCTTGGATCTAGATAGTCATATGAAATATCTACCAGTAAATTTATCACCATATAAATTAATGCTATCCACATTACATATGCTTGAATTAAAGGATAATCATAAGATTTTATGGCTGAAACTGCCAAACTTCCAAGACCAGGATATGAGAATATAACTTCTACTACTGCCGTTCCTCCAAGTAGAGAACCTAGAGATAGTCCAAGTAGTGTTATAAGTGGTAATAAAGCGTTTGGAAATACATGTCTCCAAAGAATAGTACTTTCTTTTATTCCTCTTGCTCTTGCACCAATTACATAATCTTGATTTAATTCTTCCAATATGGCTGTACGCACTTGTCTTGTATACTTTGCCGACATTGCAAAGGCAAGGGTTAGTACTGGTAAAATCATTTTTTCAATTCCATCTCCTGTAGATATTACAGGCAATAACTTGAATTTTAAGGCTATTATATATAAAAGCATTAATCCTACCCAGAAATTAGGTATAGATACTCCTAAAAAAGTTGTACTTCTAATAATATAATCAATCACTGTATTTTTCTTAACAGCTGCCAACATTCCAAAAGGGACAGATATCATTAACATAACTATTAATGACATAAAAGCTAATTTTAGAGTTGGGCCTAATCTTAACAACATAACATCTGCAACAGGTGCTTTTGCAGTATATGAAATCCCTAAATAGCCTGATAAACAATCTTTTAACCAACACCAATATTGTACATAAAAGGATCTATTTAATCCTAAGGACTCCCTTGTCTGTTGAATAACCTCTTCACTTGGCATCATTCCAGACGATGCATACATAGTTCTTACAGGATCACCCGGCGACAAATATGTCAATGCAAAAGTAACCAAACTAATCCCAAATAGAACTATTATCATTTGCATAATTCTACTTATCAACTGCTTTTTTTTCAATATCTTTCCCCCTAATATTTATATTTGTCCATAAGTTATCATAGGTCCATCCTTTAATACTGATAGACTTCCTACTTGATATAGTACAACACCATCTACTTTTGCTATACACGAATGTAGAATGTTTCCAAAATAATCTCTAACAGTTCCCAGTTCATCACCCCTTGAAACAATATCACCTACTTTGTAGTTTGCATACCAGCATCCTGTATATATAGAATCTTCGTAGATAGTATTTGTTATCACTTTTGTATTATTATTTCTATTTACTTTTTCACCAGATAAAACTTTAAGTTCTTTTAATACATTTCTTACATCTATTTTATATTCTTCTACTTCTTCTGGACTCCATTTACCCATACATCCTCTTTCTATTAAAATACCTGGTAAACCTATAGAACCCGCATAATTATATGCTCCACCACTCCCTGATTGGGATACTACTATATATTCTGAATTAATCGCCATAGCCATTTGTCTTGATTTAGATAGTACTTCTTCATTTGCAATACCTTGGCAATATACATATGGAGTAAGTTCCTCATAACCATCTCCACAGTGTAAGTCTATATAATAGTCAATTTTAGAAAATAATTCTTTTTCCATAAAATATGCTATTCTTTCGCTTATACTACCTTCTGCATTCCCCGGAAATACTCTATTTAGATTTTTTCCATCTTCATATACCATACTCATAGTTCTATGCTCAAACCCACTACGATTTATTAAGGGGATTATTATAATATTTCCGCTTATATTTTGTGGATTTATTTCCTTAGATAATTCTATGGCCGTTTCTATTCCTACATACTCTGCACAATGAACTCCTGCAGTTATTAAAACTGTATCTCCTTCACTTTTTCCACAAATTAATGTTACAGGCAATTCAATATTTGTATTCGTTACATTTATATATCCATTTATTTTTTCGCCTTGCCTGGCTGTTAAATTCTGTATTGTTATTTCACTCATTTTCTTTCTCCATTTAATATACATTCTTCATTTAGATATGATATAAATTCCTGTGCAACAGTTGATAAACTATCTCTAACTCTCTTTATATATCCAAATGAAATACTATTTTCAGCAGATAAAATTGGAATAGCCTGTATTCCATCCTCTCTAGCCTTATTTTCTATAAAACAACTATCTATGGAACCATACTCTGTGTTTTTTAACAGATGCATTAAAAAATGATCACTATTTGTATAAGATATATATGATTTTTCACCACTAAAAAAAATATCTTCCTTTAAATGTCCTAAGTGATTGTACAGTGAATATTGCTCTTCATAGCGTTGAATTAATTTTATATTTCTTACATCCTTTTCTTCTATATATTCATTTCCATATAGTGGACTTTTTTTCCCTACATATAAATATAGGGGTGTTTTTTTTATTTCAAAAAATTTAAGACCTTTATTCTTTATATGTCTTTTAAAAGATGACATATTTCTTTTTGAGATATATACAAAACCTAATTCTGCTTCTCTTCTATGTACCTTTTTCATTATATCTTCAACATTAGATTCACAAAAATCCATTTGAATTTCTTTGTCATGGGATATTTCATTATAAAACTTCGCTAGATAAATTGATAGTGTATTACTGGGTACACTACAAATAGACAATCTATCTATCTTTTGTTCATCTCTAAAGTCTGTAATAATCCTCATATTTTTTAATACTTCAATAGAGTATCTGTATATAATTTCACCTTCTTTAGTGGGAGTAACACCATTTCTATCCCGTTTAAGTAAAGTCATATTTAGTTCTGTTTCAAGGGATTTTACTATTTTACTTACATTTGGCTGCGTGGTAATTAAAACTTCTGCTGCCGAATGAAAACTACCCATATCAACGCTAACTACAAAATATTGTAATTGCTTTACGTCCATAACATACCTCCCTTTCTAATTATTTAATTACAAAAAAACACACTTCTTAAAAAAGTGTGCACTAATAAAAGCTTGTTAAACAAGCCTTTTAAAACACACCTATTCACCGTAGGTTCTGTTTACAATTATAAAAGCAGGTCTCCTGACTAAAAAGCATTGTTTGTTTTCCCTTCCCAAACATATTTATGTTAAGTGGTATAAAAACAAACCCTTTATCACAGTGACGGGATCGTATTGGACTTTCACCAATTTCCCTATTAATCCAAATTGGAACTATTATAATTTATAAAGTTTTAAAACTGTATGTTTTTCTAATAAACAATATATCATACTATTTTACAAATATCCAAGAAATTGTACAGTTATATACATTCCAAAACGTTATAATAAATTACATTTTTTTCCATTTATTGTATGTATTTATAAACTTTGATTATAAATTTTATAAATATGTATAAATAATATTATGTGTGTAAATTAAAATAAGTATTGAAACATCAATACTCCCTAATTTACTAATATATACAATATATAATTCATATATAATATATTAATTATATATATCTCTTTAATTCTATATATATCAATTCCAAATTGGAATTAATATTTCACTATATATTCTATTTTTATAACAATAAAAAAGAATAGCTATAAATTTGAACAAGCTATTCTTTGTAAGTCTAAAATAATATGTCTTTCTCTTCTAATTCCTTTTTTATTTCTTCTAAAGTATCTTTATCTGGAACTTCTATTGTATGAATATGATAATCCTTTGATAAACTCGATAGTTGTTTAAAATCATGTGATTTACTTTTTTCTATAAATTTTTTTAAATCTCTATTTGAAGAAATATTTAGTTCTGCTTTTATACTGCCATAAGTAGGATGTTCAACTATAACATCTTTTATTTTTCCACCTAAATCAATAATTGTCTGTAACTCTGATAAAAGATGGTTCTCAGTAGTATGATTTTTACATTTTATCTGAAATTCTTGTTCTTTCAAATCATATATCATATATCCAGTAGATGTAGCTAGTATATCAATTCCAGAAGCCCTTAATAATCCAATATCTTTTACAACAACTTGTCTAGTTACACTAAGTTCTTTCGCTAAATCCCCACCTTTAATAGGTTTATTAGATGTTTTTAATATATGTAGTAAATTTTCTCTTCTTTCATTGCTATTCATAACACACCTTCTTCTTTAATAATTAATTGTTTTGTCATTTTATTATTCTATAAATATTTTAATCATAAATCAATATATTCTTCTTATTATATCTTTTTAATTTTTATTGTTAAGTTAGTATTATGGTGCTACAATGTTTTTACAGGTGTATATACACTTACGAAAATATTATAACAGAAAAGGGTGTTAATATGAGGAATATTTTAAAAGAAAATATTTTAAAATTGAAAAAAGAAAAAAATGCCATTATACTTGCTCATCTATATGAGCCAGATGAAATACAAGAAATTGCTGATTATGTAGGTGATTCATATTACTTAAGTAAAATTGCTCGTGATTGCCAAGAAGAATTAATTATATTCTGTGGCGTAAAATTCATGGGAGAAAGTGCAAAGATCTTATCTCCACAAAAAACTGTTATCTTACCTGCTACTAATGCTGGCTGTCCTATGGCAGATATGGCTAATGCAGAGGATTTAAAAGAAATGATTAAAGATTATCCAGATGCATTTAAGGTATGTTATATAAATTCATCTTATGAAGTTAAAGCTCTTTGTGATGTTTCAGTAACTTCATCTAGTGCCTTAGATATCATAAAAAATGTATCAAATAAACAAATATTATTTTTACCAGATAGAAATTTAGGTAGCTATATAGCTGAATTCTTCCCTGATAAAGAGTTCATATTATGGCAAGGATTCTGTCCTACTCATGAAAGAATTTCTACAGAGGATATTATTAATGCCAAAGCTAAACATCCAAATGTAAAGGTATTAGGTCATCCTGAGTGTAATAAAGATGTTAGGGATTTATGTGATTACATAGGAAGTACAAGTGGAATAATTAATTTCGCAACAAATTGTGATGATAATGAATTTATAATAGCTACTGAAGAAGGTATATTATATGAACTTAATAAAAGAAATCCTAATAAAAAGTTCTATTTCCCAGAGCGTATCATATGCCCTAATATGAAAAAAACTAGCTTAGAAAAAGTTTATGATGCTTTATGTGGAAAAGTTGAAGAAGTAATTCTAGATGAAGATATATCTAAAAAAGCTTTAGTATCTCTAGAAAATATGCACAAATTAGGGGAGATGGTTGTTTGTGGAAAATAAATATATTGATGTTTTAGTAGTTGGATCTGGTGTAGCAGGACTATATTGTGCTTTAAACCTTAGAAAAGATTTAGATGTAATGGTAATTTCAAAAGATAAATTAGATTGCACTAATACTTATCTTGCACAAGGTGGTATATCTGTAGCTAGAGATATAAATGATATCCCTTTATTTATAGAGGATACTCTAAGAGCTGGACAATATAAAAATGATTTACAAGCAGTAAAAGTATTAACTAGAGAATCTATTGAAAATGTTGACTCTTTAGTTGCCCTAGGTCTTGACGTAGATAAAGATGAAGATGGAAACTGGGACTATACTAAAGAAGGTGCCCACTGTGTAAATAGAATTATACATACTCAAGATAATACAGGAGAAAATGTAGCTAAAACACTTATAAAAAACACCTTATCTAGAAGTAATATAAGAGTTTATGAAGATACTTTCCTTGCTGATATAATTGTTAAAAACGACAAATGTATAGGTGCTATACTTCTGAAAAATGGAAAACAAATTAATGTTTTTGCTAAAAATGTAGTACTTGCTTGTGGAGGAATTGGAGGCTTATACAGAAACTCTACTTCTCAAAGAATTCTTCGTGGTGATGGACTTGCTATAGCTCTTAGACATGATATAGAACTAAAAGATATAAATTATATTCAAATACATCCTACTGCTTTTTACGATGGCTCTACTGATGAAAGAAGATTTTTAATTTCTGAATCAGTGAGAGGTGAAGGCGGTAAGCTTTATAATATCAATGGGGAGAGATTTGTTGACGAGCTTCTACCAAGAGATGTGGTATCTCAGGCTATTTTTAAAGAAATGAAAAAAACTAATAGCCCTTATGTCCTTCTAGATATAAGTTTTCTAGATGAAGACTATCTAAAAAGTAGATTCTCTACTATATACAATAAATGTTTAGAAAGAGGAACTGATATCACTAAAGAACCTATAAAAGTTTCTCCTGCTCAACATTATTTTATGGGCGGAATTAAAGTTGGACTAAACGGCGAAACTTCTATGGATAATTTATATGCAGTAGGTGAAACAGCTTGTACTGGAATACATGGAGCTAATAGACTTGCTAGTAATTCCTTACTTGAAGGACTTGTCTTTTCTAAAAGAGCTGCTGATGTAATAAATAGTACCATCGATAATTTTAGTTTAAATAAAATTGATGTAGATAGAATATTTGCTTCTCAAGAAGAAATTGAAAGAGATAATAGTAAACTTGTTGTAAAAGCTATAAGAGATAAAGGTGGAGTAATAGATGATTAATTTTTTAGTAGTAGATAAAATAATTAAAGATGCTCTAGTTGAAGATATCCCTCATGAAGATATAAGTACAAATTCTGTAATTAATAAAGATTGTATTTCAACTATTGATTTAATATGTAAAGAAGAGGGGATAATCGCCGGTCTAGAAGTATTCAAAAGAGTTTTTGATATTCTTGGCGATGTTGAAGTAACCTTCTTAAAAGAAGATGGCGATAAAATAATTCCTGGTGATAAAATAGCTCTTTTAAAAGGCAACACTAGAAATATACTTATGGGAGAACGTGTTGCCCTTAATTTATTACAAAGAATGAGCGGTATAGCCACTTTGACTAATAAATATGTAAAAGAAATAAAACACACTAATGCAAAATTACTTGATACAAGAAAAACTACTCCTAATTTAAAAATACTAGAGAAATATGCTGTTAAAGTTGGTGGTGGTCATAATCATAGATTTAATCTATCTGATGGTGTAATGCTTAAGGATAACCATATAGCAGCAGCTGGTGGTATTTTAAATGCCGTTAAACTGTGCAGAGAAAATTCTTCTTTTGTTAGAAAAATAGAAGTAGAAACGGAAAGTTTAGATATGGTAAAAGAAGCTCTTGATGCTAAGGCTGATATTATAATGCTAGATAATATGAGTCTAGATATGGCAAAAGAAGCAGTTGAAATGATTGGTGATAAGGCTACTATTGAATTTTCTGGTAATGTTAGATTAGAAAATATAAAGTCTATTGCTGAGATTGGTGTAGATTATATTTCTGTAGGAGCTCTTACCCACTCTGTTAAAAACCTTGATCTTAGTATGAAAAATTTAAAAAATATATAATTTCTTATGAAAAAGAGTAATAACTTTAGATAACTTATTGTCTAAAATTATTACTCTTATTTATTATTACATACAAATTCAGTTTAATAATTTGCTTATTCAACACTTACTTTAACAGGTGCTTCTGCTATTACCTTTATCCAGCCTTCTGGAGCTTCTATTTTTCCCATTTGAATTCCTGTTAATGTGTCATATAGTTTTTTACTAACTGGACCCATTCCAGTTGCACTTCCTGGAAAAACAATCACTTCATCTTTATTAGTAACTTTTCCAACTGGAGATAATACAGCAGCTGTTCCACATAAAGCACACTCTACAAAATCCTTTAACTCCTCAACATAAACTTCTCTTTCTTCAACTTCTAATCCTAAGTATTCCTTAGCTACATACATCAAAGAACGACGAGTTATTGATGGTAATATAGTACTAGATTTAGGTGTTACTACCTTATTATCTTTTGTAACAAATATAAAATTTGCTCCACCAGTCTCTTCTACTTTTGTTCTTGTGGCTGCATCTAAATACATATTTTCATCAAATCCATTTTCATGAGCTACTTGAAGTGAATGTAAACTCATGGCATAGTTAAGTCCTGCTTTTACATGACCAGTACCATGAGGTGCTGCCCTATCAAAATCACTTACACATATACTAAGGGACTTAGCATCTCCTTTAAAATATGGACCAACTGGCATAGTAAATACTCTAAATTGATATTTATCATCTGGCTTAACAGCTATTACTGAACCACTTGCAAATATACATGGTCTTATATATAATGTTCCCCCACTTCCGTAAGGTGGTACAAAGTCAGCATTTGCTAAAACAGTTTGCTCAACAGCATCTAAGAATTTTTCTTTTGTAACTACTGGCATATATAATCTCTTAGCTGATTGTTCTAAACGCTCAGCATTTAAATCTGGTCTAAATATAACTATCTTTCCATCTTCTGTTCTATAAGCTTTTAATCCTTCAAAACAAGTTTGTGAATATTGTAAAACCCCTGCACATTCATTTATTACTACATTAGAATCGTCTGTTAATGTCCCTTCATCCCAGACACCATTTTCATAATTAGACACATATCTTTTAGCTGTTTGTCTATACTCAAACCCCAAATTATCCCAATCTAAATTTAAATTATTCATATTTTTACCCTCCTAAAATTATCTTTTTTATTCTAAACTACCTCTTTATAAAGTTTATTATCTGAATTTTTATCTAAAGATTTGTTTGACCAATAATTAGATAAAAGTGCTCCAGATATTGCATGATAAACACTTGCTACAACTCCTGGTATAACTGTCATAGGTGAAAAATATTGAGTAGCTAGAGAAGTTGCTAATGCTCCACTTTGAAGCCCTACTTCTATAGACATTGTTCTTCTTTTTGCTTCTTCCATTCCCACTGATTTAGCTACTAAATATCCTAATAAGTATCCACTCATATTATGTATTCCCACTGCTACTACTAAAAGTAATCCTGATGACATAAATAATTCAGAGTTTTTACCTACTATCCCACCTATTATAAGGCTTAGTGCTACTACTGATAATAGTGGTAGTCCATCTAAACTTTTTTGAACTGCTTTTGAGAAAAATTTATTACATAAAAATCCTAATAATATAGGAACTAGTATTACATTTACTATAGACATACACATTGCACTCATTGATACATTTACAGCTTCTCCACCTAACAATTTTATCTCACCACCTTTTTCTCTATATTAAAAAAACTTCCGCCCTTATATATGAATCTCTTCATATTATAAGGACGAAAGTTATAATTTCGCGTTACCACCTTATTTGTAGCTTAAATAAACTACCACTCATTTAGATCTGATTTCTAGTCTTAATCCTAACCATATAACGCTGGTAGACGTTCACGCTTACTGTAATTTCACCATGAAAGCTACAAAGTGATCATTATATACTCTGTGTAATATCCAACTCTCAGCAAATGTTGGTTCTCTGTATTTACCTCCCAAGTATTTTTGTCTTTGTCATCGCTTTTATTTTATTAATTATTATGTATACATAGTAGTTCAATTATTTTCCAATGTCAACTTATTTTTCTGAATTTTTTTAATATAATGATTTTTCACTATTAATAGAATTCTAAATATTTTACACCTAATATTATAGTTTTCTAATATACTTATTTAATAAATAAAAATTTTATGTAGGAGGTTTTATGAATATAGATTACTACGGAAAAATATTATGGAATTATCATAAATTAAATGAAAAAATTGAAAAATGTGATGTTATCTTAGGTTTTGGTAGTCATGATTTACATGTAGCTAAAAGATGTGCTGAACTTTTCTTAAAAGGCTACGGTGATAAAATTATTTTTACTGGTGGATTTGGTAGGATTACTAAAAATTTATGGAATATGACTGAAGCTGAGAAGTTCGCAGAAATCGCCATAGATATGGGTGTTCCAAAGGATAAAATAATTATTGAAAATAAAGCAAGTAATACAGGTGAAAATATTAGTAAGACTAAAGAAATTTTAAATAGCTTAAACTTACATCCTTCATCTTTTTTAATAGTTGATAAACCTTATAGAGAAAGGCGAACTTTTGCCACATTGAAAAAACAATGGCCAGAAATTAATTTTATTGTAACTTCTCCCCAGTATTCCTATGAAGAATATTGTAAATTCTACTCTTTGGGTGAAATATCAAAAGACGAATTTATAAGTATTATGGTTGGGGATTTACAACGAATTGATTTATACGGTAAAAATGGATTTCAAATTGAACAAGAAATTCCCCATAAGGTTTGGAATGCTTATAATGAATTGATTTCTTTAAACTTTAATAAACATTTGTGTAAATAAACTTTTAATTATATATTTTTTCTCCTTTTGAAAATTAAACAATGATTTTTATTATTATGGAAATAATAATTAAGATTAAATTTCTATATAAAATTAATTAAAGGAGAAATAAAATGTCACAAAACGAAAATCATATAAACAATCATAATAATATATGGCTTATTTTAATTGCAACTTGTTTATTTACATTTATGTCTACCCTTGATGGTAGTATTGTAAATGTCGCAATGCCTACCATGTCAAAAAGTCTAAATGTAGATATGAGCGATGCTGAATGGATAGTATCTGTATATATGATTACAATTTGCTGTTTACTAATTTTCTGGGGAAGAATTAGCGATTCCATAGGGAAAGTTAGGATTTTTAAAATAGGAACGCTTATTTTTGTAATAGGATCATTATTATGCGGAATAAGTGAAAATATAGAAATGCTTTTACTATCAAGAATCGTACAAGCAGTAGGTGCTAGTATGACAATGGCTACAAATTATGGAATCATAACAGAAAACTTTCCTTCTGAAATGAGAGGAAAAAGTCTTGGTATTCTTGGAAGTTTTGTTTCACTTGGAAGTATTGCTGGACCTGGGATAGGTGGAGTTATTCTCCAAAAATATACTTGGCATTATATATTTCTAATCAATATTCCCATAGGTCTATTTGCCATGATTCTTGGATATTTTGTTTTCCCAAAATCAAAGAAAAAATCTGCACCTTTAAATATAGATTTTTTAGGTTTTATACTATTTGATATAAGTATTATTTCATTATTTATGGGAATATTTATTGGTCAAGTTATAGGATTTTCTAAATTTTTCATATATAGACTATTTATTATTGCAATCTTAGCTTTTGTAGCATTTATATTTAGAGAAAGAAAAGCTGAAAATCCTTTAATTGATTTAAATATATTTAACAGTAAATCATTCTCCCTTGGTTTAATTTGTGCCTTATTAATATTTTCATCAAATTTATTTATGAACACCCTAATTCCTTTTTATCTACAAGACACACTAAAACTGTCTCCTTTATTATCTGGATTTATACTTATGTGTGTCCCAATTGCCATGATAGTTGTTTCACCAATTAGCGGTACTTTATCAGATAAATTTGGAGCTGAAGGTTTAACCTTTATAGGACTTTTAATAGTTTCTATTTCACAAATTTTATTTGTATTTATTGGACTAAATACGACTATTCCAACTTTAATTATACTTACACTTTTAAGTGGAACAGGTGTGGCACTTTTCCAATCACCAAATAATTCGATTATAATGTCATCTGTTGCACCAAATCATTTAGGTATAGCTGGTAGTATAAATTCTCTGGCTAGAAACCTAGGTATGGTATTTGGACTTTCTCTATCCACAACTATATTATATAGTGTTATGAGCCAAAAGGCTGGCTTTAAGGTTGTAGGCTATATTGAAGGAAGGGACGATTTATTTTTATACGGTATGCATGTGGCATTTTTAATTTCTTTTATACTTTGTTTTATAGCATTTTTAATAACTGGATACAGATTATTTAAAAAAAGAACTTCTTTATAGTATAGAATTTCCTAGAAGTAAAAAATAGTAGCTCTAACTCATAATTAGTCGCTACTATTTTTATATAAACTATTTAATCTATATATCAAGTTTTACATCATAAAATTTCATCCAATTATTTAACTGAATCAAATAAGCTATAACTTGAGGTCCTGTCATTAATTGACCATACCATGGTTGTTTAAAAGATGAGCCTCCTGTATCAACTAGTCTATATACAAAATCATAATCTACAATTTGATGAATTGGAGATGTCTTATCTTGTAAAATTGCTCTTAGCATATTACTAACCTCTTTAGTATATTCTGGATTGTGAGTCTTTGGATAAGGACTTTTCTTTCTATCTATGATAGAATCTGGAACTAAACCTCTTACAGCTTCACGAAGTAATCCTTTTTCCCTACCATACAATAATTTCACTTCTTTTGGTAAATTAAATGCATATTGAACTAATCTCTTATCTGCAAAAGGAACCCTTCCTTCCAAAGAATTCGACATAGTCATTCTATCTTTTCTATTAATCAAAGTAAGCATAAAATGTTTAATATTTATATAAGATAATTCTCTTATAATTCTATCATCGTGACTTTCTCCAGATAATTTAGGAATTTTATTAATACTATCTCTGCATAATCCTTTAGTATAATCCTCAATAGGAAGTGATTTTAAATCATCTTTTAATATATTTTTTCTGTATTCAATTGAATTTGACCATGGAAAAATCTCAATTGAATCATATTCTCTTGTAAACCATGGATATCCTCCAAATACTTCATCTGCACATTCTCCAGATAAAGCTACTGTTGCATATTTTCTTACTTCCTTTGAAAACAAATATAAAGATGAATCTATATCTGCCATTCCCGGCAAATCAGCAGCTATAGTTGCATCATCTAAAGCATGTGCCAAATCTAGATTATTTAGTACGATATTATGATGATTACTTCCTAAAAAATCAGCCATTATTCCTACATAATCTGCATCTGAATTAGGTTGATATAAATCTTTCTTAAAATACTTATCATTGTCCTCATAATCAATAGAAAAAGTATTTAGTGTATCTAGTCCGTCCTTTTTAAATTTATCAAAAGCCACCTTTGAAATTATACTTGAGTCAAGTCCTCCTGATAAAAAAGTACAAACAGGTACATCACTAACAAGTTGATTTTCAATTATCTCAACCAATAAATCTCTAACGTATTTTTTAGTTTTCTCTAAATCGTCCTCGTGTTCCTTTACTTCTAGTTTCCAGTACTCATTTAAAGTTATGCCTTTTTCATTAAAAATTAAATAAAATGCTGGTGGAACTTCTTTTATATCTTTAAATATTCCGCTTCCTAAATCTCTTGCTGGTCCTAAAGACATAAGCTCCAATAAACCATCCTTATCTACAACAGAATCTATTGATGGATGTTGTAATAAAGTCTTTATTTCCGATGCAAAAACTAAATTATCATCCTTGTAAGAATAGAATAATGGTTTTATGCCTAGTGGATCTCTGCATAAAAATAATTCTCTATTATATTCATCCCATATTCCAAAAGCAAAAATCCCATTAATATGATTTACACAGTCTTTTCCAAACTCAATATATGAAGTTAATAATACTTCTGTATCTCCATAAGAATCAAAAGTATATCCTCTATCTATCAGTTCCTTCCTTACTTCTTCTGTATTGTAAAGTTCACCATTATAGCAAATAGTATATTCTCTATTTCCTATTTTTTTAGTCATAGGCTGAAGTCCTCCAGTTGGATCAACTATGGCAAGTCTTCTATGACCAATCAATGCATGATTATAAGTTTTTACCCCCCTGAATCAGGTCCTCTAAGCTTTAGTGTATTAATCATATTTTCCATTATGTTGGAGTAATCTCTTATATTATTTCTAAGATTAGACCATCCTACTATGCCACACATAATATCTCCTCCATTTGTTCAAGATATATTACTATATGATGAATACATAATTTTTGATACAAGTGTAATTTATTTTTTTATGTTAAATTATGAATTATTTAATTTTATTTGAATGTATACAATAAAACTAACAACTTACTTTATTTTATAAGCAATTTATTTGATAAATATATTATATTCATCAATTTTAAAATAAAAAATAATAAATATAATATAGCTAAATTCAATAATTTGTTCTTTTGCTTAATTTAGCTATAATCATTTTTAACTTAGAAAATTTTTAACAAATAGTATAAATTTATATTAAAATGGAAAATATATATTTAATCCTGAAGGGTGAAATAAAGTTCAATGTAAAAGTTTTAATGACTCTAATTAATTACATAAAAAGGTGTTGTATAATTAAAATACAACACCTTTTTAAATTATATAAATCATAATCATATTAAAATTTGACTATAAATTTCCAAGTTATTAATATATATTTAATACATACTAATAATACATTAATTATTTATGATTATGTTATTAAAATATTAATCTAAATTGTAAATATATTATTTATATGGTATTCTATTATTTTATAAAAATTTATTTTACATAAACTCAGGAGGATTAAATATGTCATTTATACTTTTAATCATAGGTTTCTTTTTCCTAATAAAAGGGGCCGATTTATTTGTAGAAGGTGCAGCTTCCATTGCTAAAAAATTCAATGTGCCATCTATGGTAATTGGACTTACAATAGTTGCCATGGGAACATCTGCACCAGAAGCAGCAGTTAGTATCACATCATCTCTTGCTGGTCAAAATGATATGAGTGTTGCCAATGTTATTGGATCAAACTTTTTCAACATTCTTGTAGTTCTTGGAGTTTCTTCAATAATAGCTACATTACCTGTTGAAAAAAATACTATAAAAAAAGACACACCATTCTTATTACTTGTAAGTGGATTATTACTTCTTTTTGGACTTGATTTAAGAATTAGCAGAATTGAAGGAATAATATTATTAGCATTCTTTACTTATTTCTTAGTAAACACTGTAAAAACTGCTAAAAACAGTGCTTCAAATAGTAAGGAAGAAGCTGCTATTACTGCAGAAGCTGAAGAAGTAGTTGAGTTTTCTCTTCCAAAAACTATATTATTAAGTTTAATTGGTATAGCAGGTATAGTATTAGGTGGAGATATGGTTGTTGACTCTGCTACGAAAATAGCAACTTCATTTGGTATGAGTGCAAACTTAGTTGGATTAACTATTGTGGCTGTTGGTACATCTTTACCTGAATTTGTTACATCTATTGTAGCCATAAAAAAAGGTGAAACTGAAATAGCTATAGGAAATGTTATAGGTTCAAATTTATTTAATATATTACTAGTTTTAGGACTAGCTACAACAATAAAACCTATTGTTATAAGTATGTTTGCTTTATTTGATATAGTATTTATGGTTATAATAACTCTAATATTATACTTCTTTATGAAAAAGAATAATAAACTTGTTAAATCACAAGGATTTATATTATTAGCTCTTTATATAGCTTATATGGCATACACAATTATGAGATAATTAAAAGAGGAATTACTAAGAAATATCTTAATAATTCCTCTTTTTTAATATATTTTTTTCTGTATAAAAAACCACCATGGCTTAAAGAAAAATGCTGCCCAGTTCCAACTTGTTGATTGATTAAGTTCTTGAATATCTTTAAACTTAGATATATAATACTCAACATTTTTTTGTATATAATTAGTCATATCTTTGTTATCAAAATCAGCTTTACTATTTTCACTATAGGTATTATCTGTAAAATATCTATAAGTTTTATTATCTTCTACAAATTCTTTTATAACATAATAAAAACTACGTTTAACACAGACTTTCTTTGGAATTCTATATATTTAAACTGTAAATAATAATATAAATAGTTTAATTTATATTTTATAAAAGAAGGGAGATGTATCATTTGAACTTAGATATACCTATAGAACATAGTTGTGATATCAAATGTCCTAAATGTAGACATACATATTTATACAACTTTAAAATCCAAGATATGAAGGAAATTAGCAATAAGAATAATTTGGAAGGAAAAGAGTATGAATTTTTAACTTATTTAATTTGTAAAAATCCATTATGTAATTATGATATTGAGATTAAAGGAAGAGTTATAAAATCACATTTAGATATGATTAAATCAATAAATATTACTTCGGCTAAATAAATAGACCCTTTTATGAATTAAAATCGGGAGTATAAATTGGTTTATTTAAAAACAGCTTAACCTATACTCCCTCTATTTTTATTTTATCAGTTTATTTAAATCCCCATAAATTATAGTAAGTTAAAAATAAATCTACTACTTTTCCATAACTCTGAGTTCCTTCTTCTACGCCGTTTGCTTTTAAATATGTATCATTTACACTATCAGATATTTCACTTACTTGTCCTTGGTACTCACTCCAAAACTCACTATTATCTATTAAATCATGTCTAACTTTATATGATATATTTCTATTTAGCTCTAGTAATTTATCGTAATCAACTTTTGATAAAGCTGAAGATACGTAATTCAGTGCTAAAATATATCCCGAATATTGAAAATCATAATCTTCGTTATTTACACAAGCTATATATGCTAAAAAATTTGCCTCGTCTTCACTACCATATCCTCTTTGATGAGCCATCTCATGCAACGTTGTAAAAGGTATATAGATATCTGGTACAGCTATATTTACATTTGCTTCTCCTGTAAAAGGTGAGTATATTCCTGTAATTCCTGTATAACACAGTAATTTTGAATTAAGTATAGGCTTAGCAGTTGTATAAACTCCCTTTTTATCTAAATTTAAAATACTAACTTTCTCATATGCATATTTTGCTCTAGATAGTACGTCATTATAATCTGTATCGACTTTCATAACATAATTTTCATCTTCTACTACTTTTTCTCTAGTCTCATTACATCTTTCAATTAAAAACTTATATAGATTAATTAAATCTTTATTATCACATTTAATGCTTCTTATATTTTGATTTTTAGTATTATTATAATCTTCAATAAGTGAAGTTTGTAAATCCATTCTATTATAGTTTATTCCCCACAATACTATAAAAAGAAAATACACAATTCCTATTATTGATATTATATTTAATAAAGAATTTTTTAGATATGATAAAATTTTTCTTGGTCTTTTTATAATATAAACAATAGAATATATTATAAATATTGCAATAAATAAGATTGCTGTATAAATTAACATTTCAAATAAAGAAAAAGGTAAAATACTAGAAATTTTGCTTAAAACTTTAACCATATATATATTTATTCCATTAGAATAATATTTTTCCACGATTTCTGGTATTTTTGATGTTATTAAATTTAATAAAATAGAAAAAATAAATAATGACATAGATATAATTCTAAATCTTTTAATTTTAATCACCCCTCTATATTTAGAAATTTTATCTTTATAATAAAAAACTCCTATGATATTTATTGTATCATAGGAGTTTTTATTTAAATTTAATTAATATAATTTAAATAATTTTAATATTTTTTGCCAAACTGTTAAAGATTCTTCTTCAACATATTCTTCAACTTCTTCTTTTTCAATTGCTATAGCAGGTGTTTTTATAACAAACTGCACTGATTCCACATTTTTATTTTTATCTGATACAAAGGATTGAACTTCAAAGTCAGAACCTGTAAATTCATCTAGCATAGAGTCTATCTTTTCATCCACCTCATCATCCATATTAGATGTTTTATCTGAAAATTCACCAGTTCCATCTACAAGAGTTTTTGTACCATCATATAATGTAGATGTTCCTTTAACTAAATCTAAAGCTCCATCACAAATTTGATTATATCCTTGAGATATTTGATTTACTGCACCTGTATATTCATTTATTCCACCATCTAATACTGTATAATTTTCAACTAACTTGTCAATTCCACCTTTTAATGTAGTCATATTAGTCATTAAGTTTCCTAATGAAGATACTAAATTTTGAATAGCTATATCAAATTCTTTGTAGCTACTTTGTAAAGTCAATGCTCCTGTCATTAAGTTAGTTTGACTAGATGATGAATCTAATGCAGAATCTATTCCACTAATTAATGTATTACTTCCTTCAATATATGCTGTATTTGCTTTTAAAAGAGTTTCTACTGATATTAATGTTCCTGCTTGAGTTATATAATTTGTTACTGCATCTTTATTACCTGCATCTACTTGTTTATATAGTGTAATAGCTTCAGCATCTCCACTTTGAGCTAGCTGTGATAATTTGTTAGTAACTGCTGGAACACCTCCAGAAACATAAGCATCATATAATACTCTTTGAGTATTAGTAATCTTCAAATTAGAAATTGCTTGATTATTTTTTTCTGCTAAATCCCTAGGGTTTTTTAGTCCAGCTTTTGCTAAAGCACTATAATAAGAATCTATACTAGAATCTACTGTTTTTAATCCTCCAACTAATTCATCTATTCCTGATTTTATACTAGTTGATGCCTGAGATAATTTACTTAAATCATCACCTGAAACAGATACATCTTTTAATGCTGATTGTATTGTTTTAAGTGCTTTATAAACTTCACTAGATCCACCATTTAAATCTGATGATTTTGAGTTCAATGTATCTAGTGCATCTTGAATAGTATTTATACCATCTGATAAAATTTTAGCTCCATTATTTAATTCATTTGCTCCATTATTTAATTCATTGGCACCATTATCTAACTCAGATACTGCATCTTGTAATTCACTTATTTGGTCAGTTAATTCTGATGTATCTATAGTGTTGCTATCTATACCTAAATTTAATTTTATACCATTTATAGATATACTCCCCATTTCAAAATTAACCACATCACAACTTATATTTATATCTTTTTCTGTTTTTGGCATTATTGTATAAGTAAGCTGTTTATATCCTCCCACATTAGCCACTGTTGCTCCATCACTTTTTATATTTTTACATAAATTTGTATCTAACTGTAATGATGTTTGTAATGCATAATTATCAAAGAATTTGCTTTTGGTATTTTTATTTTCTTTTATAGAAATATGCATTTCTAACTTACCACTTTTTCCTGCAATCTCATCAGCAGTATATTCTTTACCATCTAATTTATAAGTTATTGATATATCCCAAGGTATATCAGTATCATTATGCATAATCCCTTCATAATATAATTTATCCCTTGAATTATTAACTGTAACAACACCATTACTGTAATTTATTTTGTCACTAGTATTCATATTTTTTACTTCTGTATATGAACCATAATCAGTTATATTTTTATCTTTAAAAATATTCACTGCATAAATTTTTTCTATATTTCCCGAACTATCAAGATTTATATATATTACCTCTTCTTTTTCACTTGATTTGGATACAGCTAATGATATTGATGTAAATAAATTAGAAGTTAATATTAATCCTGACATTGCTATAGCTATTGCTTTTTTATTATTCATATTAAATCCTACCTTTCGAGTTAATTTTGGCTTACTTTCTTAGTAAGACTTTCATAAGTCCTTGGCTTACTTTCTTTATAGAAATTTGCTTTTACAGTTGTTTTTTCTATTACTCCATCAAGTAAATACAACATCCCTGGAATTACAAATAGTACTATTGTTGTTGATAATGCTGCACCTATTGCAAGAAGTTGACCCATCTGACTAATAACTCCATGGGTAGAAATAATACCTAATAACATTCCCCCTACTGCTAATATGGATGCAGATGTTAAAATTGAAACTGTTACTGAAGACATAGTTTCAATAATTGAATCTTTCTTAGAATAATTTTGTCTATCCTCCATATATCTAGATGTTAAAAGTATGGCATAGTCAACTGTTGCTCCTAACTGCACTGAGCTTATAATTAAATATCCTATATAGAATAATGATGTTCCTCTAATATATGGAACTGATAGGTTTATCCATATTGCTGTTTCTATTGCCATAACTAAAATAACTGGTATTGATAGAGATTTCATCGCTAATAATAAGACTACAAATACTGCTCCTATGGCTATAATATTTACTCTCACATTATCTTCTGTTACAGTTTCCATTAAGTCATAAGTACTTACACTTTCCCCTGCCAAATAATACTTATCTTCATAATATACTTTAGATAATGCTCTGATTTTTTCTACTAAATCAAATGCATGCTTTCCTTCATAGTCTGATTTTACATTTATTATCATTCTACTGTAATTATCTGATATAAGCTGACTTAAAGTATCCCTATCTAAATATTCCATTGGAACTTCTGCCCCTGCCATATCTACATAAGATATGATACTTGTTACTTCTGGTATATCTTTCAGCTTATCACTAAGCTCTTTTTCGCTTTGAAAATCACCTTTTGGTACCATTAGCACTAAATTATTAGATTTTCCAAATGTCTCTTCTATTTTTTGTGTATCTTGACCTAATTGAGTTTCTAATCCAAATAGTTTAGAAGACCCATAGTAAAATGAGTTACTTCCTTGACCTATACGAGATGGCATTACTAATAATATAAATATAAGCACTCCTGGTATCATTATTTTACTTACAAATTTTCCAAACTTATCAAAACTTGGTATAAATGGTCTATGCTCTGTTTTGTCTATTAGTGGATAGCAATATAAAGTAACAGCTGGCAATAAAGTAAATACTGTAATCAAGCTAAGCACTATAGATTTTGCCATAACAACTCCCATATCTGGACCTATTTTAAATTTCATTAATATAAGAGCTGCAAATCCTATCACTGTAGTAAGTCCACTTGATAGTACGGCACTTGTTGATTTTGTCAGAGCTTTAACCATAGCTTCTTTCGGCTCATATCCTTCTTTTCTCATTTCAGCAAATCTATGCAAAATGAATATTGAATAATCCATTGATACGGATAACTGCAACACATTTCCTGCTGCATTTGTTACAAATGATATTGTTCCAAATAATAAATTTGTACCTTGATTTAGCATAATAGCTATTCCTATAGACCCTAGAAGTAATATTGGTTCAAACCAAGATGTAGAAGTTAAAGCTAATATAGCTAAACATATTGGTATAATAAGTAAAATTATCTTACTAACTTCAGATTCTGTTTGTTCTGTAGCTATTGCCATATTTACTGCAGAACCTGACATGGAATTTTCATCACCTATTAGTGCTCTAATATCATTTACTGTTTGAATATTTTTTTCTTCATCAATAGTAACCGTGTATAATGCATTATTTTCTTTATAATAAGGTTCAATAGTATCCTCATCTAATGCTTCCAATGGAATATTTAAATCTATAACATCATCTAACCATGTTACTGATTCGACTCCATCTATAGATTCTAATTTTTCTTTCATTTGTTTTGCTTGTGCAATACTCACATCTGATACCATAACTCTCACATTAGGTATAGCTGTTCCATACTCTTCATTCATAACATCTAATGCTATTGTTGAAGGTGAACCATCTGGTAAATAATTATTCATATCATAGTCGATTTTTACTTGCTTACTGCATATCATACAAATGATTGTAGATATAGCAAATATAGATATGACCAGTTTTCTGTGGTTTACTATCTTCCTATAAAATTTCTCCATAATTTCACTCCCCTAATAACTTTAATGAACATCGTGTTGATTTATTTATATTTTTAAATTATAATTATCAAGATAAAAAAACTCAATAATCAATAATCTAACCTATGTTTATATATAAACGCTAATGAAATAAATTGTATATAAATGAACATATTTTTAAAATCTGTTTGTTAAATTTAACTATTGTCCAATAGAAGGGAATATAGAGAGAGGGATTATTATGGAAAAAAAAATAGATCGTAGAATTAGAAAAACAAGAAAACAACTTCAGGATGGATTTACTTCTTTATTACTAGAAAAAAGTATTAAGGATATTACAGTAAAAGAACTGTGTGATAGAGTTGATTTAAATCGTGGAACTTTTTATCTGCATTATAAAGATATTTATGATATGGCTGAACAACTAGAAAATGAACTGTTAGATCAGTTGGAAAGTATTTTAGCTAATCATTTTTATGACACAATAGATGATAGTCCATTTCCACTTCTTTTAGATTTATTTATTTTAATAAAAGAAAATGCTTCTTTTTGCACTGCATTATTAGGTAGTAATGGTGATGTTACATTTTCAAACAAATTAAAATCTATTTTAAGAGAAAAATGTTTTAGCGATTGGATGGAATTATTTAATTCAGATAAAGCTGATAAATTTGAGTATTTTTATAATTTTATAGTTTATGGTTCTACTGGTATTATTGAATCATGGCTAAAAGGTGGATTAAAAGAAAGTCCTGAAGAAATATCACTAATTGTAGGGGAAATAATACTTAATGGGGCTGAAATAATAAAATAGGAATATATATAGGTTAATCCTATATATATTCCTATTTTTTATAATATTATTTAAACTAATTGAGGCACTGCATTTATTATTTCTTCTTTTCTTTCAAGTAAATCATTAGATAATAATTGCTTTTCAACATTTTCAAAACCTATACGTTGTATAGTTGTTGCAAAACGCTCACCAGGTTTCCCTTGTTCTTTATATAATAGTATAGCTTTTTCTATTACATCTAATGCTTCTTCTTTAGAAGTAAATATTTTGTTTAATGCCTGACCATGATTGATTTCTTTACCCCATCTACCACCTATGTAAATTTTAAATCCATAATTTCCATCTTTTATTGATTTAAATGGACATTGTCCCACGCAACGACCGCAGTGTTTACATATATTTTCATCTATTTTTAAAACTCCATCTATAACTTCACATGCATGTGATGGACATACTTTTTCTATTTTACATTTTTTACATCCCTTGCAACAATCTTCTTCAAAATTTGGTATACATTGACCTATTATACCTACATCATTTAAGTTTGGTTTTACGCAGTTATTTGGACATCCGCCAGTTGCTATCTTAAATTTGTGTGGTAATTTTACATCCCCATAACCTTTAAAAAATCTTTCATGAATTTCTTCTGATACAGCAAATGTATCTATTAATCCATATTGGCAAGTAGTTCCTTTACATGATACAACAGGACGAACTTTAGCTCCAGTTCCTCCTGTTTCAAGACCTTCCTTTGCTATATAAGCTCTAAAATCTTCTATTTTATCGTATGGTATTCCTTGAACTTCCACTGTAAGACGAGTTGTAAATGTTACTACTCCATTTCCAAATAGTTCTGCTGCTTCAGCTATGCATTTTTGTTGAGCCGCAGTTATTTTACCATTTACAGTTATAACTCTTCCTGAAAAGTTATCAGTTCCTTTGTTACTTAAAAAACCTAACGCTTTAACTCTTTTTTCATCTTCTTTACTAATAGTCAGTGTTGCCATTTTTACCCCCTAATAAATTACATATATTTACCTATTTATAGATATTTTTGATATTTTTATTGTAACACTTGCACTACTATTATTAAAGTTACATAAACATATATAATAAATAATTTATAATAATTTTATTATTCATATTTATATGATTCTTTTTCTTATTTGTTTTATAAATATGCAAATAAATAAAATTATTCCTAAAATTCCCGTATAAGGATATACCCTACCTACTAACTTTTCAAATGGTAATAAACCTCCTAAAAAAGCTATCATTGAAAGCATAACTGCTATAATTTTACTTTTATTCTTTCTACCTTTTTCAAATTTATTACATACAGCCCAAAAATCAGGTGCAGCAGTAGAAAAAATTCCGCACAATAAAACTACAGAGAATATTTTACCTAAAATAGGTGAAATAGATTTTGCAAAATATAAAGTTGGTATGGATAATTTATAAATCTCATCTATTTTTGATAATAAGGCTAAATTCATAACTAAAATAACAATCATTAATAATAAACTGCCTATAATAGCCCCGTATATAGCCTCTTTTCTACTTTCTGCACTATTTCCAAGGGATGTAAAGAAAAATAATCCACTAACCATATTGTAGGATACATATATAATTCCACTTTGAATCCAATTTCCACCTGACTTTGGAATAGAAACATTATCTATTATTTGGGTAATATTTGTTAGCCCGTCTATATTTTTAAATATTATAATAAATCCTACTATTAAAGAAAAAATCACAATAATAGGTCCTATAAGTCCAATTACATTTATAAGATTATCTAAACCACAAATAAATGATATTAGTACTAATATGGACATCATTGCACATCCTACATAATAATTAAATCCATAATATTCTTTTAAAGTAGCACCTGCTCCTGAAATCATTATTATAACACTTATAAATAATAAAACTGGTACAAAATACTCATAAAATACTCCTATTTTATTTCCACAAAAATACTTATAAGGACTATATTTTTCATATCCACCATAATCGTAACCTGCACCCATTACAGTAGTACCTAAATATGTAAATAAAATTAAACTTATTAAAATAGAACCCAGACTATATAAACCATTTGAAGTAAAAAACTGCATAATTTCCTGACCTGTAGCAAACCCAGAGCCAATAATAAAGGCTATAAAAGCCCCAGCAAATTTTAATACATTTAATATACTAACATTCCCTTCCATACTCATCTCTCCATATAAAAAATTTCAAAATGCTAGTACTAAATATATGTAGTAAATTCTCTAGTATGACTTAATAAACAAAAGGGGCTGTCTCAAAATAAAAAGGCAATCCCACAAAAAGGAAGGGATGAACT
>CAMBXR010000003.1 GCA_945871955.1 uncultured Clostridium sp. | reverse complement strand
TTTAGTGTTGTTAAAAATAGCCTTCGGCTAAAATCATTTTCGTAGGAATTATAATACTTAAAAAACTGTGGATAACCTATAAATTAAAGTAATATCAATGTGTTCAGAAAAGTAAAAAGTGACAAAAATCCAAAGAGCGTTAGCGATAAGGTGACATCTTTGATGTCATTTTTTACTTATAAGGAAATTATAATGCTTAAAAAACTGTGGATAACCTATAAATTAAAGTAATATCAATGTGTTCAGAAAAGTAAAAAGTGACAAAAATACAAAGAGCGTTAGCGATAAGGTGACATCTTTGATGTCATTTTTTATTGAATAATTTCAAATATTTAACAAATAATAAAATATGACTAATTATTTGTTAGGAGAAAGTTATGAAAAAGAAATTATTGTATATTAATTGTAATTCAAAGCCAGAGAAGTTATCATCGAGTAAAACAGTAGCTAGAATTTTTATTCAAAAGTTTATTGAAAAAAATCCTGATTTTGAAGTAGAAGAAGTGGACTTATATAATGATCATATACCAAGATTAGAGTATGAATACTTTGCAGGAAGAAGTGCTTTAGTTGAAAAAGAAGCATTAAAACAACTTGATGATCATGCTCAAAAAGAAATAAAAAGAATAAATGAGTTATGTCAGCAATTTATAGATTGTAGAGTTTATGTAATAGCAGCACCTATGTGGAACCTATCTTTTCCTCCACAACTTAAAGAATATTTTGATTGTGTAATTCAAGATAAAAAGACAATAAAATTTGAAAATAAAAAACCTAAGGGAATATTAAATGATTTTGATAGAAGTTTAGTATATATCCAATCAAGTGGAGCTAAAGTACCTTTTTATCTAAGACCAATATTAAATAAAGGACTTAACTATATAAAATATATTACAAAATATCTTGGAATTAAAAAAACAAAGGAAATACTTGTAGATAATACAGGAACTACAGAAGAAGAAAGAAAAGCAGCTGTTGAAAAGGCAGCTGGCCAAATTGATAAAGTATTGAATTCTTTAAGATATTAATATAATAATTAGAAAAAATAAAGTAATAAAAATAATATTAAGAAAATTAAAATTATTGTTGATAATGTATACAAAGTATACTACCATTACTATTAATAAAATAAAAATATATTTCTTTGGAGGGGTAAGTATGATGTATTTAGTAATAAAAAAACTTAATAGCAACTTAACTACAATATTAAATCATCATCACCATTATAGAGCCAAGGGATTGTAATTATGAAAATATTCATGATACAAGCCCTATTTGAATTACAAACAATTGGGCTTGTATCTATGATGGTAAAGAAAAATATTTTAGCCATATAGGTATAAACCTATATGGCTTTTTAATTGTAAGAAATTTTTTATTAATCAAATAAGAAAGGGTATTAGGTGAAAATATGAAGTACTTAAGTATTGAAAATGAATTAAATTATTCAAAAAAAAGATATGAATTTACAAAACATATAGAATCAATATTTGTAAATAACAATTATATACAAATTAAACCAAGTATATTTGAAGACTATGATAATTTCAAAGCAATTAATAAAAGAATAAAAACAGAGTCTATGGTAAAAGTAGTTAGCGATAAAATATTAGTCCTAAGACCAGATATTACAACAAGTATAATAAAAAGCCTTATACCTAGATGGGAGGAGGACTTAATACTTAAATTATTTTATCATTCTACAGTTTATAAAAATACAGGAAAAGAAGGCATAAAAGAAATTAGACAATTTGGGTGCGAGTATTTAGGAGAAAAATCCATAGAAGCAGATAAAGAAATTGTAAATATGTCCTTAGATATATTACAAAGATTTGGAGAAAAATTTATTTTAGAAGTTGGAAATAGCAATTATATAAATGGATTATTAAGTGAATTTAAATTAAAAGAGTATGAAGAAAATAAATTAAAAAACTTAATACTTAGAAAAAACAAAATAGAAATAAAATCATATATAAAAAAATTACATATAAAAGAAGAAATTAAAGAAACACTATTAAATTTATTTGAACTTAATGGAAATATAGAAGAAGTTTTATCAAAAGCTAAAAAACTATACACAAATGATTTAATGAACAAATCATTAAAAGAATTAGAAGAAATTAGTTTAATAATTAAAGAAAGTAATTGTAAAGAATATATAAACTTTGATTTATCCATGATAGGTAAATTTGATTATTATGAAGGAATTATGATTAAGGGGTACTATTCAAATGTTTATAAAGAAATTTTAAGTGGAGGTAGATATGACTCTTTAACTGAAGAATTTGGAAGAAGAGTGCCAGCTATAGGATTTTGTATAGATGTGGATGGATTAATGGAAGCATCAAAAAGATAGGAGATGATAAAATGGAAAATATCGTAATTGCCATAGCTAAGGGAAGAATTGAAAAAGATGTGTATAGAAGATTGAAAATATTAAATATGGAAGATTGTATAGAAACAGATAGCAGAAAATTAATATTTACAGATGAAAAAAATAATATAACATATATCCATGTTAAGCCATCAGATGTGGTAACTTATGTGGAAAATGGGGTGGCAGACCTAGGAATAGTAGGTAAAGACACTATACTAGAAAATGAAAATGATAATGAAGTTTATGAACTTCTAGATTTAGGTTTTGGAAAGTGTAAGTTTTCTGTAGCAGGAATAAAGGGCAAAAACAATTATTCTAAGGAAGAAACTTTAAAAGTAGCAACAAAATATCCACATATAGCAAAAAATTACTTTAAATCTAGGGGGCAAAAAATAGAGATTATAAAGCTTAATGGATCTGTGGAGTTGGCTCCTATAGTAGGCTTATCAGATGTAATAGTAGATTTAGTTGAGACAGGAAACACTTTAAAGGCAAATGGTTTAGAAATTGTGGAAGATATGTGTAATATAAGCTCTAGAATTATTGCAAATAGAGTCAGCTATAAATTTAAAAAAAGCGAGATAGAGACTATAGTAAATAAATTTGCATCCACATTAAATTTAAACAATTATTAAAAGGAGTGAAATATATGAAAGAAAAACAAAGTGTAAAAGATTTACAGCCATATGTAGTTAATCCAATAGTCTGTTCAGTAAAACTAGATGCTAATGAAGGTGATAAAGATTTATTTAAAGACTTATTAAAGGAAATAGGTGATGACTTTTATTTAAATGTATATCCTGATGATAATTATACAGATTTAAAAAATTCTATATCAAATTATATTGGATGTGGTGTAGAAAATATTTGTGTAGGAAATGGTTCTAGTGAATTATTAGATTTGTGTGTAAAAACTTTTGTAGATACTAATGACTTAATATTAAGTTTAGATCCCACATTCTCCATGTATTCAATATATGCCAAAATAGCAAATAGTAGATATATAGGAGCAGGACAGTCAAATGATTTCACTATAAATGTAGAAGATGTAATAAAAGCCATAAAAGAAAATAATCCTAAGCTTACAATAATATGTAATCCTAATAATCCTACTGGAACTGTTATAAAAAAAGAAGATATGTTAGAAATAGTTAAATCTACAGAAAATATAGTAATAGCAGATGAAGCTTATATGGAATTTTGTGATGAAAGTATAGTAGATGAGATTGAAAACTATGCCAATCTCATAGTAGTAAAAACAATGTCAAAGGCTTTTTCCATGGCAGGAATTAGAACAGGATACTTAATAGCAAATAAAGAACTTGTCCAAACCATAGAAAAAGTTAGACCACCATATAATCTAAACTCCATATCAGCATTTTTAGCAACAAAAGCTTTGAAGCAAAGAGATAAGATGACATCTTATGTTGAAAGTGTAAAAATGGAAAGAGAAAAAGTTTATAATGAACTTTTAAATATGGGTGTTAAAGCTTATAAGTCAGGAGCAAACTTTGTATTCTTCAAAAGTGACATAGATAATTTAGAAGATAAATTAGTAGAAGATGACATATTAATTAGAAAATTTGGTGGGAAACTTAATAATTACTATAGAGTAACTATTGGAAGTAAAGATGAGAATAAAGTATTTTTAGAAAGTATGAAAAAATTAGTTTAAGGAGGTTGTATGAGAAGGGGATTTGTAGAAAGGGATACTTTAGAAACAAAAATAAAAGTTAATTTAGATCTTGATGGTAATGGAAAAGCTGAAATAGACACAGGTGTTGGATTTTTAGATCATATGTTAACGTTAATGGCTTTTCACGGTAAGTTTGATTTGACTGTTATAGCAAAGGGCGATTTATATGTGGATGATCATCATACTATTGAAGATATAGGTATTTGTATAGGCAAAGCTTTTAAAGATGCCATAGGAGATAGAAAAGGAATTAGAAGATATTCCACAGTTTATATTCCAATGGATGAATCTTTAGCTTATACAAGTTTAGATATAAGTAACAGACCTTATTTAGTTTTTAATGTGAATTTTACACATGAGAAAGTTGGAAATATGTCTACACAAATGTTTAAAGAATTTTTTAGGGCTTTTGTAAATGAAAGTAGAATAACTTTTCATATAAACTTAATTTATGGAGAAAATGACCATCACAAAATAGAAGCTGTATTCAAATCATTTGCAAGGGCTTTAAAAGAAGGAAGTGAAGTTATATCAGATGATATATCTTCATCTAAGGGGGTTTTATAGTGAATATTATAGTTGATTATGGATTAGGCAACTTAGGTTCAGTAAGTAGAGGATTTGCTAGAGCTAATATAGATACTAAAATATCTAGAGATTTAGAAGAAATAAAAAATGCAGACTCATTAATTTTACCAGGAGTTGGAGCTTATAGAGATGCAGTAAAAGCATTAAAAGATTTAGAGTTAATAGAACCAATTAAAGATTTTGTTAAAACTGGTAAATACATGATTGGTATATGTTTAGGTATGCAACTTTTATACGAAAAAAGCTTTGAATACGGTGAGTACGAAGGTTTAGGTCTAATAGAAGGAAATGTAGAGTTCCTTGATATAGACTTAAAAGTGCCTCATATGGGATGGAATAATTTAAAATTTGAGAAAAAAGATGATGAAATACTTAAATATATAAAAGAAGATTCCTATGTTTATTTTGTTCACTCATATTTTGCAAACTCATCAAACAAAGAACTTGTAGCCTATGCACAGTATGAAAAGAAAATACCTGCAATTGTTAGAAAAGACAATGTATATGGACTTCAATTCCATCCAGAAAAAAGTGGAGAAGTTGGCCAAAACATATTAAGTGCTTACAAGGAGTTGATAGTTAAATGATAATATTTCCAGCTATAGATATAAAAGATAATAAATGTGTAAGACTTTTGCAGGGGGATTTTGATAAAGTAAATGTTTATGGAAATGATCCTAGTTTGATGGCTAAAAAATGGGAAGATAAAGGTGCTAAGTTTCTTCATATGGTCTCATTAAATGGAGCTAGAGGAGAAGGTAATGTAAATGATGAAAGTATAAAAAAATTATTAAGCACTGTAAATATACCTGTACAAATGGGTGGAGGAATTAGAAGTAAAGAAAGGGTAAAAGAGCTTTTAGATTTGGGAGTAAATCGTGTAATACTTGGAAGCGTTGCAATTAAAGACAAAGAACTTTTAAAAGATTTAATTTCACAATATAAAGAAAAAATAGTTGTATCTGTAGATGCTAAAAATGGTAAAGTTGCTGCACAAGGTTGGGAAGAAGTAAGCGATGTAAATTCTTTAGATTTTTGTAAAGAGCTAGAAGAAATGGGTGTGAAAACCATAGTTTATACAGATATATCAAAGGACGGTATGATGATTGGACCAAATTTTGATATATATGAAAAACTATCCAAAGAAACTAATTTAGATATAATTGCCTCTGGTGGAGTAACTTCTATAGAAGATGTAAAAAAATTAAAAGCAATGGATTTATACGGAGTTATAATAGGAAAATCTCTTTATGAAAATAAAATAGATCTGAAGGAGGTACTTGATTTATGTTAACTAAAAGAATTATACCATGTCTAGATGTGAGAAATGGTAGAGTTGTGAAGGGAAAGAAATTTAAAGACATAGTAGATGTGGATTTTCCAGAAGTTTTAGGTGAGTTTTATAGTGATAATGGAGCCGATGAGCTTGTGTTTTATGATATAACTGCATCTAATGAAGAAAGAAAAACTTCCTTAGAATTTGTTTCAAAAGTTGCTGAAAATATATCTATACCATTTTGTGTAGGTGGAGGAGTATCTTCCATAGATGACTTTACAAATATACTTAGAAAAGGAGCAGATAAAGTATCTATAAATTCATCTGCTGTATTAAATCCACAACTAATAAAAGAAGCAGCAGAGAAATTTGGCAATCAGTGTGTAGTATTATCAATGGATGTGAAGAAAAATGATAGTGGTTCATGGGATGTTTATATAAAAGGTGGAAGAGAAAAAACTAATTTAGATGTTATAGAGTGGGCTAAAAAAGGCGTATCTTTAGGTGCAGGAGAAATAGTAGTAAATAGTATAGATGAAGATGGAATGAAAAATGGATATGATATAGAACTTTTATCAAAAATTACTTCAACTGTTAATGTGCCAGTTATAGCTTCCGGTGGAGCGGGAAAAATGGAAGACTTTTGTAAAGCAGCAAAAGAGGCTAATTGTGATGGTATTTTAGCTGCATCAGTTTTCCACTATGGTGAAATAAAAATCAAGGACTTAAAGGAATATATGAAAAAAGAAGGAATAGAAGTTAGATTATAATAAGGAGAATAAAAAAATGAGGGAGAATTTATTAGAAGAAGAAAATAAAAAAGAAATAGATTTAAGTTTTATTGATACACTAAAATTTGATGAAAAGGGGCTAATACCAGTTGTAGTTCAAGACATAAATACTAAAGATGTTTTAATGCTTGCTTATATGAATAAAGAATCCATGAAAAAAACATTAACTGAGAATCAAGCATGCTATTTTAGTAGAAGTAGAGGAAAGCTTTGGACAAAAGGTGAAACTTCAGGAAATATTCAAAAAGTAAAGGGATTTTACTATGACTGTGATAAAGATACTATACTTTTATTAGTACAACAAAAAGGAGTAGCTTGTCATACAGGAAATTACTCATGTTTTTTTTATGAAGTTTTAAAAAATGATGAATTAGAACAAAAAGAACTTATAAATAGATTATATGAACTAATAGAAGATAGAAAAAATAATCCTAAAGAAGGGTCTTATACTAATTATTTATTTGATAAAGGTTTAGATAAAATACTTAAAAAAGTTGGAGAAGAAAGTGCAGAAGTAATAATAGCAGCTAAAAATGAAGTAAAAGATGAAATTGTTTATGAAATAAGTGATTTAGTTTATCATACATTAGTTCTTATGGTAAATTCTAATATAAAAATAGATGATATTATAGAAGAATTAAAAGGAAGAGAGCATTAGATAAAGTGTAAGCACACAATTATGTAAAGTTTTATGGAGTGTGCTTACATTTTATTATGTTTGATTGATAAAATAACTATTTACAATCCTTACAGTTATTGTATTCGTCATTAAGGTTAGATTGACTTTGAGCTTTATCATTCATTTTGTTAGCTTTTTTATCTACCATTTTATTATTTTTTTTGTCCATCATTTGATTTTTTTCTTTTGATGATTTAGCCATTTTTAAAATCTCCTTTGTAAATTTATTTCAATTATATAGTTTACAATTAAGTAATTAATATACATAAAAATACTTACCAAATTTATTACAAAAGATATGTAACAAGTTTGATGCAAATTTTATATTGACTTATTCTATACATATGAAAGACAATAATAGTGAGAGTGTTGTATAAATAGGGGGTAAATTTTTTAAAAATGTTGTAATATGTATTGTTAAAATTGTTAGAGTTTTGGGGGATTGAAGATGGAAGAGAAAAGTTTAAAACAAAAGATTTTAGATAGGAGTAAAAACTTTAAGCATTATATAACACATAAGAAAAAAGAAAGTAGGATAATATCTATTGCAATTGTTTTATGTATAATTGCAGGTTTCATTGTTAAGTTAAATAATGGTGAAGTTATATCATATGCAAAGAGAAGAAGCACTCTAATAGAAGGGGAAACTATAACAGATATAGTTTATAAGGGAGCTAAAGAAATTTCAAAAGGCCCATCTAAAAGTTATGATAAAGTTGTGTATCTTACTATAGATGATGGTCCTTCAGCATATACAGATGAAATTATAAAAATACTAAACGAAAATAATGTAAATGCTACATTTTTTATGATAAATTCCAATATGAAAGCTTATCCTAATCAAGTTAAAAATATTGTGGATAATGGAAATACTGCAGGTTTTCATAGTGTAAGTCATGATATTCATAAATTATATGTCTCACCTACATCAGCAAAAGAAGAATTTGATATAAATCAAGAAACATTTAAAAAAATTACAGGAAAGACATCAAAAATAATAAGATTACCTTTTGGAAGTAAACCATATACACCTAGAAGCTCTTATGATGCTCTAATGGATGCGGGATATAAGTTATGGGATTGGACACTAGACACAGAGGACTGGAGATCAACGTCCCAACAAATTATACAAACTGTTAAAAAGCATACAAGTGATACTGATAATATTGTTTTATTGATGCATGAAAGACAGCAAACGGTGGCAGTATTAGATGAAATGATTAAATATCTTAAAAAAGAAGGATTTGAAATTTTGCCAATAAGAGAAAGTGATGAGCAAAGAAATTATTGGAATGGAAAACTTTTTACTGAAGAAAATTAGTGGGGTGGGAAATTGAGAAAAATAGTAATAATTGCATTATCAGTTTTAATTTGTATAAATATAGTAGGATGTAATAAAACAGTAGCGAAAGTAAATGATGTGCAAATAACTAAAGATGAATATGAAAAAGTAGCAAGTTTATTATATATAACAGGTTATATGGAAAAAAATAATGGGAAAATAGATGATGATATATTATCACTTATAATTGATAATGAAGTTGCTTATCAAGATGCAAAAAAACAAGGCATCAAAGTAGAAAATAGAGAAGTAGAGGGAAAGTTTGAAGATTTAAAATCAACTGTTGCTAATAATATTTCTTATAAAGAAAAATTAGAATCATCAGGTATAAATGAGGATTTTCTAAAATCTCAAGTTGAAAAAGATTTAATAGTATCTAAATATAAAGAAAACTTTATAAAAGATATTAAAATAAGTGATGATGAGATAAAGTTATATTATGAAAATCATAAAGATGAATTTATAGTTGATGAAGTTAGAGCAAGTCAAATATTAATTTCTACTTTAGATGAAAATAATAATGAAGTTAGCAAAGAAGAAAAAGAAAAGAGAAAAGTTAAAGCACAAACAATTTTAGATAAAATAAATAATAATGAGAATTTTGATATTTTAGCTAAAGAAAATTCTGATGATAAAAAATCAGGAAACAATGGGGGAGATTTAGGATATTTCTCAAAGAATGATAAGAATGTGGAGTTTACTAAAGCTGTATTTAAGTTAGAAAAAAATCAAGTATCAAATCTTATAGAAACCAGCTATGGATATCATATAGTAAAAGTTACAGATAAAAGAACTTCTACTAAGACATTAGAAGATAGCAAAGACGATATAAAAAACAAAATATTAAATCAAAAATATTCTGATCATATAGATTCACTATATAAAAATGGAAAAATAATAATCACTTAAAAAGTGGTTATTATTTTTTTGCGAAATTTTATAAAATTATAATAAATTCTAACTATTTAGAATTATTTCCATAAATTGGTACTATAATATATTAATAAACAATCATAGGAGGAGTAATTTATGTATCCAACAAGAGAAGAAGCATGGAATATATTAAGGGAGTATAATAAAGACGAGCATTTAATAAATCATGCCCTTGCAGTAGAAAGTGTTATGAGACATTTTGCCACTATTTATAAGGAAGACCAAGAAAAGTGGGGTATAGCAGGATTATTGCACGATTTAGATTATGAAAAATATCCAGATGAACATTGTAAAAAAGTAATAGAAATAATGAGAGAAAAAAATTTAGATGAAGAGTTAATTCATTCAGTAGTTAGTCATGGATATGGTTTAGTTAACGACGTAAAGCCTGAAAGTAACTTAGAGAAGGTTTTATATACTATAGATGAACTAACGGGACTTATAAATGCAACAGTTATAATGAGACCATCAAAGAGTATATTAGACTTAGAAGTAAAATCAGTTAAGAAAAAGTTCAAGTCAAAAGGTTTTGCAGCTGGAGTAAATAGAGAAGTTATAAAAAATGGATGTGACATGATAAATAAAAGTTTAGATGAAGTAATAAAAGAAACTATTGAAGGTATGAAAAATGTAGCAGAAGAAATAGGATTAAAAGGTGAACTTGTTAATTCCTAAAATAAAATGAAGTGCTTATATAAGCGCTTCATTTTAAGTGATTTTTAATTGGATATAGTATTCTCTTCACAATTCAAATCTTTTGTTTTTGCTCTCATATTACAAACTATTGTAAAAATAGATCCAATAATAATAAATAGTATGCCTACTATCATATTAACTGGTATAAATTCCTTTATAAGTATAAAAGCTAAGATTGGTGATAAAACAGGTTTAAAGAAAAATACTAAAGAAGTAGTATTTGCCGATGTTTTTTCCATTGATTTAAAATAAGAAGCATAGCCAAGTCCTGTAACACAAATATAAACATATAAAACTGTTAAAATGTTACTCATATTGTATCCAGTAAATAAAGGTACATTGGCAAAATTATGAAGATTAAAAGATATTAATATAGATGATACACTTGGTATATGACATATTAATATTAAGATAAGCATTTCTAAACTTCCAAATATAAAACTAAAACAAGTTACAATTTCCCCACCTAATTTTTTTGTACTCTTTTTTCCTAGAACACCGTATAAAGCGAAAGTAAGAGCAGCCAAAAGTGTAAAAGTAACTCCAACTGGAGAGAGCTTTGTTGATAAAGGGTTAATAATAATTAAAATACCAATAATCTCTAAAACTAGAGATATAATATTGTAATAATGAATTTCTTCCTTTAAGAATAAGTATGCAAATATCATGACAAATATAGGATTACAACTGAAAATAACTCCTACTACTGAAGCTTTTGTATAAATTACGGCAAGTTCATAAAAAATCATACTTACTACTACACATATAAAACCTAATAGAAAAAATTGTTTAATATCTTCTTTATTAATAGAAATGTTTCTTGATTTAATAGATTTTATAGCAAAAGGCAATAATACCAAACCACCAACAAAGAATCTCTCAAAAGTCAGCTGAATTGGATTGAAGATGGTAGAGATTGATTTTAGAGCTATTTCCATAGAACTAAATAATATGGTTGTTATAGCTATATATAGATAACCTTTTTTCAAAGAAATCACCTCCTAATCTAAGAGTAGTACTTTAAATAAAATTCTTCAATAAGATAGTTGAGATATTAGTTAGATTATGGTTGCTATTTTTATTTTGTGCTAGAATTAACTAAGCAAAATAATTATATATTTATATAAGAAGAAAAAAAGGGGGTATGGCTATGTCAGATGATAATAATAAAATTAGTACTAAAAATGAAAGTAGAGAACTTTTTAGCTCTAAAGTAGGATTTATTATAGCATGTGTAGGTTCTGCAGTGGGTATGGGCAATATTTGGTTGTTTCCATATAGAGTAGGTCAATTTGGAGGAGCAGCATTTTTAATACCGTACATTATATTTGTAATTCTTCTTGGTGCTACAGGTCTTATGGGAGAATTTGCCTTTGGTAGGATGACTCAAACAGGACCTATAGGTTCATTTAAAATGGCTATGGAAACAAAAAATAAAAAGGGAGGAGGTATTCTTGGAATTATTCCAGTAGTTGGGGCTTTTGGAATAGCTGTAGGATATGCCGTAGTAGTTGGGTGGTTTATAAAATTTCTTATGGGAAGTATTACGGGAGAAGTATTAAATAATTCTGACTCAGTAACTTATTTTACAACTATAGCAAGACCATTTGGAAGTGTAGCTTGGAACTTTATAGCTTTATTTATTACAGCAATAATTTTGCTTATGGGAGTATCAAAAGGTATAGAAAAAGTAAATAAATTTATGATGCCAGCTTTTTATATATTGTTTTTAATACTTGTCATAAGAGTATTAATACTAGATGGTGCTATGGAAGGTATAAAATATTTATTTGTACCTAAATGGGAATTTTTATCTCAACCAAAAACTTGGATTTATGCCTTAGGCCAAGCATTTTTCTCTTTATCTATAGCAGGTTCTGGGATGATAGTCTATGGAAGCTATTTAAAAAGAGATATAGATATATTAAGCTCAGCTAAAAATACTGCCATATTTGATACATTAGCAGCTCTTACAGCGGGACTTGTAATTATACCAGCTGTTTTTGTATTTAATCTAGATCCAGCATCAGGTCCACCTCTATTATTTATTACTTTACCATCAGTATTTAAGTTAATGCCTTTTGGAAGATTATTTTCTATAGTATTTTTTATATCAGTTTTATTTGCATCTATAACATCACTTATGAATTTATTAGAAGTTCCTATAGAGGCACTACAAAGTAATTTAAAATTAAATAGAAAACTATCAGTTATCATAGTTTGCATTTTAGCATTTTTAGTAGGTTTATTTGTGGAAAATGGGGATATACTTGGCAAATGGATGGATATTGTATCAATTTATATAATTCCACTAGGAGCATTTATATCAGGTGTAATGTTCTTTTGGGTAATTGGAATAGATAAAGCTAAAGCTGAGATAGAAACGGGTTCTAATAAAAAACTAGGACCATGGTTCAAACCAATGGCTAAATATGTATTTGTATTTTTAACAATAACAGTATTTATAGCAGGTATTATCTTAGGTGGAATAGGATAAAAATAAAATTATTTTAAATAATTTAATAAATGTACATTATTATAAGTCTTTTGCTATAATTGACTTAAGAATGTCTATTAGGGGGAAAAAATAAATGATTATAGTTACAACAGAAAATATACCAGGAAAAGAAATAAAAGAAGTATATGGTTTTGTATCTGCAAGTACAGTGAGAACTAAAAATATAGGAAAAGATATAGGCGCTAGTTTTAAAACTTTAGTAGGTGGAGAAATAAAAGCATATCAAGAAATGATGGAAGAAGCAAGAAAAATTGCCATAGGAAGAATGGTTGAAAAAGCTGAGGACATGGGTGCTAATGCAATTATAGGAATGAAAATAGGAACTTCTGCTATAATGCAAGGAGCTAGTGAAGTTATTGCCTATGGTACGGCTGTATTAATAGAAGAGTAATTTATTAAGAGGTATTAAATGGATATGTTGTTCTTAAGTTTAATCATATTATTTTATAGTGTAGTAATAATTGCATCTATAATTTTACTCATTTTAAAAATAATTGAGAGACAAAAAGAGAAAAAAGAAGAAAATCTTGATAAATATGATAAATATTAATTTTGATAGCATAAAAATTTTATATTTTTATGCTATTTTTTATTAAAATATTTGAATTAATTTATTTTACGTAATATTATATAATTAGCAGAAAAAATAGGAAATTTATAAGCAAAGAGGGTAAGTAAATGAAAGATAGTTATTCAAGAGAAATAAACTACCTTATAATCTCTCTCTCAGATAAATGTAATCTAAGGTGTGTTTATTGTAAGAGTGAAGATGATAAGTGTGAAGAAGATCTTGATGATATATTAAGTTTAGATGATTTTAAGTTTTTAATAAAAAGTTTTGCAGAGCTTGGTATAAATAAGGTGAAATTTGTAGGTGGAGAGCCACTTTTATATCCTTATTTAAAAGAATTAATATATTTTGCAAAATATGAATGTAAAATTGATGAAGTATCAATTGCAACTAATGGTCATCATTTTTGTGAAAATGCTATTGAATTAAAGAAAAATGGACTTGATAGTATAGACCTTGGTATAGATTCTTTAAAATCATATAAATACAATGCTGTCACAAGAGGCGGAAATTTAAATGAAGCATTAAATACTTTAAATACTTGTGAAAGGCTTAAAATAAAAGTAAAAGTAAACTGTGTTTTAATAGAAGAATTTAATACAGATGAATTACATGATTTTATAAGATTGGCAAAATATAATGAAGTAGATGTTAGATTTATGGAACTTGTACCATGGGGTATAAGTAAAGAGCTTTATAAATACAATTACGTTAATACAAAATTATTAATGGAAAGTATAGATGAAGTGGATAGTATGAACTATGAAGAAGAATCAAGTGTTAAATATTATAAAATAAATAATTTAAAAGGTAGAGTTGGAATTATTTCACCAAGTAGTCCTACTTTTTGTAATGATTGCAACAAGATAATGATAACTCATGATGGTTTTATAAGACTATGTTATTTTGCAGATGAAGAAATAAGTTTAAGAGATTTTATACATAAGCCGATAATGTTTAAAGAAGTAATAAAAAATATTTTGATGGAAAAACCTAGAGCTCATGAGTTAGTTTAGTACATATTGGAGAATACGTATATTACCATGAAAAAATTTAAATATAAAAATAGCTAGAATATTTTATAAAAATATATCTAGCTATTTTTATTTAGAATATTTTATAAATTATTCATAACTTATATACAGTATAGCATAATTTAAGTTATATAAACTTACAGCAAACAATATACTCCTCATCTTTTCCATTATTATCTACTATTACTAAGTATTCTTTATAATGAGCATTATGTGGTCTTAAATATTCGCATGATTTTACTAATTCGTGATCTTCTAAATATAATAACTCATGATCTTTTAAAAATTTTCTATTAATAAGTTCCATTAATTCTTCCATAAAAACACCCCCTGATATTTTTATACCCAATATTTTACAGATTAAAGAGTATATAATATAAGTATAAATGCAAAAAATAAAAAAATACAAAGTATTAAATAATGCATTTAACATGTTTTTAACATTGTTTTAACTTAGACTTAACCATATATAAATAAAAGTATATTAATATAGCATAGGAGGTTAAATTATTAATAGTTTGTAAAATATAATATGTATAATGCTAAGAATGTATTAGTCAATTTAACTATAGGAATAGTTATTATGTTAATAACTATTAGAACATAAGGAGGAAAAAATTTTGGAAATAGCAATAAGTCTATTAGGTGGCCTTGGATTATTTCTATATGGAATGAATTTAATGGCAGAAGGTCTACAAAAATCAGCAGGAGATAAACTAAAAAAAATAGTAGAGAAGCTTACAAGTACTACAATTATGGGTGTTATAGTTGGTACAGTAGTAACAGCAATTATACAAAGTTCATCAGCTGCCACAGTTATGGTTGTTGGATTTGTAAATGCAGGTATAATGAGTTTATCACAAGCAATTGGTGTAATAATGGGTGCTAATATAGGAACAACTGTTACAGCTCAGTTAGTATCATTTAAATTGGAAGCACTTGCCCCATTAGCCTTAGGTATAGGTATAATATTATATTTATTTAGCAAAAATCAAAGAACTAAGGATGTGGCATCAATTCTTTTAGGATTTGGGATTTTATTTACAGGTATGGAATTTATGAAGGATGCAGTTAAACCTTTAGCTGAATATGAAGGGTTTAGAAGTGCTTTAATATACTTTGGTCAACATCAAGTACTTGGAATATTAGCTGGATTTGCTATAACTGGTATAATACAAAGCTCATCAGCATCAATGGGGATGCTTATAGCATTAGCATCACAAGGATTAATACCACTTAGTGCAGCACTTCCAATATTATATGGTGATAATATAGGAACTTGTGTAACATCTTTAATATCAAGTATAGGTGCATCAAGAAATGCTAAACGTGCAGCAATAATGCATTTAACATTTAATCTTATTGGTACAATAATTTTTATTTTAATTTTAGGAAGACCAATTAGTATGCTTGTTACATATTTAAATCCAAATGATGCAGCAAGACAAATAGCAAATGCGCATACAACATTTAATATATTAAATGTATTAGTTTTATTACCGTTTGCAAAATATATAGTTAAATTTGTATTGAAGATAATGCCAATTACAGAAGAAGAAAGTGAAGCAGTATCAAAAACTAAATATTTAGATGAGAGAATACTTCAAACTCCATCTATAGCTCTTGGAAATACAGTTAAAGAAGTTATAAGAATGGGAGATAAGGCAAATAAAGCTTTAGAAACATCTATGGATTCTTTAGTAAATAAGTCAATGAAATCTGTGGAAAAAACTGAAAGATATGAAGAAACTGTAAATACATTACAAAAAGAAATATTAAATTACTTATTAAAACTTTCAAAATTACCTCTAAATGCTGAAGAAAGAAATAAAGTAGATTTATTGTTTAATACAGTTAATGATATAGAAAGAGTATCAGATCATGCAGAAAATATATCTGAGTTATCAAGAATAGCTATAGATAAGGATTTAACATTTTCACCAAAGGCTATTGAAGAAATGAATAATATATATTCAAAAGCACAACAAAACTTTAAAATATCATTAAAATGTCTAGAAGAAAATGATAAAAACATGATAGAGGATATTTATCAATTAGAAGAAGAAGTAGATGCTCTAGAAAAACTTTACAAAAAAACACATATGGAAAGACTAAACAATGGAAAATGTACAATTGATTCAGGAGTAGTCTTCTTAGATTTATTAACTAACTTAGAAAGAGTATCAGACCATTCATGTAATATAGGAAATCATGTTGAAGCCAATTAAAAAAGTTGTCTCAAAAGAGACAACTTTTTATTGTATTGTAATTTTTATAATATCTCCATTGTATCTCTCTAAATTAATCACATCTCCTGTTAAATTATAATTAAAACATTCTATTAGAGAATCTATCATTTTTTGAGTATCAACTATTTCTTCTTCAAATAAGAAAAAATCAAGAGCATTATTTTTAATTAGCTTTTTTACAAATTCTACAGGTAGATTCAGTTTAATTTTATCTCCTGTATGTGATTTTATATTTATAAGAACTAATCGATGGTTATAGTTTTTTATAGTGGTTGCCATATGTACCCTCCTTTTGTGGGAAATATTTCTATTTTATAATTTATATTCATATATATAGGTGATTTATAACAAAATATAAATACTTAAAAAAAATATAAAAATGTGATAGAATTAATTGTCAAGACTATTTTAAGGAGTTGTAGTAAGTGTTTAATTATATTAAGTTTGCCTTATTTCAAATTTTTGGATTTTTATTATCTGTTCCTAAGCTAATTAATTTAAAATTTAATGAAAAAAAGTACAACAGTATTGAAAAATTTAAATTTATTAAATCTCATGCTAAAAAATCTTTAGATTTAGTAAAAATAAAAATTAATGTAGTAGGAAAAGAAAGAGTACCAAAAGAAGAGGTGCTATTTGTATTAAATCACTCTAGTATGTTAGATAGTTATATTTTGATATCTAGTATAGTTAAACCTGTAGGAGTTATAATTGCAGATGTGCCTGTATGGAGAAATATACCAATTGTTAGTGGTTGGTTAAATTTAATGAAATGTGTTTATATCAATAGGGAAAATAATAGAGAAGGAATGAAAAGCATTATAAAGGCATCAGAAAATATAAAAATGGGTCAAAGTATGGCTGTATTTCCTGAAGGGGATTTAACTTGGGTAAAGGATCCAGATGCATTAATTTCTGATTTTAAGCCAGGTAGTTTAAAAATTGCATATAAAGCAAAATGTCCTATAGTTCCTATGGTAATAAAAAACTCAAAAAGTACTTATGAGGGTTATGAACCAGTTGGTAAAATACATTCAGGACAAGTTGAAGTAGAATATCTAGATGCAATTTATGATCACTTAGAAAATCCAAAGATAAAAACCACAGAGTTGGCACAGATGATAAAAGAAAAGATGCTTGCTGCTATGTAAAGAAAATAATAAAGAAGAATAAAAGGGACTGTTTGATAACAGTCCTTTTATATATTTAATATAAAATTAACTTAATGTGTCATTCTAAATGTATCGCAAACTGCATTTTTTAAATTAATAAGAACGTGACTTGCATTACAAGATCCTTGTACATTATATGTACAGTTTTTTGCACTACATGATATATTTTGAGTAGTAGTAAGACTATCATTACTTACATCACTAGTAAAATTTGCTTCAGATTTATTTATAAAGCTTTCGCAGTATGTTTCAGGAGTAACAGTAGCATCATAACCTTCAACCTTTATATGTGAAGCATAACAATAACCAGTTTTATTATAAGCACAGTTTGAAACTAGACAATTTAAATTGCTATTCATAATGTACCTCCTAAATATTTTCTTTATTATTATTATGATATTTTTTATAAATTTAATACAAAAGCATATTATGTAAGAAAATTAATAAATAATAAAATGCATGGTATGCTAAAAGCATCTAATAAAAATGCTGCAACTAGTGGAACGACTAAATAAGCATTATCAGAATTTCCATACTTATTTGTTATAGAGTTCATATTTGCAAGAGCATTTGGTGTGGCACCAAGACCATGTCCCATCATTCCACTTATCATTACTGCTGCATCATAATTTTTTCCGAGAAATCTAAAACATATTACAATAGAAAATAAAACTATAAATACTACTTGGCAAATCACTATAAAAATAATAGGTCCAAATAAACTTGATAAAGTAAAGAAATCTATGCTCATAAGAGCCATAGTCAAAAACATACCTAAAGATAATTCTTGTAAAAAATTTAATAGTTTAAAATCTACTGTAATTATTTTTACTTTATCATTAGTATTTCTAAATAAAACAGCAATAAAAATACATCCTACAATACTTGGTACAACAATATGAAAATATATATTAATAAAATTTGCTAAAGCTGTACCTATACTCATGCATAGTAATACAATTAAGACTTGTTCAAAAAATACTATTTCATTAGTATTTACCAAAGAAGAAGTTTTATTTATTTGCAAGCTGTGTTTTTTTAAGTTTGTGCATACTGATGATTTTAAATTATATTTTTCAATTAAGTATTTTGCTACGGGTCCACCAATAAGTCCCCCCATAATAAGACCTAGAGTAGCAGAGGCAAATCCTACACTACAGGCATTTTTTACACCTAAATTTTCTAAAGTTTTACCGAAAGCCAAAGAATAACCATGTCCACCTTCCATGGATATGCTACCGCACATTAAAGCTAAAAGAGGATTAATATTTACTATTTTTGATGATATATATGTAATAAAATTTTGACAAAAACCTAAAAGTGCACATAATAACCAATAAATTATTAAAACTTTACCGCCTTTTTTGAGCAAATTAAAGCTGACATTTAATCCTACTATAGTAAAGAAAAATGACATAAAGTAAGGCATTAAAATAGTATTCATGGAGATATTTACAATTTTAAAATATTCTAATATAAAAACAAGTAGAGAAAATAAGAGACCACCAACTACAGGAGGCGGAATACAGAGTTTATAAAGTATGTGAATTTTATTAGTTAGAAAACTTCCAAATAAATATAAAAATATGGATAGCATCAAAGTTTGTACTATATTAAAGTCTAGAAAAATCATATGATGACCTCCTTTATAATTATATAAGACGTTGATAAATCAACGCCTTATATTGTAACTATTTGATTTTAATAAAGAAAAGTTTTATAGATTATATTCAAAAGCTCAAATAAGTATACTTAACTTTTAATAGATATAAGTTCTTTTCTGTACATAGAAGGAGTTTGATTTGTCATTTTTTTAAATACAATTGTATAATAATTTTGATTTGTAAATCCAACTTCTAAGGCTATATCTAATAAAGATAAAGAAGGATCAGCTAATAATTTTTTACTTTTTTCTACTCTAAATTGATTTAAGAAATTAGAGAAAGTTTGATTTGTAGATTTTTTAAATAAATTGCAAAAGTAAGACTTATTTATGTTTAGATTTTCACATAAATCATCTATAGAGATATCCTCGTTGTAATATTTATGTATATAATAAATTGCTTTTCTAACATAGATATTATAAGAGCCAGTATTTATATCATATACTAGATTATTTTCAATAATTTTACATAATATATACTCTATATATTTAAAGCATGTAAATGGTTTATAACATATTTGTTTATTATCGTAATTCGTTGAAATAGGACCAAGAATAAAAAAAATATTGCAAGCATCCTTAATTATATAGTGAATATCATTTTCAATAGATAATGTATGAATATCCTTATTATTATCTATTTTCATTTCAATAAAATTTTCTATCTTATCTTTAGGATATAATTTATCCATATAATCATTGTATCCATATCTATCTATCTCTTCATAGTCTTTAGAGATTATTTTAATTGGTATATTGCAACAATTAAAAAAAGTTTCTGCTATATAGTTTATATTTAACACTTAAATTCTACTCCTTATACTTATTAAATTTGTATAAATATATTAATAAAGAATCAATATACTTATATATTTAAAATTTATTATCAATTATAATTAATTTACAAATGATAATAAATATCGTAAATAAATACTAATTAAAAATAATAAAAATGTCAATGGGTAATAAAAATAAAAAAGGAGAAAAATCGTGAGTAAGAAAAATAAAATTAAGATTGCTTTAGATATATGTATGATTTTCTTATTTATAACTTTCTTTGATAAGAACTTTGTAAATATGAGATTTCATATGTTATCTGGAATTATATTTGCAGTGTTTATATTAATACACATGTTTATAAATAGGAAATGGATTATATCAATAAGTAAAAAACTATTTGATAAGAAAATAAAATTAAGAATAAAAATATCTTATATAGTTAGTTTTTTATTATTAATAAGTGTGGGACTTATTATAGTAAGTGGTTTTTATATAATTTTAGCTCCAGTAAATAGAAAGATGCTTTGGAAAATGATACACTATACTTTTTCATATATTTCTATAGCTCTAATTGGGATACATTTAGGTTTTTACTGGAAATGGGTTATGAATATATTTAAAAAATTATTTAAGTTAAATTCTCAAAGTAAAGTGAGAAGTCAAATATCAAAATTTATAACTTTAATTATATTAGTAGGTGGATTATTTATGATTCATAATAAAAATTACTTTACTATGATGTATAGTGGAATAAGTTATATTTCTCAAAATATGATTGTGGAAAAAGAAAATGAAGAAACTTCATCACAAGAAGATCATAATAATCAAAATTATGCAGTAGTGGCAAAAAAATCATTATTTGAATTAGTAAGTGTATATGGTTCAATAATGTCAGTATTTACAATAATTACTTATCATGCTGATTCATTAAAAGGAAAAAGCAGAGTAAAAACTAATAAAAATACAAATAAAGAAGTAGTTTAAAAGATGGACTTATATAAGTTCATCTTTTTTTGCGTTAAGAAATCTTTATGATATTCAATATTTTACTAATAATATAGTAATATGATAATATAAAATTATAAATTATGACTAAATGAGGTGCAAAATGAATAAAACAATTGGTATTTTAGCTCATGTAGATGGGGGAAAAACTACATTATGTGAAGAAATACTTTATAATACAAATTCAATAAGAAAAAAGGGAAGAGTTGATCACAAAGATTCATACTTCGATAATAATAAAATAGAAAGACAAAGGGGCATAACAGTTTTTTCTAAGGAGGGATATTTTAACTATAAAGATTCTAAGTATTACCTAATAGACACACCAGGTCATATTGATTTTAGTCCTGAAATGGAAAGAAGTCTAAAGATGCTAGATTATGCCATATTAATAATAAGCGGTGTGGAGAAAGTACAATCCCATAGTGAAACGATTTTTAATCTTTTAAAAGAATATAAAATACCTACAATTATATTTGTAAATAAGATGGATAGAGAAATTGTTAAAAAGCATGATGTTGAAATAAATATAAGGGAAAATTTAAGCGAAAATATTTTTGATTTTACAAAGGAACTAAATAACAATATGAGTGATGAATTAATTGAATTTATCGCTGAAAAAGATGAAAAATTACTGGAAATGTTTTTAGAGGATAAGTACAACTATAATTTATGGTTGGAAAAAATAAAAGATTTATTTTTAAATGCTGAAATATATCCATGTGTATTTGGTTCTGCTTTATATAATGAAAATGTAGATGTACTTTTGGAAATTCTAGATAAATTAAGTGAAACAAATTATAAAGAAAACGATGATTTTCTTGCTAAGGTATACAAAATAAAAACTGAAGATAATAGAAATAAGCTAACTTTTGTGAAAATTTTATCTGGAAAAGTAAAGCTTAAAGATGAAGTATGCTATAAAGCAAATGATAAAATAATAAATGAAAAAATAAATGAGATAAGAATTTATAATGGAGAAAAATTTATAAAAAGAGATGAAGCTTATGCAGGGGAAATAGTTGCTCTAAGGGGACTTAGTGAAATATCTACTTCATCATATATTATTAAAGAATATGATATACATAAACTAAGTAGTATTCAAAAAGATGAACAGAACTCAAATATTGTACCAACTTTAAGTACAAAAATAATCTTTGAAGAAGATGTTAATATGAAAGATGCTTATTCATATATGAAAATATTAGGAAGTGAAGATTCTTCTTTAAATCCTATTTATAATGAAGAGTTAAAAGAAATTCAAATAAGTATAATGGGGAAAATTCAACTGGAAATATTAAAAGAAGTAATTTTAGAAAGATTTAACTTAAAAGTAGATTTTGGACCTTGTGAAATTTTATACAAAGAAAGTATAAAAGAAAGTACTATAGGTGTAGGTCATTTTGAACCTTTAAAACATTACGCAGAAGTTGTATTAAAAATTGAGCCAAATAAAAGAAATAGTGGTATATCATTTGAAAGTTTAGCTCATGTGGATGATATAAGTATAGGACATCAAAATTTAATTAAAACACATATATTTGAAAGAAAGCACAGGGGAATACTTGGTGGATTTGAATTAACTGATCTTAAAATAACTCTACTTACGGGAAGAGCACATATAAAACATACTGAAGGGGGAGATTTTAGAGAAGCAACTTTTAGAGCTTTAAGACAAGGATTAGAAGAAGTTGAAAATATTTTATTAGAACCATATTATAAGTTTAAAATAGAAATAGAAAATGATTATATTGGAAGAGTGATTTCAGATATACAAAAAATGAGTGGAAGCTTTGAAATAGAAGATTTAAGTAATAATAAATCTCTCATTTATGGAAGAGGTCCTGTAAGTGAGTTTATGGATTATCCCCTTACACTAACTTCCTTTACAAAGGGAAGAGGAAAAATAAGTTTCATATATGATGGATATGAAGAATGTCATAATAGTGAGGAAGTATTAATAAATAAAAACTATGACAAAGATAGTGATAAAATATACACATCTAATTCCATATTTTGTTCAAAGGGACAAGGTTACACTGTAAAAGGAAAAGATGTGAAAAATCATATGCATTGTGAAATTAATAATTATTTGGGTGATAAAAATGAATAAAGATTATGAAGTTATTTTAGAAAATAATACTAATAATTTGAGTTTTTTATATAAAGAAAATAAAATAAATGTAAAAGTAATATATAGAAAAAGAAAAACTATTTCCATTAGAATAATTCCTAAAAATACAATTGAAATAATTGGATCTAAAAATATGTCTAACTCATATCTGAAAAAAATACTTATAAATAAATCATCTTGGATAATGAAGACCTTAGATAAATTTGAATATATGGATGATAGTTTTAAAGAAAGAAAATATATAAATGGAGAAATATTTTATTATTTGGGAAAAGAATACAAATTAAATATTATAGAAGATAAAAATAAGGACAATAAGAAAAAATATGCTCATATTTCAATAAAACAAGATAATTTAATAATAAATACAAATAATAATGAAAAAGAATTTATTAAAAATGAACTGAAAAAATGGTATAAAATAGAGAGTGAAAAAATAGTAATAGACAGATTAGAAGTATTAAAAAAAGAAAGTGAAATCATAAATAATTTATCTCCAAATATAATTAAAATTAAAGAGCAAAAGAAAAGATGGGGAAGTTGTACTTCTCAAAAGAATATTTATATAAATTCAAGAATATCAATGGCTCCAATACATGTCATAGATTATATATTAGTTCATGAGTTTTGTCATTTAGTGCATATGAATCACTCACAGGATTTTTATAACTTAATAAAGAAAATACTGCCTAATTTTAAACAAGAAGAAAAATGGCTAAAAGAAAATTCATATAAATTATCTTTATAATTAAAAAAGACTATAAAGCCAATATTTATGCTTTATAGTCTATTATTTTAAACTTCGATCAATTCGTATTCCTTATTACCTATGCCTATCTTAACGCTATGATCTATACAAACTTCCCAATTTGTTTCAGGATGAGTATTTATAAAATGATCGTGGCTTATAGGATCTTTTTCATCTAAGTAACTTCCATGTATGACACTTTGTTTATTACAAGCATCTACACAAGCCATATCAAGAGCAACAGGGTCAAAAGAAGCAAATATACCTACATCTGGAATAATTGCTAAATCATTTTCTCTATGACAATCACAGTTTGGAGAAACATCTATTACGAAATTAATATGAAAATTAGGTCTTCCTTGTAGTACTGCCTTAGAATATTCGGCTATTTTTTTATTTAATATATCATTAGATTCATCAGAAGGTGATTTAATAGCATCTAAATTACATGAACCTATACATCTTCCACATCCTACACATTTATTGTGGTCTATAAAAGCTTTTTTATTTTTTTCAAAGGAAATTGCATCGTGGGCGCAGTTTTTGGCACATGAACGACAACCTACACATTTATTTTCATTTACAAAAGGTTTACCACTATTATGCATTTCCATTTTTCCAGCTCTAGAACCACATCCCATACCTATGTTTTTAAGGGCACCACCAAAGCCAGTAGATTCGTGACCTTTAAAATGGCTCATTGAAATAAATATATCAGCATCCATTATAGCTTGTCCTATTTTAGCTTCTTTAACATATTCTCCACCATCTACAGGAACGTAAACCTCGTCAGTTCCTTTGATTCCATCGGCAATTATTATATGACATCCTGTGGTAAAAGGATTATAGCCATTAGTATAAGCAGAATCTAAGTGATCAAGGGCATTTTTTCTTCCTCCAACATAAAGAGTATTACAATCAGTTAAAAACACCTTTCCACCTTGTGATTTTATTAAGTCAACTATTACTTTAGAATAATTAGGTCTTAAATAAGCCAAATTACCAGGTTCTCCAAAATGTATTTTGATAGCTGTATATTTGTCTTTAAAGTTAATATCATTTATGCCTGCTTTTATGACTAAATTTTTTAGTTTGTCTAGTAGATTATTTTTATAATCTGTTCTTAGGTTTGTATAGTACACTTTTGATTTATTCATAATTTCCCCTTTCAATATGAATTATTATTAAGTAGAAGCAATAAATTAATTAGTTCAATATATTATAGTTCTATAATTTAAATTATTCTACAAATTAAAATAAATTTTTGTTTACAGTTAGATATAAAAGGGAATAAACATAGTAAATCATAACTGATAAGTAAAATTATCATCACAGGAGGATAAAATGGAGAGATTTAATAAAAGTGTATGTAATTGTAGACAAGTATCTTTTGAAAAAATTGAAGAGAGTATAAAAAATGGAGCGGATAGCTTTGAAAAAGTTGTAGAAGAGACTAAAGCTACTAAAGGTTGTGGAAGATGTAAATCTTATGTAGAAGATATAGTTAAAAATAAATTGAATGGATAGCAACAAGTCTATATGAAAAAATAAAAAAATATATAAATGAAAATTTAAATATTGGTATTTACTAGGAAAATGTTTTATACTAGTAATGTAGCCGTATTTGTAATAAAAATATAGGGGTTTTTATTACAAATTAAAACAAGGGGTATTTAAAATAAAAGTTTGTATTTAATTAAATTAAGAGAACTTTTGAGGGGAATAATGAGAACGGAATTTATTTTATAAAAAGAGTTATGTAGAAATGGGGGTTTTACATAACTCTTTTTATAATACTAATTCCTAGGTGGAATTAGTATTATAAAAATATAATTGATTTATAAAAAAACTTAAGATACTATTTAGATAGAAATTGAATTTCAATTAAAAAATTAGCTTAAGTAATTTAACCCACCCTGGCACGAAAGTTATCGTGCTATTTTTTTGTACATAAATACAAAATAGTTATAAATTTGTTATACTTAATTAAATAAGAAAAATTGAAAGGATTACAATTATGAAGTGTAGTGAATTTTATTTTAATTCTCATATGGATGATAAACAAATATTTACATATAGATTTGAATGTGATGAAAATATAGAAGTAAAAGGTGTGGTACAAATATCTCATGGTATGACGGAGCATGGTAAAAGATATGAAGATTTTGCTAAGTTTCTAACAGATCATGGATATAATGTATATGTTAATGATCATAGAGGTCATGGTAAAACTGCAAAAAGTTTAGAAAATGCAGGTTATTTAGCAAATGAAAATGGATTTGATTATTTAGTAGAAGATATGCACAGATTAAGTGAAATAATTAAAGAGGAAAATAAAGATTTACCAATAATATTATTTGGTCATAGTATGGGATCTTTTGCTTCTCAAAATTATGCAATTAAATATGGTGATGAAATAGATGCTTTAATACTTTGTGGTTCTAATGGGAATTTTGGACCAATTTTAGGGTTAGCTGATGTTGTAATAAGAACTGCTACAAAAATAAAAGGAAGAAAATATCGTAGTGAGTTTATAAACTATTTATTCTTTGGAAATAACAATAAAAACTTTAAACCAATTAGAACTAATTTTGACTGGTTATGTAGAGATGAAAAAGAAGTAGATAAATATATAAATGACCCTATGTGCGGTTTTGTATCAACATGTGGTTTCTTTGAAGATTTTATTCAAGGTCTTAAATTTATTGAAAAAAGAGAAAACATTGGAAAAGTAAGAAAAGACTTATCCATATTAATTATTTCAGGAGATAAGGATCCTATAGGAAATGATGGTAAAGGTACTTTAAATCTTAAATCAAGATATGAAAAATCAGGAATAGAAGATGTAAAATGTATCTTATATAAAGATGGTAGGCATGAAATTTTAAATGAAATAAATAAAGAAGAAGTAAAGCAAGATATAATGGAATGGATAGTAGAAAAAATAGAAAATAAAAAATTATGTCCTATGTAGGAAAGTAGAAATGTATTTTCTATAAGAAATTATATATAAATATTTACTAAATTGTAAAATAAGGATAAAATATACTTATGCATAATTTATATAAAAATACAAAAATAGGAAAAGGAGCATTATATATGTCATATAGGGGAAAATATAATACTTGGGTAGAGAATGAATACTTTGATGAAAAAACAAGGGAAGAACTAAGAAACCTAGAAGGAAATGAAAAAGAAATAGAAGACAGATTCTATAAAAACTTAGAATTTGGAACAGCAGGGCTTAGAGGGGTAATAGCGGCTGGAACAAACAGAATAAATATATATACAGTTAGAAGAGCAACTTTTGGACTTGCTAACTATATATTAAAAAATACAACTAAAGAAGAACAAGCTAGAGGAGTTGTAATAGCTCACGACAATAGATTTATGTCTAGAGAATTCTGTATAGAATCAGCTAATACACTAGCTGCTTGTGGAATAAAAGCTTACATATTTGATAGTTTAAGAACTACACCAGAATTATCTTTTGCTGTTAGAAACTTAAACACAATAGCAGGTATAGTAATAACTGCTAGCCACAATCCACCAGAATACAATGGATATAAAGTATACTGGGAAGATGGGGCGCAAGTTATGCCTGAAATAGCTAATGCTATAACAGAAGAAATAAATGCTATAGAAGATTATTCAACAATACCTACTTTAAGTGAAGAAAATAAAGATTTAGTAGTTTTACTTGGTGATAAGCAAGATACAGCGTTTATAGAAGCTGTTAAAACTCAAGTTATAAGAAAAGAGTTAGTTGAAAAAGTGGGAAAAGACTTTAAAATAGTTTATACACCTCTTTGCGGAACTGGAAATGTGCCAGTTAGAAGAGCATTAAAAGAAGCTGGATTTGAAAATGTTCTTGTAGTAAAAGAAGAAGAAATGCCAGATAGCAACTTTGCTGGAATAGAATATCCAAATCCAGAAGATAAAAAAGCTTTAACTAGAGGGATAGAGTTAGCTAAAGAACAAGGTGCTGATTTAGTTATGGCAACAGATCCAGACTGTGATAGAGTTGGTGTTGCAGTTAGAACTACTAGTGGAGAATATGCAATGCTTACAGGAAACCAAATAGGTGGAATGTTAACTAACTATATAATAGAATCACAAAAAGCTGAAAATAAATTAAAAGACAATGGTGTTTTAATAAAAACTATAGTTACTTCTGAATTTGGAGCAGATATAGCAAAAGCTAATAATTTAGAAGTTATGAACGTACTTACAGGATTCAAATTCATAGGTGAAAAAATAAAATCATTTGAAGATAATAACAATGAAAAAACTTATTTATTTGGATATGAAGAAAGTTATGGATATTTAGTAGGAACTCATGCTAGAGATAAAGACGGTGTTGTGGCATCTTTATTAATAGCTGAAATGGCTGCATACTATTATTCAAAAGGTATGAGTTTATATGAAGGATTACAAGAATTATATAAAAAATATGGATACTTCAAAGAAGAAACTATGTCTTTAACTTTAGCAGGTAAAGAAGGATTAGAAAAAATAGCAGAAATAATCTCTTACTATAGAAATAATGATGTAGAAAGCTTCAATAATAAAAAAGTAGTGGAAGTTAAAGACTTTGCAAATGGTATAGATGGATTACCAAAAGCAAACGTATTAAAATACTTCTTAGAAGATGAATCTTGGGTGGCTATTAGACCATCAGGAACTGAGCCAAAACTTAAATTCTATATAGCTGTAAAAGGAAAAGCAGAAGCTGAGTGTGATGAAAAAGTGGCTGGAATAAAAAATAGTATAAATGAAGTATTAAATAAATTAATGCAATTAACTATGCAATGCTAATAATCTTAATATATAAAGAGGGTACTACCTAAATATAGGTAGTACTTTTTTAATTGTTTTTATTAGCAATTAGAGCCATAAATTTAATATAAAAAATCAAGTTTAAATCATATATTTTTTTGCATTTAAATAATTGTTAATATACAGTAAAAATAATTTGAATTACTATTAATAGTGAATAAACATTATAATTAGAAAAATGTATTTGATGGGAGGTAAATGATGAAAAAAAATTTTGGTGAATTAAAAAAATACAGCAATAAGATAAGATTTTTCCTTGAGTATTCAAATTATAAAGAAATAAACTCAAAGGCAGCAGAAATATCTTTTTATTTATTATTATCTATATTTCCATTTTTAATATTTACCATAAGTTTAGTAGTTTATGCTCCCATAATCAAACTTAGTAAATATATACTTTTATTAAAAAAAATAATACCAGATAGTGTTTTTAATATAATCACATCTTTAGTGAGCTCAGCTATAGAAAATAGAAGTTTTAGTTTCTTGATACTAAGTTTTATTTTAGCAATGTATACTATGTCAAGGGCAGTGCAATCTTTAATTAGAGGAATGAATAAATCTTATAATATTAGAGAAACAAGACCTTACTTTGAAGTTTTATTTATATCATTAGTATTTGTTGTAATGCTTATAGTATTAATTTTTACATCTATGATTTTCCTTATATTTGGTGAAAGTTTAGGGGCATTTTTATTTAAATTAATTGGATTAGATCAATATTTTATGTATATTTGGAACTTGTGTAGATATATAATTGGAATAATAACTGTAATTATAATACTTATGAATTTATATAGATTTACTCCAAATAAAAAATTAACTTTTAAACAAGTTGTACCTGGAGCTATTGTTTCAACTCTTTGTTGGCTATTAGCAACATTTTTTTATTCATACTATGCAAATAATTTTGCTAAATACGATATAATTTATGGAAGCTTAGGTGGAATAATAGTTTTGATGACTTGGGTATATATAAGTAGTTGGACTATATTAATAGGATGTGAAATTAATGCCAGGTTATATAAAAGAAAGATTAGATAGATTTGTAACATTTTTTAATAAATTTTATATACTATATAGATAATATAGATAAAAAATAAAATTTATCTTGACAATTAATAATATTTGACTTAATATTATTTTAATATAAATAAGTAATAGAATAAAAGCGATGAATAGGAAGAGTAAATCTAATTCGATTACCAGAGAGAAAAGCTTGTAGCTGAAAGGCTTTTCAAATTAGAGGGATTGAAAACTACCTAGGAGCTGTAATCTGAAGTTATCAATTTCGATTTTAGTAAGATTAACCGTAAGCTGCGTTAAAGCATTAAGTGGATTTTTAAATCAATTTAGGTGGAACCGCGGGAATATATCTCGTCCTTATTACTAAGGACGAGTTTTTTTATTTTATCTAAAAACTTAATATTTAAAAGCGATGAATAGGAAGAGTAAATCTAATTCGATTACCAGAGAGAAAAGCTTGTAGCTGAAAGGCTTTTCAAATTAGAGGGATTGAAAACTACCTAGGAGCTGTGATCTGAAGTTATCAATTTTGATTTTAGTAAGATTAACCGTAAGCTGCGTTAAAGTTTAAAGTGAGTTTTATAATATATAAAACTAAATTGGGTGGAACCGCGATAGACTCGTCCCTTTATCAGGGATGAGCCTTTTTTGAATTTTTTATGTATAAAGATGTATAAAAAGGAGGTAAATTAATATGAAAATAGGTATACTTGGGTATGGTACAGTTGGTAAAGGACTTGTACAAATGATTGAGGGAAATAAAAATAAAAGAAATATAGAAATTAAGGGCATATTAGTTAGAGATAAAGAAAAATATAAATCTTCTAAATATGCTCAAATAATAACTGAAAATATTGAAGATATATTTAATCATGATATTGATATTTTAGTGGAATTAATGGGAGGATTACATCCATCTTATGAATATATAAAAAGAGCATTAGAAAATAAGATTAATGTAGTTACTGCCAATAAAGATATGTTAGCTGAATATGGGGATAAATTAGTTAAAATAGCAAAAGAAAATAATGTGAGTTTGAGATTTGAAGCATCAGTAGGTGGCGGAATACCTGTACTAAAGCCTTTAATAGAATCTTTAGAGGGTAATGATATAGAAAGTATGTATGCAATATTAAATGGAACTACAAATTTTATTTTGAGTAAAATGTATAATGAAGGATTATCTTATGAGGAAGTTTTAAAAGAAGCTCAAGAATTAGGTTTTGCAGAAGCAAATCCAGAAGCTGATGTAGAAGGTTATGATGCAGCTAGAAAATTATCTATTTTATCTACATTAGCTTATCATAGAAGAGTTTATTGGAAAGATTTTTATTTAGAAGGAATATCAAAAATTGATATGAAAGATATTGATTATGCTAAGAAAATGGGATGTAAAATTAAGTTAGTTGGTCAAAGTAAGAAAGATAAAGAAAAAGTTAGTGGTTTTGTTAGACCAGTTCTTGTAGATAATGATAGTATATTATCAAAGATAGATAATGAATACAATATAGTTGTATTTAATGGAGATTCTGTGGGAGAAGTATCTTTTGTCGGTAAGGGTGCTGGAAAAGAGCCTACAGGAAGTGCAGTATACTCAGATTTAATTGATATATATGATAAAAGAATTTCAAATATAGATTCATTTATACAAGATAAAATTGAAGTTGAAAAAGTTATAAGTAACAATTGTCAGGTTTTACTTAGATTTAAATCACCACAAAAAGAGGAAATAATAGAACTTATAAAAGATTGTGTTGATGATTATGAAATTATTGAAGATAATGATGAACTTGCCATAATGGTTTATGCAAGTTCTGAATATGAAATTAATAATATTTTATGTTTAATTAAAGATAAAGGATATTGCAAAGAAAGTAGAAAATTATTAAAAATTAGTTAATAAAAAGCACCTGGTGAAGTACCAGGTGTTTTTTAGAATTTATCTATTTTATTTTTATCACATAATTGTTTATTAATTAAGTCTACATAAGGTTTATTTTCTATATAAGATGCAGATAAGTAGGCTCTTCTTTTATCTTGTCTTTGCCAAAGTCTAAATTTTAAATTTTCATTACTTTTAAAAAATTTTTTATAATAGTATTCAACATTTTCTAATAATCTAGCTTCTTCTTCATTAACTTTAATTTCGGCTAAAATTTCTTGTATTCTTTTATTTACATCTTTATCGGAAAGGTAAGATAAACATAATTTAAATTGAGTTTTGTAATCAACATCATTATATTCTTCACAGATTTTTTTCGCCATTTGATGAGCATCTTTATATATATTGCCCATTTTTATTCACCTTCCATAATAATATTTAGGATATAAAATCCCTTTATATATATTATTAAAATAAGTTAATATTGATTACCTTAAAATCAAATAAATGTAGAGTTTCACATGTTTTTATACTATTTAATATAAATGAAGATTAAAATATTATGAAAGTTTTGAAAAAATGTTGACGAGAAATAAATAGTCGTATATTATTACTAATAAGTTAAATAGTTAGAAAGCTAAGAATAGAAGTAGTAAGAATTTTGAAACTTATAGAGAGCCAAAGGTTGCTGGAATTTGGTAGTGAATTGTTCTGAACTTGTCTAGGAGCTGTTTATTTAGGATAAACCGTAAATCTACGTTATAAGATAAATAATCCTGGGATTATTACTGAGAGAACTTATTTAAAAGTTAATTAGAGTGGTACCGCGAGAAAAAACCTCGTCTCTATATATTTAGAGATGAGGTTTTTTAATTTATAAAAAAGGGGGAGCAAGTAATGACTTTTGATTGTACAAAATATAAAAAAGCAAATTTTCAACCAAAAAATTTTAAAGATAGAAAATGGCCAGATAATGAAATTACAAAGGCACCAATATGGTGTAGTGTAGACTTAAGAGATGGTAATCAATCTTTGCCAACTCCAATGAATGTGGATGAAAAAATAGAAATGTTTAATATGTTGATAGAAGTTGGATTTAAAGAAATAGAAGTTGGATTTCCATCAGCTTCACAAACTGAATATGATTTTTTAAGAAAGTTAATAGATGAAAATTTAATACCTGATGATGTTACTGTGCAAGTATTAACTCAATCAAGAGAACATCTAATAGTAAAAACTTTTGAAGCTTTAAAAGGATGTAAAAAAGCCATAGTTCATTTATATAATTCCACATCAGTACTTCAAAGGGATGTGGTTTTTCATAAAAGTAAAGAAGAGATAATTGATATAGCCATAAAAGGAGCTGAGATTTTTAATAAAGAAGCAAAGAAATATCCACAAACTAAGTTTCAATTTGAATACTCACCAGAAAGTTTCACAGGAACTGAAATGGATTATGCATTGGAAATATGTGAGGCAGTGATGAATATTTGGAAACCTACACCAGATAATAAAATGATAATAAATTTACCTTCCACAGTGGAGATGACAACACCTAATTTATATGCAGACCAAATTGAGTGGTTTAGCCAAAATGTGAAAAATAGAGGTAGTGTAATAATAAGTCTACATCCTCATAATGATAGGGGGACTTCCATAGCAGCCAGTGAACTTGGACTTTTAGCAGGAGCTGATAGAATAGAAGGGACTTTATTTGGAAATGGAGAAAGAACTGGAAATCTAGATATAATTACAGTAGCTATGAATATGTATTCAAGTGGAGTAGATTCTAAACTTGATTTTAGTAATTTATCTGAAATAACAGATATTTATAAAAGATGCACAAAACTCGATGTTCATGTAAGACATCCTTATGCTGGAGATTTAGTATTCTCTGCTTTTTCAGGATCACATCAAGATGCTATTAGAAAAGGTATGAAGGCAAGAAAAGAAAGGGGAAATTTACAGTGGGAAGTGCCTTATTTACCAATAGATCCTCACGATTTAGGAAGAGAATACAAAGAAATTATAAGGATTAACTCTCAATCAGGTAAGGGTGGAGCCATATATATTATGGAAAATGAATTTGGATTTAATATTCCTAAAAATATGCATAAATACTTTGGTCGAGTGGTTAAGCAAGCATCAGATAAGAGAGGTAAGGAATTATCTCCACAGGAAATCTACGATTTATTTAAAGAATGGTACATTGACATAGAAACACCTTACAGACTTAAAAAATACAGAATTAATTCAGTTAATTCAGATGTATATGATATTAAAAACTGTGTAGAGAATAATATTTTAGAAATAGAAGCTGTTATAGGTTTTCATGGAGAAGATTATGTAATTAAAGGAGAAGGTAATGGTCCAATAGATGCTTTTAATAATGCTTTAAAACAAAAAGAACTTAAAAACTATAAATTTAAAAACTATCATGAACATGCATTAAGTGATGGCTCACATGCAAAGGGTGTGGCTTATGTGGAAATAGAAGAAGATGGTGAACCATACTTCGGTGTTGGAATATCAGAAAATATTAACACAGCAGCTATAAATGCACTAATGAATGCTATAAATAAAAGTTATATTAAGATGATAATATAGGGGGATTTAGAATATGAAAATGACAATGACACAAAAAATATTAGCAGCTCACGCTAACTTAGATGAAGTAAAAGAAGGACAATTAATAGAAGCTAATTTAGATTTAGTTTTAGGAAATGATATAACAACTCCTGTTGCCATAGGAGAGTTTGAAAAATTAAATATAGATAAAGTTTTTGATGATAGCAAAGTAGCTATAGTGCTTGATCATTTTACCCCAAATAAAGACATAAAAAGTGCTGAGCAATGTAAAATGGCGAGAAATTTTGCAAATAGCAAAAATATAAAAAATTATTTTGATGTAGGAAATATGGGAATAGAACATTGTCTTATTCCAGAAAAGGGACTGGTAACAGCAGGGGATGTAATAATAGGAGCTGACTCTCATACTTGTACTTATGGAGCACTTGGAGCATTTTCTACAGGAATAGGTTCTACAGATATGGCTGCTGGTATGGCAACGGGAAAAGCTTGGTTCAAAGTTCCTGGAGCAATAAAATTCATATTAAAAAATAAGCCAGCAAAATGGATAAGTGGAAAGGATATTATACTTCATATAATAGGCAAAATAGGTGTAGATGGAGCACGTTATAAATCTATGGAGTTTGTGGGAGATGGAGTTAAATACTTAAATATGGATGATAGATTTACAATTTGTAATATGGCCATAGAAGCTGGAGCAAAAAACGGAATTTTTCCAGTAGATGAACTTACTTTAGAATATATAAAGGAACATAAATGTGAAACAATAAATAAAAATCCTAAAATTTATACAGCTGATGAGGATGCTATATACGATGAAGTTATAGAAATAGATTTAAGTGCTTTGTCCCCTACAGTAGCTTTTCCTCATCTTCCTGAAAACACAAAAACTACAGATGAAATTACTGAGGAGATAAAAATAGATCAAGTAGTAATAGGATCTTGTACTAATGGAAGGATAAGTGATTTAAAAATAGCAGCAGAAGTTATGAAAAATAAAAAAGTAGCAAAAAACGTGAGATGTATAGTCATTCCGGGTACACAAAGCATATACTTAGAAGCTATAAAAAATGGATATATTGAAGATTTTATAAAAGCAGGAGCAATTATATCAACGCCAACATGTGGACCATGTCTTGGAGGTCATATGGGAATATTAGCTTCTGGTGAGAGAGCTGTATCTACTACAAATAGAAACTTTGTGGGAAGAATGGGCCACACTGAATCTGAAGTATATTTATCAAGTCCAGCTGTGGCAGCAGCAAGTGCCATAACTGGAAAAATATCATCACCTAGTGAGATTTGTAAAGAAGAAGTAGAGGAGGAGTCAGTATGTTAGCAAGTGGGAAAGTTTTTAAATATGGAGATAATATTGATACAGATGTAATTATACCAGCAAGATATTTAAACATATCTGATATGAAGGAATTATCATCTCATTGTATGGAAGATATAGATAAAAATTTTATAAAGAACGTAAAAAAAGGAGATATAATAGTTGCGAATAAAAACTTTGGGTGCGGTTCTTCAAGAGAGCATGCACCAATTGTCATAAAAGAGAGTGGAATATCTTGTGTTATAGCATCTACGTTTGCAAGGATTTTTTATAGAAATGCTATAAATATAGGCCTTCCTATTTTAGAATGTGAACAAGCAGCTACTAATATAGAAGCGGGAGATAAAATAGAAATAGATTTTAATACGGGAATTATAAAAAATATAACTAAAAATGAAGAATATAGGGCAGAACCTTTTCCAGAGTTTATGCAAAATATCATATCTAATGGAGGATTAATTAAATCCATAGAAAAGAAAAATTCGTAAATAAGAAATAGATAAAAGCTTGGGGGAGATAAAATGAACTTTAAAATAGCAGTTATAAAAGGTGATGGTGTAGGACCAGAAATTATAAATGAAGGTATAAAAGTTTTAAATAAAATAGAAGAAAAATATAATCATAAGTTTGAATTAACAGAAGTACTTGCTGGAGGATGTGCAATAGATAAGGAAAACACTCCTCTTCCAGAGAGAACTTTAGAGGAATGTAAAAAAAGTGATGCAGTATTACTTGGAGCTGTAGGAGGACCTAAATGGGATAATATAGATCCTTCAATAAGACCAGAAAAGGGACTTCTTGGACTAAGGTCAGGTCTTAATTTATTTGTAAATTTAAGACCAGCGACTATGCATGAAAGTATAAAGGAATCTTCGCCTCTAAGAAGTGATATAGTTGAAAAAGGTGTAGATTTTGTAGTAGTAAGGGAGCTTACTGGAGGAATTTATTTTGGTGAAAGAAAAACTGAAGTAATAAATAATGTAGAAGTTGCCTACGATGTAGAAAAATATGATGAAAATGAAATAAGAAGAATAGGTAAAAAAGCCTTTGAAACTGCTAGAATTAGAAATAAGAAATTAACTTGTGTTGATAAAGCCAATGTTCTTGATAGTTCTAAACTTTGGAGAAAAGTTATAATAGAACTTAGTAAAGATTATAAAGACGTTGAGTTAAACTTTATGTATGTGGATAATGCAGCTATGCAGTTAATAAAGAATCCTAGTCAATTTGATGTAATAGTAACTAATAATATTTTTGGAGATATAATATCAGATGAAGCTTCAATAATTACTGGATCTATAGGAATGTTACCATCAGCATCTTTAAGAGAAGATAAATTCGGACTGTATGAGCCAATCCATGGAAGTGCTCCCGATATTGCAGGAAAAAATATTGTGAATCCAATAGCTACAATTTTATCTGTAGCTATGATGCTTAGATATTCTTTTAATTTAGAAAGAGAAGCTAAGAATATTGAAGATGCAGTTACAAAAGTACTTAATAAAGGATATAGAACAGCAGATATTTATAATAAAAAGGGAACGATTGTTGGAACAAAAGAAATGGGAGATTTAATAGTTAATGAAATATAAACTAAGTACCTTTAAAATTTTTATAATATGATTGACATCCTATAGAGAAATATATAGGATTAAGGTAATATTTAACTTTGTAGAATAGTTATAGAAGGGTATATAGGGGGATAGATATGGAGATTTTAAAAAAATCCTTATTTCAAACTATTGAAATTGAAAAATCAGTTAAAGAGCAAGTAAGTACAATTTTAGATGAAGTGAAAATAAATAAGGATATAGGTGTTAGAAAATATAACTTATTATTTGATAAAAGTCCAAGAGAAAGTTTTAGAGTCACTAGAGATGAAATAGTAAAAGCATATAAAGAAGTTGATATAAAATTTATTGAAGATTTAAAAGTAGCAGCAAAAAATATAGAAGAATTTGCAAAAGTTCAAAAACATAGCTTTGATAATGATTTTGAAAGAGACATATATCCAGGTGTAACTTTAGGTCAAAAACATATTCCTATTAACTCAGCCTTAGCTTATGTACCAGGAGGTGAATATGCACTATTTTCTACAGCTTTAATGCTTATAATACCAGCAAAAGTAGCAGGAGTGAAAAGAGTATGTGCTACGTCACCTGCTATGAAAAATACAGGAACAATAAATCCGAAAACCCTTGTAGCTATGGACCTAGCAGGAGCTGATGAAATATATGCTTTAGGTGGAGCTCAAGCTATAGGTGCCTTTGCTTATGGAACAGATACTATAAAACCAGTAGATATTATAGTGGGACCAGGAAATAAATATGTAACGGAAGCTAAAAGACAATGTTATGGTAAAGTAGGAATAGATTTTGTAGCAGGACCTAGTGAAGTTTTAATAATAGCAGATGAAAGTGCAAATTCTTCTTATATTGCAGCAGATATTTTAGCTCAATGTGAACATGATTATAATGCTAGGGGAATTTTAATAACTACTGATAGAAAATTGGGAGAAGAAGTAGCTAAAAAGGTGGAAGAAATTTTAGTAGATCTTCCAACTAAAAAAATTGCTGCTACATCATGGCAAAATAATGGGGAGATTATTTTAGTAGATACCTTAGAAGAAGCCATAAAACTTAGTAATAAATATGCACCAGAACATTTGGAAATAAGCGTAAAAAATGATGAAAAAATTATTGATAAATTAACTAATTATGGGTCTTTATTTGTTGGAGGGTTGTCAGCTGAAGTATTTGGCGACTATGTATCTGGAACAAATCACACTTTGCCTACTATGAGGGCTTCAAGATATACAGGAGGAGTGTGGGTAGGTACTTTTATAAAAACGTGTACTACACAAAGACTAAGCCAAAGAGCTGTTGACTATCTGGCACCAATTGCCCATGATTTAGCTGTTGAAGAGGGATTATATGCCCATGCAAATGCAGCAAAGATTAGAATAAAAAAATAGCTATATAATTTAATAAAAAATCCTTTCTTACAATTTAATTATTGTAGAGAAAGGATTTTTTTAATTAGACTAATTATAATATTTTTAATCTTTTTAGTCCATGTAAGATGAAAAGGGTTCTTCCCACCATGAAAAGGACATAACAAAATTTGAAATAACTTCTTGATTGATAGGTGAAACTTCAAACATATAACTGAAGCCAGGAGAAATAACTATACTACCATTTTCAAAGGAGTTATACATACTAAAAGGTGAAATTATTAGGTTTTGTCCATAAGTTCCATATATTTTATCCATATCATTGCCAAAAAAGATTTTACCTTTTGGCATAGTGCCCGATGAATTTGAATTAGTAATACTAATATATGAAGAACTCTCCATATTTCCTACAACACCCTCAACACAGTAATAAACTTTTGTAATAATAGGATTAGAAGAAAGATTTGTAATTATGGAGTTTTTAACATATATATTTATATTAGATTTAACTGGATTTGTTAATAAAAAATAAGCGTACTCAAAAGTGCTATTACCGCCACAATCCATTTCTTCACTTACCCCATTAAATAAACAGAGGTTTTGACTTTGAACATATCCATTAGATACATCGCCTGTATATTTAAATTCCCATATATTATTTGAGTTATTTTTATTGTCTATATTTTTAGATCTATTTATATATTGATTTTGACTTATCTTCATTTTATCACTCCTAAAATTACATCTTAATAAATATAAAAATTCTTATAAGATTATATGAGTAAAAAATAAAACTATGATTTTTTGATAGTAATTTTGATTATATCTCTTGTATATAAATAAATTAAAATATGTTGAATTTATAAAACAAATCGTATACTATAAAAATATAGTGTACTCTATAAATATAATGTAATACACTAAATAAATTAAACAATATATTATATACTAAAGTTAATTCATAAAAATATTTTTATTTAAAACTATAGAAAATAGGAAATACCATATAGTGTACTCTAGATAATATTTATAATGTATGGGAGGAGTAAATTTGAAAATAAAAGTAGGAATTAACGGCTTTGGGAGAATAGGGAGAAATGTGCTTAGAATAGTAGAGGAAATGCCAAAGGATAATTTTGAAATAGTAGCAATAAATGCTAGAGCAAATTCAACTACATTAGCCCATTTGTTTAAATACGATTCATGTTATGGTATATTTAATGGCACAGTAAAAATAAAAGACGAAGACACAATATTTATAAATGATAATGAAATAAAAATACTTAGATACGATAATCCAGGTGAAATACCATGGAAAAATTATGGAGTAGATATTGTAATTGAATCTACTGGTAAATTTGTGAAAAGAGAAGATTGTCTTAAACATTTAGAAAATGGGGCTAAAAAAGTAATTATAACTGCTCCAGGTAAAAATGAAGACAAGACTATAGTTATGGGTGTAAATGAAGAGGAATACGATGAAAATATACATAATATAATTTCAAATGCTTCTTGTACTACTAACTGTTTAGCACCTTTTGCAAAGGTTCTTGATAAAGAATTTGGAATCGAAGAAGGCTTGATGACTACTATTCATGCATATACAAATGACCAAAGAATATTAGATAAAAGTCATAAAGATTTAAGAAGAGCAAGGGCAGCAGGAGAATCAATGATACCTACAACAACAGGTGCTGCAAAGGCAGTAGCTAAAGTTTTACCACAATTAGAAGGTAAATTAAATGGTTTTGCTGTTAGAGTTCCAACACCAACAGTTTCTTTAGTTGATTTAGTTTGCATATTGAAAAAAGACACAACTGTGGAAGAAGTAAATGCAGCATTTAAAAAAGCATCAGAAACTTACATGAAGGGGATTTTAGGATATAGTGAAGAACCATTAGTTTCTATAGATTATAGAGGAGATGAGCGTTCATCTATAGTAGATGGCTTATCAACTATGTCTATGGGAAGCAGAATGTTTAAAGTTGTTTCATGGTATGATAATGAATGGGGATATTCTAGTAGAACTGTTGACTTAGTTGATTTTGTAGCAGAGAAAATGAAAGCTTTACAAGGTAATGTTTAATAATAAATATATATATAACAAAAAGACATCTTTCATTGGATGTCTTTTTATTATAAAAAAAATCCTTACTTTAACCGATCAAGTAAGGATTCTAAAATATATTATAAAAAGGGGTTTATTAGGGAATATATTTTATTTGGGGAGTAATCAGTTATTGGGGAAATAACTGTACATTTATAATAACAAAATTCGACAAAATCTGCAAGGTTTTTTTAAAAAATATTTTAAATTAAATCTATTTTTTTTTATCAATGCTGAAAATGATATAATAAGAGCAAATACGTAATGGTTATATAATGAGAAGTAGGTACATATATACATATATGGATTTTAGGTGGAGATCAAAACCATGCCTAAATATAATAAAGAAACTTTCAAGTATTTGTGAAGTTATGGGAAAAATAAATCTTTAAATATTATATAGTAATAAGATAAAGAAAAATAGTAAGTTATGAGGAGATAGAGTGTATGATTAAAAAATATTTTAGTGGATTAAAATTTGGATTATTATTACAAATTGCAGTTGGTCCAATGTGTCTAATGGTATTTAATACTGCTAAAAATATTGGATTTTTAGTTGCTTTATCATTAGTATTAGCCATTGCATTAGTAGATGCATTTTATATAACATTAGCTAGTATAGGGGTAAGTAAATTACTAGAGAAAGAAAATATAAAGAAAACTTTTAAAATAATAGGATCAATTGTTCTTATAATATTTGGAATGAATATTGTTTTTAATGCCTTTGGAATAAATATTATTCCAGGACTGAATTTAAAGCCAACATCTGCTAATATTTTTATACAAGGGTTAGTATTAACATTATCAAATCCTATAACAATAGTTTTTTGGGGAAGTGTTTTAACTACTAAAATAATAGAGGATAAATTAGAAAAGAAAGAATTAATAATTTTTTCAGTTGGATTAGTTTCCGCAACTTTAATATTTTTATCAGTAGTAGCAGTGTTAGGAACTATATTATCAAGTTTCATACCATATAATATTTCAAATATATTAAATATTATCGTTGGTATCTTAATAATATTCTTTGGTATTAAAATGCTGGTTAAAAAAGATAGTAATTAAAACAATTTTAATATTATACGAATTTAATAAAAGAAGGGGAATTATTATATGAAAAAGAAACTTATTCTATTTTTCATCATTTTTTTAACGATACCATTTTATTTTGGATGTGAAAATATATATAAATCACCAGATAATATCAAATTAAAAGACAGTGTATTAGTATTTAGAATGAATGAAGATAGTTGGGATAAAGATAGTAAGAAAGCAATAATAGAAATAACGGATGATGAGGGAATTGAATTATTCAACAACTTAATTGATAATGCAACTAAAGTTGAAGGAGTACTTGATATGGCGCCACCTTCTTATATAGCAGAAATTACTTCAAGTAAAAACTATGAAGGTTCTATTGGGGCAAAAACAGGAACTATTATATTTGAATTAGATGCCTTTGGTGGTCTATATTGTAAAAAAGAGGATACTCATACATGGTATACATTTAGGACAAATGATGTAAGTAATTTTGCAAAGTATTTAGATAAGATTAATAAGAAAATATAGGAAGGTAAATTTTTAAAACTTAGCATTAATTAGATATTTATTTAATATAGCTTAAATTAATAATTTTATATTTTAGTTGAAATTTATGTGGTTTTGTATTACAAGAAATAATAATGATTTATATAATTAAAATAAGGAGAATAAAATGGAATTTAGAAAATCAAGTAAAGAAGATCTGAATAAAATAATGGGGATTATAAAACAGGCACAAGATTATTTTAAAGAACAAGGAATTGATCAATGGCAAAATAATTATCCTAACAAAGAAGTAATAAAAAGTGATATAGAAAGAGAAGAAAGTTATGTTTTATCAAAAGATGACAATATAGTTGCCACAACAGTGATTTCCTTTGATAAAGAAAAAACTTATGATTCTATTTATGATGGGAAGTGGATTAGTAATGGAAAATATGCAGTTATTCATAGAATCGCAGTTGACAATAATTATAAAGGATTAGGACTTTCTCATAAAATATTTAAATATGTGGAGGAACTTTGTAAAACTAAAAATATTAATAGTATTAAGATAGATACACATGAAGATAATATTGTGATGCAAAATTTACTTAATAAAAGAGGATTTAAATATTGTGGAATAATTTATTTAGAAGATGGAGATAAAAGATTAGCTTTTGAGAAAACTTTTTAAAATGAATTTAATTATCCATAGATTGTTTTATATTAATCAAAGATTGACAATTATTAAATAGTATTAATACAATAAATGTAAACTTATAAAGGGAGAATATTTAAAATAGGGGGCTAAGATATGACAAAATTAAAAACAAATGATATGGTATTATGTGGTATATTTGCTTCTATAATAGCTATACTAGCACAAATATCTATACCACTACCATTTACAACAGTACCAATGACTATGCTAATATTTGCAGTTGGATTAACAGGAGTAATACTAGGTTGTAAAAAAGGATTTATATCAATCTGTATATATATATTACTAGGAGCTATAGGAATTCCTGTATTTGCAGGTATGAGAGGTGGTTTTTCTGTATTAGCTGGACCAACAGGAGGATTTTTACTAGGATGTCCTTTTATGGTGCTTATAATAGGATATATATCTGAACGCTATTTTTCTTATTTTCATATTTTAATATCTATGATTTTAGGGTTGACAGTAGTTTACTTTATAGGTACGATAATGTTTTCTATAATAACAAAATCAACTATATATCAAAGTTTATTAGCTTGTGTAATTCCTTTTGTTTTTGTAGATCTTCTTAAATTAATTTTAGCTACAAGTGTAGGAGTATCTGTAAGTAAGAGGATTAATTTAAAACTAATTAATAATTAATAATTAATAATGGAAAGATGAAAATAAAGAAGAGTTAAAATATGTGTGGGAAACTCAAAACTTCAATATATTAAGAGGATTAGAATAAAAGGGAGTAAAAGCATGTATCCTAAAATTGTATCTATATCACCTAATGATGATTATACATTGTTAGTAACATTTCCTTATAAAAAACAAAGTTATATGATATGAATCTATTGTCATAAGAGAGTCTTTTTGACCAATTAAAAGATAAGGCTATATTTTAGATGAGTGTTGAAAATGATACAATATAATTAACTTCACAATTGTTATATATTGTGAACTTTATTAATAATATTAGAGGGAGGATTATGATAATAGAAAAGTATGATTGGCAATTTGATATTGACATACAAAGAACTAAACTAATTTATGCAAATAGATTAAATAATATAATTAGTAGAGATAAACAACTATCTGAATTAACAAATTTTTTTTATGAATTAGGAATAGATATTGAAAAACCTGATACCTATGATTCAGATTTTTCAGAGGCTATATATACATGTATAGGAAAGGCATACTCAGAAAATGGATATGAAATAGATATGTATGGAAAAAATCAATTCATATCTATCGTTATATATAATGAAGGCAATATAGTTACATTAGAAGTATTTGGTATAAAATAGTTTTAAATTAACATACTTTATAATATTAGTATAATGCGAACTAAACCAATAGTTGTATGAATAAATACAACTATTGGTTTTTATTATTTAAAACTTATCCAATTTGAACATAGTGTTAAAACATAGCCAAATAATAAAAATCAGTATTAATTTATGCTCTTCAATGGTTTTAATTTAGTGTCTTCTATTAATTTACAGTTAAATAACAATATGTTATCATTTATGATGATAAAGAATATAATTGTACTTGTATTATTAGAATTAATACTAATATATTAACTTGAGTATTAGTTTTAACCTAAAATCTTTGATATGAAAGGATGTGATGAACGGAAATCCCGATTATTCGGGCTAAACAGAGGGGGAGCGCCCTGTGTTTTGTAAATAACAGCGATGGGAAGCCGTGTTCCGGCGTGAGAGGAAGCCATTAAGCTTCGACCGATTTTCTATAGAATCTTTATGATTCTGTTATGTTATGGAGAACGTTGCTGTTATTATGCCGTTCTCACAGATTTTTTGAAAAGGGGTTTTAGAGATGAATAATAAAACAAAGAAGTTATGTATTGCAAGTATTTTATGTGCTGTTGCTATTGTTGGGAGTATGTTTTCAATTCCCATATTTGGTAGTAAATGTTCTCCAATTCAACACATGGTAAATATTCTTTGTGCAGTAGCACTTGGTCCATGGTATGGTGTTGGAGTAGCTTTTACAGCAAGTTTAATAAGGAATATTTTGGGACTTGGAAGTATAATGGCTTTTCCAGGAAGTATGTTTGGGGCATTATTTTGTGGAATTGCATATTGGAAATATAGAAGTATAACTTATACTTTAATTGCTGAAGTTTTAGCTACATCTATATTAGGAGGACTTAGTGCTTATCCTATTGCAACTTTGATAATGGGTGTTGATGCAGGAAGCATTGCATATTATGGATATATTTTTCCATTTTTTATTTCAACTTTAGGTGGAGCAATTCTATCAGCATTTATTGTTATAAATTTAGAAAAAGCTGGCGGATTGAGTATATTTAAAGGATATATAGAAGTAAAATAAAGAATTTTGAAAAATAACAATTGACTTTAGAATAAAATCTATTATAATCAAATTAAAAATAAATAATTAATGCTAGGGGTGCCATTGGCTGAGAGGTTATAAACCGACCCTTATTACCTGATCTGGTTAGTACCAGCGTAGGAAAGCAACAATAAATATTAATATAATAATCTAAGTGATAAAAAGATAATTATAATAAATGTAAATTTGGAAGCTATACCTATATCAGGTATAGCTTTTTTTAGGTGGTTTAGATGTAAATCATTTAAATAGACTTTAGAAAAGTATGCAAGAGTTGATATTAAAGGTGTAAATTAATTATTAGGGGAGATAGAGAGATGTTAATTACAGATTATTTATTTGAAAATGTAAAGCCTATATGGGATGCATATTTAGAACACGATTTTATAATGGATATGGGAAATGGTAATCTATGCAAGGATAAATTTAAAGATTATTTGATACAAGATTATCTTTATTTAAAAGAGTATGCGAAAGTATATGCTATGGCTTTGGTAAAATGTGAAAATATAGAACAAATGAAGTTTTGTCAAAATAGTATAAATGGTATTTTAGAAGATGAAAGCGCGACCCATATTTGGTATTTAAAAAACTTTGGAGAGAAAATAGAAAAACTTGAAAATTATAAAATAAAAGAAGCTAATGAAAACTATACAAGTTATATGAAATCTATAGCTCTTACAGGTGATTTATTAGATACTATGGTAAGTGTTTTACCATGTGCTTGGAGCTATTATTATATAGGTAAAAAGTTAAAAGAAATATATAAAGAAAATTTAGAAGATAACTTTTATAAAAGCTGGATAGAATCTTATTCCTGTGAAGGTTATGAACAAGTTGCAAGAACTAGTATAGAATTTGTAAATACATTGAGTGAAAATATTGACGAGAATAAAAGAGAAAAATTAAAAGAAATATTTATAAAAGCAAGTATTCATGAAATGAAATTTTGGGATATGGCATATGAGGAGATTAAATAGTAGTAAATAAAAATAACTCAATATTAGAAATAACCAATAAGCTAAAGTCTAATAAAAAGAACTTTAGCTTATTTTTATTTTTAGAAAAATTTATTGAAATAAAATAAATATTTAGATTATATGGGATTTAAGTATCATATATATTTTATATACTACGAATTATTATTCATTATTAATAAAATTGATTCGGAAAATATTGACAAATAGGATTAGCATAAACTAAAATTAACTCGTAAATACGTAATGATTAAAAATACTGGGAGTTGCTTTAGAGACATAATAAATTTACATATCATTAAATTATTATTCAAGATTTTTTATTAATTTATGGAGGTGTATTGATTTATGCAAGTTTCAAATCAGCAATCGAATAATTTGACAAAATTATTTCCCATACTAGAAAATCAGGAAGTAAATATTAAGAAAGAGATAATGGCAGGATTTACAACTTTCTTGACAATGGCTTATATTATAGCTGTCAATCCAAATATCTTATCACAAGCAGGTATGCCAGCAGGAGCATTGGTAACAGGTACATGTTTAGCAGCTGCAATAGCATGTTTTATAATGGGGGTTATTGCAAATTTACCTTTTGCACTAGCGTCAGGAATGGGACTTAATGCTTATTTTGCTTTTACTGTAGTACTTGGAATGGGAGTTTCATGGGAAGTTGCACTTACAGCAGTATTTGTAGAAGGTATTATATTTATAATTTTATCATTGTGTAAAGTGCGTGAAGCTGTAGTTAATGCAATACCAGTAAATATGAAATTAGCAGTTTCTGGTGGCATAGGTTTATTTATAGCAATTATAGGATGTATAAATTCAGGTCTTGTAGTAGCTAATGAGTCAACATTAATTTCCATGGGTTCTTTTACTCCAGCAGTTATAATAAGTTGCATAGGAATAGTTATAATAGCTGTTTTATCAAAGAAAAATATTAAAGGATCTATATTAATTGGAATAGTTATTTGTTCAGTAATAGCTTGGGGATATGCATTATTTAATCCAAAGACTGCAGCAGACCTGGGAATATATTTGCCTAGTGGTATATTTAAATACGAAAGTGTAGCACCAATAGCAGGTAAACTAGATTTTAGCTATGCTACAAATCCAGCTAATATAACTAATTTTATTCTAGTAGTTTGTACTTTTTTATTTGTTGATTTCTTCGATACAGTAGGAACTATTGTTGGTGTATCTTCAAAAGCAAATATGATAGATGAAGATGGAAAAGTACCTCGTGTAGGTAGAGCATTACTTGCAGATGCATTTGGAACTACTATAGGTTCAGCCCTTGGAGTTTCTACAGTAACTACTTATGTGGAAAGTTCAACAGGTGTGGTAGAAGGTGGTAGAACAGGATATACTGCCATAACAGTAGGTATATTATTTTTAGTTGCTATGTTCTTTTCTCCAATTTTTATTGCCATACCATCATGTGCCACTTCACCAGCTTTGATATATGTGGGCTATTTAATGCTTAGTGCAGTAAAAGATATAGATTTTGCTGATATAACAGAAGGTGTGCCAGCATTTATAACTATAGGAGCAATGGCATTTACTTATTCAATTGGTGATGGTTTAACTTTAGGAGTATTATCTTATGTAGTAATAAACTTATTATATAATATAATAGCACCTAAAGAAGAAAGAAAACATATATCAGCTATAATGATAGTGCTTGCCGTATTGTTTGTACTGAAATTGATTTATTTATAAAAAATTTATATAAAAAATCCTAGGGTATATAACTCTAGGATTTTTTCATAAATTAAATAATCATAGAAAAGTTAATTTAGATGAAAAAGATAAAGTTTGTGATAATTGACAATAGATAAGATGATATATACACTTAAATATGAGGATATTATTAAATATTTTTATAAGAACAATTAAAAAGGGGGGAGGAACATGTCAGGAGAAAATTTAGTAAAAGAGAATAAAATGGGGACCATGCCTATAAATAAATTGCTTATTGCCATGTCTATTCCAATGATCATATCTATGTTAGTTCAAGCTCTATATAATGTAGTAGATAGTATATTTGTATCACAAATAAGTGAAAATGCACTTACTTCTGTTTCCTTAGCTTTTCCCGTTCAAAATTTTATGATAGCTTTTGGTGTAGGTACTGGAGTAGGTATAAATGCTTTACTTTCTAGATCTTTAGGTGAAAAAAAGTTCGAAGAAGCTAATAAGGCTGCAAATAACGGAGTTTTTTTAGCAGTAATGAGTTATTTACTTTTTTTAGTCCTAGGTATATTGTTTAGCAAATCTTTTTTTCAGTGGCAAACAGATATTAAAGAAATTGTAGATGGAGGATATAGATATTTAATTATATGTACTACTTGTTCATTTGGAATGTATGGTCAAATAGTTTTTGAAAAATTGATGCAATCTACAGGAAAAACATTTTATTCTATGTTAACTCAAATAACTGGTGCAGTAATTAATATAATACTAGATCCAATTTTAATATTTGGATTATTTGGTTTTCCTAAGTTAGGCATAACAGGAGCTGCTATGGCTACAGTTATTGGTCAAATATGTGGTATGACAGTGGGGATTTATCTTAATAAAGTAAAAAATAAAGAAATAGAAGTAAAAGTTAAAGGTTTTAGACCTAATTTAAAAACTATAAAAGAGATTTATTCTGTGGGTATACCATCTATTATTATGGGCTCAATAGGATCTGTAATGACATTTTCAATGAATAAAATTTTACTTGTTTTTACATCTACAGCTACAGCAGTATTTGGAGTATATTTTAAACTTCAAAGTTTTATATTTATGCCAGTTTTCGGTTTAAATAATGGAATGGTTCCAATAATATCTTATAATTATGGTGCAAGACATAAAGATAGATTAATGCAAACTGTAAAAATAAGCATTATATATGCAGTACTTATAATGATTTTAGGATTGTTAATATTTCAATTTTTCTCAAAACAACTACTAAGTCTTTTTAGTGCATCTGAAGAAATGATAAATATAGGAGTACCAGCACTAAGAACAATAAGTATCAGCTTTTTATTTGCAGGATATTGTATAGTTTTAGGGTCAATGTTTCAAGCACTTGGAAGAGGTGTTATGAGTTTAATTGTATCTGTAGGAAGACAACTTGTGGTACTACTTCCTGTTGCTTATTTATTATCAAAATCGGGAAATTTAAACTTAGTTTGGTGGGCTTTTCCAATAGCAGAATTGGCATCTGTATTTTTAAGTAGCATTGGATTTAAGTATGTATATAAAAAAGAAATATTGCCATTAGATGGTGAAAATAAAGAAATAAGTAAAAGAAAAATAACACAATGTACTAGTAAAAATTAGAGTAAATAATATTATTTACTCTTTTTTTAGGTTCAATAAATTTATTAAGATGCTTAAAAAATATATTTATAGGGTAATTTTAATTTATATACAAAATATTGTGGTATAATAAGTATGAAAAAGTTCAGTTAGAACATATTTATAATATCTTAATTAAATAATTAAAATATATAATTGTATATATTTATAGAAATATATAAATAAACAAAGGAGACAAAATGAAAAAAGTAGAATTATTAGCACCAGCTGGTGATTTAGAAAAGTTAAAAATTGCATTTGTCTATGGTGCAGATGCAGTTTATATAGGTGGAGAAATATTTGGAATGAGATCTGCTGCTAAAAACTTTTCTAAAGAAGATATGATAGAGGGTGTAAATTTCGCCCATGAAAGAGGAAAAAAAGTATTTGTTACTTGTAATATAATACCAAGAAGTGAAGATTTAGAAGTTCTTAGAGATTATTTATTAGAATTACAAGAAATAGGAGTAGATGCTGTTATAGTATCTGACCCAGGAGTATTTAAAATTGTAAGAGAAACTATACCTAATATGGAAGTTCATATAAGTACGCAAGCAAGTACAACTAATTACACTGCAGCTAATTTCTGGTATAATCAAGGTGCACAAAGAATAGTAACAGCTAGAGAGCTTTCTTTTGCAGAAACTAAAGAAATAAGAAATCATATACCAGAAGATATGGATATAGAAGCTTTCGTTCATGGTGCTATGTGTATGTCTTATTCAGGAAAGTGTACAATAAGTAACTATACAACAGGTAGAGATGCAAATAAGGGTGCATGTGCTCAATCTTGCAGATGGAAGTACACATTAATGGAAGAAAATAATGGTGAGTACACACAAGTAATAGATGATATTGATCCAGATTTCTTCTTCAATACTAAGGATTTATGTATGATAGAATATATTCCACAAATTTTTGAAAGTGGTATAACTTCATTAAAAATAGAAGGAAGAATGAAAACTGCTTATTATGTGGCTACTACAGTTAGAGCTTATAGAATGGCAATAGATGAATATTATAAAGACCCTGAAAATTGGAAGTTTAATCCTGTTTGGTTAGAAGAACTTAAAAAAGGTAGTCATAGAGATTACTCAACAGGATTCTTCTTAAATAGACCTGATGAAAATTCTAATAACTATAAATCAGCTTCTTATATAAGAAACTATGACTTTATAGGTCTAGTAAGAGGATATGATGAAGAGAGTGGATTATATATAGTTGAACAAAGAAATAAAATGTATGTGGGAGATAAAATAGAAGTTATAGGACCTTACAAAGAGACTATGTTTACAACTATTGAAGAAATGTATGATGAAGAAGGTAATGCAATAGAATCAGCTCCTCACGCTAGACAAATAGTAAAAATGAAGGTTGGAATAAAACTAGAAGAAAACTATATTTTAAGAAAACCTATAGAAAAAACAAGAATCTTATAGAAATGTATTTAAGGAAGTGAGAGTTAAAATAATGATAGGAAGAAATGATAAATGTTGGTGTGGTAGTGGAGAAAAATATAAAAAATGCCACATGAAGTTTGATGAAAAAATAAATGAGTTCAAAGCTAAAGGTTATGAAGTACCTCATAGAAGTTTAATAAAAACTCCAGAGCAAATTGAAAAAATAAAAGCAAGTGCAAAAATAAATAATGAAATACTTGATTTAGTAGGACAACAAATTAAAGCAGGAATGACTACAGAAGAAGTAGATAAAATAGTTCATGATTATACAATATCTCAAGGAGCTGTGCCAGCACCTCTAGGGTACAGTGGATTCCCAAAAAGTTGTTGTACATCTGTAAATGATCAAATATGTCATGGTATACCAGATGGCTATGTATTAAAAGAAGGAGACATAATAAATGTAGATGTTTCAACTATATTAGATGGATATTATTCAGATGCATCTAGAATGTATATGATAGGTGAAGTAAGTGATAATGCAAAAAGACTAGTTGAAGTAACTAAAGAGTGTCTCTTAAAAGGTATAGAAGCTGTTAAGCCTTGGACTAGACTTGGGAACGTTGGATATACAGTACAACAACATGCAGAAGCTAATGGTTACTCTGTAGTTAGAGAATTCGGTGGTCATGGTATAGGATTAGACTTCCATGAAGACCCATTTGTATTCCACTATGGAAGTAAAAATGAAGGTATGCTTATGGTACCAGGTATGATATTTACTATAGAACCTATGATAAATGAAGGTCATCATGACTTATATATAGATGCTGATAATGGTTGGACTTCATATACAGATGATGGAAAATTATCTGCACAATGGGAAAATATGATACTTGTAACTGAAGATGGATGCGAAATTTTAGCATATTAATTAGACTAAGAACACCGAAAATTGGTGTTCTTTTTCTTATAAGATGAATTAAAAGTTATGAAAAATAAATAATATATGTAATAAAATATAAATATTTGTTCACAAATAGAAAAATATGTAATATAATTATGATTGATAAAAAAATAACAGTCTTTAGGAGGGTTAATTATGAAAAAAAATAAAGTAGTTATAGTCGGAGCAGGAATGGTAGGAATGAGTTATGCTTATTCAATGGTAAACCAAGGAACATGTGAAGAATTAGTTTTAATAGATATAGATAAAAATAGAACAGTAGGTGAAGCATTAGACTTAAATCATGGACTTAGCTATGCACCTAGAAAAATGAAAATATATTCAGGAGATTATTCTGATTGTAATGATGCAAATATAATATGTATAACTGCAGGAGCTACTCAATTACCAGGAGAGACAAGACTTGATTTATTACATAAAAATACAAAAATAATGAAATCAATAGTTGGTGAAATTAAAAAAACAAACTTTAATGGAATTATTTTAGTAGCATCTAACCCTGTAGATATAATGACTTATGTAGTTTGGAAAATATCAGGATACGATAAGAGAAAAGTTATAGGTTCAGGTACAACTTTAGACACTGCAAGACTTAGATATGGTCTTGGAGAAAGATTAGGAGTTACTCCAAAATCTATACATGCTTATGTAATGGGTGAACATGGAGATTCTCAATTTGTAGCTTGGAGCTATGCATTAATGGGAGTTCAGCCAATATATCAAGTAGCTTCTAAAAAAGATTCTAAAGTTAAATTTGAAGATTTAGAATTAATAGAAGATGAAGTAAGAAATATAGCTTATAAAATTATTGACTGTAAAAAATCTACCTATTATGGCATAGGTATGGCCCTTGCTAGAATTACAAAGGCTATATTAGATAATGAAAATAGTATTTTAACAGTATCTTCGTATTTAGATAATAAATACGGTCATGATGATGTGTTTATTGCAGTTCCAAGTATAGTAAATGAAGATGGTGTAACAGAGGTAATAGAACTTCCTTTAGACAAAGATGAAAAAGCTAAGTTTGATAATTCAATTGAAATAATGAAAGAAAATATAAATAAATTAGATATATAAATATAAAAAAGGCACTTAAATTAAGTGTCTTTTTTAATGTAATATTATTTATAATTAAGAAGATTATAAGTCGATGTTTATATAAAAAAGCAAGTTTTCATAGATATTATTAAAGTATTTAATGAGGGTGTTCTAAATTATTTCTATAAGCATTCATTACAGTTTTAAAAAGTTGAGGAACTGTTGGTGGAGTCCATGTTATGGCATTAGCACCCGCCTTTATAGTTTCTCTAATAGTTTCATCTGTAGGACCACCTGTAGCAATAATAGGTAATTTAGGATATTCTTTTCTTATTTTTGCTACTATTTTTGGAGTATTTTTGGAAGCAGATACATTTAATATACTGGCTCCAGCGTTTATTCGTCCTTCAATATCTGTATCCTCGCTTATTACACTAACTACAACAGGTATATCTAAGGCACTAGATAAACTTTTTAGAGTTTCATTTGATGTAGGTGCATTGACAACTACTCCCACAGCACCTTGAATTTCAGCATTAGTTCCAAGCATAACAGAACGAAGTCCATTTGTAAGTCCTCCTCCAACACCTGTAAAAACAGGTATATCAGCGGCTAAAAGTAAGGCTTGAGTAATAATAGGCTGAGGGGTAAAAGGATATACTGCTAAAATTGCATCAGCATTGACATTTCTTACAATAGCCAAATCTGTTGTATATACTAATGATTTTATTCTTTTACCAAAAACATTAATTCCACTGCATTCTCTTATAACTTCTGGTACACGTAGAAAAGATTTTCGAAGAGTTCCATCAATAGCTGTTGGCATCTCCTTCATTATAGTAAACCTCCAATTCAAAAAAGGGTATTTTAATCAAAATTATAATTTCTTATTTAATATTTCCAATGATAATAATTTCTATGTAGGATACAACTTATTAATAAGTATATAAATAATTTGACATAAAAATTTTAAATTACTATAATTAAATTTAAGAAAAATAATACATCATGAGGAGAGGTATTAATGGTTAATTTAGATTTAATATATAATCGTAAAAGTGTTAGAAAATTTCAAGATACTGAAATACCAAGAGAAGATATACTTAAGCTAATAGAAGCTGGAACACAAGCTCCATCACCTAAACATCAGCAAAATTGGCATTTTGTTGTCTTACAAAATAAAGATATAATAAATGAAATGGCTGATATAGTGACAAAAAGTCATGAAAATATAGGTAGCCTTGCTAAAAATGAAAGAGATTATAAAAAACATATGAGTGTAATAAAATATTATACTTGTTTTAAAAATGCTCCAGTAGTTATTTTAGTTTATGCATGTGAATATGATATGATTGAATATAAAATATTAAAAGAAAATAATGCTCCTAAAGAGGTGTTAGATGTACTTGTTTCACCTCAATCAGCAGCTCAAGGAATAGGTGCAGCAGTGGAAAATATATTACTTGCTGCAACGGAGATGGGATACGGAAGTTGTTATATGACAGGACCTACTCATGCCAAAACAGAAATAGAAAATCTTATAGGATTTAATAAAGAAGGGTATGAATTAATGTCAATGATATCACTGGGAGTACCACAAGAAAATACTCCTCCAAAACCTCAACGTAAACCTTTAGAAGAAGTTGTAACATTTATAGATTAATGTAAAAAACTGTAGCTTTAAAATAAGATAAGCTACAGTTTTTTTGATGAAAAAATTACTCACCAGTATTAATATTATATTTTTTTACCTTTCTATACAAAGTAGCAATTCCAATATTTAAAGCTTTGGCAACTTGCTTCATTTCTTGTGTATTACTACCATATTTTTTTATAGCTTTTTCAATTTCTTCTTTTTCCAATTGTTCCACAGTTTTTATTTCTTCTTTGTATAATTCATCTAATTTATAAGAAATTAAATTAGACATACTGCTTATAAATTCACTTAATTCTTGATCCTTAGAAAGAATTTTATTTTTTTGTTCTTCAGTAAACGCAGCTATACCTAAAATACCTAAAATATTGTCACCTAACTTTATAGGTGCACAAATATCAGCTAATTCTTTACAGTCTTTATTATGAATACAAGTTTTGCAACTGTGCTCCGACTCGCGATTAATAATATAAGGTTTGCCAGTACTTAATACTTTAGAGTAAACAGAATTATCCGATATTACTTCGTTTATTTTACTTTCAAATATACCAGTACCTGATATTCTTATCAAATCCCTAGAAACTACTGTTACATCCACATCTAAAACTGTAGAAATGTTTTGGCAAACACTTTGTATATAATTGGTAATATCCATAAGTTTCAATTTTTAAACCTCCCAACATATTTTTAATTCAAAAGATGTTGTTTATTTAAGTATATCATAATATTGGCTAAATTTTATCAATTTTATTATTTAGGAATAAGTAAATTCTTCAAAAAATAATTATCAAAATGATAATAAATATATTGAATTATGAAAATAGTGGTGCTACAATTTAATTATCAAAATGATAATGAAGGGGTTTGAAAATAAGGGGGAATTGAATATGATATATAAAAATGGAATTGAGTTGATAGGGAATACACCTATAATCTCTTTGGATGAAATTGGATACGAAAACGTTTATATAAAACTAGAAAAATACAATCCAGCAGGAAGTGTAAAAGACAGAATAGCACTATCCATGATAGAAGGGGCTGAGAAAAAAGGAGTATTAAAAGAAGATAGTGTTCTAGTTGAAGCAACTAGCGGTAATACAGGAATAGCTCTTGCAATGGTAGGAAAACTTAAAGGATATAAAGTTATAATTATAATGCCAGAAACAATGAGTATAGAAAGAAGACAGTTAGTAAAAGCTTTTGGTGCAGAGTTAATTTTGACAGAAGGTGCTAAAGGTATGAATGGATCTATAGAAAAGCTAGAAGAACTATTAAAAGAAAATAAAAATTATATAAATCTTGGTCAGTTTGAAAATGAAGATAATCCAAGAATTCACTATGAAGCTACAGGTCCAGAAATATATAAAGAAGTTCCAGATGTAGATGTGATAATAGCAGGAATTGGCTCTGGAGGAACTATAAGTGGAACAGGAAAATTCTTAAAAGAAAAGAATCCAAATGTTGAAGTAATAGGTATAGAGCCTAAAGCATCACCATTAATAACACAAAAAAAATCAGGTCCACATAAAATACAAGGGATTGGTGCAAACTTTATACCTAAAAATTACGATGAAAATGTAGTTGATAAAGTAATTACAGTAAGTGATGAAGATGCATTTGATGTGGTAAGATTGCTTGCAAATAAATTAGGTATTTTAGTTGGAATATCCTCAGGAGCAAATATATTTGGAGCAATAGAAATTGCAAAGAATAATCCTGATAAAAAAATAGTTACAATAGCTCCAGATGGAGTTGATAAATATATGTCTATGAGCATTTTTTAAGGAGGTGAGATTATGTTATTTGAACATACAAGAGCAGATATAAATTATATTATGGATAATGATCCAGCTGCAAGAAGTAAAGTAGAAGTGTTTTTATTATATCCTTCTGTTCATGCTTTGATGATGTATAGAATATCTCATTTTTTTTACTCCAAGAATAGATTTTTTATTGCTAGATTAATATCTCAATTTAGTAGATTTTTAACAGGAATAGAAATACACCCAGGAGCACAAATAGGAATGGGAACATTAATAGATCATGGAAGTGGTGTAGTTATAGGAGAAACATCTATAATTGGCGATAGAGTTACTATTTATCAAGGTGCTACTATTGGTGCCACAGGAAATGAAAAAGAATTTAAAAGACATCCTACTTTAGGCAATGATATTATAGTAGGTTCTGGAGCTAAAATTTTAGGGCCAGTTAATATAGGTGATAATTGTAAAATAGGAGCAAATTCTGTAGTGCTAAAAGATATGCCAGCAAATAGTACAGCCGTAGGAATACCGGCCAAAATTAAATATAACAAATATAAAATAGTAGAAGAAAAAATAGACAGTTTTATATAATTTAATACTTTACAAAATAACCCTTATTATTTTTGAGTTATTGCTCCATTATAATTAGGGTTATTTTATTGTATATTTATTTGCTATGTATCAATATAATAATATGTAAAGGGGAAATAGAACTATTTTAAAATATATTTAAATTTTAGGGGGAATAAAAAATGAAAAATATAGTTGTTTATGAATCTAAATATGGCAGCACAGAGAAATATGCAAAGTGGATAGGAGAAGAATTGAATTGTAAAGTATCAAAAATAAGTGATGTAACTACAGAAGAACTATTAAATTACGATAATATTGTTTTTGGTGGATGGCTACATGCTGGTAAGATTAAAGGATTTAAAGATATTTATGAAGATATTCATAAATTTAAACATAAAAATTTAATATTATTTTATGTAGGGTTGTCAATTATGGATGATAAGATATATGAAGAAGTAAAGAAAAAAAACTTTGCCAATGTAGATAATATAAAACAATTTTATTTAAGGGGGGCATTTAATTACGAAAAATTAACTATTTTAGATAAACTAATGATGAATATATTTAAAATAATGTTAAAGACACAAAAAGAAGAGGAAATGGATGAAAATACAAAAGGTATGCTAGAGGCTTATAATACCCCTATTGATTTTACAGATAAAAATAATATTAAGCCAATAATTGAGGCTATCAACTCACTTTCCAAATAATAAAGTAAATTTAAATACATAAAGATTAAAAAAAGATTGTATTATCATTTTGATAATGATATAATTATTATCAAAATGATAATATGTATCGGGAGGAATTATGAGTAATACGTTTTTGTCGGAATTTTTAATGATAACTAATATACATAGTATATTAATGATAGCTTTATTAATTGGATTATTTTTTGTAATAAATAAAATGAGTAAGAAATTTAAATTTAATAAGTTGATGATAATTTCTATATTTATAGGATTAGGTCTTGGAATACTAATACAAAGTATAGCTAAGTTTCCTCAAAAACCTAGCCAAATAACTTGGATAAATGAAGTAACTACATGGTATGGATTATTTGGTAACGGATTTATGGATCTATTAAAAATGATAGTAGTGCCTTTAGTTTTAGTATCTATTATTAGAGTTATAATGAATATGGAAGAAAAGAATTTAGGTAAACTTACATTTAGTTCTATGTTTATGTTCTTTGCAACTACAGCAATAGCAGCAATAATAGCTGTTATAGTGGGAAATATTTTTGATTTAGGATCAAATTTACAAGTTATATCTAGTAGTGAAGAAATAAGAGAAATCACATCTCTACCAGATACTATAAGGGGATTATTACCATCTAATCCTATAAAGGCTATGGCTGATGGAAATACGGTGGCAGTAGTAATATTGGCTGCATTTATAGGAATAGCTATAAGAAGACTTAGTAAAAAATACTTAGATATAATAAAACCTTTTATGGATTTTGTAGAAGCTTTTTATAAAATTATAGTTTCAGTATCTATAACTATAATAAAACTTATGCCTTATGCTGTTGTACCTCTTTTAGCAAGTACTATAGCTAGTAGAGGAATTGCATCTCTATTTGATGTACTAGACTTCATATTAGCACTATACATAAGTGTAGCTATAGTTTTTATAGTTCATTTATTAATAATTACGTTAAGTGGAAGAAATCCTATAACTTATATAAAAGATGGTTCAAAAGCATTAATATTAGCCTTTACATCTCGTTCAAGTTTGGGAACTTTACCAGTTACAATAGAAGCTTTAACAGAAAATATGAAAGTAGACTCTGGAACTGCCAGTTTTGTAACTAGTTTAGGTTCCAATATGGGGATGAATGGATGTGCAGGTATATATCCAGCTTTAGTCAGTGTAATGCTTGCAAATATAGCGGGTATTGAAATGAACTTTACTTTTTATATAATGCTTATAATCGTTATAACTATTAGTTCTCTTGGTATAGCGGGTATACCAGGAACGGCTACAATGGCTGTATCAGTAGTAATATCTGGTATGGGCATGGGAACTTACTTCCCTTTAATTGGCGCTATAATAGCTATAGATCCAATATTAGATATGGGAAGAACTATGTTAAATGTTAATGGGGCTATGACAGTGGCTGTTACAGTAGATAAATTATTGAAAAATAATGAGAAAAAAGAAGTAAAAATAGCTTAGTTTAAATTAAAAAGTAATATATAAATAGAAATTAAGGATAGCAACTATTTTAGAATAATTGAAAATCTAAAATAGTTGCTATTTTATTTATATTAAACTTAAAAGAATACAATAAATATTTATCGAAAAACGATAAATATTTATTGTGTTTTTATAAAAAATATATTAGTATAAATATGAAAAATAAAAAAGGAGAGAAGAAAATGAAAAATAATTATTCTAAGATTTTAAATATTATAGTTTCAGTGGGGATAGGGCTAACATTAGCTTTGCTGGCAGGTTTACCATTTGTTTTAGGAGCATTGAGTAAAAGTTCTTCATTGGATATGGAATCAAAATATATAATTGCTATAACTATGGGTATTTATATTTGTGCTATACCTTATATAATTGCTTTGTTTAATTTAAAAAAATTATGCTATCATATTACAAGTAAAAATCCTTTTTCAAAAAGTATACCAAAGATTATAAATAATATTGCTTATTGTGCACTTAGTGAAGTTGTTCTTTTTAACTTAATGAATATACTGCTTTATCTTATTTATGATATATATCTTTATGCTTTAACTATTTTACCTTGTGTATTAGTTTCATTTGTATCACTTGCCATAGGAGTTTTTGCTCTTGTTTCATCTAAGTTATTTGAAATGACGATAGATATTAAAGATGAAAATGATAGAACTATTTAAGGAGGAGATTATATGGCTATAATTGTAAATTTAGATGTAATGATGTCAAAGAGAAAAATGAGTGCTACAGAGCTTTCTAATAAACTTGGAATTACTATGGCTAATTTGTCCATCTTAAAAAATAATAAGGCAAGAGCAGTTAGATTTACTACATTAAATGAAATTTGCAAGGTACTAGATTGTCAGCCGGGAGATATTTTGGAATATGTGGAAGATGATGATGAGGTAGAAGAATAGAAAATAAGGGGAGCAAAATAATGAAGATAAAAAATATGAAATGGAAAATATTATTCATATTTTCATTTATCATAATAAGTGGAATCTTTATGGGAGTAAGTTGTGGTGATAGTTTATTTTTAAGTAACGAAGATGTAATATATGAAAATTGGCAAGTTAGACTACCAGAAGGTGGAAAAGAAATTTATTACAAAAGCAGTGAGGCTAGCTTTCAAGGTGATGGGCAAAGATACTCTGTATATGAATATGATAATAAAGACATCATAAGCAATGCTTTTGATTGGCAAGATAAAAAAGATGAAAATATGGAAAAAGAGATTAATGAAGTATTTAAAAGATTAAAAGAAGATGTAAAAATATCAGAAGAGTATAACATTGATTTTAATAAGAAATATAAATACATAAGAAAAATAGAATATGATAATTCTCATATATATCTAATATATATAATTGATGAAAATAGAATTTATGTCATAGAAGATATTTATTAAATAGAAATAAAGGACGAGAGGATAAATTTATGGGAAGAAAGTTTATAATAATGGTTTTATGTTTATCTGTGATGATTACAGGATGTAGTCAAAAGAAGAATCTAGAAAATATGTCTTCCATAACAACAGAAGATTATATGGGGATTACTTGGAATAATAAAACATATATTCCTTTTTGTGCAATAAGTAACTCAGAAAGAGGAAAGCAGATTGGAATTGTTGATGGGGATGAAGATAATCAGATTTATACATATAAAGGTCACTCTAAAGATGAATGGCTTATCTCTTTTTATCATTCTGGACTAATGGATAATTCTATGTTGCTACGTGAAATAAATGTAACACATATACCTGATAATCTAAACTCAGAATATAAATGGAACTAGGGGAAAAAATAAAAAAATTAGTCAAAAACTAGAATAGAACATTCTAGTTTTTTTGTTAGAAAATAGCTGAACTAATTGAATAGTGATAGAATATAACTATAGTAGAAATATATAATAAAAGGGAGGATAAACAATGATAAAACCATCTATATATCATAGTCAAGGATATAACTGTGCTGAATCTATAATAAAATCATATAATGAAGAATTTAATACAAATATACCTGTTTCTCTTGGAAGTGGACTAGGTAGCGGTGCAACAGTAGGGAGTTTATGTGGAGCTGTTAATGCAGCAGTACTTGTAGTGGGATATATAAAAGGAAGAGAAGACAGTTCAGCACCTAATGAAGCTAGAAAATATTCAAAAGAAATAATGAAAAAAGTAAAAGAAAGATATAATTCAGAACTTTGTGCAACTTTGAAAAAAGATAAAGTAAGTTGTGGCGAAATAATAGATTTTTCATATAATGCATTAAAGGAAGTTTTAAATAATGACTAAAAAATATAAAGGATGATATGTTATGACATTTTTATCAAGACTTTTTAGAGGCAAGTATAATACTATTAGTGGATCTAAGCTAGATAATTTTTTAAATAATAATAATATATTAATTTTAGATGTTAGAAGAGTAGAAGAGTTTAGAAGTGGACATATTCCAAATGCCAAAAATATACCTGTAGGTGAACTATCATCTAGGTTATCAGAATTAAATTCATATAAAGATAGCAAAATTATTGTATATTGTGCTGTAGGAGTACGTAGTGCAAAAGCAGCAGATATTTTAGTTAAAAATGGATTTAATGATGTTTATAATTTAAGTGGAGGTATATCTTCATATAAAGGAAAATTAAATAGATAATAAGACCATCAATTAGATGGTCTTATTTTAATTTTAAGGATAACTATTATTTCATATCTAAGTTTTTGTTATAAATATTATCCTTTTTATATAATTATAAATATAAGAAAAATTTTTATAAAAATATCAAAGGAGGATATAAAAATGAAAAACTCAAAAAAATTAATTATGTTATTAGTAATGGCACTGTTTTTTACTGGTATATATATTAAGCAACCATCAACTTCCTATGCATCTGATTCCTCTAATATAACTAAAATGTTAAGTGCTTATAAGAAACATAATTATTCAACTGCAGAAAAATATGCAAAAAAAATAAAAAGTACAAAGTCAGATTCCAGTGAAAGTAAAATGACATCATCTATGACAAGGGCTTATGCTAGTGTTTTGCTAAATACTCCGGAAAAATATTTATGGGATGGTGTTTATTTTGTAGATATGGATGGAGATAATAAATCTGAAATGATACTTCCATATGGGACTTGTGAGGCTGATGCAACTGCATATGTTTACAAATATAAAGGTGGTAAAGCTGTTAAAGTTGGTGAGTTTTTCTGTGGACATTGCATGTTAGTAAATTATCCTGGTCATAAAGGATTAATTCGTATGTATGCTCATATGAGTTATGAAGAAGTTTCAACAGTCTATTTAAAAAATGGGAAAGTAAAATCTACTAGTTATGGTAATCGAAATGTAGGTATGGGTGATTATTTAAGTTTGAAACCACTTAATAATCATCTAAAATCTGGTAAGTGGAACTTATAATAATTCGTATAAGTAAATCATAAAAAATACTCCTTTGTGGCATTGATTTAATATTTTTATCATTGCCATAAAGGAGTATTTATTTTATATTGCTTTATTTACCTTTTATCTAATCAATTTGATGAACAAATTTAATATAATGCGAGATAGAAAAAAGCTAGGATTTTCCTAGCTTTTTAAATTATCCAATTTTCACAAGTATTTATCAATTCATTCACATCATCTAAAAACTCTTTAATATGATAGCCATCAATTGTTGCATGGTGAACGGTAATTGAAAGGGGCATAAGTATTTTTAGGTGGAATACCTTTAGAAGTCAATATTCCATGGTCATTTCCATACTTTTTAGTATCATTTATATAATTTTTATAAAAAGTTTTATAATCATCACAGTAATTTAACCACAATAAAGAAGTAGTTTTATCATCTTTGTGAAATTGAGGAAAAGCTGGATTAAGATATTTATAATGTCCTAAAGTATTATCCTTCAATCCTACACGAAATTCTTCATGACTATTTAAAACTTTAGATATTATATATAAATAAGTAGGGAAAAATTTTAAATTTTTACTTTTTAGATGTTTTCTCAATTTTGTAACATCAATTTCTACTGTTAAACTATAAGATGTGGGTGCCATTTGGCTATAATAATAAAAACTTTGAGCCATAGGCCAAGTATCCATTTTTATAGGGGCAAACTCATCTTTCATAATTATCTTCCTTTCATCAACAGTCCATGTTGATTACAATACATGTAGAACTTTCCTCTTTCAAATTTTCCACAAAGTCTAGGGAATCTTACTGTTGGACTTTGTTCAGGATAAAGTTTTATTAAAAGTACTCTATCATAAGTTACATAAGCTACAAAAGAAATAAAATGTTCTTTAGTCATCTCATGATTTATTTCAATATAGTAGTCATTTTCAACTTCTTCTATATTTATACTGTGGTTTTCATCCATTACTTTTGGAACTAGAGCTTCTAATTTTCTACCGCAACAAGAAAAATCACCATCTCCTGTTGAGTTTATAATATTGCCACAATTTGGACATACATAAAATTTAATTCTTTTCATATTTCCTCCATTTATATCACTTTCTTGTAAATCACCAAGAAGTATTTTTTCTATATTAACATTAAATATCTTAGAGATATCACTTAATAAAGATATATCAGGACAACCAACGCCACGTTCCCACTTTGAAACAGTTTTGTCAGATACACCTAATAGGTCGCTTAATTGCTTTTGAGTTAGATTTTTTTCTTTTCTTAGCTGAAGAATCAGACTACCAACTTTTTCTGGATTCATTTTTTCACCTCCACATTAATAGAATATACTGTTTATAGAATTTTTACAATCAACTCTTAGTAGAGTTTATTAAGTTCAATAATATTTTAGTTTTATTTAGCTACAAATTAGACAAACTTGTAAAATTTATTAAAAAAGTTTAAAATAAAAGAAAATAAAACTGATGGGGGAAGACAAATGAATTACGAGATAAAAGGAAATGTAGTCCCAAGTGTGGAAGTTAGTTTATCACAAGGTGAATCAATGTTTACACAATCTGGGGGAATGTTTTGGCAAACTGAAGGAATAAGAATGGATACAAATACAAGAGGTGGTCTGCTAAAAGGAATAGGAAGAATGTTTGCAGGAGAATCTTTATTTATGGCAACTTATACTGCTACAAGAGATGCGAAAATCGCCTTTGCATCAACAGTTCCAGGAAGTATAATTCCCATAAATGTGAGTGAAGGAAATTTCACAATACAAAAAGGAGCATTCTTAGCAGCTGAATCTACAGTAGAATTAAAAACTACTTTTAATAAGAAGCTGGGCACAGGATTTTTTGGTGGTGAAGGGTTCATACTACAAGAATTAAGAGGTAGAGGTATAGCTTTCTTAGAAATAGACGGAGATGCCATAGAAATGAACTTAGCACCAGGTGAAGTTATAAAAATAGATACAGGAAATTTAGTAGGATTTGAAGATAGTGTTAGATACGAAGTGGAAACTGTAAAAGGATTAGGTAATGTATTCTTCGGTGGTGAAGGATTATTTTTAACTAAACTTACAGGTCCAGGAAAAATTGTTCTTCAAACAATGAATATGAATGAATTTGCTCTAAGAGTGGGTTCTTATATACCAACTAGTAGCAATTAATAAAATACCTAGGTCTTATAAAAGGCCTAGGTATTTTGTGTTCAATAAGGTATCAAAAAAATTGATATAATAGTTTACAAAATTTGATTCTTAGAATATTATATGATTAAAAGTGAATATGATAATGTGAAAAGGAGGAAATATGAATTTAGTAAAAATACTAAAAGCACTTGGAGATGAAACTAGACTTAGGATATTAAATATTTTAAGATGTGGTCCCCTATGTGTTTGTGAAATAGAAGCAATTCTTCAAATAAGTCAATCTAATGCATCTAGACATCTTAATAAGTTAATGAATGCTAATTTAGTTACTTATTATAAAGAAGCCAAGTATGTTTATTATAAGTTAGATGAAAAAACATTAAAGGATTATAATTTTATCAAAATGCTTTTATCTGAGGAATTAGAAAAAGAAGAATTATTAAAGCAGGATAGTAATATTTTAAAAGCTTATAAAGACGCTGGAATAACTTGTGAAACAGTATCACAAGCTAAATATATTATATTAAATATTAACAAAGAGAAAGAAATTTAGGAGGCACAATAGTGAGAATAGCAGTAATATCAGACATACATAGTAATATATATGCGCTTAATGAAGTTTTAGCAGATATTAAAAATAGGCATGTAGATTTAACTGTATGCACAGGGGATTTAGTAGGATATGCAACTAGACCAAATGAAGTTATTGAAACTTTAAAAGAAGAAAAAATACTTACGATAATGGGAAATTATGATGAAGCTATAGGAAACTTTAAAATAATATGTGGATGTGACTATCCAGATCCAAAGGATGCTGAGAAAGCTGCTCTTTCTATGCAGTTTACAAGTGAAGAAACAACACTTGAAAATAAAGCATATCTAAGAAATTTACCAAAGGAAGCCGCGTTTACTTTTAACAACAAAACTATAAGATTTGTTCATGGAAGTACAAGGGTAATTAATGAATATTTAAAAGAAAATTCTAAAGAAGCAGAGGAGGTTATGGGAGAACTATTTGAAGATATCTTAGTTTGTGGTCATACTCATATACCTTATGCTAAATATTATGGGGAAAAATTACTTGTGAATGCAGGTAGTGTGGGAAAACCAAAAACTAATACACCAGATGCAAATTATGTAATTATAGACATACAAAATGAAGATGAAATAGGTCAAAGGGAATCTTCTGTTAAAGTGGAAATAATAGAAGTAGCTTATGACGCAGAAAAAATGGCAAGAGAAATTGAGGAAAATGAAATACTTCCAAATGATTTTGCAAGACTAATAAGAGAAGGGAGTTCAAAATAACATTACAATTAAGGTGACAAATCACCTTACTATAAAGAAACATATTCATATAATTGAATATGATTATATAATCAAGGAGGTAAAATGATGAAAAATAGTAATCAAACAATTAAATCAGAAGATGTAAAAAAAGAAAGTAGTGGTGGACTTGGATTTTTCGAAAAATATTTAACTATATGGGTAGCACTTTGTATAGTGGTAGGTGTATTAATTGGAGTGTATGCACCTCAAATACCACAAGCTTTAGATAAATTTACTTATGCCCAAGTTTCTATACCAGTGGCAATACTTATATGGCTTATGATTTATCCAATGATGCTAAAAATAGATTTTACATCGATAAAAAATGCGGCAAGAGAGAAAAAAGGATTAGATTATTTTGAAAATGTATTTTTAGCTAAGTTCAATGGAATAACTGTAGTTGGGCTATTATTAACTTTAATAATATTATTTGCATTCCAAGGACAAAAGATAATAGATAATCCTCTTCATATAGCATTAATAGCTATACCACTAACAATACAAACATTCTTTATATTCTTCTTAGCATATGTTTGGGCTAAAGCATGGAAATTGCCACATAATATTGCAGCACCAGGTGCTATGATAGGTGCAAGTAATTTCTTTGAGTTAGCAGTTGCTGTTGCAATTAGTTTATTTGGACTTAACTCAGGAGCAGCTTTAGCTACAGTAGTTGGAGTACTTGTAGAAGTTCCTGTAATGCTTACTTTAGTTGCTATTGCTAATAGAACTAAGCATTGGTTTGCAAAATAAATATAGTTAATAAGTATAGGAAGTTATAACTTAATATAATATTAAATGACTTCCTAGATATTTATAAAAAATTTAATTTTAAAGTAGAAATATTATGAAGATAGAGAAATATTAAAAAATGAATTTGAAAGTCTTGTAATGTATCCAGAAAAAACACCTATAATTGAAACATATAGAGCTAGTGAGGAGTTAAAAACTGTTAGTATTGAAACTCAAATGGTTGTAGCTAATTTTATAATATCTGAGGAACAAGCAACAACACCATTCTTTAGAAATAGAAGAAATAAGCAAGAAAAATATTTAAAAGAAATAAATGATAATTTTAAAAACTCAGAATTAGTTAGAGTACCAATATACCTGGATGTTTTGCGACTGGTGATATAATTGATAAGCCATATCAATATATTAAATCTTATGGAGAAGGATTAGTTGAAGGGCTGAGTGCGATATCTTTTTTAGATAAAAAGTAAGCAATTTGTTTAGTATATATTATAATATATATATATTGATATATAAAAATAAAAATGGGGTGACTATAAATACCAAAATACTGGTATCCAGTTATAAATTATAAGAAATGTGATGCTTGTGGAGCATGTATAGAAAAGTGTAATTTTGGAGTGTACAATAAAAGAGAAGGTGGAAAACCAGAGGTTGTATACCAAGAAGGGTGTATGTGATTGTAAAAATAGTGGGTGTTGCTAAATAACTAGATATAATAGACATTTAAGAAGTGGGTTAAGTTTAATATTTAATCCACTTTTTGTATATTTATATTTAAGGGAGGAGTAGAAATGGAAGATAAATTAAAAAAGTTGTATATTGAGCCAACATCTAAATGCAATCTAAATTGCAAAATGTGTTTTAGAAATACGTGGATAGATGAAGAGCTGGGAAATATGACTATGGAAACTTTCAATAATGCAATTAATACCATGCCAAGTGGTGTGGAGAAAATATTTTTTGGTGGAATGGGAGAACCTTTATTTCATCCTAATATTATAGAAATGGTAAAAATAGCATCTTCAAAAGTAAAAGAAGTTGAGCTACTTACTAATGGAACTTTATTAAATGAAGAAATGAGCAAAAAATTACTAGAAGCTGGTATGACTATGTTATGGATTTCCATAGATTCTTTAGAATCTGAAGGATATGAAAAGATAAGAGTAAATAGTAAATTAGATAAAATTATTGCTAATATTAAAATATTCAATAAGTTAAGAGAATATAATGGAGAATCTAATAAATCTAAAAATAATGTAAAGCTGGGAATTGCATTTGTAGCCATGAGAAGTAATATTAATCAACTAGAAAAAATGCCTTTGTTCTGCGCAATTCATGGTGTAAGTAAAGTTAATGTATCTAATTTATTGCCATCAGATGAAACGTCTCTAGATGACATTTTATATTCAAGAACACTAGGTGTAGATACTAGTTCGGAATTGATGTTTAATATATTACCAGAGATAAATATACCTATTATGGATTGGAATATTCAAAATGTAGGTAAAAGTATGAATAAATTATTGAAATCACAAGTATCAAGTTTAAGTATATGTAACAATAAAGTTTCAAGGAAGTCAAATTATTGTAAATTTATAGAAGAAGGTTGTTCATTTATAAAATATAATGGAAATGTAAGCCCGTGTATGGGAGTTTTACACAGTAGTGAAACATATTTATTTGATGAAAAAAGAAAAGTGTATCATCATTCATTTGGAAATGTACTAGACGAAACTTTAAAAAATATTTGGAAGAAAGAAGAATATTGTGTATTTAGAGAAAAGGTAAGAAAATTTAACTTCTCACCATGTGTAATATGTGGAGGATGTGAAAATTGGAAAGAAAATAAGGAAGATTGCTTTGGTAATTCAAAGCCTACATGTGGAGCATGCCTTTGGTCTGAAGGAATCATAACATGTCCTTAACAGTTTGTTGTGTTATATACTTTAGACAAGGGAACTTTAAAAGTATTATTTATAAGGGTTCTGTTAGTTAGAGATGATGATAATTGTTCTCGACAGGATTAATAAACCTATAGATTAAATTTGATTTTACTTTATTGGGGTCGAGATTCAAATATAAATAAGTTAACAGAACGTAAATATGAATTTGGAGGGAGTGAATACTATGGGGAAATGTCATGTAATTAGTACAAAACGAATGGGATGGGAACAACCTTGTAAACTATCACGATTATAAAGCTTGAATGTTAATATGCGTTGCTTGTAGCAACGGGCAGTTCCTCATACAATAGTGGTAACGACCGAAAGAAAGGAGGTTACCCATAATGTTAAACGAAAACATTAAAGCGATCAGAAAATCAAAAGGACTTTCACAAGAAGAACTTGCTATCAAGCTAAATGTGGTGCGACAAACAATCTCTAAATGTGAAAGGTATCTATATAAATATATTGGACAAATTCTTAAAAATCCCTTTATTTCAATAATATTTTAATTTTGTCTAATTGTAAATCAGACAAAATTAAAACAATAAATATTTATGTTTTTTAAGCTAATACTAATATATTGAAAGAAGCAATAAAAATAACTAGATATATGTCTATTGATACCTAGTTATTTCTTATATAATTAGTTTTTATATTTCTTAAGTATTACCATTTAGGAGTATTCCCATATAAAAGTGTATGTATTCTATCTTCTCTAGACTGTTTTTCATTTTGAGTTTGCCAATACTGTGACCAGTACTGTTTTGGTGTATATCCATGCTCTTCTATTTTCTTCATATGTTCTTTATTGATTTTAACATAATGAGATAGATTACATTTAGTTATATTTTTCCCACGTTTACAGATATAGACTAAATAAATATAAACAATATTATATATTTGAGGACTTACTAATTCAAATTCTTGATATTTTAATATATCTTCTTTTCTATCACCTGTTATTAGTTTTTCATAAATTTTATGATTTAAATTTATATTATTAGGTTCTTCAAAAACATTATTTAAAATATCCGTAGTCTCCTTTTTTATATAATCATTAAACCAATGTTCTTCTCCTGATTTCCCACAAAAATTACCCTTATTCTTATAATTAATATAATTATAATCTTTATATCCCAATTTAATTCTTTCCCCCTTCTTTCATAGAATAGAATATAGTTTATTTAAATTCCCATTTTTTATATAATACCATAAATATTATTATTTCACATTACTAGGGATTTATATTTTTATAAATTACTATAAACTCAACTAAGAGTTGGTTGTAAAAATTCTAACAATAGTTTTTTATATCTGAATAAACTTCCTAAAATGTATAATTGGATAAATAAAAAATAGAGATTATTAGAGCTATAATATATAATAAAATAGATAAAAATTATTTTTATAAATTGAGGAGGTTAATTGTGGGAATATTTTTCTTTAATCGTAATAAAAATAAAAAAGTATCTGTATCAGGAGCTATAAAATATCATAATCTAACTGATTGGTGGCTTAATAAATTAACATCAGAGGAAAGAAATAGGATAAGGGAAGTATATAAACCTATATCATCTTCTGATGAGGAGTATTTTATAGATGAAGGAAATATTATATCTTCAACTAATTCAGACCTTGGATTTATAGGTGGATTAGCTGGTTGGTTTCACAAAGTAGAAGATTATGAAATTGCTGAAAAAATTTTTGAAAAAGGAAATGAAATAATATCAAACAATGAAAATATTTTAGATGAACATTTCTTTTACTTGTCAGGAATAAAATTTTACTATAAAAATAGAGATAAAAAGGAGGGTGCATTAGAGAAAGCAATTTATTATTGTAATAAACAAATTTCAATATCACAACTCTCAAAAGATGCATTTTTAAAGGAATATCCAAAATCATCATTGCCACAACATACTGGTTATAATCAATTAGCTATAATATATGAGAAAAATAAAGCATATAAACAAGCAGTAGATTTATCTTATAAAGCATTATCAGAAGGATGGAATGGAGATTGGGATAAGAGAATAGCTAGATTAGAAAAAAAGTTAAATAAATAATTAATGAATAACAAGAGATTACATTTATAGTAATCTCTTGTTATTTAGGTATATTAAAAATGAGAATAAAGTTTATCTAAAATATTTTCAATATTTTTATTACAAATTCCCCTCATTTATAAACCTAAATATATTTATAATACTATATAATTACATTTAAATTATCACCATATAACTAAAATAAAGTTTATTTCATCATTTAAATTATTTTATTCTTCTGCTTTATTTTTTTTAAGATATATAGTTTGATATTAAAGAGTTTAATAATACTATAATACTTGTTATAGATATCAAGCGTAATATTGAAATTATAATTAGTTTCTTGTTAAAAAATATTTTTATCTTCTTTTACGTTACCATACTAGTATAAATAATATACTATGATTGATACTATTAAACAATTCACTTATAAAAATCTTTAATTACTAAGTAAAAAATAGCTATCTATATAAATAGGTTAGACATAATTATTAAAACCTCTTTATTTCAATGTTACATTAACTTTATCTAACTAAAATTAGACAAAATTAAATACTTGGTGTTACAATATATATATATATATATTATAAATAAAAAATGAGGGGTATCTATGAATAATATACTGAAGAAAATAGACACTACTATTCTTGAAGCCAAAGAAATTAGTGTAGAAGAGTTAGCAAAACAATATAGATTTGATTTAAATAATTTAAATGTATTAAAAAAGGAATCTGCAACATACCAATCTGATGCTACTTTTGACTCTAAAATATGGATTTTTTATAATGAAAATACATCATCATATAACTTTATTAATTTCTCAGAAATCGAGGAAATGGTTAAATTAGGAGTAATTAATAATAATGATTATATAATTCTAAAATGTTGGATAGTTGATGTCATTACATCCAACAATGTTTCAGCTCCAACTATAGCACGAAATATATCTGGTATTCTAAACATTTTTATAGAAACTCATGGATTTACTAAAGAATTTATACAAGATAATACTGGAAATAAAATAAAAACATTCATAGATTATATAGAATCTGATGATGCGAAAAGCAATGCAGTGAGACAATTAAAGTCATATATAAATTTTGTAGAAAGAATAGGATATATTAACGATGGATATCCTATATTTTTAAAAACAGTTTTTGAATATGAAGTAAAAACTAAGAGAGATAAACCAAGAAAACTACCTAAAAATTCTCATGTTTTTGAATTTGATTATTACATAAAAGATTTTTTTGAAGGAGATAATGACCCATTATTGCAAAAAATTTACTATCCTATTTGGATATGGTGGAAAGTTACTAATGTAATACCTATGAGACCTAGTGAATTAACCACAAAAACTACTAGAGATTGCCTAATTACAATTGATGATAAATACTATTTAAAAGTTAATAGGGTTAAGATAGAAAGGACTCAATATACAATGAGTAAGCCTATGATACCTATTTTAGACAAACTTGAAATAACTAAAGAAATTTATGATTTAATACAAAAATATATTGATTTTACTGATTCTTATCCGTCATATACTTTATTTTCATGGATGGCTTTAGAGGAATTTAAAACAATGTATATGGATTTAAGGTCTATAGATGATTATAAAGAATATTTGCCTGCATTTAATCCTTCTACTACTACTGAAAAGCAGTATAATCCTTTCGTGTTTAGTAATGCAAATATGAATAACTTATTAGCTAGTTTTTATACATATATAATTGAAAATTTATATGGGTGTTATGTTAACGATGAAGATAAATTAAATCCTGGAGATACACGCCATCTTGCTTTTTGTAGTTTATATTTACAAGGTATGTCTCCTGTAGAAATAGCTATGCTAGGTGGTCATACAACACTTGAAATGCAAGATAGTTATACAAATCATGTTACATATTATATAGATGATGAAATTCTAAATTTTATTTCAGATAAATCCATTTGTGGTACAAATGCAAAAATGTTTAATACTCTAAAGGAGATAGTTGATAAAAAACCATGGAGCTACGAATTAAATGTTGACTTGAGTGATTTTGAAAGGACTGATGATGGTATAGGTTATTGTTTACTAAATACAGATACTAATGAAATTTGTGATGATGTTCCATATTGTTCATTTTGTAGTAAATGGTGGTGTGAGCCAACAAACGATTCTTACAAAGCAGTTAGAGACTATATTCTCAATAATGAAATAAATCCTCTACAACGTGAGATTGAAGTGGAGGAACAGTTTTTCATAAAGCTTATTAATCAAGCAAAAATCGTAAATGTAAATGGTCTTGCAGAACTAGATAAATACGATGAGAATGCAATAAAATCTCAATCCCTAAAAATAAGAGCAAAGGCTGATAAAATTGCTTTTCTTAAGGCATCTTTATTGGAAAGGAATTTTGAAAAAAATACAACAGTAGAAAAGAAGGAGGTATAATATGAGCAAGACGGCTGGAAGAAAAAAGAACGAACTTACCGAAGAAAAAAAACAAGAAGCACAAGAAATTTTAGATTTAGCATTCAAGGATGTTGGATGTGTAAAAAGTAAAATAACATATAATTATGTTTCTAAATTTAATAGTCATATAGCAAATAACCCTGATTACATTCGTGAAAATGGTGAATATTTCAATGACTTAGGGGTAAGGTTTTGGTCTAAAAGTTACAATAATAAGCCTTATTATGGGAAGATTATTATTGATAAATTAAAATCAACTGATGATGTAAATACTGGTGGAGAATCCTTTGATATTGATAATAAAGATATAGAGTCTTTAATTAATAGATATCATAATAGACCAGAAGAGTTAAAAAAGAGAATGATTAATTTATTTTTAAAAGATAGAAAAACAATTCTAGATTTAAGAACAAGAAATGATAAATTAACAGATAAGATTAATGAAAAAGAAAAATATATAAAACAATTCGAGGAAGGCTTTGCTACTATATTTTGGAATAGTACATCAACATATAATTCTCTTAATGATGTATTAACTTTACGAAGACCTGAAGATGGTCAGGTTAATCAAGAATTATTAAATATGTTTAATCAAGACAAAGAAGGGCTTACAAACAAGTTTAATAGTTTTTCTGAAAAATATAACACAGATAATATCCAAGCACACAACAAGCCTCAATCTGATAATAGTAGTAACAATATTCTAAGCATACAAGATAGATTGAAAAAGTTAGGTTTATCTAGCTCTGATGATGATGGGCTATAGATAAGTATACAAATAATACATTGTTTAGTATATAATTATATTATAAAGGTCGAGAGGCTAAGAAGTAGCTCATTTGTGGGGATGGATTACTTTTATATCATTTGTAAATCATAAATTAAAAACTAGAATGTATTATCAAAAAAACACCTGCAAAACTCAATGTTGCAGGTGTTTTTGCTAAATGTTTAATATGTAACTTTATGGTTACAATTGTAAAAAAATATTAAACATTTAGTGGGAGGACATGCCATGCTTTTTAATAAAAGGCTCTGTTAGCTAACTTCGTGATTAATAATATATAATATAGTTAAGTTCGTAATTGTTATATATTGTGAACTTCGATATACTTTACAGTGAATATTATTTATGTTACTATTAAATTTAATAAAACAAGAAAGGAGTTAGATTTATGATAAATTTATATAGAATGATTAATAAATTAAAAATAATAGATACAACTCCTAAATATAATATTATATAACTATATTTAAGATATATCCACTGGTATACTAAAGTGGATTTTTTATTAACTAAAATAAGGAGGTAGCTATAATGCTTGCATATATCAGATTAAGAGGATAGCGCACGAGTTGTGGCTATCGTTAAACAAATTTAATAAAATGTCATAACTTCGTGATATTTTATATGAATAATAGAAATAGGAAGGTTATGAACAATGAGAAAATTAAAAAAGATTGAAGTTTTAAGAGAATTACTTAATGAAAATATATCAATACTTAGATGTCCAGTGTGTAAAAAATCTATAAAATCTATAAAAGAAAGTAGTGTATTATGTGAAAATAACCATTGCTTTAATATATCTAAAAAAGGATATGTTAATTTAGTAAAGAATAATGCGAAGACAATATATGATAAAAAATTATTTGAATCTAGAAGTAAAATATATGAATATGGTATATATGACGAGCTTTCTAAAGAGATAATAGATATAGTGGATAAATATACGTCAAAAAAGAATGTTAATTTTGTACTAGATGTTGGTTGCGGAGAAGGATATTATTTAAATCAACTATATTCAGATGAAAAAATAAATAGTAGGTGTAAATTGTTTGGAATAGATATATCAAGAGAAGGAATTTCACTTGCTACAAGATACGAAAATAGCATACTATGGAGTGTATCAGACTTATCAAATCTACCATTTAAAAATGATAAATTAGATATAATAATAGATATACTTTCACCATCGAATTATAGTGAATTTACTAGAGTTTTAAACAAAGGTGGAGTTGTAATAAAAGTAATTCCAGATGAACACTATTTAAAAGAGATAAGGTCTGAAATAAAAGGTAAAATAAAAAAAGATACTTATTCTAATAAAAATGTTATAAATTCATTTAAAGATAACTTGGAAATCGTCTATGATAAAAGAATCACTTATAAAACAAATATATATAATTTAGAAGATTTTATAAAAATGACACCATTAACATCTGGTTTGAGCAAAGAACAAATAAATGAATTAAATAAATGTGATATAGAAAAAATAACGGTTGATTTAAAAATTATAGTCGGCAAAGTAAAGTAGATAAAGGTTAGGAGGTAATAAGATGAATATACGTGGATGTATACATTCAATAAGATTAAGAGGGTAAGTCACGGATTGTGGCTATTATCTTAATATAATTAAAAGTCATAATCCCGTGATATTTAAATATTAAAGTTTAAATATAAAATTATAGGAGATTATGAAAATGAGAAAAAGAGTAATAATTGTAGGAATTAATATAAATAACAAAAATAATTTTGAGGAATCTATAATAGAACTTAAGAATTTATGTATAGCCTGTGATATGGAAGTAGTTGGAAAAGTGGAGCAAAATTTAAAGAAGATAAATCCAACATTCTATATGGGTAGTGGTAAAATTGAAGAATTACAAGATTTAATCGAAAAAACGAACGCTGAAATAATAGTATTTAATAACGAACTATCTGCATCACAGATAAAAAATATTGAAGAAGAAGTAAAAGGAGATTATGAATGAAAGCTAAAAGTAATAATTATAGAGGAAAAGTTGATATTAGTGTATCGCAAAATTTTATTACTAGTAAAAATACTATATATAAATTAATAAAAAAAACAAATATATCCAAAAATGATTTTGTTATTGAAATTGGACCAGGAAAAGGTCATATAACAGAAGCTTTATGTGAAAAAAGTTATTGGGTTACAGCTATAGAACTAGATAGAAGTTTATATGGAAATTTAATAAATAAATTTAAAAGTAAAAATAATGTTACTCTTATTAATAAAGATTTTTTAAATTGGAAATTACCTAAAAAAAGAGAATATAAGGTATTTTCTAATATTCCTTTTTATATAACAACAAAGATTATTAAGAAATTATTATTAGAAGAGTTAAATCCACCAACTGATATGTGGCTAGTTATGGAGAAAGGTTCCGCAAAAAGATTTATGGGAATACCTAGAGAGAGTAAATTATCATTACTTTTAAAAACTAAATTTGATATTAAGATAGTGCACTATTTTAATAGAGAAGACTTCCATCCCATGCCTAGTGTAGATTGCGTCTTAGTATATTTTAAAAGAAAATATAAATATGATATATCTAAAGATGAATGGAATGAATATACAAGTTTTATATCTAAGTCTATTAATAACTTAAGAGATGTATTTACAAAAAATCAAATTCATGCAGTAATTAAATACCTAGGTATAAATCTTAATAATATTAGTGAAGTTTCTTATAATGATTGGATACAGTTATTTAGATATAAACAAAAGATAGATTAGTAATAGTAGATTTAAATTAGGAGGTGTTAAAATGATTATGAATGGTGGAATAGCGTCAATAAGATTAAGAGGATAAGTCACGGGTTGTGGCTATTATCTTAATTTAATAAAGAGTCATAATCCCGTGATATTTAAAGTTAATATTTAAATATAAAATTACAGGAGATTATGAAGATGATAAAAAAGGAATAATTGTAGGAATTAATATAAATAATAAAAATAATTTTGATGAATCTATGGAAGAATTAAAAAATTTATGCTTAGCTTGCAAAATAGAAACTGTTGGTCAAATTAAGCAGAATTCAAAGAAAGTTAACTCTACTTTTTATATGGGTAGTGGGAAGATAGATGAATTAAAAAATTTAGTAGAAGAAAACAATGCAGATATAGTTATATTTAATAATGAATTATCAGCGTCACAAGTTAAAAATATTGAAGAAGAAATAAATTGTAATGTCATAGATAGAACTGCGTTAATATTAGATATCTTTGCAAATAGAGCAAAAACAAGAGAATCTAAATTACAAGTAGAGGTTGCGAAGCTCCAATATGAATTACCAAGATTAGTTGGTTCAAATGAAGATTTAGGTCGTCAAAGTGGTGGAGTAGGGACTAAAAACAGAGGCGCAGGAGAAACAAAATTAGAATTAGACCGTAGAAGAATAGAAGATAAAATTGCTAATTTAAATAAAGAGCTTGAAGTATTAAAAAATCAAAGAGAAGTACAAAAAAGTAAAAGGAAAAAATCTAATATTCCTAATGTAGCTTTAGTAGGATATACAAATGCTGGTAAGTCATCTGTTATGAATGCTTTAGTAGAGAAGTTTATAAATGATGAAGATAAAAAAGTATTTGAAAAAAATATGCTATTTGCAACTTTAGAAACTTATGTTAGAAATATAAAATTAGATAATAATAAATCTTTTTTATTATCAGATACAGTGGGATTTGTTGGGGATTTACCTCATAGTTTAGTAAAAGCTTTTAGGTCTACTCTAGAAGAAGTTTGTGATGCGGACTTATTACTTCATGTGATTGATATATCTAATCCTAATTATGAAAATCATATAAATGTAACAAATGAAACATTAAATCAAATAGGGGCGGATAATATTCCTGTGATTTATGTATATAATAAAGTTGATTTAATGGAATTAGATACATTCAATATAGAAGGGATGCTGGTTTCAGCTAAAAAATATATAGGTATAGAAGAATTATTGGAATCTATATGTAAAAATATATTTATGGATTATATAAAATGTAAGGTTATGGTTCCTTATAAAGATGGTAAAATGACATCTTATATAATTGATAGTTCAACTGTTCTAGAAACTGAATATACTAATGAAGGAACTTTATTTAGTATAGAATGTAGTAAAGAGGATTATGTTAAATACCAGTCATATATAATCTAGAGTGATTCTAGGTATCTATATAAACAATGCATAAATGAAAGAGGATGTCGCATACCAATTGAAAATTGTTCATGTGATAGCCTCTTTTATATTTGATAAGTAATTAGAAATGATTTTATTGTATGTGTTTATTGCAACAATAAAGTAAATAACTACAAGTGATGCTAAAGACATTAAAATAGGATAAATAAATACTTCCAAAACCAATTAAGCTAGAGATAAATATACTTGTAAGAATGACTTTGTCTTTGTACGACTACGATGGGGAAAATGTGTATTAAAGAAATAACAAAAATACTTTAAATGAAATGTGTAAATTAAGTTAATGCTATAATATAATAAAGTGAACAATATTAATATAATACGAACTACTTACAACAAATTAAATAACCATACCTGAGTATATATTGAAATTACTAAGGTATGGTTATTTTTTTATTATAATTATCACGAAGTAAGCTAACAGAGCCTAATAAAAAAATTATTATAATTAGTATTGTAGTTACAATGATTACAATAACTTTTATAAGTTATTTAAATGACATTAGAAGACATTATACATCTTCAGCGAATAAATGTAAGCAGTATAATGCTGAACTGCTTGAAATGATGAATTAAATAATTTTTATGACCTTTTAAAAATATTAAATATCAAGGAGGGTAATTTAATGAATATGAGTAGAGACAATATGGCTATTAAGAAGCAAAACGGAGATATAAGCTTTCTTATAAAAATAATCAATAACTTACTGGAAAAATATAAAATGAATGTAAAGGCTAGAGTAGACCTTAATAATACTTGCTTTATCTTAACAGATGGCGATTTTAGTGCTACTATTACTATAGGGTATAATTCATATACTGAAAATTTAAAAATAGAAATAACTAATAGTACAAATTATGAATTTGAAGATGATTTAAGAAAAGAACTTGAAGAAATTATGATATTAACTTAATAAACTAAGCATCTTTCAACATTTAACTGTATAGAGTTAGATGCAGTAATATTTTCTAAGTATATAATTATTTTCATATAAAAATATATGTTTCTGCAAATAAAAACATTAGTTCTGTAACATACTAATATAAAATCCAAGAAGGAGGAGTAGAACTGTGATAAATGTATTATTTTCACCATCTGAACTAAAAAAACTTAAAGCTGAACTTAGAAAACAAAAACAGAAATATATACAAAAAGATGAAAATGTAGATGCATTAAACAATATGTGCAGTGTGCTAAATAAATTACAGCACAAAAAATGACTACTCCTTATTTTTAACTCAAACACATAATATTGAAAATTTATAAGAGTAAAAATATGAAAAGATAGTTAGATATTGGTTTATAAACCGATACCTAACTATTTTTTATACAATTTATTTATCATAATATCCACTAAGTTCTTTATTGAATTCTTCCATTCTATCTAAGATAGACTCCTCAGTAAAATCAGCATACTCTAAATTTTTATATTCTTCTTTTCCTGACCATTTAGCATATCTAAATAATTCTTTACATTCTAATTTTGTTACAGAAGGATTCTCTTCCAGATAATCTTCCATAATATCAACCATTAATGATTCCAAATCGTCCCACTTATCTGACATTTCTTGCATCTCCATATGGCTATTGTAATCATCTATACAATCCATAACTTTTTTATTTTCAGTAAAATGAGCAGGAGTTACATGTTTAAACATTTCTTTGCCTGTGCTCCTTGCATATTCAGCTATTTCCTCTGAATGTAATCTAGTTTTATAAGGTATTGTTCTTGAATATTCGTACACTATATCTACCAAAACATCATGTGTATAAAGTAGATTTGAAATTTGTTCATTATCAACTTCTTTTACTAATATCATATATTCCTCCTCATTCTAAAAAATAGTAATAATATTGTATATTTAGGCTAACATAGTCTTATTTAAATTAATTGTGGGTAATTTTCAAAAAAGTCTAATTTAATAAAATCAGATAAAAATTTAAATGTATCTCTTTCTATATCTAAACACCTATACACATAATCCTTACCGTATTTTTGTATTGCTTCTACTAATAAAACTTTTCTTCTTTCTATTTTCAAACCTAACTTCATTTTACTTTTTTTACTTAAATGAGATATAGTGTTTGGATTTTCTAATAAATACTTTTTAAAATCTTTTAGTTCTACATCCCTTGGTAATCCTAAATAATCTTTACAATTATCTATAAGATTATTACATAATTGTGTTAAAGCATAGATTGAAGGTATGTGATAAGGACAGTCAAAACAAGAGCAGTCATCTTTATCCTCATCATCTAAATTAGGCATTTGGCATCCTTGTTTACTGAATAAACATTGTATATCACTACCACATTTACTAGGTAGGTTACCAGTAAATATATTAGTAAGTTCTTCTTGACATTCCTCAAAACTTTTTTCTGATATCATATCTATTACATTTTGTCTTTCTGACCTAATTCTATTTAAAAATCTAGCAGTATTGTTTATTTCTTGAACATCTCCAAAGACTGCATTTATCTGCATGATTTGGTTAGTCATTTCTTCAAATGAACCAGTTTCTCCATTACCCAAAACCTTTTGGGCTAAAAGAGCGGGTATATATCCAAACTCACCTCTTTGAAATAGTTGCTTACTTAATGACTCGATTTTATCTATATCAAAATCAACATAAGGAGTTGTATTTTTTATATTAAGATGTTTTCTCATTTCTTGAGCATAAACTAAAGCCTTATGGTCACCACTTATATTAGCTATAAAATATATATATGTCATTATATACTTATTAAACTTTCGTGATGAAAATGTAAATCCTTTAATATTAGCTCCTTTGAAGAATTTCTTAGTCATATTTGAATCTATATCATCATTATTACCAAAATTCATTATCAATTTATTATCGTTATGTTCACCTTTATTTATAATATTACTACTATTATATTTATACAGATGAAGAACAATTACAGCAGTTGCAAATGAAGGAGCTAGTTGGTCAGAACAAAAGAAAACCCCATTCATTTGAGTCTTAGACATCCTCATTTCCCATTGTCTAACTCTGAATATAACAGCTTTAGATTGTGGTAATGTAAGTTTATTGTTATTGAACCATTTAATATCTTTTATCTCATATTCCTCAATTAAATCTTTTATTATAAGCTCTGGAAATCTATTGCAATCACTATTTCTCCAAGCATTATTCAAGTGTAGCATTGTATATAGCCAAACAGATGCATGAACTACGGAATTTTTGCTTTCCAGCTCTTCAATAACTTTATGTATATGATAATCTATATCTACTAAATAATTAAATACTTTTGAATAAACCTCAAAATCATATAAATCTTTCTGAACCTTGTTTAATTGTTGTTCAGGTGATAATAGATTTGGTTTTTTGACTTTATCAAAATTAAATTTTAATGTAACACCTAGTCCTAATTTTTTTAAATCCATATTTACTTGTGCTAAAAAATTATATAAATCCATCTTAGTTGTTTTATTATTCATTGTATTCATATATAAATTTATTTGAGAATGCGTCAAAAGATATATCTCATTTACGCCATATCTATCTAGGATATCTCTTATAACAGTACCTAACGTAATATTTCTTTTAATCTTTGTATTAGTAGTTACTTTTGCTGTATCTTTATCTAAATTTTTATAAACGAAATCAACAAACTTTTCTCTTGTATAAGGAGATTTTTCTTTAAATCCTTTCCATTTAGGATAATTTTCTAATCTTATTAGAAAAGTTTCAAATGGTGTTTTACCTATTTTATCAGTATAAACTTTAGATGATATTCTATCTTCATAGGATTTTAAATATTCTACTATATCAGTTCTTTTTAATGCACCAGCATAAATATAATTGTATCCATATTTATCAGTAAGTCCACGACAATATTTGGGAACTTTATGCTTTTTAAAATTTCTAGCATGACTCTTATATGTAGTATCATATTTTTCAAAATAGGTATTACATTCTTTACTACCAACTGGTACATATTCTTCAAAAAACTCTTTTCTTTTTTTTATTATATTATCAATATCTTCTACATTGTAGTAATAAGCTATGCCTTTCTCAATATATCTTAAACAGTTTTCATCTCTAAATACTTTAAGTAATTTAGTATTAGCCATTGATAGCTTTTTTAATGTATCCTCTGCATTAATGTATCCATTTGCAATAGTATCTGAAATAATACTATTTTTTATCTGTTTTTCTTGTGCTAATCTTTTCGATTCTAATGCCTTATTTGATATATCATCTAACTCTTTTCTTAAAGCATCTATATCGCTCTTTCGATAAACTATTTTTATATTTAGGTTAGGGTATGTTTTATTCAATAAACCTCTGTAATGCTTAGGAATATATATTTTTTCTATTTTACGCCTATGAATTGTTGAAATATCCACTATTTCTGATGCTTGTTTAGAGGTATAATAAATATCAAAAAAGTTTTTAACTTCTTCTACAGCACGTTCAACGTCTTTCAATCTATACAATAGACTAGTGGCTTTTGGTATTGTTTCTATGCCAAATCCTTCAACCACTGGTTTTAATATAAATCTATCTGACTCTATTTCAAGAATTTTTAATACAGAGCCTCTATCAATAAATTTATCTTCACCAGTAAGTACATATTTACTAGATATATTGTCAATATCATCTTTTCTATAAAATATATATAAACATCCAAGATTATATTTTTTCCTCAAAATACGTCTATAATGACTAGGAATTATGACTTGTTTAACATTATATCTATCTACTTCATTTTTACTAAGTATATTTTCATATACATACTGAGCAGTATAATGTTCTTCATGAAATTTTTCTACTTCTTTTATTGCCCTTTGTAAATCTTCAATATTGTAATATAATTTACCCTTCTTAGTGATAGTTCTTATATTAAATTCAGATACTACATTTGTAATATAATCTTGAGTTGTTTCTAGTTTATCAAAAGTATCTTTTTTGTTTAAGTAATCACTATTTGTACCTTCAAGTTCTTGTTTTATTTTATCTAAATCAGCTTTTACATAAAATCTGTTTACCCTTTTAAGGTCTTTTCTAGTTTTTACTAATATACCTTTATATTTAGAAGGCATTTCGATAGATTTTATTTTGTATTTATTTAAGAGATAATAACCAACTGTTTCTACTGCATAAGACGAACTATAATGTTTGTCAAAAAAATCATTTACTTCTTTTATAATTTTTTCTATATCGGATAATTTATAATATTTAAACTGACCAATTTTATTTATCTTAATTTTATAATTAGATATAATTGATGTAAATTTCGTCTCATCACACTCAAGCATTTCTATAGCTGTCTCTTTATCTATAAATTCGTCTAATATTTTCCCTTTAGTTATGCTCATATTAAATCCCCCTGTTATTAATTAGTTTTCATTGAAACAGCAATCGCACTTATAATGTCAATCTCATCAGCTACGCTTTCAGTTATGCTTTTTAAATTTAAATATGCCTCTGATGATTTTATAGATGAATCACCTCTCAAAATCATTAAAAGTTGAGAGCTATTTTGACCCATAATATTTTTAAGATATCCTTTCTTTATAAGATGGTTGGTAAATATGTGTCTACCAATATGACTTCCCCAGGATTTAACTCTAAATTCATACGCTAAATCTGCTTTATTACACTTGTCTTCTAAGAACTTTATGAATTCCCATTTTAACTTATGAAATTCTTTCTGATATACTTGTGCTGTCATTGGTTGTCCATATGAATCCAAAAACAAGGCATTAAAATGTTTTCTTTTTGGATTATTATTTAAATCTTCAATATGCTTATCCCATATATCAAATAATTCTCCATTAAAATTAAATACTGGCTGACCCTCACGAGGTTTTTTTACTTGTGAGTATCTTGTATCTACACCTCTATCAGCAAAGAGCTCATTTTGTCTGTCTTGAATAGATAAAGTCATATAGTTCTTAGCTCTATTTAGTTCTGCTGAATCTATAGTAAGATTTACTATCTCACCTTGCCTTAATCCACCGCATATTTGAATGGTAACCCCTAAGGCTATATGAGGGTAATGTTTTCTTGCATAGTCAATAAATGCATGCCATACATCCTCATCCATATCTTTAAGTATTTTTGTAGTGGTTTTCTCTTGGTCAGGATACTCTATAACATAATTAGGATTACCTAGAAATGGATTAACTATTTGCCATCTAACTTGTTTTCTTGTGGCATTATATTTTACTGGAACAGGAATTTTTTCTATTTTGGCATCCTCACCTGTAATACCTAAATTATATAAATAATCATAAAATTTAAGTAATATATTTTCTTTATCTTTAACTGTTTTATAAGAGTTCTTGTTACGCAAAGAGTTAAGAAATTCAGCTAGATGATATAGATTTAATTTATATAACCCATTTTCTCTTAATATCTCAAATATTTTATTATATCCAAGCGATATTTCATTGTTTATATAGTTTAAAAAATTAGTGATAACTCGTGCTTCTTTTATCTTAGTGTTATCTGACATAGAACCGCATACTGTTTTCAAATAAGTTGTTAATTGAGATGGAATCCAGGCTTGACTATTAGGATATTGCCTAATTATTATGATTTCTTTTCTTTCTTTATTCTGAGATTTAGAAAAATCTCTTATTGTTATTTGCTTAAAGTTGTATCTCATTGGAATCTTCATTACATTATCGATATCGTTAAAAGCTAAGTTTGTTTGTATCATATTTCTTCCTCCAATCATTGTAAATATGATTTCCTACTCCCGCCCCTTCGCTACGCTACGGTTGGGCTCTGGGTTAGTTGCTTTATCAATAGCTATTTAGTACCATATACATATACTATATGTTTTTGTATTTTGTTTAATTGTAGCATAACTTAGACAAAATTTCATTACAGTATTATCAATATCTAAGAGTTATTTTATTACTGTTTTGTACCAAGTCTATATAGATAAGGAGAAAGGATTGTCAGTTCCTGATTCTAATATGTTAATCTCCATATCACAAGTGCTTGAAACACCCGTAAGTACTTTGCTTGGGGAAACTGTTGTTGAGCCGAAAGTTGATGACTTAAAAGTGATTTCCGAAAAACTAGAGATTATAAACTTACAACTTGCACAAAGGAAGACCACGAGAAGAAAAATACTTCATTGGTTACTTATCTCATTGTGTACACTCATAGTAACAATTTCTGCAGTCTTAATAGTATTAAATAGTCCTTACTTAGGTTGGGATTATAACGCTCCTGAAACCGCCGTTTTGGGAGTAGCTTTTCACTCATTTGAATGGCTATTTGTCAGATTAGCACCCATTATTCTTATAGGGTCAATCGTTGGAATTTTCTTGACACGTAAGAAAGTATAAAATTGCTCTACTTTTGGGATACAGTTTAGACTTCAAAAATCCAGTTTGTATAGTAGATTTAGTTAACAATTTTAATATAATACGAACTAACTACAAAAATGCCTAGTAATATAACACCAGTCATTTTTATTATTTATATTTAACAACCAAATAGTTTACATAGCCATTTAAAACATGGTCTTTTAGTAAGAAGTAACATTAAAAAACACATCCATTTACTTCAAACCCAGACAATTCTGGATGAAGATGGATGTGTTTTTCTTTGGTCATTCTAGTTTATTAATTTTTAGGATAGATTATCAGTATACAATACTAATTAATATATATGGTAATTTTAAATGTAACTTATAAAGGGGAGCATGTATGAAATTTCTGTTTAAGTAAAATTTATATATTTTATTAAAATTTTATTGATTATTTTATTTTTATAATGGAAGAAATTTGAAATTTTCTATAGAATATTAATAAATAGCAGAAAAACAATATATTATATTGGTAATTTTCTGAATATTAAAATTTTAAAAGGGAGGGGTTATATAATGAAAAATAAAATTTACAACATGGATGAGCAAAAAGCTTTTAAACCTTTTGTACCAGCAAACAAAATAGTTCCAGAATTTACTGTTACATCAATAATATTAGGTGCAATTATAGCTATTATATTTGGAGCTGCAAATGCTTATTTAGGTTTAAGAGTTGGTATGACTGTGTCTGCATCTATACCTGCAGCAGTTATATCAATGGGGATATTAAGAGTAATATTAAAAGGAGAATCTATACTAGAAAATAATATAGTTCAAACTATAGGTTCTGCTGGAGAATCGTTAGCTGCTGGTGCTATATTTACACTACCAGCTATGTTTATATGGATGAAAGAATGGGGAATAGGTAGTCCTAGTTTAATAGAAATCGCACTTATAGCTTTATGTGGTGGATTACTTGGAGTATTCTTTATGATACCTTTAAGAAAAGCACTTATAGTTAAAGAACATGGTGTTTTACCTTATCCAGAAGGAACAGCTTGTGCTGAAGTTTTACTTGCTGGTGAAGAAGGTGGTTCTAAAGCATCTGTAGTTTTCGCAGGTCTTGGTATATCAGCTGCTTACAAATTTATAGCAGATGGATTAAAAGTATTCCCAAGTGAAATAGAATGGGCTGTACCAGGATACACTAACTGTGCTATAGGTATAGATGTTTTACCTGCTTTAGTTGGTGTTGGATATATATGCGGTTACAAAATATCTGGATATATGTTCTCTGGAGCACTAGTTGGATGGTTTGTACTTATACCAATGATATCTTTATTTGGTGGAGATGCAGTACTTTATCCTGCAACAGATCCAATAAGTTCTTTAGATTACTGGGGAATATGGGATAGTTATATAAGATACATAGGAGCTGGGGCAGTTGCATTTGGTGGTATATTAAGTTTAATAAAATCTCTTCCTCTTATAGTAGATACTTTTAGAAAAGCAATGAAAGACTACTCTATAAAAGGTGAAAGTAGTACTTTAAGAACTGATAATGATATGTCTATGAAAGTAGTTTTACTTGGATCTTTAGCAGTTATAATATCTATATGGTTAATACCTACTATTCCAGTTAATTTACTTGGTGCAGTGCTTATAGCGGTATTTGGTTTCTTCTTTGCAACAGTTTCTTCAAGACTTGTTGGACTTGTTGGAAGTAGTAATAACCCAGTATCAGGTATGGCAATAGCAACTTTACTTATATCTACTTTAGCACTAAAAGCTTCAGGTTTAGTTGGAAAAGAAGGAATGTTAGGTTCTATAGCAATAGGATCTATAATCTGTATAATAGCAGCTATAGCTGGTGATGCTTCTCAAGATTTAAAAACTGGTTACATAGTTGGTGCTACTCCTAAAAAACAACAAATGGGAGAATTAGTTGGTGTTTTAATATCTGCCATAACAATAGGTGCAGTTCTTTATTTATTAGATACTGCATGGGGATTCGGTTCAAAAGATATACCTGCTCCACAAGCGACTCTTATGAAACTTGTTGTTGAAGGTGTTATGGATGGAAATCTTCCTTGGCCATTAATATTTGCTGGTGCTAGTATAGGATTAGCTGTAGAAGTTCTTGGTATTCCAATACTTCCATTTGCAGTTGGTTTATATCTTCCAATACACTTAAGTGCTGGAATAATGGTTGGTGGTTTAGTAAGATTATTCACAGAAAAAAGAAAAAAATCTAGTGAAGCTGAGAAAAAAGCTCAAGTTGATAGAGGTATCTTATATACTTCTGGTTTAATAGCAGGAGAAGGTTTAGTAGGTGTATTACTTGCTATATTTGCTCTAATAAATGTTGGTGGTAGTAGTTTAGCTGATATTATCAACCTTTCTGAAAAAGTAAACTTTGGACAAATAGGAGCCCTTGTATTCTTTGCTGTTCTAGTTTATACATTACTAAAATACACTATTTTCTACAAAGAAAAAGAAAATACTAATTCTTAGATAAAAATACGAAGTACTCTGTTTTTAATAGAGTACTTCGCTTGTATTTAATATAATAAAAAATGGAGGAAAATATGAAAAAAAACACAAAAAATTATTTGGATTTCGTGCCTGTAAAAAATCCTGACATATCTTGGTCAAAAGATGCTTCAGGTATGATAGTATTGCAAGTAACTAGAAAGGGATTCTTTGATAAGATTGCACAAAAATGCTTTAAAGTTCCTGCTACAAGCAATATAAAATTAGATAAGCATGGTAGCTTTATTTGGAATTGTATAGATGATGAAAAGTCAGTATACGATATATCTGAGGAAGTAAAATCTCATTTTGGTAAAAGTGCTAATCCACTATATGACAGACTAGTCGCCTTTATAAATATACTAGACGATAATAAATTTATTACCCTAAAGAAAGTAGGTGCTTAGATGAAATATATTATTTATATTCTTATGTTTGCACTTGCTACAGTTATAATTTTTTCATGGGGGATAATTAAAGAACAAAATAAATCTAAAGATTTAATGAATCAACTTTACAAAAAAGCACAAAATAACGTATTAAAAGCATTTAAACAAAAAGATATTTTAAGTAGAAGAGACATTGAAAATGAAGTTAAAAACATCAAGGCATCTTTGTTTTATAGTAGAGATAAAATGATAATTCAAAATCCTACAAGTTTTACAAAGTCACTTATCAATATTATGATTAACAATAACATTATTGAAAAAACAGCAGATGGATATATATTAAAATCATAGAAAAGAGATTGCCTTTTAGGGTAATCTCCTTTTTAATTTAGAAATTTTTAAAATTTGCAATAAAAAATTACTTTATACAAAGAAATTGAACAAAAATATGCAAGTAATTAAATAATATTGGTGATAAAAATATTATATTATATTATAATATAATAGAGAAAACAATCCAGGGGGATACATAAGGAATGTTTAAAAAAATATATAGGATTTTGTTTAATCATCCAACAGATCTAGAGGGACCCGTATTTATAAAGCCATATAGCCATACAAATAAACAAATAAGTGATTTAGAAATATTATTAAAAGATTGTGATGATAAGTCTAGAAAGCATATAGAAAGTGATATAAAGAAGCTAAGATATGGTCAAATTGGAGAAAATAATATATATCATGAGCTAAAAAATAGTTTTATACCTATGATTTGTCTATATAATTTAAGAATAAAGTATAAAAATATGACAGCTCAAATTGATTTTATAGCTATAACATCAAAATACATATATGTAATAGAGTGTAAAAACTTAGTTGGAGATATAGTCATAACAAAAGAAGGGGAATTTATACGAAGCAAGAAAAATTCTTATGGCAAAATTGTATCAAAGGAAGGAATGTATAGCCCTATAGCACAAAATGAAAGACATATAAATGTAATCAAAGAAATTTTGAAAAATGAATTACATTATAAAGGTAAATTAGACAGGATAGAGTCTTTAATAGTAAGTGCCAATCCAAAAACTATAATTGATAAAAAAGAAGCACCAAAATCTATTAGAGATAAGATAATAAGATACGATCAAATAGTAGATAGAATAAATTCTGAGCAAGAAAATCATAAAATACCTTGGGAATTTACAGAAGACGATATGAGGGAAATATCAGAGTGTTTGATAAATTATAATAAAGAAGTTAAGATTGATTACAAGAAAAAATATTCTTTAGAACCAGCTAGGAAATATGAAAGTGCAGAAGAACTTAGAGAAGCACTAAAGTCTTATAGAACATCTATGAGTCAAAAAGAAAACGTTAAACCATATATGGTATTTACTAATGATACTATAGAAGAGCTTATACTTAGCAGACCTAAAAATTTATATGAGTTAAGACATATACGAGGTTTTGGAATGACAAAATGTAAAAAATACGGTGATGATTTGATTGAGATGATGGGATAGGGTATATAAAATATTATAAAAACTATCAAAGGTGCTAACTAGAAGTTAGCACTTTTTTCATTAGAATTTTATTTCTCCTTTTGGAAATAATATATAGAAATATTTTGTAAGGAGGAATTAATATGAATTGTGGAAATTTAAAATGCGATTCAACAAATTGCTTTTATAATTCTAGTCATGAGTGTAAAGCAGGAGCTATAAATGTAAGTGGTCAAAGTGCTATGTCAACATCAGGAACTACTTGCACAACTTTTGTAGATAAAGCTCAAAGTAGTTTTGTTAATAGTGTGGAGGGATTAACTACAAGTACATACAATATAAAGTGTGAAGCTCGTAATTGTGTACATAATGAAAATAAAGGTTGCCATGCTGATAGTGTTCAAATAGATATGCAAAATGCACGTTGTGATACATTTGAATGTGAATAAATAGATAGGAAAAAGGTATTGAGCAAATAATCAATACCTTTTTTACTTACTAGGACATTATATTATCATTTTCATTGTGAAAAACTTTTATAATTAAGTATTATCAATATGTATAATTCATAGTAAAAAAGTAAATTTTGAGCAACGGGATAAGTCTGAAGCGGTAGCGAAGACTTAGACGTTGGCGACATGAGCGAAGCGAATTTTTTATCTAATGTATATTACAATGAGGTGATAGATTATGAGCAAAACTGTTAAAAGAGGATATTCTTTCAACGATGAAAAAGAATTTACTGGTGAATCAGTTAATAAATTATACAAAGCTGAACGTGATTTATATTATCTATTGAATCAAGGATACAATATAAAAGGAGCATCTCTATTTGTAGGTAATCATTATTTATTATCTGAAAGACAAAGACTAGCTTTAACAAGGGCAGTTTCTACAGAAGAAAATATTAAGAATAGAAAAAATAAGGAAATTAAAGATAATCTAGAAAATAGTATTGTAAATATTGATGGATTTAATACAATAATAACCTTGGAAGTGGCTTTATCTGATTCACTACTAATAAAATGTATGGATGGAACCATTAGAGATTTAGCAGGACTTAGAGGAACATATCGTATTATAGATAAAACAGAATTAGCAATTAAACTTATAGGAGAAAAGTTGGAACAATATAAGGTGAATAAAGCTAAGTTTTACTTAGATGCACCAGTATCAAATTCAGGAGATTTAAAGAAGAAAACATTGAAAATAACTTCTTTATTGATTTTAATTATGTGCTAATATAATTGTATAGATTTAAAATTTTAGAGGGGAAAATTAGGAGGAGTTATTAATGGGTAAAAGAAGTATCAGTATAACAGGGCAAGCAACTTGCTATATGAAGCCAGATATGTGCACTATAAGTTTTGTATCAAGAAAATACAATGAAGATTACAGCCAATGTTTAAAAGAGTTAAATGAGGAAGTTAGTGAGATAATTAATAGATTAAAAGAAATAAAAATAGATGAAGAATCTTTGACTACAAGGGATTTTGACATAAGAGATCATAAAGTTTATGATGAGGACTTAAAGAAATATATATTTGTAGAATATGTAGGTGAGCATAAGATAGATATAAAAATTGATAATGATAACGACTTAATAAATAAGATACTAAATATGCTAAATAGTCATGAATTTACACCAAAAATTACTATAAGTTTCGGACTAAAGGATGAAAAGATAATAAAAGAAGAAGCATTGAAGATGGCCATTGAGAAGGCTAAGAAAAACGCTGAAATTATTGTAATGGGACTAGGTGTTAAGTTGGGGGATGTTTTAAATGTTAATTATAATTATGAAGGAGTAGGCATTTCAAGTAGAGGATATGATTGTCTTGAAGAAATGCAGATTTGCAAAGCTAGTGAGAATTTTAATATTATGCCAGAAGATACTAGTTATAGTGAAAGTGTTAGTGTAGTATGGGAGATAAAATAATATTGTGATTTTATATACAAGTAATATATAATAGTATATTATGTATTTTAATAATTTAAATCATTAAGGAGAAATTAAATTTATGCAGCAAGTAAGTACAGAGCAAATGCTTCATACAAATGATAATGAAGTAAATGAAGTTAATTTATTCGTACAAAAAAATCAAAAATTTTATGAAGAGAAATTTAGAAAAATGGATGAAACAGGGAAAAGTATATCTTGGAACTGGGCAGCATTTTTTATGGGGATATATTGGATGATATATAGAAAAATGTATTTTAAAGCATTTGCATTTTTCATACTAAGTGTAGTAGCATCTCATACCCCATATATTGGAACCATACTAAATTTTGCAATTTTAATTGGTATAGGAATATATGCAAATGCATTATATCTAGATCATGTAAGGGAAAGTATTAAAAAAATAAACATATTATTCCCAAATAATAAAGAAGAAATTATAAAGAAAAAAGGTGGTACAAATTTACCACTTGCACTTGGAATAGGTGGTATACAACATTTATTATTATTAATACTTTTATTTATAGTTTTTGGTATGTAAAAATATAACCTAAACATTTGTAAAAGATGTTATATAACAAGTTGAATTTGTTATATAACATCTTTTTTAATCTCTCGTTTAACTTCTGCAAATTTACCTAAAGACTTTAATTCATTTACATCTTTAACATTAATCCATCTCATGGCAAGACCCCTTAATATTATTTTCAATATATTATATTCTAATAAAACTAAAGTAATGATTCTTCTATAAAATCTATGAAGAAATTAATATGTTATAATTAAAATTATGTTACATGTTGGCTATTAATGATTTATAATATATATTGTAGAAAATAATTATATTTTTGCAAAATTTAATATAAATATAATGAATTATTTAGTATAATTAAATAGTATAAATAAAAATTAGAAATATTACATAGAAAGGTCAGTACAATGAGCGAAAATAGAATTGATATAGAACTTGACAACAATGATGTTGTAATAAAAGTTATTGGTATTGGTGGCGGAGGAAACAACGCGGTCAATAGAATGATTAGTGAAGGTGTAAGAGGAATAGAATTTATATCTGTAAATACAGATAGCCAGGCTTTACTTTCATCAATGGCACACAAACAAATCCAAATAGGAGAAAAATTAACTAGAGGATTAGGTGCAGGAGCAAAACCAGAAGTTGGAAAAGATGCAGCTAAAGAAAGTAGAACTCAAATAGTAGAAGAACTAGAAGGAACAGATATAGTATTTGTAACTGCAGGTATGGGAGGAGGAACTGGAACAGGTGCTGCTCCAATAATTGCTAAAATAGCAAAGGAATTGGGAATACTTACAATAGGTGTTGTAACTAAACCTTTTGCCTTTGAAGGAAGAATAAGAATGAAAAATGCTGATGAAGGAATCAAAAACCTTGAAGAAAGTGTTGATACATTAATTACTGTACCAAATGATAAATTATTACAAATAGTTCATCAAAATACAACAATGATGGAAGCTTTCTCTATGGCAGATAATGTATTAAAACAAGGTATACAATCAATATCTGACTTAATAAAAATGCCAGGTCTTATAAACTTAGACTTTGCCGATGTTAGCTCTATTATGAAGGATAAAGGATTAGCTTATATAGGAATAGGTACAGCAAATGGAAATAACAGAGCTGTAGAAGCTGCTAAAGAAGCTATAGAGTCACCTCTTCTTGAAACTAATATAAGAGGAGCTAAGGGAATACTACTTAATATAGCAAGTGGTGGAGATTTAACATTATTTGAAGTTAATGATGCATCAAATTTAGTAACAGAGTTATGTGACCCAGAAGCTAATATTATATTTGGTACTTCTGTAAGAGAAGATTTAGGTGATGAGGTAATGTTAACTGTAATCGCTACAGATTTTTAAATATAAAAGTATTATTTTAGGATAGACAAAATGTCTATCCTTTATTTATTAGAATCTAATGATTTATATTTAACTTCATAATTATTTATCCAAATTACTAGTCCTAGTAATATAAAACTGCAAACCCATACAGCTTTAATACTTATAGCTAAGGATATTAGAGTCCCTGGAATTGCTCCACCTGCAAAAGAAAATGTAAGTAGAGTTAAAATAAGTACTTTTTTTATAGAATATCTACTTTTTTCAGATACTGCATAGTATGATAATTCACCAATATTTCTTATATTTCCTGTGCATATAGTTGTACTGTATGGAATGTCAAAACATTTTTTAAATAAGCATAATTGATATCCCATCAAAAAAGAAACAATATTAGTAACAATAAGATCGAAAACAGAAGTAGGAATTAATCCCACACCAAATAATGCAATGGATTCTAAAATAAGAGCTATCTTTCTCCAATCACCTTTATATTTATTTTTTTCAACTCTATATTTAACCCACTGACTAAAAGCAGCACCTAATATGCAGGCTACAATAGGAATAAAAAAGCTTAGTGCGTTTTTCCATTGTCCAAGGGCAAGCTTAATTCCTAGTTTAGACATGTTGGCAGTGTGCATATTAGCTAAGATCTTATCTCTTGTAATGTATGTATATGCATTCATATATCCTCCGATAAAGGTCATTAAAGATAGAAATAGAGGCTTTTCCCAAGGTGGTATTTTAATATGTTTTGTGTCGTCTTTATTATTCATATAATTTACCTCTTCTTATGTGAATATCACCTTTTAAGTTTTCTTGGACTTCTTTTTTATGATATGTTAAATAATATTTATTATACTAGAAAAACACATTAGTATTACTATAATGGCTATATTTATTGACTAGATAGAATGATAAGTTTTTATTGAGTTTCAGCGAGCTGGGTTGGTGGGAGTCTAGTAACAAGATATAAAGTGAATAGAACTTTGGAGGAGATTGTCAGAAATTATTAGCCTGTCAATTGGTAATCTTGCCTTAAGAGATTGAGTGGATAAGTGTACTAAATACTTATTACTATTGATCAAATACTATTAATAAAACGTTAAATATTTATCTTAAATAGTAGAAAATCAATATAATGTTAACTCCTGCAAATATTGTATATGTCGGCATATTACTTACCTATTATCTTTGACTGCTGTTTTTGAAGTACTATATTTGATAATGCCATATAAAAATCTTGTTCATCTTTAGTTTTTGCTTCTTTAAATAATTTTTGTAATTGACTGTATGAGTATTTTTTAAATATATCATATAAATTTTCATTTTTATTTTCCATATATCAAAATGCCTCCTAAAAATCTTATTACTTTATTATACACTATTAATATATAATTCCAAACATTTTAGTTCTTACTTTATAATAATTGCGTATTTATTTTTTACTTGATTAGATATAAAAATATTATTTATATTTAATGTTGTGGTAAAGTATTTAGTGAGGAAATATGCTCTATTACATATTAGCAACATTAATTTGTATAAATTGAATAATAAAGGGGAGATTTTGGTGAGTAGTAAGAAAGTTAATTTAAAGAATAAAGGAAGAAAGTATCAAAATAAGGTGATAAGAAACCTATCTATACTGCTAATGATTAATAGCTTGGTATATCTTATATATAGTCCAAGGTTAATAGATTTAAATATAGATGTTGTCACTGAAATTGTTACAGATATTAGAGATGTTATAAGTTTTAATTATAATACCAATACATTTGCATTGATTAACTTTTTCTTAATAGCTTTAGCTGCAGTAAAGGTTCTATTTATAGGTAGAAGACTTCCTATAATGTTAATATTGGTTTTAATGTTTATTATTAAGTTTGATGATGCTTTAGTTCTAAGGTTAGGTGAAATTGCAGTATATATAAGGAGTATGTTAGATACTTATACTTCAAATTTAGGTGTAATTGAGGATTTGAGTGAATTTAAACTTAGTGTAGAATATTTAAATTATCTTATCACAATATTTATGCCTATATATTTATTGCTTAAAAGAATGACTTATGATGCTTTATTTATCAAGATTGAAAAAATAATAGGTAGTGCTAAGGAAAAGAAAAAAAGAAATGTAACAGTTAAAAATACTGGAAGACAAAATAATAGTACTTTTTCTAATGGTAGAGGCTATAAAGTAAATAGTGCTCCTAGTGATGGTAACAGTAATTACTATGGTAATTTATACAACTGTAATAATTATAATGATTTAGATAATGAGACATATACTCATAATAGTCTATTTAATAATAAAGAAAAATTTACAATTATGAGTGATTACGATAAGGAAAGAGCTTATGAGATGAGTATGGTAAAGCCTTTTGAAAAGGTTGTAGATGAATCAGGCATAGAGATGTATGCTTGGGAATACGGTAATATTTATGAAGAAGAAAAAAGACAGGAAGAGTTTAACTTCCAACAAGAGCAATTTTTATATAGCTCAAATAGTGATTATGACTATCCTATCTATAATCCTTATGATAATAATGATACTTACAGTAGTAGTAGCTACAATGACGACTACTATGGAAATAGCTACGATAATAATGATAGCTGGTTTTAGGTATTCATTATATTAAAAGTATTTAAATTAATATTGCATATAGTAATTTATTTATATACAATTTATAAAAAATATAATTTCAAGGGTGAGAATATGAATATTATTTTTGAAAAAATGGGAAATGAACATCAAAAGCAAGTTATGGAGATATTTAATTACTATATTAGTAATGGTACTGCAGCATTTCCACAAACAGTATTACCAGAACAATTTTATAGATTCCTTATGGAAAAATCATAAGGATACCCTTCTTATGTATTAAAAAAAGATGATAATACTATTATAGGATTTTGTCAATTAAGTAAATACAGTCCATTTTCAACTTTTAAAAGTACAGCTAATATTACATATTTTATCTCAAAAGATTATACAAGAAAAGGTTTAGGCAGTAAATGCTTAAAAAAATTAGAACAAGATGCAATCAAAATGGGAATTAGAAATTTAATTGCAGAGATATCATCTGAAAATAAGGAAAGTATAAATTTTCATAAAAAGAATGTTTTTTTTATTGCAGGAGAACTAAAAGATATTGGAGAAAAATTTGAACACTCTTTTGGTGTTATTTATATGCAAAAAAGATTAGAAGATATGTAATTTACCATATCTTGAATTTATAAAAAGAGAAGCTTTTAGTTAAGGCTATGTTTTAACACAATGTTGAAATTAGATAAATTTTGAACAATAAAAAATCAAGAGTTATATGAATAAAGGAATACAACTCTTGATTTATTTCGAATTATATTAAAATTGTGAAAAATGTTCTACAAGATGGTGACATTATTATATTGAAATAGTTTATATTATATACATAATTAATTAAAATTAAATTTTTAATCTTAAGTTTATATAATTCACAATAATTACCATCATGTTATACTATTAATAACTAAATATAAAAAAAGGGGGAATATCTTCGTGATAAAAAAGATAACTGTATTACTTTTATCCTTGTCATTATTTTTATGTTCAACTTCAGCTTTTAGTTTGGCAGATAATAAAGATATAAATGAAGATACATTATATGAAAATATGATGAAGCAAAAAGAAAGCCCAATTATAAAATTGGAAGATTTAAGCATAAAAGAATTAACAAAACTTAGAGATAAGGCTTTAGATGAAAATTTAAGTATGTCCTCATATGATATGAGCTACCGCAAAGAAGGTATATTAGACCCAAACTGGGATTTTGGTCTAGTAGGATTTCTGAACAATAATTACGGTGAATTAACAGAAAAAGAAAACTTAATAAAACAAATTCAACTTATAGAATATGCAACTTTATACAAAGATGTATTAGATCCATCTGGGGAAGTTTTTAAAATGTTGAACGAAGATTATCAAATATCAGAGTATTTAATTGAGCATGGGAAAACATATGAAATTTCCACAAAAGAAAACTTAGAATTTTTAATAGAAAATATAGAAGATGTAGTAGATTATGTTGATTTTGATGCAAAAACAGTAGTAGAAATTATAGACCCAACTATAAAAGATCCTTTTATTTCTAATGATGAAATAAAAGATTTAAACAAACAATTAGAAAAAAAGTCTTTCGAGAAGGATTTAGATAATACTATTAAAGATGCTATTCAAAGCTTTGTCGATTAAACCCGAGACAAATATAACGCTATGCTTAAAGATAGTTTTGAAAAAATCAGAACCATCTGTTAAACGGATGGTTCTGATTTATATAGATTTCAATATTTTTTTATTAAGTTCGTAATTTATAACAATTGCCAAGTTAATTATATTGTATCATTTTCAACATTCATTTAAAACATAGCCTTAGTTAAAAATATATAAATAGCTAAAGTTATTCAAAATAGAAAAAGATATCTGTAGTTAAGATTAATTATATACAATATAATTAAGTTCTCAATTGTTATATACTGTGAATCAATGAGTCTTAATATAAGACGATGTTCTTTAGTATTAAATATATAATTTATTTTATGTGCTTTTATGTAATTATTACCGATGTTATAATTGCTATATGTTGAAAACCAGTCATTTTAAACAAGAAATGTAACGGAAGGGGGATAATAGATAAATAATTCAAAATAGTATTAAATTATTATACTGTATTTTTGGAAGTTTTATGCTTACATTACTTCAAACACCAGTATTGTTTCAAGCAACATATACGATATTTGGTGGTTGGTCAGGTGCTAATTTATTTACAGAGTTATTATATAGAGTTTTTGGGGCTATATCTTTTATAGGTGTTATTTTATTGATAATATTTTCGATTTATTTGATTATAAGTAATATTAGATTTAACAATAAGTAAACTATATCTAATTTTTAATATGTTACGAAGTAATAATATGAAAGAGGGGAAATAGTTATGAAGAAAAATAATATTATAATTACTATTTTGACGGTAAGTATAATATTACTCTCAGTAGGTTGTATTTATTTATATAGAGAAAATGATAAGTCTGTTTTTAATATATCAATAGGTGTTCCTGTAGATGAAGATACTATTAATTTTGGATTAGAAATTAATGATAAAAATGTAGTAAATAATATATTATTAAGTTTAATCCGTGCTGAATCAATCAATAAAACATCAATTACGGATTCCTTACCTGATGCTAATATTAAAATTGATGATACAAAGATAGGAGCTTGTTATTTATGGTTAAAAGTATGGATTAATGGAGATGAAGTTATATTCTCATTGGGTGACGATGACAGTAATAGTTCTTCATATAAGAAAATAAATGGACAATTAGCTAAAGAAGTTATTAATTATATATCAGAGTATAAATAATCATATGTATTAAAAACTTAAATTTGTGAGATAGATTTAGTGAACAATTTTAATATAATACGAACTACTTACAACAAATTAAACAACCATACCTTAGCATTTTGAAATCACTAAGGTATGGTTGTTTTTTATTATAATTATCACGAAGTAAGCTAACAGAGCTAAAAATAAAAATGTTATTTTGTGTCATTTAGTCGAAAGTATTATCAAAAGACAAATTGGTGGTCAAAGACTGCCAGCTCAAATATAAGCGACAAGATTACAATTCGAACAGCAAATACAGTAAGAAAAATAGTGAATATGTGATATATAGTGAAGGTTTGTAAACTATTGTATCTTTGTTATATTTCATATATTATTGAATGAGTTTTGTATATTAACATATAATTCTATAAATAAATTGGAATTTGAAATATAAAGATTTTACTCATACTATTTAGAAAAACCAAGATGTAGGAATATAGAATAAATATGGTGCTGTAAATATAGCCAACGACAGAGCAAGTTTTTTCTTCTGTTCATTGCCTAAATTTAATTTTTTTAGACAAAACTCATAGTTAAATAAATAAATCAAAAACGAGGTTATCATCACACAGACTGTTACCCACAATACAGAATAGAGGCTTTCAAACGGATTATAACTAACAGCATTTGAGATATTATTATACCACCATTTTCCTAATTGTGTTTCATAATTAAAATCAATTACACTTGCCATAAGCATTGATACAGTACCAATAAAGTCAGCTATAAAACCAAATATCCAAACTTTAAAAATTACAGACTTTGCATTCACCTTAATATCTTGTACCTTTAGATATTTCATTGTTAGCACAACTACAAGCAAATCTATAAGAAAGTTTGCTGGCAAAACTACAATCCAAGTAATTGGTATCAACCATAAAAGCCATATTGGGAAAATGAAGTTGTATAATTTAATACTATTTTTTTTCATATCATCCCTCTTAAAATATAAATAATATTTACTTCACAATTTATGAAAATTGTTCATCTAATCCACTTAATAAATTGGAGTTTGTCGGTTATTTTTTTATTATTTTATAACTAAATAAAGTTAATAGTAATGCTATTAATGTTATGATAGCTATGTAAACCATACCCATATTTACAGACATAGCCCTTCCGTTTGTTAAAATTAATCCAATAACTGCTGAGTTTGATGGGTTAATTATAATATATGACAGTAAACATATAAGCACTGAAAATACTATTGACATTATTGTATGTTTCTTAAAGTTCCAATTACTTAACATACATTTCACCTCCAAATAATTTGTAAATATATAATAAATAGTAAGCTCAAGAGTTCTAAATATCAACAAAAATCTATTATTTACTTTATTGTTGTGTTTATTTAATTTGTGTTAAATCTCTCGCTAAAATTGGTATAATATACATATACAAAAAACAGGAGGAAGAATATGATTTCAAAAGATATTGCCACTCAGGTACTTGAACAGTGCCTTATAACTGGCGGAGATTTTGCAGAAATTTTTGAAGAAGACAGTATTACAAATAATATTGGGCTTATAGATAGTAAAATAGAAAATGTATTAGGTGGAAGAAACTATGGAATAGGTATAAGAATATTTAAAGGATTTAAAAGTGTTTATGCTTATACTAATGATAACTCGCTAAGATCTATGCTAGATACTGCATATAAGGCAGCTCTTGCACTAGGAAGAGTTCAAGATGGAAAACAAGTAGTATTAAACAACAGCAAAATAATTACTGATATAAATCCTATTAAATTAAATCCTAATAGCGTAGATTATCAACATAAAATAAAAGTTATGAAAGATGCATACAAAACTGCCAAAGATTATCACAGTGAAATATCTCAAGTTAGAGTAAATTATGTGGACAAGGAGCAAAATGTATTAATTGCTAATACAGAAGGTTTATATGTGGAAGATAGTAGAATAAGAACTAGATTAAATATAACTTCTATAGCATCTAGAGGAAATGAAAACCAAACAGGTCATGAAGGTCCTGGTGCATGTAAGGGATTTGAAATATTTGAAGATATAGATGTGGAACATTATGCAAAAGAAGCATCAAGAGTTGCTTATACTATGCTTAATGCAAAAAATTGTCCTGCTGGAAAGATGACAGTTGCCATAGATAATGGATTCGGTGGTGTTGTGTTCCACGAGGCTTGTGCTCATGGCTTGGAAGCTACTTCTGTTGCTAAGGGTAATTCTGTATTTGCTGATAAAATAGGGCAGCAAATTGCATCAAGTAAGGTAACTGCCATAGATGATGGAACTTTAACTAATCACTGGGGTTCAGCTAACATAGATGATGAAGGAAATAAAACTAGGAGAAATGTATTAATTGAAAATGGAATTTTAAAATCATATATGGTTGACAAGTTAAATGGAAGAAGAATGAATATGGAACCTACTGGAAGTTCTCGTAGACAAAGTTATAAATTTGCTCCAACTTCTAGAATGACAAATACATATATAGCAGCAGGGACAGACAAAGTAGAAGATATAATAAAATCAATAGATGACGGTCTTTATGCTAAGAAAATGGGCGGTGGTTCTGTAAATCCTGTAACTGGTGAGTTTAACTTTGCCGTTTCTGAAGGATATTTAGTTAAAAATGGAGAGATAAAAGAAGCTGTAAGAGGAGCTACTTTAATAGGAAAAGGTAGCGAGGTCCTTATGAATATAGATATGGTAGGAGATAATTTAGCCCAAGCACAAGGAATGTGCGGTTCTGAATCTGGCTCTGTTCCAGTAAACGTAGGTCAACCTATGATAAGAGTTAAAGAGATAACTGTTGGTGGAAGGGGTGAAGAGTAGATGAATTTTTTAGAGTTTAAAGATTTATTATTTGAAAAGGCTATGAATAACGGATTTAGTGAATGTGAAGTTTATCATAGTGATGGTGAGAGTATAAGTATAAGTGTTTATAATGGAGAAGTTGAAAAATACAATTTATCTAAATCTTTCGGTCTTTCTTTTAGAGGAAAAGTAAACAATAAAATGGGTTATTCATATACTGAAATTCTTGATGAAGCTGCCATAGATATGCTTATAAATAGTGCTAAAAATAGTGCTAATTTAAGTGAAAGCGACGATGAAACTTTCATATATGAAGGTGATGAAAAATACTCTAAGGTTAAAACTTACTCAGAAGAATTAGAAAACATAGATCCAGCTAAAATGATAGATAAAGCTTTAGAGTTAGAAGGAGAAACTAAGAAATACTCTGATAAAGTAGTTAATTTAAAAGGCTGCAAAATATCCTATGCATCATCTAATTATGGTATATACAATACAAAAGGATTAGCACTTACAAATAAGGATAACTTATTAACTTCTTATGTTGTTCCTGTTGTAGGAGATGAAAGCGGAAAAAATGACGGTGTGGGTTATGTTATAGCATCTTCACTAGATGAAGTAAATCCACAACAAATAGCAAAAGAAGGTGTTGAGGAAGCTTTAGCGAAGATGGGTGCTAGAAGTATAGACTCAGGAAATTACAATATAATAATGTATAATGAAGCTATGGTTCAAATACTAGAAACATTTGCCTCAACTTTCAGTGGTGATGCAGCTCAAAAGGGATTATCTCTTTTAAAAGGAAAAGAAGGCGAAATGATTGCATCAGACGTTGTTACAATAATTGACGACCCATTAATGGATGGTGGTTTATCATCAGCACCATTTGATGATGAAGGAGTAGCTACTTTTTCTAAAGAATTAGTATCTAATGGTAAATTAAATACACTTCTTCACAACTTAAAAACTGCCCATAAACAAGGTGTAAAAACTACAGGAAACGGATTTAAAGCATCTTATGCATCATCTGTGGGAGTAAGTGAAAGTAATTTATATCTTCAAAAAGGTGAAAAATCTTTTGAAGATTTAATGAAAGAAATAAATGAAGGTGTAATAATAACTGATTTAGCAGGACTTCATTCAGGAGCAAATGTAGTTAGTGGAGATTTCTCTCTTGCTGCAAAAGGTTTTTATGTGCAAGATGGTAAAAAATCTTTCCCAGTGGAACAAATAACTGTGGCTGGTAATTACTTTGATTTACTTAAAAGTATAAAATCAGTAGGAAATGATTTGAAATTCCCTATGAGCAATGTGGGAAGCCCTTCTGTAATAGTTGATGGACTTTCCATTGCAGGAAAATAAAAATAGTAAGAATAGAAATATTTAAGAGTGTGCATAAAAGCACACTTTTTTATTTTGTATTATGGATAAATATGTATTTTATTGTAGAAAAATAATTATATTATGGTAAAATATAGAATAACAAAATAAATAGTTTTAAAGATAATATTAGGAAAGGGGAATAAATATTATCTATGTGCAGTGAAATTAGAAAATATGTAATAATGTTAAATTATAAGGGAGAAATAATTTTTTGTAATAAATATTTTTTAAATAGATTTAATTACAGTGAAAAAGAAATATTAAATTCAAAAATAAGTGAAATAGCTTATAATGAAAATGATATTAATGATATTTTAAATAAATATGAAGAAAAAATTAAAAATTTGAAATTACGTTCAAAAACAAATGAATTAATTGAAATTAATGCTTATATAATGAGGGAGAAGTTTAATAATAATGACATTATTGTTGTTATGGGTAGAGAAATTTATGATAATATTCTAAGCTCAGAAAATATATTTGAAGAATTATATAAAAAATACAACAATACAATAAAAAAAAGTTGTGATAATTTTGATTATAATAATATTGGTATAGATTTACAGAAGATACTAAATAAGATAGGTCAACAGATAATTGATTATACTGTAGCTGATGGTCTTTCAATATTTATATATGATGATAAGGAAGAAAGATTAAAAATAGCTTTAAAATTAAAAGATGATATTAAATATCTTAAAAATATGGACTTTGTTCCATTAAAAAAATCTGATATAGAATCAAAAAAATATAAAAAACTTTTAAATAAAACATATGAAAAAAAAGATATACTTAATTTATTAACTTTTAAGTATGATGAAGAAATGGATGATTTAGCATACTCAAGTGTTTATAAATTAGAATTACACAATGAGTTTTTAGGAGTAATAGTATTAAGTTTTAAAAAAGGTAATTTCCCAAGATATAAAAATCACGAGTACATGAAATGTGTATGCAGTAAAATAGCTATGGAAATTAAAAATATAAAGCTATCAGAAGAAATACTTACGGAAACTAAAAAACGTAAATATACAGAAAATGAATTACAAAACTACTTGAGCGTTTCCGTAGATTTAGTAGCTACAGTTGGAAAAGATGGATACTTTAAAAAAATAAGTCCTAACTGGACAAAGGTTTTAGGATGGACAGAAAAAGAATTATTATCCATGAAAGTTGAAGAAATTATACATCCTGAAGATAAAAAAAGTTTTATAAATAGAAAAAAACATGAAGAGATAAATGGAAGAATAACTTACAATATTATTAGATTTAGACATAAAAGTGGAAATTACATTCATCTTGAGTGGAATAGTATATATAATATGGATGATGAACAGTACATAACTACATCTAGAGATATTACGGAAAAGATAAAAATAGAAGAGGAAAATAAAAGATTAGAGCAAGCCATAGAAATGGAAGTTATAAAAAATGAATTCTTTTCAAACATATCTCATGAATTTAGAACACCTTTAAATATTATATTTGGAACAATGCAGGTTATGGAGTCAAATATAGAAAAGAATAATATAGATAAGGATAACTTAAAAAAGTATATTAAATATATAAAACAAAATTCATTTAGATTACTTAGATTAGCAAACAATCTAATAGATATAAGTAAAATGGATGTGGGAGCTTATACTTTAAAGAGCTCTAATCAAAATATTATAGCTATTATTGAAGATATAACTTTATCTGTAGCAGATTATATTGAAGGTAATAATATAGACCTTGTATTTGATACAGATAGTGAAGAAATTATTACTTATTGTGATGTAGATAAAATAGAACGTATAATGCTTAACTTATTATCCAATGCAATAAAATACACAAAGGAAAAGGGATGTATAAGCGTTACAATTAATTCAACAAAAACAGATGTAATAGTTCATGTAAAAGACGATGGTATTGGCATACCAAAGGAAAAATTAGATATTATTTTTGATAGATTTGGACAAGTAAATACAACATTTAATAGAGAATGTGAGGGTAGTGGTATCGGATTATCAATTGTGAAAAACTTAGTCGAAATGCATGGAGGAAATATAACTGTAAATAGTAAAGAGGGATGTGGAACAGAGTTTGTATTTACAATTCCTATTAATATAAATGAAAAAGAAAGTTATGATAACTTAGACTTAGATAGAAAACACAAACATGTGGAAAGATGCGATATAGAATTCTCAGATATATATAGTTAGTTTGCACATTATTTATTTATAATGCTAACAAAAAGAACCTCCTTAAATTTATTATTAAGGAGGTTCTTTTAATTAATATAATTCATCTTCTTCTACTTCAATCAGACCTTTAGAAGCTAAAAACTCTTCTTGTAAATCTAAAATCATTTCTATCTCATATTTAGATATATTACCAGCACATCTAGAGTGTATAAATTCTATCATTTCTTCTACTGAAATTTCCATAATGTCCTCCTAAATTTACAACATGAATAATATAATACAACAAAATATTATAAATTAAAATATAAAATTATATGTAGTAATAAATAATATATGAAGATCATTATAAAAATGAAAAAATAGTTAAAACTACTAAGTAAATTCCAAATAAGTAGGAGGTAACTATGAGTAAATATGAAATAGATTATTTTTCTAAGTACTATTTTTATGATGAAGATGATTTTATAAAGAATATAGAAGATGGAGAGTACATAATAGAACAAATAAAAAGAAGTAACCGATTTGATTATAAAAATCATTCATATAAATATACTAAGTTTGGAAATATATCACAAAGTGAGACTAAGAGAAATGTGGAAATGGAAATTCAAGAGGGAAATATAAATGTAATTTTAGATGGAAAAGAGTGTCATTTAGATTTAATATACAAGTTTGAAACTAAGGTTTTGGAGGATCATGTTAGAATAGCCACTAGAATTAGTGAAAAAACTGATGATATATCCTGTTTATTATATATAAATCACAATCAAGCACAGAATTGTATACAAGAATTAAAAAACGTAAAAAAATTACAGGAGAATAATATGAGATAAACTATAATATTTCTATCTAAAAGTGGAATAATAAATTTAAATTTAGAAAATTAAAATTCTTTTAATATTATATTTAAGCGTAAGGAGAGTACATATGATTTTAGATAATGAAAAATATATAAAAGTTAGAGGAGCCCAAGCACAAGGAGCAAGAACTGTTAAAGAAGTTAAAGATATGACAAATATAGATATTGAAGATGATGATGAATATAGAGAGATAGATAGAGTACTACAAAATGTTTGTAAATGTCAAAATGTATCAGTAAATGAAGTAGTAGAAGCAGTTAAAAATGGTGCAGACACTATAGAAAGAGTTATGGAAGAGACTAAAGCAGGTAGTGGATGTGGTAGATGTAAAGGAGTTATACAAAGTATTATAGATAATAAAAAATAATTTATAAATGTTATTATTAAAATTATAAAATTGACTTACAAAGGAGAATTTATTATGACTAATAAGGTACCTGATTCAAATGCAAAACGAGCTTTAAATATGATGAAATTGGAAATAGCCAATGAAGTAGGATATAACTATAATGAATTAACAGATAAAATAGAAAGCAATGCACCTCAAAATAACTTAGAGGGAATTTCAAAAAATGTTTTAGCAGGAGAAGAAGTTGGTGGCATGATGACTAAAAATTTAGTTGCCATGGGAGAACAAGCTCTTGTAGATGAATATAATAATAAGAAGCAATAGATGAAAAAATAAGGATATAAATAATATCTTAAATTGCTAAAGATATTATCTATATCCTTTTATAATGATTTTAATTTAATTAAATACTTCTATTAAAACTTCTATAGTACCATCACAGATTATGCCAATGGACTCGGCAACTTCACCAGTCATATCAACATGCTCAATTGCATATTCACCCCTATTTATCATAGTTCTAGCTTTAGTCAAAACTTTAGCATCAATACATCCACCGCCTATACTACCTAGTGTTCTTCCATCAACATAAGCAATCATTTTAGACCCGGCTTTTTTAGAAACAGTTCCTTTAGAAGAAAGTATAGTTAGTAAGGCTTTAGGTGTATTATCTTCATTACTTATATTAGATATAATATCCAAATTAAACTCACATAAAGGTTCTGATTTTGTGAAAAATGGTTCAATTACAGCAAGTTCATCATCTTTAGTCTTAAGTGTGTAAATTTGTCCAAGAGAAATTGCCTTATGAATACCTTCATAGATATAATCATCAAAAGGAAGAGTTTTATTATCTATATCATTTTTAGTAAGCAAAGTTTTTTCCTTTATATAACCACTTGTATCATCTTTTGGTTTTAATATAGTTATTATTACACATTGCTTATTATCATTAAGTTTTTCCAGTAAATTTTCGTATAACTTATTAAACATAATATTCACACTCCAGTTTTATTTTATTGCTTCAAAAACAAATAGAAACTTGATGATTATGATTTATAAGATGAAATGAAGCTAAATTTGACAATATAGATATATATAATAGAATTATAGTATATTTATGTTTAATAGTATACTTTATAAGATGCTTAAATACTTAAAAATAATTTATATATAAAATGTGTTATTTTTATATAAAAAATGGTAATATAATAATTAGAAAGAGGGGATAAAAATATGTTTATTTTCAAGATAATATTATTTACTTTAGAAATTGTATTATTAATAAATCTAGTCGCTCTTGGCATTTTAGAATCAGAAGGACATGAAGGACTTTATGAAGAAGAATTAGATGAATTTTATGAAAAGTATGTAATTAGCAATACACTTTTTCCAGTAGAATATAGATCAGATATAAGCCAAATAAATAAAATTATAGAAATGATAAAAGAAAATCCTGAAAAGTATAAAGATATACCAATGGACGATGTTTCAGATTTAGATATTTTAATAAAATTTGGTAGTGGAGATGAAAAACTTAAAAAGAAACATGAACAAATATCTATTTTTATTGCCATGACTTTATGTGCATACATTGTGCAAATGTATTTAATGTCAAAATACTTACCACTAGGTTTAGATTTTTTCAAATAAAGATAATAAGAAATGTCCAAGAATGTATGACAAATTATACGTTCTTGGACAGTTTAAATTAATATGATTTATTCTTAGATTTTTTTGAATAAAACTTTTTATTATCTAAGTACTCAATTAAATATCCCATAACAATTACACCAGGCAAGTCAATTAAAAACCTTACAAATGTAAACTTATATCCCAATCCACCGATTTCAAATAAAATAGTAGAAAGTTTTATTACACACCAAGCATTTAAAAAAATCATAATATTGGAAAGCTTCACACCTTTATCAGAAAGTACTTTAGTAAATGGAAAGGCTGCATACATTGGCCCAGCTGCCAAAGATGCAATTAATATAGATAAAGCCACACCCACAATTCTAGATTCTTTTCCCATATACTTCATCATAGATTCACGAGATATCCATACATCTATAAGACCAAGCATAATCATTATAGGTGGTAGAACAGACAGCATTTGAGCTACACTAGATTTGATATTTGAAAAAATTTTTAGCCCGAAGCTATTATTAAAAATATAAATTGCAATTATTACAACAAGCCATATAATAACAAATCTATATCTTTTTAGAATAAATTTTAAGTCCATATACTAAACACCACCCCTATAAATGCGGCAACTATAAATGAAAATAAAAATGCCAAAATGTTTCTAAGTAAAGTTACTTTTGTGCCCATATATTTTGCTTCTAAAGTAAAAGTCATAACTCCAACCATAGTTAATGTGGAAACAAGTGCTGCCACCTGAGCATAACCAGCACCGCTTTGGAGTAGAGAATTTGACATGGAAAAGGCAACAAAGGTTGGCATTATAGTAATGGAGCCTACTACGGAAGATAGAAATACTCCTAAAAAACCAGAGTTACTTCCGATGACTTTAGATATGGTATCTGTATCAACTAAAGAAAGTACTATGCCAATGACTATTACTATGGTGAAAAATTGAGGCATGATATTTTCCCAAGATGATAGTCCCTTTTTTACTGCCGTTTTTGTTTTTTCCTTATCTTTTATAAAAGAAAGAATTAACAAAAAGGCACATAGTCCGTATAAAATATAAGACGTCATAGAAAACCTCCTTGAAAACTAACTGATACAATATAATATGAAATCACCAATAATGATTGAACATAGTACTTTATTGATTTTTAAAAATATTTTATTAAAATTCTAAAGATTTATTAATTTTTCTACTTTACCAAAAGTATTAAGACAAATATCTCCTACAACAGCTAAGTCTTCTGCTGAGAAAGATGCAGGGAAATTACTAGAGAATAAAATTTGTGAAGAAGGTGAAAACTCATCATCACCTTGCCATAAAATAAAACGAATATATAAATCTTTCATAAGTTCTAATTCATAGGCACTGTCTCCAGCTTTTACTTTTTTAGCTCCTAAAGACTCCATAACTTTTTCAAAGGCTTCTATATTATTTCCATATTTTCTGGCAAGTCTTCCAATACATCTACCATAGAATTGTTGATAATAAACTTCTCCCCAAGGAACTTCACGATAGGCAAGAAAATCACCATTGTGTGAAATAGGAGCAGCATTTAATAAATAACGATTAACTAATATTTTTGCATAATTATTATCTTCTAGTGGATAATAAACTGAGTTATCTTGTATATGAGTAACATGAAAGTCAGGATAGTGTATATGATAAGTTGTTCCCATAAAGTCTACTGTAAACTCACAAGTCTCCATATTATAAGGAACACCAGAACGTTTACTTGTTTTTATTGGATCCATTTCTTTAAACTCATTTAAGTAATGCTCCCATGGCATTCTTTCTTTGTTATTTTTAGCATAGTTTAAAGAAGGGTTTGCACTGTTTATCATTTTTTCATCACCTTTCTACTTATTTTTTACTGTTCACCATAATAGTAGCTATTGTTTGAGGAAATTGCAATAAATGATAAACATATTTCTTATTAATTTAGCAATTATTATTTATAAAATTTTCAAGGGATTTATTTATTCATACATACAATGATTAAATAGCTATATTTTAAATTAATGTTGATTTTATAAATTATTTTTTACAATAAAAAATTGGGATATGGTGGATAATCCTACTTTCAAATTCGTATTATATTAAATTTACGAATCTTTATTTGATTCCTTAAATTCTTTTTTTTAATAGATTAAATTATTTAAATATTGCTAAAAAATTACTAAATATATTTACTATAAATTCTAAAACAGAAAACGTAGTGGTATTTGTTGGTGTCCCACCAGTTAATATAAATTTGCCATCATCTTTATTAGCTGTTTCTAATATAGGTTTTACAATTTTTATAAAACTTTCTTTATCATATAAATTTTTTTCTTTAAATTTTCCTACTTTATTTCCTTAAAACTCTAGTAGTATGAAATATTCCCCTGCATCTGTTTTAGTATAATTTAATTCTACTTTAGGCGTACTATCTACTTATAGTTATTATTAGAAAAAAGAGGAGATTTTTCTCCTCTTTTTTTGATGCCTTAGTTTAAGTTATTTAATTATAATATCTTTTACTTGATCCATATTAAACTCAGTATTAATATATTTTATTAATTTTTTGCGATTAGAAATTAACCAACTTGTATTGTTTCCGTCATATAATCTTATTAACCAACTATTATAATATTCACCAGTTCTTCTCTTATGATATTTTATTTCGCATACAGCTCCACAATGATACATATCATTTATTATTCTTTTTAGTGTATTTTTAGGGTCTTCTGTTTTATTAGATTTAAATAACTTTAATTCTTTAGATTTACTTAGTGGTGAAACATGTATACTATAGTTAATTTCGTTTCTTTCTTTAGCTATATTACATTCATTACATAGGGTTTGTAAATTGGAAAGCTTACTTTTACCTCCCATAGATATGGGAATTATATGATCAACAGTAAGCGTTCTTCCTTGTTTAACTTTTTTACCGCAACATAAGCAAGTATATTTATCTCTTTGAAAAACTTGTTTTTTAACTCTTCAGTTAAAATATATTCGTTAATTTGAGGAACTTCAGGATAATCATCAACATAATGAGAGTTAAGTTCTCTTTCAGAAAGTATATTTATTATCATTTTTAAGAAATATTCAAAATCACCAAAAACTATCTTCCACATTTTGCTTTCATCAAAGAATATAGATTTTAAATGTTTTTTCATATTTTTCACAGATAAATCTTCTACTTAATCTGCTACTTTATCTAAATCATAATAAGACCTTTCTAAAAAATCAAAAAACTCTGGTTTATATCCAGTTTGAGATATATGTCTTACTATTTTTATAATATTATCTTCTAAACATCCATCAAAATCATCTTTTTCAATATTGAAGTATTTGTTTTTTAAATCATTAGCAAAAGGTTTTATATCTTTATCTTGAATTTCTTCACTACTATACATATCCAAGTCCATTTGTAATAAATCATCTATTAATTTATCATAGATAGAAACTAGTGACAAAGGGGTTGTAGCTATTGGATATAGTAGGTCTATAAACGCTAGTTTCACTAACAAAGGCAGACAAGATGCAGCAATGGTTAAATATGATAGTAGTGGAAAACAACTATGGAATAAAAGTTTTGGTGACTCTAGTAATGATGTTTTTAAATCAATAATAGAAACAAAAAATGGAGAAATAATAGTTGCTGGATATAGTAATTTTACAAATGCAGGATTTGATAATAAAGGTAATTATGATGCTATTATAGTAAGCTATGATAGCACGGGTGTAGAAGATGTTGAAATGTTAGGTGCGGTAAATTTAACTATTAATTCAAGTCTAACATACCAATTAAATGCTTATATGCCTGTTGAAATTGCCAATTCGGATAAATTTGTAACTTTACCAATAGATACTTTGAATATCAAGGAAAGTAGCGAAATAGATTACAAGCAATTCGCAAATACAGCTGATAAAGTGGTTTTAAAAGATGGTTGCGTTAGAGGTAACGATAAAGTACATACGATTGATTTTAAACTTGCATCTAATCAAGCACACAAAGCATACGTATACAAAACAGTAGTTCGATTTAAGGCAGAGCAGAAGTGATATAAAAAGCACATCTATTTATGTAGATGTGCTTTTCTTTCTTTATTTAAGCATACACGATGTATTACTTACTGTTTTTTTGTGCTATATTTGAATTTTAATCCTGCTACCTTAGAGAACTTAGAGTCAACTTTAACTATATTTTTTGGTAATTTAGAATTAATGAAGTTAACTCTATAATCTTCAATGTTTTTTAAACAGCTATGATCTCCACTAAAGATAGTAATACCTTTTGGTAAATGTAAATTACAATCTTTAAATGTTATTTGTCCGTTTGGTTTTGCGTAAGCATATAAGAATGATTTTTTATTACCATCTAAGTTTTTAATATTACATTCTTTAAATTCTATGTTGCTATAAGTCCCTTTAGTATAAGCAAAAGGTGAATAATATATAAAGTTATTTTGACTATATCCAAAGTCGCAATTTTCAAATACTATTTTATCAGTTTTATTAGCAGCAACGCTAGGTTTAATATTAGCATCTTTAAATGTGCAGTTTTTAAATATACCAGAATAGAAATTATTATGGTTATCTAAAACAACTTTCCCATAGAAATTGCAGTTTTCTATATATACATCATCTCCGTGTCCTCCATCAAATGACATTTTATATCTTTTTGTAAATCCTTTTTTAGGGATAATATCACAGTTAATCATTTTTACTTTATTTAAATATCCTAAAAATTGAGATGAAACTTTTATAGTACAGTCTGTATATTCTCCTCCATTAACAATTCCAGCTAAAGTTGAGTTAGTTACTAGTCCATTTATATTGCTTGTAACATTTAGGTTTTTAGATAAGTTATTATTAACAGACCCACTTTTAACTGTATTATCATATATTCTATATACTCCATGATTAACTATATCGTCTAATCCGCCACCTTTTAATACTATATTTCCAATATTGCTATTTCTAACAACTAATCCTCTAGTTCTTTCCCAGATATACATACTACCTTCTTTCATATCTTCTACGATAAAGTTATGGCCGCCACAAGTTAAGAAGTCGTTATAGTTATTTTTATAAAAACGCATACCTCTAAATGTTATGTCTTGCATCATATCCCAACCATCTTCGGCATCAAAAGCACATTTTGCTCCAGATTGCCCAGAAGCAGTAATGTCAACGTTTTCAATTAACATATTATTCATAGCTGCTGGAGCCATACCAACACATCTAGCGTTATCTATAAGTATATCTTTATATAAACAATGTGTAGGTACTTTAAAACCTTGAACACTTAAATCAGTTGGAGTTTGAGTGCTTAATAGTGTAACTCTCATGAATTTAGCTCCTTGTGGTATTTCTACTCTTCTATATTGGAAAGCATCTGTTGATTTAATATAATCTTTATTTCCATCATAGAAATGACAGATTATATTCCATGAACCACCACTTACTCCTTGATATCCTAAATATCTGCTTACAGATAAATAGTCATGTCCAGATGCTTCTGAAATATCTTTAAAGTCAGAAGTAGTTCTAGTAGAACTTTCTATAAATTTTCCAGTATTTCTATCAATATCACCTAAAGAAAATCCACTTAAGTTTCCTATTACAAAATCAGCATATCCTTGACCATCTAATCCTTTAGTGCCAGAAATTCCATTAGTAACACCATATCCAGTTATATTTTTAACTTCTAAATTAGTTAAAGATGAATACATAGCTCCATTTGATATAGAAACTCCATTTACCCATTCAGAGTTGTTAGGAGAACCCGCATAATCGTGTTCAAAATAGTCTCCTTCAATAATTCCATTTGTTAAATGAGCATTTGTTACTCCGTTTAAATCTATCATTAATGCACCATTACCAGTAAATTGGTTTAATTTGATAGTTGCACCGTTTAAATCTAAAGTCATATTATCTGGTACAAAAATAGGTTTTTCATGGTCTATTCTATATCTTCCAGGTAATAAAGTAACTTTATTAAATCCTTCTGCTTTTTTATCTAATATAAGTTTTTGTATACCATCTTTAGTATTTCTTGATTCATTTAAAACAGCTTCTTTGTTGTAATCGTTAGCATATTTTACTACAGTTTGTTTCCAGTCACTATCTCTTTTACCATCTTTATTAGAATCACCTATAAATACGACATACTTACCAGATTTAACATTTGTATCTTTTGCTATTTTTTGTAGTGCATCTTCCATTGTTTTATTTTTTAAATCAACTTTTACTAATCTTACTTCTCCGTATGAGTCATTATTTTTAATGTTATATTTTATTAAATCTTCTTTAGTCATAGTATATTCTTTTACTTTTACATCATTTTGAACTAAGAAGAAATTGAATAACTCATGAGAACTTCTTCCGTATTGGTCTTTAGCAATAATAGAGAATTTTTGTTTGCCTTCTTTAGTAAATTTACCTAAGCGTATTTTGTTATCACCAGCTTTTACAGTTTTGATAATATCGTTTTTTCCGTCTATTTTAATTGTAACTGTAAATGTTTGAGAATTATCATTTTGAAGATATTCCTTATGAGAATAGTCAGTTACATAGAAGTTCAATTCTACATTTTCGCCTGGTTTTACGATTGGTTTTATATAATAAGTAGAAAGATAAGGGACTTCATTCATTTTAACATTTTCAACATTAGATATCTCATCAGGTTTTGAACCCGTATTATTAATTTTAGCATCATCTGATACTGGTAGTTTTACTATTGTATCATTTTTAGCCGTTGCATAAGATACATTTGCAGGTATACATGAAAGAATCAAGCTTAAATACAGAATTCCTGCTATACTTTTTTTAGCTTTATTTAAATTCATATTTTTATCTTCTCCTTTGATTCAAATTTTTTAATTAAAATATAATTCAATGGATTTCTTTGTTGATTAATGGAAGGAATATTTTCAGTTTTACCATCTATAAGTGGGATTTCTCTACTCCATTTATTAGTAAATAAAACTATATTTGCATAATCTTTATTACCACCACCTGCTATTTTACCCCTTAATGCTAGCCTAATCATTTGAGTAAATAAAATGGGGCTTGTTGTTTGTCTAGTAATCATAACAGTTTTTACATCCGGAACATCAACACCTTATGTTAACATTTTTACATTTACAATTACATCATATTTATATTCTCTAAAGTCCTTTAAGATTTTTTCATTTTCCTTATTATCTCTACGTCCTAAATCATCATGTCTATCTTTTTCTTTTGAAATCTTAGAGTATATTGCATTAGCTCTTATACCATTTTTCTGAATGGAACTTACAATATGTTCACATTGATACCACCTATCTGCAAATATTAATATTTTTCCATATTCATCTTTATTATTTAAATAATCACTAACAATCATGTTATTTCTAGTTGAATTTTTAGCTAGTTCATCAATTATATAATCTGGCAAATTTTTATGTTTTATGGGAAGTCTTTCATAAACTTTATCATCTACTTCAAATTTCATATTTGTATCTTTTTGAATGGATTTAGGAGGAGCTAATATATTTTGAGATTGAAGTGAAGTAATGATTCATCTGCTTGATAACAAATACCTTTCTTATTATTATCTATTTGAGTGCCAAAATATCATCTGTTAATTTTATACTTCCAATATTACAATGAGAAAAACTACTTGATACAACTCTTAAATTTATTCTGTCTCTATTAATCGTATTATGTAATTCTTACCTAAAATTTTTTCTGCTTGTTCTAATAAGTACAATGATTGTGCCATCCATAATACTTTTATACCTTTTGAAACTATATTTCTACAAATCCAGTTAACAGCTGTAAATGTTTTTCCACCTCCAATGTGAAGTATCAATAAAGAACCTTTATAACTTTTTATAGGTAGTTTATATATTTTACTCATATTTTTAAGTGCTTCTTCTTGATACCTAAATGATTTTCTTGTATTTTATACTTTTTTATGTAGCTGATTTATGTCTACTCTATAATGTCCACTCATTTACACATTCACCTCCTTTATACTACTAAGTTCTAATTTTAATGTAGTAAATTAATGGGTAATTGTCAATAAATTCATTCAAAAGACATAAAATAAGGCTATGTTATCTTACTTCGTGATAATTATAATAAAAAAACAACCGGTATCCAGTAATTTTAATTTCTAAATACTAAGATATGGTTGTTTAATTTGTTTCAAGTAGTTCGTATTATATAACTATTGCGAAATAAAAAAGTATGTATCTCCCAAAGGAAATACATACTTTTTATTTTAACAAGGGGGATTGTTTTAAATTAAAAAGACATCTCATTAGTGAAATGAATTAAAATTTTATTTCATATTGATAATATTCTTGGACAACTCGTTTATACTATCAGTCAAACCTTGCAGCTTTCCTTCAATTCTCACCAACAAATAGAGTGAAATTGCTATAGGAAAACCCATGTTTGATACAATAGTTTGAAAAGGTTCCATATTATCACCTCAAATTATTAAACAACTAAATCGTACTCAGTAGTTGTGCTATTTACTACCTTAGCAGAGATGCACTCAGCTATATCATATCCCTTAGGTTGAAAGATGTTTTTAGTCTTTATTAAATTCATAGCATCCACCACATCTTGCTCCTCCAAGTCTTCCCTTGGATCATCTATTGTAATTGAAAAGCTATTGCCTAAAGTATTCTTAAAAGTCATTATAAGTTTTTTCTCATCCATATTTTAACCTCCTAAAAATTAAAAATTACTCAGATAAAGAAGAGTTGTCCACTCTATTTGTTGCTGATAAAGTGTGTTGTTGTAAGCCTACTAATGCATTTACTACAGCCATAATATCATCGTTGGAAGCTGATGATTTTATGCTTGAAAAAGTTTTTGTTTTTATCACTCTGTCACCATTTATATCAGTACCATGATCAAATTTTACTTTTACAGAAGAAGCATTTGGAGTTGAAATTACTGCCATTTTATTACCTCCTTAAAAATATATTGATGGCTTACCATCTATTTATATAATAAGATGAAAAATTTAATTATAGTTAGAAAATATATTTATAAATTATGTCAAAAAATTAATATTTTAGAATGAATGTTCTAACAAGTGTCCAAACATAAGTACGAATAAATGTGATAATATATAAGTATAATAAAAATTAGGAGGGGAAAAAATGGAACAAGATTTACAAAATATAATTCCACATAACTTCACAAAAGAAAATAATAGTGAAATTAATTTAAGTGGAAGGGACTTATATGAGTATATTGGTAGTATAAAAGTACCTTTTAGGCAGTGGATACCTAAGCTAGTAAAAGATTATGGCTTTCAAGAAGGAGAAGATTATAAAACAGTATATGGAGAAAATCTTACAATAGAAGGTGAACCAATTATTGTAGATTATATGTTATCCATAGATATGGCAAAGGAATTGGCCATAATACAAAAAAGTGAAAAAGGTAAAATAGCAAGACAGTATTTTAAAAATATAGAGAGCAAATTAAAGTCAACTCAAGTATCAAATTCTTTAGACACAACTCAAAATAACACAAAAATTTCTACATACCAAGCTTTAGACAACAATGAAAATACAATTAACTCTAATTTATATACAAAAAATTTAAATACGAATTTTAGGGATACTGCTAAGATACTGGGAGTTAGGGAGAATTTATTAGTTAATTGGCTACTTATAAATAATTACTGCTACAGAAACAAGAAGGGAGAAATCAGGCCTTATGCAAAAGTAATGGAATACTTCACAATGAAGGAGTTTAGTGCAGAGTCTGGACATAGAGGAGCTCAAACACTTATAAATGATAAGGGTAGAGAGCAATTTAAAAGAATGCTTATAGCTGAAAATATAATTAAAGATGATGAAGTGAATTTATAGAATAGGGGGAAGAGAAAATGAAAAAGGGGTATTATTGGTTGAAGTTAGATGTGGGATTTTATAATCAAAAGTTTATCAAGGTATTAAAGAATATGGAGAAAGGTCACATATATATAGTTATTTATCAAAAAATGCTTATAGAATCTTTAAAAAATGATGGGAGACTTTATTTTGATAATTTTAAAGATACATTTGAAGAGGAGCTATCTTTAATAATTGATGAAGAACTTGAAGACGTAAGGGAAACTATAGAATTTCTAAAAAAAGCTGATCTTATAGAATGTAATGGAGATGAGTTTATTTTAAAACAAATAGATGAATTAACAGGCTCAGAATCTAATAGTACTAAACGTGTTAGAAAGCATAGAGAAAATAAAAAGCAAGAAAAAGAAGAATGTAAGAAAGAAAGTATTACAGATGAAACTTTATGTAACGTTTCATGCAACAAAAATGTAACGACAGATATAGATATAGATAAAGATATAGAAAAAGAAATAGATATAGAAAAAGATACAGACTTAGATAAAAAAATAGAAAATCAGTTTGTAGGTGAGTGTGTAGATAATAATTTATCAAAAATAACAAAGCTTTATGAGCAAAACATAGGTCCATTATATCCTGCCAATAGGGATTGGTTTGTGGAAGTATCAGAAAAAATTCAATATGACCTTTTTAAAAAGGCAATAGAAATCTGTATAGATAAGTGTAATGTGAATCCATTTTATCTAAAGGGCATTATCAAAAAATGGATGGATCAAAAGATTTATACTTTAGAGGATTTTGAAGGAAAACAAAACAAGATTACAAATAAAAAATCTAAAAAACAAGATAAATTAAGTGTTGTGGAAGATGTGAATGAAAACACATTAAAGGAAATTAAGCTTTTGGAAGAGAAGCTGGGAGTTGTTTAGGAGGGTAATATGGATAAAAAATTTTTAGAAAGATTGGAAAAACTTATGAAACAGAGTCCTCATGTAAAAGAAAGTTATGATTGTTCAAAATGTAGAGATTTGGGATATACTTTTATAACAAATGAGGATGGATGCGAAATGGCAAAACCATGTGAATGTTTGGCTAAGAAGCAGGCCTTTGAAAAGCTGCAAAAATGTGGACTTAGTGATGTATTCAAAACAAAGAACTTTAGTACATATATTTGTCATAATCAAAATCAAGCATTGGCAAAACAAAAAGTTCTTATATTTTGTAGTGATTTTATGGAAAGTAGTTCATCATTGATACTTTCAGGACCTCCTGGCGTGGGAAAAACTCATTTGGGTGTAGCAGTTATGCTAAAACTTATAAATGAAAACATCACTTGTAGATATGTGGAGTACAATAACATGATTGTTAATCTAAAACAGTCTATTATGGATGAGGAAAATCATATGAGAGAGATGGAGAAATATATAAACCCTAGAGTTTTATTTATAGATGATTTTTTGAAAGGAAAAATAAATGAAGTTGATTTAAATTATATTTACAGAATAATTAATACTAGATATCTTCTAAACAAACCATTAATCATATCTACAGAAAAAAGCATAAAAGAAATGATAAGCTGGGATGAGGCAGTGGCCAGTAGGCTTGTGGAAATGTCAGGTGGGAATATTATAAGTTTTGGAGAAAATAACAAGAATCATAGATTAAAAGATTATCTTCAATAGATAAAATGCCTAGTAGGAAATAATAATGAATAAAGGGAGGTAAAGTTATGAGTGTTATTTTGGATGATATTCCTTATAACTTACATGCAATGGTAAATATTATAGGAATGGATAAATTTATAGAAGTGTCCAAACTTTATGGAGGTACTTGTGTTTATATACCAATACATAGAAAAGTTGTTATGGGAGAGAGAAATAGAAAGATAATTGAAGAATATAACGGCAAAAACATTGATAAATTGAGAATTAAGTACCAAATAAGTGAACAGCAAATAAAAAGACTTATAAACTAGTATAGCGTAATAATATAAATTCCTAGTAGGAAATTATATTAAATTAAAAAATTTATATATTTATAAATACTTATTAAAACACTATATTATCATTTTTATTATATAAAGCTTTTACAATTAAGTATTATTTTAGGGCAATGGAATTTTTATATCATAAAATGCCTAAGACATAATATAAATTACATTAAATAATTCTACAAAGGTGGTGTTTTATGTATCCAATTTATAAAAGTATAGGGACAAAAGAAGTGTGCGAAGAAGTCAAAGTATTATTTCCACCTCAACATCAAGATGTACAGCCAGGTATGGAGTATATTATGCAGCCTAGACCAATTTCTTATAATCCATATTATACTGGAAGTTGTAAATTAAAAAATAAAGTTGCCATAATTACAGGAGGGGATAGTGGTATAGGAAGAGCTGTAGCTTATTTATTTGCTATAGAGGGAGCGGATATAGCTATTTCATATTTAAATGAACATAAAGATGCAAATGAAACAAAGGAATTTATAGAGAACTTGGGAAGAAAATGTTTGTTAATACCTGGAGATTTAAAAGATGAAGAAATGTCTACTACTGTAGTACAAAAAACTATAGAGTGCTTTGGAAAAATAGATATATTAGTCAATAACCATGCAGTACAATTTGTTCAAAATAGTATACTTGATATATCAGCAGAGCAATTGGATCTCACTTTTAAAACAAACGTTTATCCATTTTTCTATATGACAAAGGCGGCTCTTCCTTATTTAAAAAAGGGTTCATCCATAATAAATACTACTTCCATCACAGCCTATCAAGGTGAACCATTGCTTATAGACTACAGTGCAACTAAGGGTGCCATTGCAACTTTTACAAGATCCCTTTCTCAATCTTTAATAAAAGATGGAGTTAGAGTAAATGGCGTGGCTCCTGGACCTATTTGGACACCTTTAATTCCTGCATCTTTTTCAGCTGAGCAAGTAGAAACATTTGGTAGTGGCACTAGTAAAGTTCCTATGAATAGAGCAGGTCAGCCTTTTGAAGTGGCAACAAGTTATTTATTTTTAGCTAGTGATGATTCTAGCTATATGTCCGGTCAAGTTCTTCATCCTAATGGTGGAGCTATAGTTGGCTCATAGGCATACAATAATATTTTCGGTGCTTATATGTTTACGATCATATATTATAATTAACCCATCAAACTCAGCAGTTATTGGATTAATATATATTGCGAAGTAGAATGGTAGGAGTTTAGCTCCTACTTTTTTAATATTACAAGACAAAAAAACTTATAAGGGCTAAAATATAATAGGGGGTGAATTATATGAGAAAATATATAGCTGGTTTTAGAAGTAACAATAAAAGAAATAAAATAATAGCAACTATTTATTATGTGTTGACAACACTAACATTTCTAATTGGTTCATCAAGAAGTTTAAATGATATATCACTATGGATACTATTAATGTCAACACCTTCGTTAGTAGTTAATTTGAAAGATTTATTTAAGGGTTCTTATAAAAAAGAAGATAAAAAAATATTTATATCAACATTAATTTTCTATATGATAGTCTTTGCTATCTATAGTGCTACTGTGCCTAAGATAGATGAAACTAAGGCAGATAGTAATTTGTTGACAAGTCAAAAAGAAAAAGTTGATGAAACTTCTCCTAAGAAAACAAATAATAAAAATAATTCAACAATAACTTCTGAAAATAAAGAGAAAGAAAGTATATTTGAAGTTAAAAAAGAAGAGAGTAGGGATAATAAAAATGAAAGTAATACTGCAGTAAATAATGTGGAAATTCATTTTATAAACACTGGAAATTCTGATTCAATTTTAATTAAAGATGGTGATAAAGCAGCTTTAATTGATGGTGGAGAAAATGATGATGAATATAGAGTGGTATCATATTTAAGAAGTCAAAATGTTAAACAATTAAAATATGTTATCGCTACCCATCCAGATGCTGACCACATTGGGGGACTTGATGCAGTAGTAGATGAAATAAAAGTAGAAAATGTATATGTAAGCAATGGTGATGCCAACACTAAAACATACGCAGATTTTATCACATCTATGGCTAATAAAGGATTGTCACCAAGTGTACCATTATTACATAGTAAGTTCAAACTTGATAAATCAGAGTTTGAGGTTTTGTCAGTGGCTAATCAAAATGATCCTAATAACAATTCTATAGTTTTGGAATATAGAAATGGCAAAGACAAGATGCTGTTTATGGGTGATGCTGGTAGAGAAATAGAAAACACTTTGAATGTATCAAATGTGGATTTAATTAAAATAGGTCATCATGGTTCATCTAGTAGTTCAGATCCTAGTTTTATAAGAGGTACTGATGCTAAATATGCAGTAATTACTTGTGGAGAAAATAACAGATATGGTCATCCACATAAAGAAACTATGGATACTTTGAGAAATGATAATATAAAAGTGTATAGAACTGATGAGTGTGGAGATATAGTATTTATTTCTACAGGAAATGGATTGAAGACAAGCTCTGAGGAAGGTGATTATAAATCAGGGGAAAGTAGCACCCCATCAAATAATAGTGTTTATAGTGAGAGTTCAAATGATTTATCAAAAGATAAGAGTGGAATAGTTTACTGGACACCTAGGGGTAAAAGTTATCATACAACTAAGTCTTGTAGAGCATTGAAAAGAAGTAAGGTTATAGAATCAGGGAGCATAGAAGAGTCTGGTAAAAGCGATCCTTGTGATTTTTGTAATTAAAAGCTGAACGCTGTTATAGGGTATAATACAAGGAGTTAATTCAAAAAATAATAAAAGAGTTTGGAAATATAATTGTGTATTTTCTAGCTAATAACAAATTTAAATAACTTACTAAAAAAGTGTACCTCCACAGGAAGATACACTTTTTTATATTTATTAAGATATATTCTATTTTAAGCCTAAGTCTGAAAGCATATCAGATATTCCGTATGTTTTATCATACTTAGCATAATACTCATTGAAAACATCATCCACATTAGAGTCTTCGTGTACTTCAAACTCAATGCCATTAAATTCACCTATAATACACTTTAAATTACTTTTGTCTAGATAATCTATCAATCTTGATATATAGCTTTTTATATCTTCGTAAGGTAAAAGCTTCAATTCACAAATACTTTCAGCAAGTAAAGAAGCTGACTCATTTAATTCATCATCAGAAATACTGTCCATTAACTGAGTTTTTAGATTTTCTATTTCTTCTTGTGTAAAATCTAAGTCATCTATGTTTTTTCCATCTAAAATTTCTTGTATTTTATCTAATATTAGAGCATCATTCCATGCATATTTGCTAGAGTTATGTTTATTGTTCATTTTGTAAATCTCCTAAGGTAAAAAATTAAGAAGCCTTGCTTTCTTCTTGGTCAAATGAGTCTATTATGTCTACAGTTCTTTTCTTAATATAAGTAGATATTAGCTCTAATACTATATTTAATAGTATTAAACCAGAAAAATAAATAGGATTGTTGGAAGATTTTACGGCATATCTTATAATGTCCCTAGAATTTTGCATAGTATGCATAAATAAAATCATAGGCACCGTACATTCAAGGAAGAATATAAATATTTTTAATAAGTTTTTTAAAGGTTCATTTCTATCATCAATTTCTTCATCTGATAGAGAAGAGTGTATATTAGAAAATATATTATATTTTTTCACTAGAATAAGAGCAGTTTTACAGTTTTTTAGATATATACCTAAAGCTCTAAATGAAAGATAATATAATCTAAATATACCGTATATAGTGATTTCTTTTATGTAGATATTTTGTGTAAGCGCTATTAATATTATTATGTCTAAAAATATTAATAGTCTACTTATTGATATTAGACTAGTTTTTTGTTTCTTTTTCAAAGTTGTTCTCCTTAGCATTTTCTATTATTTTACATCTAGTATACCATATATAGCCATTGTAGTTAATAAAATACTGTTTGATTTAGAGCGCATAATATAAACTAGAGATGAGATATAGATTATTCAATATAGTTTTTTATATATAATTTTAAAGTTATTATATTTAATTAGATTATAATTATATTAATAAATAGGATTAAATTTTAATTTTAAATAAAAAACAAAAACATATTCTAACAATTATATGGAATTACAAATGAAAATATTGTAGAATTATATATTATTATGTAAAAGAACCGAATAGAGTAAGTTGTAATGTTAAGTATTTAAAAATATAAGGTAAGTTCTAAGAAATATAAGTTAGAAATAGATATTGACATGATTTGTATTGAACTCACAAATATAAGTAGCAACTATATTAATTTACAAGAATATATTAAAGATAAAAATTAAATAATGTAGAAATTTTAACCATAGTTTATTTAATAGGCAAAATTTTAATAGCACTAATATTTAATAATAGGATGATTATACATTATCATAGAAAAGATGTCATAGCTTTTGCATTAAATAAAGACGAAGTACTTAAAATATACTAATATAATGATTTATGATGATGGTAAAATATTAACTATATGCTTAGAGCATGTATGTAATGATGATACAGAAATGTTACGTGATATTGTAAAAAATAGTAATGACAGTTGTTAAAGATGAAGATAATGAATATTTAGAAAAAATATATTCGTTATCAGAGCTAATATGTAATAATTAATAATAAGATGTACTATTTATAGTACATCTTATTATTAATTATAGGAGTATATACAAAATGAAAATATATGATTTTTCATTTTTAAATTCAAAGTGGAATAAATTGATAAAATATATAGAAATGATAAACTTGCAGGAGGATAATCTTGAGCAAGTAGTAGAAGGTTGCAGAAAATGTTGCATATGAAGTTTCTAAATGGGACATAGATTTTATTAAGGTGAATTGAAAGATGGAAAATAATTGATGATAAAAAAACAGTGACTAAGGGTGGATTACATAAGGTTAAAGGTAAAAGCTTATATTTTAAATAAAGAAATTACAACACTATAGATTATATAATAAGATAATAGTGATATATGATATTATGGCTATTATTTCATACTTTTTGTAAAGATTTTAAAGGAGAAAGTATATTATGAGGAAATACGATTATTCATTTTTAAACCAAAGGTGGAAACAACTAGTAGGATATATAGAAGAAGTAAGTAGCTTAAAAGATAATTTTGAAAAAGTGGTAGAAGTTTCAAGAAAGAGTTGTAAGACTTTTATAAGTGTAATATCTATCTTAGAAGATATAAATTTAGAAGAGAATCTGAATATTAGTATAAATGAATTAAGATCTAAAGGTATTTTGAATAATAATATTTATTTAAAAATTAAATATATAGAAAATGAGTATTTAAATATTCAATCGTCAAACTACTTTGTAAATGAAGAAATGGCAGAAATTTGTTTAGATAACCTATATGAGATTGTTAAATGGTACTCAGATAAATATGAAAGCAATAATAAATATAACAATTATAAAAATGATGAAAAAAATAAAAATAACTATAAAAAAGTTATTTACTCAAAAGAGGATTTAGAGATTTTTGCTGAACATAAAGATATACAAAGACTGCTATATCAAGGTAAAGAATGTATAGAAAGAGATAAAAATGATATACTGTATTTACCAAGTAATAGTATAATAAATGCAAGAAAAATTATTGAATATATAACTATAAAAATTCAAAATAAGTTTGGTATAAAGTCCCAAGGTGGTTTATTAGAAAAAATAGAAAGTTTAGAAGCAATAATAAGGAAAGACATTTATTATAAGATGATTTCACCTATGCTTGATAGAAATTATGAAAGTTATTTTCTAGAAGATGAAAATTCTAGAAATAATGAAACAAAAGCAGTATGTTATTTAAATCTTGCATATGAAGTTTCTAAATGGTACATAGATTTTATTAAATAAAAGGCATAGCCAAAGGAAAATGAAATATGCTAATGGAGATATATATGAAGGAAACTGGAAGGATGATAAATTAGAATTGACTTTGATAGCAAACAAAGACGAGTAACTTTAAATAAAGAGATTATAGTAATATAGATTATATAATAAGATAATAGTTATGTATGATATTATGGCTATTATTTTATACTTTTTGTAAAGATTTTAAAGGAGAAAGTATAGTATGAGGAAATATGATTATTCATTTTTAAACCAAAGGTGGAAACAATTAGTAGGATATATAGAAGAAGTAAGTAGCTTAGAAGATAATTTTGAAAAAGTAGTAGAAGTTTCAAGAAATAGTTGTAAGACTTTTATAAGGGTAATATGTACCTTAGAAGATATAAATTTAGGAGATAATTTGAATATTAGTATAAATGAATTAAGATCTAAAGGCATCTTGAGTAATAATATTTATTTTAAAATTAAATATATAGAAAATGAGTATTTAAATATTCAATCATCAAATTATTTTATAGATGAAGAAATGGCAGAGATTTGTTTAGACAACTTATATGAGATTATTAAATGGTATTCAGATAAATATGAAAGTAACAATAACTATGAGGATAATAAAAATAATTATAAGAAAGTTATCTATTCAAAAAAAGATTTAGATGTTTTTGTTGAGCATAAAGATATACAAAGTTTACTATATCAAGGCAAAGAATGTATAGAAAGAGATAAAAATGATATAGGATATTTACCAAGTAATAGTATAACGAATGCAAGAAAAATTATTGAACATCTAACTATAAAAATTCAAAATAAGTTTGGTATAAAGTCACAAGGTGATTTATCAGAGAAAATAGAAAGTTTAGAAGCGGTAATAAGGAAAGATATTTATCATAAGATGATTACACTTAGGCTTGATGGAAATGGTGGAACTCATGCTGATGAAGATGGAAAGTTTATAGATGATGAAACAAAAGCAGTAAATTGTTTAAATGTTGCATATGAAGTTTCTAAATGGTACATAGATTTTATCAATGAAACGCCAAACATAAAGCCTAGAAAGTTAAAGAAAGAATGGAAAAAGAATGGCAGCATCGAAGGAAGTTATGATGGACAAGTTTTAATAAATAAAAGACATGGTCAAGGTCTAATGATTTATGTAAATAAAGATATATATGATGGAAGTTGGAAGGATGATAAAAGACATGGAAAGGGGAGAATGACATATAATAATGGCGATATATACAATGGTCAATGGATAAATGATAAGAAAGATGGAAAAGGGAAAATGACTTATCATAATAAAAAAGAAGAGTATGATGGAAGTTGGAAAAAAGATAGAAAAGATGGATTAGGTACTATAACATATTCTAATGGAGATATATATGAAGGAAATTGGACAAATGATTTAAAGCATGGTCAATTTAAAATAACTACATTAGACAAAGAAGTATATACAGGTATATGTGAAAATGATAAATACATTGGAGAATGGACACTAACAAAAGCAGATAAAACAACGGTAAAAGTAATAAGAGAAGGAAACCATTTTAAAGAAGTAATAAAAAAAGAAACTAAACCTAAAAAAGAAAATAAAATTAGTAATAAAAAACAACAATACAGTGGAGCATGGGGTAAAGAAGGTAAATATATAGGCGAAGTAAACAATAATAGCCGTCAAGGAAAAGGTATAATGGAATATGCCGATGGAAATGTATACGAAGGAGACTGGGTTAACGATAAACGTAATGGTCAAGGAAAAATTAAATATGCCGATGGAAATGTATACGAAGGAGACTGGGTTAATGATAAACGTAATGGTCAAGGGATAATGAAATATACCAATGGATATATGTACGAAGGAAACTGGCAGGATAATAAAAGAGATGGCCAAGGAAAAATGAAATATGCCAATGGAGATATATACGAAGGAAATTGGAAAAATGGTCAAAAAGAAGGTCATGGAAAACTGAAATATAGTAATGGTAATATAGAAGTAGGTTCATGGATAAATGATTTAAAGCATGGTGAATTTAAGATAACTACAGTGAATAAAGAAGTATATACAGGTATATGTGAAAATGATAATTATATTGGAGAATGGACACTAACAAAAGCAGATAAAACAACGGTAAAAGTAATAAGAGAAGAAAAACATTTTAAAGAAGTAATACAAAATGTAACTAAGCCTAATAATAAACGTAGTGGCAAAGGAAAAAAGAAATATGCCAATGGAGATGTATATGAAGGAAATTGGAGTAATAATAATAAACGTAGTGGTGAAGGAAAAATGAAATACGCCAATGGAGATGTATACGAAGGAAATTGGGGTAATAATAAACACTATGGTCAAGGGATAATGAAATATACCAATGGAGATATATATGAAGGAAATTGGTTAGATAATAAACGTAGTGGTCAAGGGATGATGAAATATGCTAACGGAGATATATATGAAGGAAAATGGAGTGAGAATAAACGTAGTGGCCAAGGAAAAATGAAATATGCCAATGGAGATATATATGAAGGAAATTGGAGTAATAATAATAAACGTAGTGGTGAAGGAAAAATGAA
>CAMBXR010000002.1 GCA_945871955.1 uncultured Clostridium sp. | reverse complement strand
CCTGCCTTACAAGCAGGGGGTCACAGGTTCGAGCCCTGTTGGTCCCACCATTAAAATTATAAACGCGGCCTGGTAGTTCAGTTGGTTAGAATGCCAGCCTGTCACGCTGGAGGTCGAGGGTTCGAGCCCCTTCCAGGTCGCCATAATGACTCATTAGCTCAGTCGGTAGAGCACTTGACTTTTAATCAAGGTGTCCGGAGTTCGAATCTCCGATGGGTCACCAATAATTATAGAAACTATGTGTAAATTTTGCACATAGTTTTTTTGTGTTTAAAAATAAAATAATTAATTATATTCAAAATAGAAATTATTGAAACTATTTTAAATGGGTAATATATATTAATGAATAAAATATATAATGAATAGTTATACAAAAGGCAAATAATATGATTATTATGGTATAATTAAGACTGTAATTATATGGAATGGGTGTTCTAAAGGAGTGAGGATATATGGATTTTGAAATCAAATCAGCTTTTAAGCCAACGGGGGATCAGCCAGAAGCTATAAAACAAATAGTTACATCTATAAATAATGATGAAAAATTTCAAACATTACTAGGTGTAACAGGTTCAGGAAAAACATTTACTATGGCCAATATAATAAGAGAAGTAAAAAAACCAACGTTAATCTTGGCTCATAATAAAACTTTAGCTGCTCAATTATATAGCGAGTTTAAAGAATTTTTTCCAAATAATGCAGTAGAATACTTTGTTAGTTATTATGACTACTATCAACCAGAGGCTTATGTGGCATCTAGTGATACATATATAGAAAAAGATGCAAGTATAAATGATGAGATAGATAAATTAAGACACTCAGCTACAGCATCTATATTAGAAAGAGATGATGTAATTGTAGTATCTTCTGTTTCATGTATTTATGGAATTGGGGATCCTGATGATTATAAAAAACTTATGCTATCCATTAGAACAGGAATGGAAATAGATAGAGATACTCTTATAAGAAAATTAGTAGATATACAATATGAGAGAAATGACATTAATTTTGTCAGAGGGACTTTTAGAGTTAGAGGAGATATTTTAGAATTATTCCCAGCCAGTGATGATGAAAAGGCCATAAGAATTGAATTTTTTGGTGATGAGATAGATAGAATTGTTGAAATAGATTATATTACTGGAAAAATATTAGGAACAAGAAATCATATAGCAGTTTTCCCAGCATCACATTATGTGACTACTCCAGAAAAAGTTGCTCATGCAGTGGAGGCAATTAAAAATGAACTAGCAGAGAGAGTTCAATATTTTAAAGATAATGATAAATTACTAGAGGCTCAAAGAATTGAACAAAGAACGAAGTATGATATAGAAATGTTAAATGAGATAGGGACTTGTCAAGGAATAGAAAACTATTCAAGACATATAACGGGAAGAGAAGAAGGTGAAAAACCTTATACTTTAATGAGTTTCTTCCCTGATGATTTCTTATTAATAGTTGATGAATCTCATGTTACTATACCTCAAGTTAGAGGTATGTATGCAGGTGACCGTTCTAGAAAAAAATCATTAATAGATAATGGATTTAGATTACCTTCTGCCTATGATAATAGACCTTTAAATTTCGATGAATTTGAAGAAAATATAAATCAAGTTCTATTTGTTTCTGCAACACCAGGACCTTATGAAATAGAACATTCAACTACTGTGGCAGAGCAGATAATAAGACCAACAGGGTTACTTGACCCAATTATAGAAGTTAGACCTATTGAAAATCAAATAGATAATTTAGTGGGTGAAATAAATAAAGTTGTTGAGAAAAATGAAAGGGTCTTAATTACAACTTTAACTAAGAAAATGAGTGAAGATTTAACTAATTATTTAAAAGAAATAGGAATGAAGGTTAAATATTTACATTCAGACATAGATACATTGGAAAGAACAGAGATAATAAGAGATTTAAGATTAGGTAAGTTTGATGTATTAGTAGGTATAAACTTACTTAGAGAAGGCTTAGATATTCCGGAAGTTTCTTTAGTAGCCATACTAGATGCAGATAAGGAAGGATTCTTAAGATCTGAAACATCATTAATACAAACAGTGGGACGTGCTGCAAGAAATGCAGAGGGAAGAGTAATAATGTATGCTGATAAAATTACTCGTTCCATGGCTGCGACTATTGAAGAAACAAAAAGAAGAAGAGAAATACAGAGTAAATATAATGAAGAAAATGGAATTGTTCCAAAAACTATTGTTAAAGAAGTTAGAGATAGTATAGAAACACTTAAACCAGCAGATGAAGAAGTTGTATTTGGAATTGCTGAAAGTGAAGATGAATATGAAGTTCAAAATAATATAGAAACTTTACAAAAAGAAATGATGGAAGCTGCACAGAACTTACAATTTGAAAGGGCAGCTCAGTTAAGAGACAAGATAAAAGAGTTAGAAGAAAGGATAAAGTAACTAATGGAAGATAAAATCATCATAAGAGGCGCAAAAGAGCATAACCTTAAAAATGTTAATCTAGAACTTCCTAGAAATAAGTTTATAGTTTTCACAGGACTTTCAGGTTCTGGAAAATCTTCTTTAGCTTTTGATACTATTTATGCAGAAGGTCAAAGAAGATATGTGGAGAGTTTATCAGCTTATGCTAGACAGTTTTTAGGTCAAATGGAAAAGCCTAATGTGGAATATATAGAAGGATTATCTCCAGCCATATCAATAGATCAAAAAACTACATCTAGAAATCCTCGTTCTACAGTTGGAACAGTTACGGAAATCTATGATTATTTGAGACTATTATTTGCAAGAGTTGGAGATGTTCATTGTCCAACATGTGGTAAACCAATATCACAAATGACAATACAAGAAATAGTAGATAAAATACTGGAGTTTCCAGAAAGAACGAAACTTCAAATTTTATCTCCTGTAGTAAGAGGTCAAAAAGGAACTCATAAAAAACTTATAGACAATATAGCCAAAGATGGTTTTGTAAGAGTTAGAGTTGATGGAGAAAATTATGAGGTAACTGATGACATTGATTTAGATAAAAATAAGAAACATAATATAGAGGTTGTGGTTGATAGAATAGTTGTTAAAGATGGAATAGAAGGAAGATTAGCAGATTCCATAGAGACAGCTGTAAAATTATCTGATGGATTAGTTATAGCTCAAATTATAGATGGAGAAGAAATTTTATTTTCTACTAAATTTGCCTGTCCAGAACATGGAATTGGTATAGAAGAATTATCTCCAAGAATGTTTTCGTTCAATGCCCCTTTTGGTGCTTGTGATGTATGTAAAGGTCTAGGAGAAAGTAGAGAAGTTGACCCAGACCTTGTTATACCTAATAAGGATTTAAGTATTAAGCAAGGAGCTATAGCAGCATGGGGCAATGTTAGTACTAGTGACGATACATATTATAGTAAGATGGTACAAAGCTTAGCTCAGCATTTCAATGTATCCTTAGATACTCCATTTAAAGATTTACCAGAAGATTTTGTTCAAGAATTACTTTATGGTCAAAATAATGTAATGGTTGAATTTATATTTGAATCTAAATTTGGAGGAAGAAGAGAATATAAAGCTCCATTTGAAGGTGTAATAGTAAATCTTGAAAGAAGATATAGAGAAACTAACTCAGATTATTCAAGAGATAAAATTGAAGAATATATGGGTGAAACACCATGTCCAAAATGTAAAGGTAATAGACTTAAAAAAGAAGTGTTATCTGTTCTAATAGGTGGAAAAAATATAATTGAAGTTACTGACTTATCTGTAAAAGAATTATTAAGCTTTGTTGATAATCTACATTTAAGTGAAAAAAATCAATTTATAGCCCATGAAATTCTAAAAGAAATAAGAGAAAGAGCATCTTTCTTAAGAGATGTAGGTTTAGAATATTTAACTTTATCAAGAAAAGCAGGAACTCTATCAGGTGGGGAAGCTCAAAGAATTAGACTTGCAACACAAATAGGATCTGCTTTAGTTGGAGTTTTATATGTTCTAGATGAACCAAGTATAGGTCTTCATCAAAGGGATAATGAAAAGTTAATAGGAACTTTAAGACATTTAACTGATTTAGGAAATACTTTAATTGTAGTTGAACATGATGAAGATACTATGAGAGAAGCAGACTATGTAGTAGATATTGGGCCAGGTGCCGGTATACATGGTGGAGAAATAGTTGCCCAAGGTACTTTAGATGAAATCTTAGAAAATTCTAACTCTATGACAGGACTATATCTAAGTGGTAAAAAAGTTATAGAAATACCTGAACATACAAGAGAAGGTAATGGTAAATTTATTGAAATAAAAGGTGCTACAGAAAATAACCTTAAAAATATAAATGCTAAAATACCTCTTGGAAAATTTGTATGTATTACTGGTGTATCAGGTTCAGGAAAAAGTTCATTAATTAACTCAATTCTATACAAAGGTGTAGCAAGTAAAGTTAATAAATTAAGACAAAGACCAGGTAAACATAAAGAAATAAAAGGTATTGAAAATATAGATAAAATAATAAATATAGATCAAAGTCCAATAGGAAGAACTCCTAGATCAAATCCAGCCACATATACAGGTGTATTTGATCAAATAAGGGACTTATTTGCTACAACAAATGAAGCTAAAGCTAGAGGTTATAAAAAAGGAAGATTTAGTTTTAATGTTAAAGGCGGTAGATGTGAGGCTTGTAAAGGTGATGGAATAATTAAAATTGAGATGCATTTCTTGCCAGATGTTTATGTACCTTGTGAAGTATGTAAAGGTGAGAGATACAATAGAGAAACTCTACAAGTTAAATATAAGGATAAGAGTATAGCCGATGTACTTGATATGAATGTGGAAGAAGCCTTAGAGTTCTTTGAAAATATACCATCAATAAAAAGAAAGTTAGAAACATTAATGGATGTTGGACTTTCTTATATTAAACTTGGTCAACCTTCAACTCAATTATCTGGAGGAGAAGCTCAAAGAATTAAACTGGCAACAGAATTAAGTAAAAGACCAACAGGAAAAACTTTATATATACTTGATGAGCCTACAACAGGTCTTCATATGGCAGACGTGGATAAATTAATTAACGTTTTACAAAAACTTGCTGATACAGGAAATACTATAGTTGTTATAGAGCATAACTTAGATGTTATAAAAACTAGTGACTATATTATAGATTTAGGGCCAGAAGGTGGAGATAAAGGTGGGACAATAATAGCTACTGGAACACCAAGGGAAGTATCTCAAGTAGAAGGCTCATATACTGGTCATTTCTTAAAAAAATACTTTGAATAAAATTAAAAAGTTCTTAAATATAAACTTCTAATTTTTATATAATAAAGATTAGAAGTTTTATTATAGAATAAATTCTAAAAGTGAATTTTGGAGGATAATTGTGTTTGATATACAAGATCAATTAAAAAAACTGCCAGCCGAGCCTGGAGTATATTTAATGAAAGATGAACATGACAAAATAATATATGTTGGAAAGGCTATTTCTTTAAAGAAGAGAGTAAGACAATACTTCCAATCATCAAAAAATCATTCTTCTAAAGTAAAATCAATGGTTAAAAATATAAAATCATTTGAATATATAATTACAGATTCGGAACTTGAAGCATTGATTTTAGAATGTAATTTGATTAAAAAATATAGACCTAAATATAATGTGTTGCTAAGAGATGATAAAACATACCCTTATATAAAAGTTACGGTAAATGAAGATTTTCCAAGGGTGTTAAAGGTTAGAAAGGTTCTTAGAGATAAGGCTAAATATTTTGGGCCATATACAAATGTGGAAGCCGTTAATGATACTTTGGAAGTTATAAGAAATATTTATCCAATTAGAACTTGTAATGTAGATATTGATAGAGCCATAAAAAATAATATGAGACCTTGTTTAAATCATCATATAAAAAGATGTGTTGGACCTTGTACAGGAAATGTTTCAAAAGAAGAGTATAATAAAATGATAGAAGAAATAATATTATTTTTATCAGGAAAAGAAGAGAAATTAATAGAAATACTAAAAGAAAAAATGAATAAATGCTCCATGGAATTTAATTTTGAAGAAGCAGCTATGTATAGGGATAAAATAATAAATTTACAAGAAATGATGCAAAAACAGAAAATTGATATATCTACAGATGATATTAATCAAGATATAATTGCTATGGCTTATAATGATGAGGAAGCATGTGTTCAAGCATTCTTTATAAGACATGGTAAAATAGTAGGTAGAGAACATTTTATTTTAGAAGGTACAAAGGATTCTAGTAAGGAATCTATACTTGGATCTTTTGTAAAACAATTCTATATGAATGCAGAATATATTCCAAAAGAAATAATTATAGAATCTGAGATAGAAGACCAAGTAGTTATGCAAGAATGGCTATCTAATATTAAAGGACAAAAAGTATCTATTAGGGTTCCACAAAAAGGAGATAAGAAGAGTTTAATAGCCATGGTTAAGAAAAATGCTATGGAATATTTAGAGAAATTCTCAAATTTAAATAAAAGAAAATATGAAAGAAGCGAAGGTGCTTTAATAGAGTTGGCTGATATATTAGGATTAAAAGAGCCACCAAGAAGAATAGAATCTTATGATATATCTAATATACAAGGCGTAGATTCAATAGGGGCTATGGTTGTTTTTACTAATGGATTAAAGGATAAAAAAGAATATAGACGATATAAGATAAAAACTGTAGAAGGACCTAATGATTATGATTCCATGGCTGAAATTTTAGATAGAAGATTGCAAAAAGGAGATTTTCCTGATTTAATACTGTTAGATGGTGGAAAAGGTCAAGTAAGTGCTGTTCAAAAAGTTTTTGATAAATATTGCATAGATATTCCTTTATGGGGAATGTACAAAGATGATAAACATAGAACAAAGGGATTAATAAGTGCTATAAAGGAAATAGAACTTGATAAAACTTCTAATTTATATAGATTTGTAGCAAGTATTCAAGATGAAGTTCATAATTATGCTATAAGTTATCATAGAAGCTTAAGAAATAAATCTTTAACAAAATCTACTTTAGATAATATTCCAGGTGTGGGAGAAAAAAGAAAAAAAGCTTTGTTATCTCATTTTAAAAGTATTGAAGATATAAAAAATGCATCAGTGGATGAATTATCACAAATAGATGGGTTAAATAAAAGTGTGGCAGAAAATATTTATGATTATTTTAGAAAAGGAGAATAAAAATAATTGATGGAAACCGTAAAAGATAAAGTATCAATATCTCAACTAATAAAGGATTTAAATTTAGAAGTAGTTTATATGCCAGAAGATAAAGAATACTTTTTGGAATCTGAAGATGTAAACAGAACAGGATTACCTCTAGCTGGTTATTTTGAATATTTTACTTATGAAAGAGTTCAAATAATAGGAAAAACAGAATATACTTATTTTCAAAATATAGATAAAGAAAAAAGGGAAAAAATACTAGATAAATTCTTTTCCTATGAAATTCCTGCATTAATAGTAACGAGGAATTTACAAATAGATGAGGATATAATAATAAAAGCTAAGAAATATAAAAGAGTTGTTTTAAGAAATAAGTGTAATACTACTAGATTTATAAATAAACTATCTAATTATTTAGATAGTAAACTGGCACCTTATGCTACTATACATGGAGTTTTAGTAGATGTGTATGGTATAGGTGTTCTTATAAAGGGAGAAAGTAGTATAGGTAAATCTGAAACTGCTCTGGAACTAATTCAAAAAGGTCATAGACTTGTGGCTGATGATGCTGTAGAAATCAGAAAAGTTGATGATAGTAGATTAGTAGGTCAGGCACCAGAATTATTAAAGCACTATATGGAGATAAGAGGTATAGGAATAATAGATGTTAAAAGTTTATACGGAGTTGGAGCTATAAAAAACCAAAAGGCTATAGATTTAGTAATAGAATTGGAAAATTGGGACCAACAAAAGTATTATGATAGATTAGGTTTAGATAGAGAATATGAAGATATACTAGGGAAACAAGTTGAAAAATTAGTCATACCTGTTAAGCCAGGAAGAAATACATCTATGATAATTGAAGTTGCTGCTATGAATTATAGACAAAGGGGAATGGGTATAGATGCAGCTCAGGAATTTACAAAGAAATTATCAGAAGTAATAGATAAGTAGTCATAAAAAAGGAGCTATAAAAGTGATTATTGAATTACAGTCTTAAGTTAACTTTTATAACTCCTGAATTTTTCTAACTAAAAACTAATTATTAAGATTCAGCATCTGCAAATACATTGCTTTTATCATAGTATTCAGTGTGAAGCAGTTTATGAGCTATATGTCCGCCTCTTTCACCTAAAAATTCATCATATAATTTGATAATATCTGGGTTATTATGAGAAAGACGATTTGGTTTATTAGCATCTATATCATATAAAGCTTTAGCTCTAGCTTTAACTATATCATAATTACCTTTATTATAAGGTTGGCCACCACCAGCAACACATCCACCAGGGCAAGCCATGATTTCTATTACATGATATTTAGAATTACCAGCCCTTAATTCATTCATTAACTTTCTGGCATTTCCTAAGCTACTAGCAGCAGCAACATTTACTGTGTGACCTGCTATTTCTAAAGATGCCTCTTTTATACCATCCATACCTCTTACTACTTTAAAGTCTAATGATGGAGCTTCTTCCTTTGTTATATCATGATAAGCTGTTCTTAGAGCGGCTTCAAGAACACCACCAGTTGCACCAAATATATCAGCAGCACCAGTAGAGTATCCAAGTGGACTATCAAATTCAGCTTCCTCTAAGTTAGCTAAATCTATACCAGCTTCTTTTATCATTCTAGCTAGTTCTCTAGTAGTTAATGATAAATCAGTATCTAGATATCCATTTTCTCCTAATTCATATCTTGAAACTTCATATTTTTTAGCTACACAAGGCATTATAGACATAATTATGACTTCATCAGGTTTTTTACCTAAAACTTTTTCAGCAAAGTAATGTCTAGCTATTGGAGAGAACATACTTTGTGGAGATTTACAAGTAGATAAATGAGGCAATAAATCTGGAAATTCATGTTCCATAAAGTTAATCCAAGCTGGACAGCAACTAGTTAATATAGGAAGTTTTTCACCTTTAATAAATCTATTAACAAATTCATTAGCTTCTTCCATTATAGTTAAGTCAGCTGCAAAGTTAGTATCAAATACATAATCAAATCCTAAAGCTTTTAATGCAGCAACCATTTTACCAGTAGATATAGAACCTGGGTCTAATCCAAACTCTTCACCTAATCCAACTCTTACAGCTGGGGCAGTTTGAACCATAACTGGTTTTTCTTTTTGAGCTAATGCCTTCCAAGCATCAACAGTATTATCTTTTTCAACTAAAGCACCTGTTGGACATACAGTTATACATTGACCACAGAAAGTGCAGTTAGTATCAGCTAAATCAACATTATAGAATGTTCCAACTTCTGTATTAAATCCTCGATTTATGCCAGAAAGAATACCTACAGTTTGAACTTCATTGCACATAGTTTCACATCTTCTACATAGTATACATTTAGAATGATCCTTTACGATAGATTTAGTAGATGTATCAATAGGAGATGCAGATTGTTCTCCACCTTGGAATCTAACTTCTCTTATTCCTAATTCATTAGCTAAATCTTGTAATTCACAATGACCGCTTTTAACACAAGATAAGCAATCTTTTGGATGGTCAGATAATATTAATTCAACAACATTTTTTCTATATTTTAATGCTTCAGGAGAATTAGTATTTACCACCATTCCTTCTTTAACTAAAGTACCACAAGCAGGAACTAATTTTTTACCAACACTAACCATACATACACGACATGATGCACAATGGTTATCAAATTTTATATCATCCATATGTAAATGACATAAACTAGGTATTTTAATATTTACCTGTTTAGCAGCTTCTAATATTTTTGTATCAGAAGGAACAGAAACAGCTTTACCATTTATAGTTAAATTAACTAAACTCATTAATAAACCCCCTCCTTTGTGTAATTATTTCTTAATAATTGCACCCTTCTTACATTTTTCTATACAAGTACCACATTTAATGCACTTGGTAGTATCAATTTCATGTTTTTCCTTCTTTTCACCAGTTATTGCACCTACTGGACAGTTTTTCTTACATAGTCCACAACCGATACATTCATCAGTTATAATAAAATCTAACATAGCGCTACATTTACCTGCAGGACATTTATGATCTCTAACATGTGCTAAATATTCATCATAGAAACAATCAAGGGTACTTAAAACTGGGTTAGGAGCACATTTTCCTAGACCGCATAAAGCAGTATTTTTAACTGTTAATGCTAGGTCTTTTAAATCTACTAAATCTTGTTCACATCCTTTACCTTCGCAAATTTTAGTTAATAATTCATATAATCTCTTAGTACCTATACGACAAGAAGTACATTTACCACAAGATTCATCCACAGAGAAGTCTAAGAAAAATCTAGCTATATCAACCATGCAGTCAGTTTCATCAAGGACAAGCATACCACCTGAACCCATCATAGAACCTATAGAAGCTAATGATTTATAATCGATAGGAGTATCTAAGTCTTTAGTAGATATACATCCACCAGATGGTCCACCAGTTTGAACAGCCTTGAATTCTTTTTCATTTAAGATACCACCACCTATTTCGTAAACTATTTCACGAAGAGTAGTACCCATAGGAACTTCAACTAGACCAACATTATTTATCTTTCCACCTAATGCGAAAACTTTAGTACCTTTAGAGTCTTCTGTACCATAAGAAGAGAACCAATCAGCACCTTTAGTTATTATTATTGGAATATTTCCGAAAGTTTCAACGTTATTTAGACAAGTAGGAGCATTCCATAAACCATGTTTAGATGAGGAGAAAGTTTTCATTCTTGGTTCACCACGTTTACCTTCTATGGAATGCATTAATGCAGTACCTTCACCACAAACAAAAGCACCAGCACCATATTTTAATTCAAGATGGAAGTTAAATCCACTACCCATTATATTTTCACCTAATAGTCCAGCTTCTTCGGCAGCAGCTATAGCTATTTTTAATCTTTCAATTACACGAGGATATTCAGCTCTTATATATATATATCCTATGTCAGAACCTATAGCATATCCACAAATAGCCATAGCTTCTATAACATTATGAGGGTCACCTTCTAATAAAGATCTATCCATGAAGGCACCTGGATCTCCTTCATCAGCATTACATACTACAAATTTTTTACCGTTGACAGGCGGATTTTTAGCACAAGCCTCCCATTTTACACCAGTAGGGAATCCAGCACCACCTCTACCTCTAAGACCAGAAGCTTTTATTTCTTCAACAACTTGTTCAGGAGTCATTTCATTTAAGGCTTTTCCAAGGGCTAAGTATCCACCATTAGCTATATACTCAGTAAGTCGTTCAGGGTGTATAATACCAAGATTTCTTAAAGCTATACGTTTTTGTTTTTTGTAGAAAGACATATCTTTTTCATTGGAAACTCTTGCATTATTTAAAGAAGGCTCTTCAAATAATAGTCTCTCAACAACTATATTATTTTTTATATGACTTTCAATTATTTCAGTAGCATCTTCTGGAGAAAGATTAACATAAAAAATATTATCAGGATGAATTTTGGCAATTGGACCTACAGCACAAAAACCGAAACATCCAGTTAATTCAACTTTAACAACATCTTCAAGATTTGCTTTTTTTATTTCATCTTGCAAAGCTTCTAAAACTTTTATACTACCAGATGAAGCACATCCAGTATCACCACATACAAGGATTTCTCTTTTTTTAGGAACTTCTTTTATACCTTCTTCTTTTCTTAAATCAAGAAGAGGTCTATATTCTTCAACAGTTGCTTTTAACTCAGCATATGAATTAATTCTTTTCATATATTTATACCCCTCCTAACAACTCATTTCTAATTCTCGATACTCATTTATTATGCTGGTAACATCTTCAGGTGTAACTCGACTATATACTTTACCGTCAACAACAACAACAGGAGCAAGACCACAAGCACCAACACATCTTAAACATTCAATAGTAAACTTAAGGTCTTTTGTAGTTTCTCCAGCTTTAATTTCTAATTGTTTTTCTAACTCAGCAAGAACATCTTTAGAACCTTTAACAAAACAGGCAGTACCTAAACAAACACTAATTTTGTGCTCTCCAACAGGATTAGTAGAGAAGTAAGAATAAAAACTTACAACACCATATACTTTTGCAGGGCTTACACCTAATTTTCCTGCTATATGAAGTTGGACTTCTTTTGGTAGATAGCCAAATATACCTTGCGCTTCTTTAAGCACATATATTAATGCACTTTCATCAGTTTCTGGCAAATTATCGATTAGACTATCTAATTCATCGAATAATTTTTTGTTTTGTGAAACAAAATCGCACATGAAAAATCCCCCTTTTCATTTTAAAATTAGTTATAGTAAATAATTAATTGAATAATTAAACTAAATTCTATAAATTTTAAAGATAGAAATGAAAGGTTATAATGAAAATTATAGAAGTGATTTTTTAAACTATATAATGTATAAAAGATATGTTTTATAATTATTATATTATTAAAAATACTTTAAAATGATAATAAGATATAATTATTGAATTTAAGAATAATTGTATTAATAAGATAAAAAAATAGATAGATACTAAATAGTACCTATCTATTAAAGTTGATTATTTTTTTGATTTAAACTATTAAAATTATGCTTGGTTTATAGAACCGAAAAGTTCCATTTTTTCTTTAACGCATGCTTTTATAGCATCAACGCCTGGAGCTAATAATTTACGAGGATCAAATCCTTTACCTTGTAAATCTTTACCTTCTTCTATGTATTTACGAGTAGCTTCGGCAAATACTACTTGGCACTCAGTATTAACATTTATTTTAGCAACACCTAAAGATATAGCTTCTTTTATCATTTCTTCAGGTATACCACTTCCTCCATGTAATACAAGAGGCATAGAGCCAGTAGCTTCATTTATTTCCCCTAAAACTTTGAAGTTTAAACCTGTCCAGTTTTCAGGATATTTACCGTGAATATTTCCTATTCCAGCAGCAAGGAAGTCTATTCCTAATTCAGATATAGCTTTACATTCTTGTGGGTCAGCAACTTCCCCAGCACCAACTACACCATCTTCTTCACCACCTATTGAACCAACTTCAGCTTCAACAGATATACCTTTTGAATGAGCTAATTCAACAAGTTCTTTAGTTTTAGCCACATTTTCTTCAAATGGATAGTGAGAACCATCAAACATTACAGAAGAGAATCCAGCTTCTATAGTTTTTTTAGCACCTTCATAAGAACCATGGTCTAAGTGTAGAGCAACTGGTACAGTTATATTTAAACCTTTTAATAAACCATTTACCATACCAACTACAGTATCATATCCACCCATGTATTTTCCAGCACCCTCAGATACTCCTAAAATAACTGGTGAATTATTTTCCTGAGCAGCTAATAATATTGCTTTTGTCCATTCAAGATTGTTTATGTTGAATTGACCTACTGCATATTTTCCTTCCCTAGCTTTAATTAACATCTCTTTAGCAGAAACTAACATATTTAAACCTCCATATTTTAATTAAGTTTAAAACTTATACAGCTTACCTATCATATTTATATTATATAACTAAAATAAAAAAGAGTATATATTAAATTATAATAAGCAAAAACGTAAATTATAAGATATAATAGTGATTATGTGTAAATAAATATACTTCTTAAGGAGGTAAATATATGGCAAAAAAATTAAGAATAGATAAAATTCTTTCTAATTTAGGATATGGAAGTAGAGCAGATTTAAAAAAGTACTGCAAACAAGGGTTAATAAAAATAAATGATAAAATTATATCAAATCCTGGTATGCAAGTAGATACAGATGTTGATAAAATAGAATTTAATAATGAAATAGTAAAATATAGAGAATTTGTATATATAATGATGAATAAGCCAGATGGATATTTATCAGCTACTTTTGACAAGAAAGATCCAATAGTATTAGATTTAATAGATAAATCTTATTTAGCTTTTGAACCATTTCCTGTAGGAAGATTAGATAAAGATACAGAAGGTCTTTTAGTATTGACTAATGATGGTCAATTGGCTCATAGAGTACTATCTCCTAAAAAGCATGTACCTAAAACGTATTATGCCAAAATAGAGGGCAAAGTAACTGAAGAAGATATAAAAGCTTTTGAAGAAGGAGTTACATTAGACGACGGATATGAAACTATGCCGGCTCAGCTTAAAATTCTTAAGAGTGATGATTTATCAGAGATAGAACTTACTATACATGAAGGTAAATTCCACCAAGTGAAAAGAATGTTTGAGAGTGTAGGCAAAAAAGTAGTATACTTGAAAAGACTATCTATGGGTAAATTAATGCTAGATGAAAATTTAGATCTAGGTGAATATAGAGAATTAACTGATGAAGAAGTTAAATTAATAGAAGAAAGATAAAATAGCGGAGGAAATTATAGTGAAAAGAAGAGACATAATTGAATTTGAAGTAGGTTCTATGGAGTTTGGAGGGGAATCTTCAACTTTAATAGGAAAAAGAAAAGTAAAAATGAAGGGTGGAATAACTGGTCAAAAAGTTAAAGCTGTCGTTAAAAAAGCAAGAAGTGAAAAAGCTGAAGTAAAATTACTTGAAGTTGTAGAAAACTCACCAATTGAAACTGAAGAAGTATGTGCGCATTTTGGACAATGTGGAGGATGTTCTATATTATCAGTTCCTTATGAAAAACAATTAGAAATAAAAGCTGAACAAGTTTTAAAATTATTTGAAGAGCAAGATATAAGTGGATTTGAATTTTTAGGAATAGAAGGAAGTCCAGATGAAAGATTATACAGAAATAAAATGGAGTATACTTTTGGTGATGAAGTAAAAGGTGGACCTCTTACTCTAGGAATGCACAAAAAAGGAAGACATTTAGATATAATAACAGTTGATGATTGTAGATTAGTTGATGAAGACTTTATAAAAGTATTAACTTCTACAGTTGAATATTTTGAACAAAAAAATCTACCTTATTATAGAATAAATTCTCACCAAGGATACTTAAGAAACTTAGTTGTTAGAAAAGGTGTTAACACAAATCAATTAATGGTTAACATAGTAACTACTACTCAAGAAGATTTCGATATGACTGAGTATAAAGATATGATATTAAATCTTGGAACAAAAGCAGAAGTAGTAAGTATATTACACACTATAAATGATGGTCTTGCTGATGCAGTTAATTGTGATGAGTTAAGAGTTTTACATGGAAGAGATTATATAGAAGAAGTAGTTTTAGGTCTTAGATTTAAAATATCTCCATTCTCGTTCTTCCAAACAAATACTAAAGGTGCAGAAAAATTATACAGCATAGCTAGAGAATTTGTTGGAGATCATGAAGGAAAAGTATTATTTGACTTATATAGTGGTACAGGAACTATAGGACAAGTTATGGCAAGTGCTGCTAAACAAGTTTATGGTATAGAATTAATAGAAGAAGCTGTTGTAGCTGCTAATCAAAATGCTAAATTAAATGGACTTGATAATTGTGAATTTATAGCAGGTGACGTTGCTAAAGTTGTTAAAAATCTAGATGCTAAACCAGATTTAATAGTTGTTGATCCACCAAGACCAGGTGTTCATAAAGATGCAATAAGAGATATATCAGGATTTGGAGCTAAAGAAATAGTTTATATATCATGTAATCCAAAGACTTTAGTTCTTGATTTAAAAGGATTTGAAGCTTATGGATATAAAGTGGAGAAAGTTAAGTTAATGGATATGTTCCCAAATACTCCACATGTGGAGACTGTCTGTCTGCTGTCACGGAACAAGTAAAAAAGTACAGAAATAGGCTTAAAATAAGGGATTCCGAGAGATTTGCCGATTTTGGCAGTCTCCTGGGATCCCTTTTTTCGTGTTTTGACAATAGCGTCATAGTCTGCCTTTTGATAGGTTGAGACAAGAAACTACTTTTTTGACGATTGAGACAATAGGACTATTGTCAGGTTAAAGTCCGTTTTTTGGTACAGATGGCTTGATATTATTATACTGTCCAGAGTAGCAAACCGATTGACCTTAGACTAAAAATAGGGTAAAATTAGTCCATCACTAGAAGGAGAATGGGATATGGATGAGAGAATATACTTAGACACCTATCTTTTGCAGCAGGACATGCGAGTTCGCTTGCCGAAGTAGGTAATCTCCAATTTAGGGGTCGAAAAAGGAAAAACAAAGTTTGATATTTATTTGGACTCAAAAGAGCATTGCTTAATATTTAAAATCCACGATGAGGAGAAGTCTGAAAATGAGTAAAAAACTTATAGCCGTTTCCCTGTTTACCGGAGCCGGTGGCATGGATGTAGGCTTTGAACGACCCGGGATTAAGGTTGTATTTGCAAATGAGGTTATGAAAGAAGCAGCTCAGACTTATATACTGATTGATTTCCGTGCCTTCTATGGCTTGGATAAATTTAGCTTGAAGCAAATCGACCAGTATGTTTGGCAGATCGGGAAGGATTACTTCCCGAAGAACTACGGAAAGAAAGTATTTTGTCTTTAATCGATAAAAGGAGTGTGTTCGTATGGTAGATAATGTAATTCAAATAGTAACAGAGAAATTATCTTCTTTGCCTTGCATAGAAGGCATTGTATTAGGGGGCTCACGTGCAAGAGGCACCCATACAGAGGATTCTGATATAGATATCGGAATCTATTACAATTCAGAATCATTTGACCTGACAGCGATTAATCAAATTGCTACAGAATTGGATGATGAGAATAGAAACGACCTTGTTGTACCTCCCGGAGCGTGGGGTGATTGGGTTAATGGCGGCGGATGGTTAGTTATAAACGGGTATCATGTTGACTTGATTTTACGTGATATAAAACGGGTGGAACAAATAATCAAAGATACGGAGCAAGGAATTGTTACTGCCAATTATCAGACTGGGCATCCCCATGGTTATATAAGTGCTATGTATCGTGGAGAATTGGCGATCAGCAAGATACAATATGCTAAGAATGAAAGCTTATGCGAATTAAAAAATCAGGCAGAAATTTACCCTGGTGCTCTAAAGAAGAGCTTGATAAACTTTTTTATATTTGAAGCAGAGTTCTCTTTAATGTTTGTAAAAGCAAATGCGGGAGCAGAGGATAAATATTATATTGCAGGCCATGTTTTTCGTATTATTTCATGCTTAAATCAAGTGTTATTTGCATGTAATAATGCTTATTGTATCAACGAAAAGAAAGCTATAAAACTGCTTGAAACTTTTGAACATAAACCTGAAAAATATACCGAGAAGGTAAATCATATTTTTGAAGTACTCGGTATCTCACTTTTTGAATGCTACGACATGACCGAGAAGCTTTATAATGAAGTGAATGAAATTGTATCGGAGATAAATAACTTTTTAAACGAGGAGAGTTCAGATGAAAGAAAACAAATATGATGATAATATATTTTTTCAAAAATACAGTCAAATGAGTCGCTCGCAGAAAGGACTGGCTGGTGCGGGAGAATGGGAGACTTTGAAAAAGATGCTACCTGATTTTAAGGGTAAGCGTGTGCTTGATTTAGGATGCGGCTATGGATGGCACTGTATATATGCGATGGAAAACGGTGCTTCCTCTGTAGTAGGTGTTGATATTTCTCATAAAATGCTCGAAGTAGCAAAAGGAAAAACCCATTTTCCACAGATTGAATATGAATGCTGTGCCATAGAAGATGTGGATTTCCCAGAGGAGAGCTTTGATGTAATACTAAGTTCGCTTGCGTTTCATTATGTAGCAGACTATGAGAATTTAATAAAAAAGATATATAGGATGCTGAAGGCTGGTGGCAATTTAGTTTTTACAGTTGAACATCCTGTTTTTACTGCTCATGGAACACAAGACTGGTATTATAACGAAAAAGGAGAAATACTGCATTTCCCGGTGGACAATTATTATTATGAGGGCAAACGGACAGCTATGTTTTTGGAAGAAAAGGTTACAAAATATCATAGAACACTGACCACATATCTAAATACACTGCTTTCAAATAGTTTTATAATAAATCAGATTGTGGAGCCACAGCCGCCAGAGAACATGATGGATATTCCGGGGATGGCGGATGAAATGCGACGCCCAATGATGCTGATTGTATCGGCAAAAAAGAAGATGTAATAATATAGAAAAAATAAACGAGGAGTATGTAAATGAGATCAGAAAAAGAAATGATGGATTTAGTACTTTCTTTAGCAGAACAGGATGAACGTATTCGAATTGTGACCCTTGAGGGGTCACGCGCAAATATTAATATACCTAAAGATGAATTTCAGGATTATGATATTACATATTTTGTAAGTGATATAGAACCGTTTATATCTAATGATGACTGGCTTAATCAATTTGGGAATATAATAATGATGCAAAAGCCGGAGGATATGGAATTATTCCCACCTGAAGAAAAGGGATTTTCCTATCTTATGCTATTTGATGATTACAATAAAATTGATCTTACCTTATTGCCCTTGGAAGAGTTAGATAATTACCTAAAGGGCGATAAATTAATAAAGGTTCTAATTGATAAAGATTGTAGAATTAAAAGGGACATAGTTCCGACTGATATAGATTATCATGTAAGAAAGCCAAGCGCAAGGGAGTATGATGATTGCTGCAATGAATTTTGGAATGTAACACCTTATGTTATTAAAGGATTGTGCCGCAAAGAGATACTGTTTGCAATCGATCATCTGAACCAGATTCTACGGTTTGAACTACTTAGGATGATGTCGTGGAAGGTTGGGATAAAGACAGAATTTTCATTAAGTGTTGGGAAAAATTATAAGTATATTAACAAATACATTGATGAAGATCTATGGAATAGATTATTATCTACATATCGCATGGATTCCTATGAAAATATTTGGAAGTCATTATTTATATGCCACCAATTGTTCAGGGAAGTGTCCAAAGAGGTAGCAGAACTACTGGGGTTTGATTATCCAGAGTATGGTAAGAACATAACAAGATATACCGAGGACATGTATAAAAAATATGTTGAAAATGACTATTTTTAAAGATTAGCAAAGATTATTAACCATAAGCAAGGGGTGTAAATGTATGGAAAGTACTGATGTTATAAATGAAATTAGAGGTATATTACCTCGTAACTCAATTGGAAAATATGATTTACTAACTATTTTTACACATAAAACCGTTTTTGATAAAATTGTAAAAGTACTATCATTGGATTTTCAAAATAAAGTAGATTATGTGGCTGCCCCAGAAGCAATTGGATGGATACTAGGCACTGCCATAGCCAAAGAACTTGGAGTGGGGTTTATTGGAGTAAGAAAAGGTGATAAGCTGCCATACGCAAAAGAAGAGATTATTTCGACACATTTTACCGACTATTCAGGTCAAGATAAAAGCTTTGAAATATCTAAGAGTTCTATTGTGAGGAACAAAAGAGTTTTGATTGTAGATGATTGGATAGAGACAGGTTCTCAAATGAAGGCTTTAATAGCTTTGTTAGAGAAATTGGATTGCAGCATTATTGGGTTGGCTACTATTGGGATTGATATAAATGAGGTTACTCAAAAATGGATAGACAGCAGTTTTGTAGCTTATATTGGCTCAAACATATAATAAACCGAAAGAAAATCTTGAATCAAAATTTTGGATGGCGTTAATTTACAATACAACGAAAGATGTTTACTCTTTTTTTATAAATTTTAAGAGGCGTTAAAAAACAGTTTTCAGACGAAAGGAGATCGAAGTTGAGTATAGATTTAAGTAACAAAAAAATTCCGAAAGAAGCAATTCAAGCATTAAAAACTATAGCGGAACTACTTGATAATATGTTAATTGGGGTGTATTTGTATGGTTCGGCAGTAATGGGTGGTTTACGTATGAATAGCGATGTAGATATTTTGGTAATAACAAATCAAAGTTTATCTGAAAAAACTCGAAGGAATCTTACAAATAGGTTAATGCTTATATCTGGGAAAATAGGAAACATAAAAGATATGAGGCCTCTTGAAGTTACGGTCATAAATCAAAAGGATATTGTCCCTTGGCATTTCCCCCCAAAATATGAATTTATGTATGGCGAGTGGCTAAGAGAGCAGTTTGAAAAGGGAGAAATTCCTGAGTCGACTTATGATCCGGATTTAGCAATACTTTTAGCACAACTAAGAAAAAATAGTATTAACCTTTTGGGACCAAAGGCAACAGAAGTAATTGAGCCTGTGCCAATGACAGATATTCGAAAAGCAATTAAAGAATCGTTGCCCGGGTTGATAGCTAGCATTAACGGTGACGAACGCAATGTGATTTTAACTTTAGCCAGAATGTGGCTGACAGCATCTACTGGTGAAATTCGCTCAAAAGATCTGGCAGCTGAATGGGCGATACCTCAATTACCCGATGAGCATGCTACTTTACTCAACAAAGCGAGAGAGGCTTATTTAGGAGAGTGTGTTGACAAGTGGGAAGGAATGGAATCTGAGGTGGCTGAACTCGTTAATCATATGAAAAAGTCTATAGAGTCTTCCCTTAATATCCAATTACCTTTTCGAATAGTTTAAATATAACAAAGACTAGTTGTTAATGTGCATTATTGATTGCTTCGATATGTTCCCCCATATATCAGTTTCTTAAAAAATAATCAAAATACCGTTGATACGTTCCCGCGAACGAAAGGGTTAAAAATCAGCTTAAGACATCAATGCCATCAACTCGAGCCATTGTGAAACTGTAGTTAAGATAAAAAAATAAGATAAGATAGATAAAGAGATTAAGCTTTATACCGCTTAATCTTTTTTTATTGTAAGGAAATTATATATTATTTTAATAAAAGCTAAACTATAAATATGGATTTATCCTTATTTTTATATAATTAAACTGAAAGGGATGCTTTGAGGATGACTTCCTAATTATTGAAATAGACACTCCTCTATATTTGAAAATATAAACAAAAATAAAATGAATTCTGCTAACATTACTTATATACAAGTAAAACTCATGAAATAAGGAGGTATTAAAATGTATAGATTATATTATTCAAAAGAAAAGGTATTGGGAGGATTATGGGGATTATTAATAGGAGATGCAACTGGAGTTTCTTATGAGTTTAATCCACCAGAAAATATTCCACTTATGGATAAAATAGATATGATACCGCCAAAGGGATTTAAAAAAACTTATGAAGATATACCATGTGGAACTTATTCTGATGATGGAGCACAATTTCTATGTGTAGTGGAAAGTTTCTTAGAATGTAAGGGATTAAACATGAAAAACTTAGCTGATAAATTATTAGATTGGTGGAGTTGGGGATATTTAGCTGTAGATAATAATGTTTTTGATGTGGGCGGACAGACTATGCAAGCTCTAATGAAATATAATTCTGGAGTATCACCTTATGAAAGTGGATTTACTATAAAGAATGGTCAGGGAAATGGATCACTAATGAGAGTCTTAGGTATACCTTTATTACATGAAGGTAGTGATGAGGATTTAGTAATAGACGCACAAAATCAATCTTTAATTACTCATGGTCATATTAACAATCAAATTTGCTGTGCTTTATACTCTTTAATAATAAGATATATTTTAAAAGGAAATAACTTTGAAGAAGCGTATAAAATAAGTGTTAATAAGTTGCAAGAAATTTATAAGGATAAAAAAGAGTATTTATATGCACTTATAAATGATATCTTACCACAAGATGTAGTTGAAGAAAGTGGTACAGGATATGTTATTGATTGTTTAAAAAGTAGTTTTAAAGCAATTATAGAGAGTAGTTCTTATGAGGAGTCTATAAAAAAGGCTATAGCTTTTGGCAATGACACAGATACAACAGCTGCAGTTACAGGTGGTATAGCTGGTGTTTTATATGGATTTGAAAATATACCTAAGAGATGGTTTGAGCTTTTAAGGGGAAAAGATCAGATTTATGAATTAATAAATAAAATAGATTTTAGAAAAGAAAATTTAAGTGAAAGAATAGAAATAATAAATGAAGATATTACTACATTAGATGTGGATGTAATAGTTAATGCAGCTAATAATTATCTTCTTGGAGGAGGTGGTGTTGATGGAGCTATTCATAGAGCAGCAGGTCCGAAGCTTTTAGAAGAATGCAGAACTTTGCATGGTTGTAAGACAGGAGAAGCTAAATTAACAAATTCTTATAACCTTCCTTGTAAATATATAATACATACTGTAGGTCCTATATGGCATGGAGGAAACAATAATGAAGAAGAATTACTATATTCTTGTTATAAAAATTCTATAGAATTAGCTATTAAGAATAATTGTAAAAATATAGCTTTTCCAGCAATAAGTACGGGTGTTTATGGATATCCCTATGAAAAGGCATGTGCTATAGCATGCAGAGCAGTTAGAGATATGCTAAAAGTATATTCCCATGAACAATTGGAGAAAGTTTATTTTGTATGTTTTAATAAGAAAATTTACGATAAATATTATGAGTTAATGTTTATGTTCTATTAAATTATTTAAATTTAAGAATATAGTTAAGAATAGAAATTAGAGGGAGATTTATAAATGGGAAAAAATCAATGTATAAATAGTTCAATAGGAGAAGAAGTTGTTGAAATTAGAAGATACTTACATAAATATCCAGAGTTAAGTGAACAGGAATATAATACTTGTAAATATATAAGAAATTATTTAAATAATATTGGAATTGAAAATAAAATAGTTGGGGATACAGGTGTAGTTGGAACTTTAATTGTTAATTTGAATTATCCCACTGTAGCATTAAGAGCAGAAATGGATGCCCTTCCCATAGAGGAAACAACCTCCCTTGAATATAAATCTAAAAATAAAGGAGTAATGCATGCTTGTGGACATGATGGAATTGTTTCAGTTGTATTAGGTCTAGCAAAATTACTAAATGAAAATAAAGAAAGTTTGAATTGTAATATAAAATTTATATTTGAGCCAGCAGAAGAAACTGGTAAGGGAGCTAGAAAATTAATAGATGAAAATGTATTAGAAAACCCTAAAGTTGATAAAATGATTATTTTTCATTTTGCCAACTCTGAGCCAATGGGTATGGAAATACAAAAAGGTGTATCAACAGCAACTATAGGTAGAATATCAATTGAGATTTTAGGTAAATCATCTCACTGGGGAGATGCAGATAAGGGTATAAATGCCATATCTGTAAGTGGAAAAGTAATAAATATTGTAGATGAAATGAACAATAACTTAAAAAATAAATATCCATTTATCTTAGGGATAGGAATGATAAATGGAGGAGTAAAAAATAATATTATGGCAGAAAACGTTCGATTGGAAGGTACATTGAGAGCAATGGATGATAAAAGTTTTAAATATTTATTAAGTTATTTAGAAGAAAAAATGGAGCTATTATCAAAAGAAAGTAAAGCTAGTATAAAAGTCAACTTAGAATCCTACTTACCAAGTGTTATTAATGATTATGAATTAGTTAAACTAGGTGAAAGAATTGGAAAGGAAGTTTTCAAAGAAAGATTTATTTTAGGTGAAAGACCTTATTTAGCAGGAGATAATGCAGCTTATTATTTTCAAATAGTTCCGGGAGTTAGAATAGTATTCTTTGCAGAAGAAGAAAACAAAATAAATTATCCTTTGCACAATAGCAAATTTAATTTTAATGAAGATATTTTTCCTTATGCTATAGAAACAATTTATAATATAATATTAAATTTATAAAACTATAAGAGTAATTCTTATAGTTTTTTTGTACAATTTTTGAGAAATATTGACATAATTATGAAATTTAAGTATATTAGTTACTGCTAATATACTTAAATTTCATTAAGGTAATAATAACTGAAAAGAAAGGAAGTTACATGGTGGAAGGAAGAGCAAAAGAGTTAGCTAATAAGTTAAAAGTTTTAGCCAATGAAAATAGATTGTTGATTTTATATTACTTATTAGAGAAACCTATGACAGTAGGTGAATTGAATAAAAAGTTGAGTAATATAACTCAATCAGGCTTATCTCAACATTTATCAATGCTTAAAGCACATAATATATTAGATAGTAAAAAAGAAGGACTAAACATAACTTATTTTGTAAAAGATAAAAAAATACAAGGTGTATTACAAGTATTAAAAGAGAATTATAGTAAATAGATTTGATTATATAATTATGATTGAAAATAAAGGAAAATAGATGGATAGGTGATAAATATGATTATAGGAGAAAATACATTATTTCTATTGTTTCAGGCCTTTTCCAGTGGTGTAGCAGGTTATATTACAAATAAATATGCAGTAAATATGATTTTTAAAGAATATACACCATTAAAAATAGGTGGAGCAGTTAAGAAAAATAAAGAAAAATTTATAGAAGAAATAAGTGATTTAGTTGAGAGGGATATAATAAACTCTGAGACTATAAGAAATAAAGTTTTAGGACAAGATTTTGAAAACTCAATAAAAAATATGGGAAAAGATTTCTTCCAAGAATCTTTATATGAAGTATTTGAAAATAAGAAAATAGAAGATATACCAGGATATTCAGATACATTAATAAATGGACAAGAGTTTTTAAAAGATAGTTTAAAAGAAGTGCTACCAAAACTAATGGATAACTTATGTGATCATATAAAAGTGGAAGAGTTATTAAGTGATAAACAAATATCTTTTATAGTTGACTATGTTTATAATGAAATAATAAATAATATTAATACAAGTGATGAATTAAAATATTTAGCAAGCGACTTATACGAAGAAGAAGGAAAAATATATTTAAATCAATTAATAAGCAAAGATAGTGGTGAAAAAGTAACTAGAATTATTAGTTGTGAAATCATGAACTCCATCGATGAGGTATTAGATAGTAAAAAAGAAATTAAGTCCATAGTAGATAAGTCCTTATCGTTAATTGATATAAAAACACTATTAAAGAATCTTCAAAAAACAATAGGTTCTAAAAATATTAATGAAATTTTAAGTGAAGAAGAATTTGATAAATTAAGTTTAATTATATATGAAAAATTAGATGAATTAATAAAATCTGAAGATGGAAAAAAACAGCTAGAAAATATAGTTGAGGAGGCTTTCATTTCAGCAAAAGATATAGAATTAACATTATTTGAGGTTTTACCAATTCATTTTGGAAGAATATCAAGTGAATATATATTAGATTTAATTAAAAGATTGATACCATACTTATCATCATGGATAAAAGATAATAGAGAAAAAATAGAGGAAATGATAGACGAATCTATATTAGAAGGTATAGATAATATAAATGATGACTTAAGAAAATCAATGGTTTTAAAAGTTAAGGATTCTATGTTAATTGATTTTTCTTCTAAAAATCAATTAGTAGACAAAATAGTAAACTTCTTAGAAACTTATGAATTAAGTGAAGAAACTTCTTATGAATTATATTCAAAGATAATTAAATTTTTAGAAGAAACGAAAATTAAAGATATAGTTAAATTATTAGAAAAAAACAATCTAATAAGCCAAGATAAAGTAGTTAATATTATTTTAGAAAAATGGAATAGTGAAGGAAAAGAGTTATCTAAAATCTTATTAAAAAGAGAAAGTTCAAAAACTCTACATAAATTAATAGATCAAGATTTAAATAAATTATTTAATAAGAATGTTAAGCCAAAGCTTTACGATATTGTAAGTAATAATAAATCTAAAATAATGTCTTATTTAGATAAAGCTGTATTTAATCTAGTTCATGATAAAATAGAGACTATGTTAAATAGTAAAATAATAGATTTACTTGATAAAGAAAAAGTAGATAGATTTTCAAACATACTACCAACTAAAATAGTAAATGTACTAAATAAAAATAATAATTTATATAAGAAAAATATAAGTAATATAATAGAAAGTCATATTAAAGATATAAAATTAAAAGATATATTAAAAAATAATGAAGAAGTTATAGTAAATTCAATAAGTGAAAATACTGTCGACTTTGTCAAAAATGAAGCTGAAAAATATAAATCTTATGAGATTAAAGATGTTCTTGATAAGATAAATAGTAAAGAAGATTTATCAGAAGAAATCGGTGAAAAGCTATATGATAATATAAAAAATAATTTACCATCTGTAGTAGACGGTAGAGTTAAAAAATTAATATATGATAATCTTATCAAACTAGATGAAGAGGAAATATGTAATATAGCACAAAGTTTTATGGGAAAACAATTAAAACCATTATCAATGTTTGGTGCATTTTTAGGAACTATTGTGGGATTAATATTTGGCATTACTATGCAAAATATTAGTGGAGATTACGGTTTCTATAATAGTGTTGTAAATACATTAATAGCTTGTGGACTTATGGGGGCTGTTGGTATTATGACTAATGTAATTGCCCTTTGGATGATATTTAAGCCATATGAACAAAATAAATTTATTGCAAAAATACCTCTACTTAAAAAGTTCTCTATAGGATATATTCCTTCTCATAAAAATAGTTTTGCATCGGGAATGGCTTATTTTATTGATGAAGAATTATTAAGTGGAAATCGAGTGGTGGATTCTTTTGAATCACAAAGAATAAATTTCAAAAATAAAATTATAGCTAATATAAAAAATAGCAATTATGCAGTTATATTAGATTTTATTAGAAATAAAAAGCATAATATTAGTAAAAAAGCCTATGGAACTATAGTTAAATTATTAAAGAAATATAATAATGAAGTATGTAATAAATTAAATAATAAGCTTTTACAAATTAAAGGTGATAAATTAGTATCTTTAGATTTTATTAATGATAAAGTTAAAAATTCATTGGAAAATATAAATAAATTGGAAGAAAAGATGATATGTTATTTTGAAGATAAATTAAAAAATAATAAGTCTTTAGAAGAAGTATTGCCAGAGGAAGTCATAACTTTAGTAAATAATAAAATTAAAGAAGATATTAATAATTTTATTAATAAAAATCTAGAAAACAATCAAGTTGAAGATATTATAAAAAATATAATTATAAAAAATGAAAATACTTATAATTTATTTATGGATAAATCTTTAAAAGAAATTATAAGTGAAAAATCACTTTTAAATATACAAAAAAGTTTTAAAACAGATAAGTTTATGAATATTATTCTTTTAGGAATAAAAGAACAATTAAACAATTATATGCAAGATTACTTAGCAAATGAGTTACATGAAGAAAAAAGATTTGATGAATTATTAGATGGAAAAATAAAAGAAAAATTAGATAAAGATATATATAATCTTACAGAGAAAATTTGTGATAAATTAATAGAATATATAAAATCTAATAATGATGTCATATCTTCTATGGTAATAAAAATAGTTAGAAGAAATCTTAATTTCTTTGTAAAAATGGCATATGATTTTGCTGATGGTGATGGACTTGTAAAAGATGTAGTAAGTATAGTAGTAAATGATAAAATAGAAAACTTAATAAACGAAGACAAGTCTCAAATATCTGTAATTTTATATAACTGTTTAGAAAGAGAAATTTATCCAAGTAAAATTAAGGATTTAGGTATAAAATCATCAGATATAAAAACTAATCTATTGTTAGATAAACTAGTTTTCACTTTAAAACAGAATGATAATTTTAAAGAGAATATGCATAATACCTATGATTTAATAATTAATGCAGCTTGTGAAATAAGAGTTAAAGATATAGGCGAGATAATAGGCATAACTGATATAAATCATGTTTACGACAAATATAAAAATGTAGTAAATCTAATTGCAAATGAGATAATTGAAAATTTAAAAAATAATAAAGATGAAGTTAATGAGTTTGTAAGCAAATTAATAGAAGACAATATAATGAAACATTTCTATTCTATTAGTTTAGTTGAAATATCTTGGGAATTAAATAAAGAAGATGTTATTTATTTAGTAGATAACTTATTAAATATAATAAATAATAGTGAAGTTATAAAACACCATGCTTCAGAATTATGTAAGAGTATATATAAGATATCCATAGAAAATAATGAATTAAATTATATACTTAACAAAGATATATTAGAAAAAGATATGAGTAAAATTCTAAATTCATTAATGGAGAATAAAGATTTTAATGAAAAAAATAGAATCATAGTAGATTTTATTATAGATAAATTTTTAGATAATGAATTTGAATTTATATCAGATAAATCTAAATTATATATAACAGAGGAATGTGTAGAAGCAGCATTAACTACAGTCAAAAACAATATAATACAAATATTAAGAAGTCTAGATCTTCAAAGTATAACTTTAGAAGAAGTTAATAATATGCACCCTAAAGAAATTCATGATTTATTTAAATCTTTTGCAGGAGATTTCTTTATAAAGCTTTATATTTATGGAGGATTTGGGTTAATATTTGGAGTAAATGTTTATTTATCGATTATATTATTTATAATAGATATAGCATATACAAAAAAATTGGAGTCAAAAGTAAAAGAATCACAATTTAAATTATTTAAAGATTAGAAAAAATACTTATAGGTTAATTCCTATAAGTATTTTTTTATAAAATCTTACGATAAAAAAATGGATAAAATTTATAAAATTCCTAAACATAATAATGAATTATATTTAGGAGGAACTTTAATGAAGGACTTAAAAAACTTTATAAAACCAGTTTTATTTTTAACCATAGGATTGTTGCTATTATCTTTAGTTCGAAGTATTGACTTTAGAGTAATGATGACGAAAATACAAAATAATATTCAGGAAGGGTTAAAGGTGGTTAAAATTACAGATGAAAAGTCGGAAATAAATGATGAAAACTTAACTATTAAATTTAGAGTACCAAGTATTCATTATGAAGATAAAGAAGTTGAAAAGAAAATGAACTCTTATATTAAAAAAAATATAAAGGAATATGTTAATGTTCAAAGACAAATAAATAAAATGAATAAATATAGTGAAAAGCATGTTATAAATATTGCTTATAGTGTAGTGTTTGAAGATGAAAATATGATTAATATAATTATAGAAAGAAATACAACATGGGGACCAAAAAATTATAAATTGGAAAAGGATAGTTATGTATTTAGCTTGAAAACAGGAGACAGAATTTATTTAGATGAATTTTTAAAGGGAAATGACGATTATAGTATGGTAATAACTGAAACTATTCAAAATGGTATAACTGATAAACATCCTTTATATAATAATTTAAATATAGATAAAAATACAAATTATTATATAGAAGATAGATATATAAATATTTACTTTAATCCATACAAACAAAGCCAAGATGATACACAATATGAATTTAAAGTACCTTATGATGTTTTTAAAAACAAAGTACAAGCATTTAATAATTTTTTTTTTATAACTGTTAACAAAGAATCAATAAAAAGGGATAATAAATATTTAAAGAGTAATTTGGAAATTCCCGTTATAAACAGTGATAATAGTGAAATAGATAATAAAGTTAATAAAAAAATAAGAAAAGATATTATGAATTTTTATGAACAATCTCTTAAAGAAGCAGAAAATTTTTTAGATGATTTTAATTTAGACAATAGTAATTTTGTAGCAGATGCATCTTTTGAAGTAAAAAAAAGTACAAGCAATGTTATTAGCATTCTTGTTAAATATTATAAATACAGTGGTGGCGCCCATGGATACTATGAATATATACCTTATAATATTGACTTAATAAATGGCAATTTTTTACTACTTAAAGACTTGTTTAAAGAAGAAGTAGATTACAAAACTTTGATTAACAATGAAATAGAAAATCAAATAAAAGAATTAGGTAAAAAAGAAAAAGATATAAATGATATTTATGAGTTTTATGGAATAAAAGATAATCAAAAATTTTATTTAGAAGATAAAAGAATAGTAATATATTTTGATTTATATGATATAGCACCCTATGCAGCCGGAATACCTGAATTTCCTATACCTATAGATAATATAAAAAATAAAATTAAAGAAGAACATATACAACTAATAATATGAAAATACTATCAGAAAACTCTGATAGTATTTTTATATTATTATATTACAGGATTTAATGAAGCTATCTTTGTAGTAGCTACATAAATTCTTGAAATTGCATACCATGTTTTAAAATCAACTACACCTGTTTGAGGTAAGTTGAAAACTTCTTGGAACTTCTTAACGGAAGCTTCTGTTGATGGTCCAAAAACTCCATCTTCTGATACTTTTTCTATGGCTGGGTATGAATTTGATATAGCGTTTAATTGATTTTGTATAGTTCTAACATAAGAATTATTAGATCCTAATTGTAGTGTGAATCCTGGGAAAGATACAGGAACACCACTAACAACATTAGCCTGTGAAAATACTATATTATCACCGTAGAAATATCTTAAAATTTCATCGTAACTCATACCTTGATCACCTAAATCCTTACTTCCCCATTGAGTCATTTGATCAGGACATTGAGATTTTTGACCATCACAATACTGTGCAAGTAAAGGCTGTCTAGCAGTAGGAGGTCTTCTGATAAATGTATTAAAAATTTCATCTACTATTACACTTATATTATCAAAAATATTTCTATTATGAATATATTTATGATCATAGGCAGTTGATGAAGTTATTGTAAATTGATAGCCCTTATTTCTATACCATTCAGTAAAAACTCTATTAAGTGTAAATGATATTATTGCTATAACATTTGCATATATAGTTTGATCAGGCCATGTAGAATAAATTTCTGATGATGCAACATTTTTTATATACTCTCTAAATGGAACCCAGTAGTTTTGAGCACTTGTATCTTCTGGTAGACCATCATGCACTACTATAAACTCTGGAACAACAGGTTCATCTAAAACAACAAAACCTGTTGGTGCAGGCAGTGGCTTTAAGCTACTTTCAGGTATTTTAGGTGGATAATTTCCCCAAAGTGTATGTTGAGCTATATTATAAATAGTCTCATTTTGTCTATTTCTATATCTTTTATTTCTGGAAGTTGGAGAACCCATAGGTACATTTTGTAAGGCTTCAACTACGGGTAAAATTTGAGCACCTCTTATCAATACTGTTTCAAAACCTTCAGCAATTACTTCCACAATATATTCACTATAAGGCTTCACATTAGAAGGTTCTAGGGAGTATTCAATATTAGGAGCAGATAAAGTCAGATTTCTAACCTGACCAGATTCATCCGTTTTTAAATTTTCTAACACAATACCAGTACTTTGCTGTGCATCATCCATGCCATATATATTTACAGTGGCATTTTCTATAGGTCTATTATTTAAAGCATTTATAACGCTAACAGTTAAAAAACCATCTTGCATATAATCACCCCTTTTATTTATAACTAAGCTGCACATATTCTAGTTTATTTTATGAAAAAAAAATTATTTTGTTAAAGATTTAAGACCTGAAATGTAAATATTAAAAAATTTTTCTAATGGAGATAATAAGTAATAAATTTAAATATTAATATATATGCAAAGAAAGGTTATATTAAAATATGAAAATTTATTTATTGATTTTAGCATTGATACCAGTTGTGTGTTTTATAGGTTGGATTTATTATAAAGATAAATATGAAAGAGAACCACCTATAAAATTAGTTGAATATTTTGTATTGGGGATTTTAGTTAGTATACTGGCAATTTTTATTGAGTTATATCTTAGTAAATTGAATAATTTTAATGGTATATTAAGTAATATTTATACGGCTTTTTTTGTTGCTGCACTTACAGAAGAAGGACTAAAATCCATAATACTTATACCAATGCTTTTAAGAGAAAAGAATTTTAATGAAAAATTAGATGGTATAATTTACTCTATATTTTTATCTTTAGGTTTTGCTACCATAGAAAATATTATTTATTTAATGAGAGAAAGAATAGATTTATTATTTAGTTTAAGTATAACTAGAGGATTAATATCTATACCTTCTCATATAATGTTCGCAATCACCATGGGATATTATATTTCAAAATATAAATTTGACAAATATAATAAAAAAAAATATTTATATTTTGCTGTAATTATTCCTATTTTACTTCATGGAGTTTTTGATTTTATCTTGATGATAGGATATAGATGGGCTATTATAGTCTTTGTAGTATATTTAATATTTTTATGGAAAATTAACTTGGATAAATTAGATAAATATACATTATATTCAAAAATAAGATTTTATAAAAGAAAAAATAAAAGTAGAAAGGGAGAAAAAATTGACTAATCTACCAAAGCAATTTTTAGATGAAATGAAAGAAATTTTAGGAGATGAATTTGAAGATTTCCTAAAAAGTTACGATGAACCTAAGACTACTGGTTTAAGATTAAATACAATGAAAATGAATAAAGAAAAATTATTAGATTTAAACTTATTCCAATTAAGTAGTATTCCTTGGGCAGAGGAAGGTTATTATTATGATGAAAAGATAAATAGGCCTGGTAAAAATCCTCTTCATGAAAGTGGTGCATATTACTTACAGGAACCTTCTGCTATGAGTGTAGTACCAAAACTTGAAATAAAAGAGGGAGATAAAGTTTTAGATCTTTGTGCAGCTCCAGGAGGAAAGTCTACATATGTACTATCAAAATTAAATAATACGGGACTTTTAGTATCTAATGAAATTAACCCTACAAGAATAAAAGCTTTAGGAGAAAACTTAGAAAGATTTGGAGCAAAAAATTGTATTATTACAAATACTGACTCATCAAATTTAAAAAAAGTATTTAAAGGATATTTTGATAAAATAGTTATCGATGCACCTTGCTCTGGTCAAGGAATGTTTAGAAAAGATCAAGTTGCCATAGATGATTGGAGTTTTAGTAAAGTATTAGAATGTCAATCTATACAAAAGGAAATAATAAGAGATGGGTTTGAAATGCTTAAAAAAGATGGTATTTTAGTATATTCTACATGTACTTTTGCCAAAGAAGAAAATGAAGAAGTAATTAATGACTTTATAAATGAGTACGAGGATGCTGAGCTTGTTATGATGGAAAGATTGTGGCCACATAAAGTTAAGGGTGAAGGTCATTTTGTCGCTAAAATTAAGAAAAGATCAGAAGAAGATTGTAATACAAAAAAATTAAAAGTTAAACCTTTAGGAAAAGAGCTAAAAGACTATAAAGATTTTGAAAAGAAATTTTTAAATAAAGATATAAGAGGAGATTTCTATATAAAAGGAGAAAACTTATATTTATTACCAGAAGATTGTCCAGATACAAAAAAATTAAAAGTATTAAGAAATGGACTTCATTTAGGAACGCTTAAAAAGAATAGATTTGAGCCGTCTCATGCATTTTCTCATTATCTTACAATAGAAGATGTTAAAAATATTGAAAATCTAAACATAGATGATGAGAGAGCGAAAGAATATCTAAAAGGAAATACAATAAAAACAGATAAAAGTAGAGGTTGGGTTTTAGTATCTATAGAAGGTATACCTTTAGGATGGGGTAAGGAATCTAACGGAATTTTAAAAAATCACTACCCAAAAGGTCTTAGAATTAATTATACTTAAATTATTGAAAGTGTAACATATTATAAATAATTACATATTATTGAGGAGATGATATTTTGAGTGAAAAAATAAAAAAAGAGATTATTGAGTGGATTAAAGTATTTGCAATGGCAATAGTATTTGCTTTTATCATAACTCAATTCATAAAGCCAACATTAGTCAGAGGAGATTCTATGTATTCTACTTTAGAAGAAGGAGATTACTTAATTATAAATAGAATGTCTTATAAATTTAAAGAACCTGAGCGTGGAGATATTATAGTATTTGAATCAGATTTAAAACAAGAAGATGGTAGCACAAAAGACTTAGTTAAAAGAGTAATTGGTATAGGGGGAGACACAGTAAAAATAAAAAATTCTAAGGTTTATGTTAACGATGAAGAATTAAATGAGCCATACATACATGATGAGATTACAGAAGGTGATGTAGATACTATTGTTCCAGAAGGTTCAGTATTTGTTTTAGGAGATAATAGAGAAATAAGTTTGGATAGTAGATATGATAATGTAGGATTTATAAATGAATCAGACATATTAGGAAAGGTATTCGTCAGATTATATCCTTTTAATAGAATCAGTTTACTAGACTAGAGATAATCATAAAATTAAAAAGGGGTAGTAAGAATGAGGCAATTAAATTTAATCATAGAAGATGAGAAAAAAGTATTTTTCATAGAAGATGATTCACCAGGAATAGAATTAAAAGAAATAGCAGATGAAGTTGAAGAAAATTATGATGGATATATAGCTTTATCATCTATAAATAATAAATTATATGAATTAACTACAACTATAAAAGAAGACTGTACTATTAAATTTTTAGATACTAATAATGCAGATGGATATAGGGTTTATTCTAGAACACTAACACTTGTATTTATAATGGCATGTAAAGAACTTTACCATAACTGTAAAGTTAGTATAGAGCATTCTCTATCAAATGGATTATATTGTGAGGTTCATACAGATAGAAAATTAAGTGAAAAAGATACAGATGATATTAGACTAAAAATGCAAGAAATAATAGATTCAGATTATAAAATTGAAAAAATAATACTTAGTAAAAAAGAAGCTATAGAATTTTTCAATAGACATAATCTAAAAAGCAAAGCTGAACTATTAAAATATAAAGAACATGATGATGTAAAAATATATAAATGTAATAACTATATAGATAATTTTTATGGACATATGTTACCATCTACAGGATACTTAAAAACTTTTGATGTTTTAAAATATGAGGGTGGATTTATGCTTCTTGGTCCAAGAGAAGAAGATAAATCTAAAGTAAGAGAATTTGTACCTCAACCTAAACTATCAAATATATATTTAGAGATGGAAAAATGGTCTAATCTTATGGGAGTAGATACTGTCTTATCTCTAAATAAAATTATAGAAAACAATCGTTATGGAGAGTTAATAAGAATAGTAGAGGCTCTGCAAGAGAAAAAAATAGGGGAGATAGCAGATATAATTAAACAAGGGAATAAAAGAATAATATTAATTGCTGCACCATCTTCTTCTGGTAAAACTAGTTTTGCACAAAGGTTATCTATACATTTAAAAGTAAATAACCTACAACCAGTTTCCATATCATTAGATGATTACTTTGTAGATAGGGAAAAAACTCCTTTAGATGAGTTTGGAAACTATGACTTTGAGTCAATATATGCTATAGATTTAGAACGATTTAATAGAGATTTAAGTGATTTACTAAAAGGAAAAGAAGTTACTATACCAAGATTTAATTTTAAAGAGGGCAAAAGTGAAGAAGGTAATAAACTTAAAATAGAAAAGAACCAGCCTATCATATTAGAAGGAATACATGGATTAAATCCTATTTTAACATCTTCAATACCAGATAAAGATAAATTTAAAATATATCTTAGTGTTTTAACTCAAATAAATTTAGATGATCATAATAGAATACCAACTACAGATTTAAGGCTTATAAGAAGAATTGTTAGAGACAATCAATTTAGAGGACATGATGCTACAAGAACAATATTATCTTGGGAATCTGTAAGAAGGGGTGAAAAACAAAATATATTCCCTTACCAAGAAGAAGCTGATGTGATTTTTAATTCATCTTGTGTTTATGAGCTACCAATATTAAAAACTTATGTGGAACCTTTATTAGAAGACATAAGTAGAGATAGTAAAGCTTATAGTGAAGCTAATAGATTATTGAAATTTCTTCAATATTTTATAGAGCTTAAAGATATATCAGATCTGCCACCAACTTCTATTATTAGAGAATTTATAGGTGGTAGTAAAATAGTTTATTAAAACGAACTTTATAGTTCGTTTTTTTATTAAAAAAATAAGCTTAATTGTGTATAAATTTTTGACAATTATATATAGTTAATATATAATGAGATTATATTAAATAAAAATATTTTAGGGGTGGAATATATGAAAGAAGTATTAGTGTTGAGAGATTTAGATTGTATCAAAGCAATTGCTCATCCTCGTAGAGTAGATATTTTGAAAACGTTTGATAAAGAACCTTTATCAGCTAAACAGTTATCAGAAATACTAGATGAGCCACATGCAAAAATAAACTATCATATTAAAACATTATATAACGTGGGGATTTTAGAATTAGTTGAAGAAAAAATAAAGTCAGGTATCGTAGAAAAATACTACTATCCTACTGCAAATAATATAGTAATTAGTAAAAAAATAATTGACTATACATTAGTGCAAGATGAAGATAAAGATGAAGAATATGTTTCTATATCTAACTTTGAGGATACTATAGAATCATTTTACGATGCTGCTGAATCAGGAAATTTAAATGGGGACAGTATTTTAGAATGCGGCAATGTTCTATTAACTGGAGATGAAATAGCTGAATTAAGAAGTACTCTTCAAGTTAAACTTGATGAAATAATATCTAAGAGAGATAATAGTGAAAGAGAAAATGAAAAGAAACATGATATAGTAATGTTTGCAATTCCTTCACAAGAAAATAAATAATGAGTATAAAAGTATCAACAAATGTTGATACTTTTTTTAATATGATTATATGGCTGGAATTAATACTTTTAGAAATAATGGCACAGTAGATATAAATAATATAATATTTATAGTAGATAGATATTATTAGGAGGGTGAAAATTTGAGAAACTTTGGGAAAACAAATATGAGAATAAAAAGAGTAGGATTTGGAGGAATACCTATACAAAGAATCACTCAAGAAGATACTAATAAAGTTGTAGATGAATTAGTAAAGCAAGGTGTAAACTTCATAGATACAGCAAGGGGATATACTATTAGTGAAGAATATATAGGAAATGCATTAGAAGGAAGAAGAGATAAATTTTATATTGCTACAAAAAGTATGTCTAGAAATTATGAGGATATGAAAAAAGATATAGATATAAGTTTAAATAATCTTAAAACTGATTATATAGATTTATATCAAATACATAATCTTAAATCAGAAGAATATGATACTATTTTTGATGATAACAAGGCATATAAAGCTTTATTAGATGCAAAGAAACAAGGAAAAATTAAAAATATTGGTATAACTAGTCATAGTTTAGAAACAATAAAAAAAGCTGTAGAAGATGGAAAATTTGCTACAATACAGTTTCCATACAATATAGTGGAAGATCAAGCGGATGAAGTTTTTAGAAAGGCACATGAAAAAGGCATAGGAACTATAACTATGAAGCCTTTAGCTGGAGGAGCTATAGATGATGGTGCTTTGGCAATAAAATATATATTATCTAAGGAATATATTGATGTGGCTATACCTGGAATGAACACTGTTGAACAAGTTATAGAAAATGTTTCTGTTATAAATGATACAGTACTGACACAAATGGATAATGAAAAAATAGAAAAAATAAGAAAAGAGCTAAGTGGTAATTTCTGTAGAAGATGTGAGTATTGCATGCCGTGTCCTAATAATGTAAACATACCACAAAATTTTTTATTAGAAGGATATTATACAAGATATAATTTAAAAGAGTGGGCATTGGAAAGATATGAAAGTTTAGGAACAGCTAAAGCTAGTGAATGTATAGAATGCGGAATTTGTGAAGAAAAATGTCCATATAACTTACCTATCAGAGAAATGCTTAAAAATGTATATGATAAACTAGAAAATAAATAACTAGAAAAAGCAGCAAAATATATAAATGTAATTGCTGCTTTTTTTCATCTAGAAAATATTTAGTTCTAATTTTGCTGATAAATCTTTAAGGATATTTAATCCTCCAATACTATTTCCTTTTTTATCTAGAGCTGGTCCAAATACACCTATACCCATTCGTTTTGGAACAGATGCCATTATTCCTCCACCTACACCAGATTTGGCAGGAATACCAACTTTAATTGCAAACTCACCAGAGGCATCATACATACCGCAAGTAACCATAAAAGTTTTTACAATTCTAGATATATCTTCACTAATTACACGTTCACCAGTTTCTATATCTACACCATAATTGGCAAATAATAGTCCTATTCTAGCTAAGTCAACTACATCTACCTCAATAGAACATTGTTTGAAGTATAAGTCTAAAACTTCCTCAACATTACCTTCAATAAAGCCATCATTTTTTAGTAAATAACCCATGGCTCTATTTCTATCACCTGTTAATTTTTCAGATTTATAAACAGATTCATTGATTTTAAGTGTATCATTTTTAGCTAGTTTTCTGAAGAATGCAAGCATTCTTTCTTCTTTTTCTTGAAGGTTTTTACCCTTGATTAGAGATGTAGTTACTATTGCTCCAGCATTTATCATTGGATTGCAAGGTTTTTTAGTATCATTAGTCTCTAATTTCATTATGGAATTGAAAGGGTCTCCACTTGGTTCCATACCAACTTTTGAAAAAACATACCCCCATTCATTATCTATTAATGCCATAGCTAAGATTATAGTTTTAGAAATACTTTGGATAGTAAACTTTTTATTATAGTCACCAGCACAATAAATATTGTTATCCTTATCAATTATACAAATACCTAAATCATTTTGATTCGCTTTTTTTAATTCAGGAATGTAACTAGCAACTTTTCCGTCAGCTGTATATTTTTTATTAGATGAAATTATATTATTTAACATAGTTTCCATATTAATAGTCCTCCTGATACTTATTAATATTTAAAAAATTATTTGAATATAGTAATAATATTAACTATTTTACAATAAAATACTATTCTTTGGAAATAATATTATATGTAACATTGTACTGAGATACAGGGTAAAGTTCTATTTCTACCCTAGGATTTTCTTTATCGATAAAATCAAATAATAGTACAGGTTTTAGTTGTTTATCATTTTTTATTATTCCACTTTTTTCGATTCCATCGCAAATACTTTTGGGGTAATTATGTAAATCCCCCATTCTTTTATTTGGGAAGTATAATTTCATAACTGTTATTAAGTCTTCTTCTATAACTTCTCCGTCATATTGAGTATTTATATAACCTGCAATCATATTCTCATAAGCTACATATTTAGAATATTTTCCTGTTGATGGCATCCAAGCTTGACCATGAACGTTATGCAGTTTAAAATTAGATTTACTAATAGGTCTGCCTGGGATTGTTAGTTTAATCAAATTATCACTTCCTTATCATTAGTTTATTATAAAACTAAATAGAATTTAAAGAAAGGATATTTTATGAATAAAGTAGAAATAATTGAACTTTTTAATAAAAATGGACTAGATACTGTTGGAATAGCACCTATTGGTCCATATTATAAATTAAAAAAAATATTAGAAGAGAAAGTTGATAATAATCTTATAACAGGTATGGAAGAGCCGGATATAGAAAAAAGAATTAATCCTAAATTAATAATGGACGATGCGGCATCAATTATAGTATGTGCATTTCCATATCATATAGAAGAAGAGTATGAATCAAATATATCAAGATACTGTTATGGTTTAGATTATCATTTAGTAATAAAAGAAAAGTTAAATAGTATATGTGAGGAAATAAAAAACAAAGATGAAAAATTTAATTATAAAATTTTTGCTGATAATGGACCTTTAGTAGATAGATATTTGGCTTACTTAGCTGGTATTGGATATTATGGTATCAACAATAATCTTATTACAGACAAATATGGTTCTTATATTTTTATTGGATATATAGTAAACAATTATGACTTAGAAGCCGATATTCCTACAAATAAAACATGTATGAATTGTAATAAATGTGTAAAATATTGTCCAGGAAATGCTCTAGAAGGAAATTATAAAATGGATCCTAAAAAGTGTATATCATTTATAACTCAGAAGAAGGACGAGCTTACACATGAGGAAAAAAATAAAATAAAAAATAATAAATCCATATTTGGGTGTGATATATGTCAAGTGGTTTGTCCTCATAATAAAGATATATGTTCAAGTAATATTGAGGAATTTACTACTAATTTAATAACAACTTTAAGTGATGAAGAAATTAATAGTATTTCAAATAAAGAATTTAAAAGAAGATATAAGGATAGAGCTTTTAGTTGGAGAGGAAGAAATATTATAAAACGAAATATGGATATAATCAAAGAAGAGTCTATGAAAGAGTAAATCATAGACTTTTTCTTTTAAAAAAATAATTAAGTCAAATTAAAGAAGAGTAATACATATAATTTATTAAGTTTATGATAAAGTCTAATCTTAGTTCGTATAAATATGGGGAAGAAAGGGGATTAGTATGCAGAAATTTAATAATACATCTGAAATAGAACCGTTAAAAGATTTTATAGGTCAGGACAGAGCTGTTACAGCCATGGAATTAGGTTTAAAAATAGATAATCCTGTTTATAACATATATGTGGCAGGTGACTCTGGAACAGGAAAAAGTACTTATACAATGAAAGTATTAAAGGAATATGCAAAAAATAAAAATAATCATAAGGATTGGTGCTATGTATATAATTTTGAAAATCCAAGAGAGCCTATTGTAATAAGTTTGGAAAGAGGGAAAGGTAAAATTTTTAAAAATGATATAGAAGAAATGATAGAAAAATTATTTGATGAGATAAAAGAGGCCTTTGATAGTGAAGAGTATGAAATTAATAAAAATACATTGTTAGAAGAGTATGAAATACAAAAAGAAGATTTGATTAAAAAAATAAAAAATTATGGTGAGGAGAAAGGGTTTAAATTAAAAAGTAGTAAGGTAGGAATGGTATTTGTTCCTCTAAATGAAAACTTTGAAGATGAAGTATCATCAGAGGAGTTCTTTAAAATAAAAAAAGAACTGGAAAATATGTCTATAAAAGTAGTTTATCAGATAAGAGAAATTGAGGAAAATATTAAGAATATAATGATAGAGATTGAAGATGAAGTAGGGAAACTAGTTGTGGATCCTCATATAGAAGAATTAAAGGAAAAATATAAATTTAATGATAAAATTGTGGACTATATTTGCAAAATAAGAGAAGATATATTAAAAAATTTAGAGTTATTTTATTTAGATGATGAAGAACTTAGAGAATATTATAGTAAGGATTGCTTTTTAAAATATGTAGTTAATTTATTTGTTGATAATCAAAATAATGAAGATGCCCCTATTATTGTAGAATCTAATCCAAATCCATCTAACTTATTTGGAAAAGTAGAGTATGATTATAATAGTGGAAATATAAAAACGGATTTTACTAAGATTTTCTCAGGATCTCTACAAAAAGCTAATGGAGGTTATTTAGTTTTATATGCGCAACAACTTTTTTCTTACCCATTATCGTGGGAACTATTAAAAAATACTATAAAATCTCAGAAAATACCTATAGATACAAAGGTATCTATAGAACCAGAAGAAATACCATTAAATTTAAAAATAATTCTAATTGGCAGTAATTATATTTATGATGTACTTAATAATTGTGACAGTGAGTTTAGTAAGTATTTTAAAATATTCGTTGATTTTGATAATGAAATGGACAGAAATGAAATTACAGAAAATGGTATGGCTCAATTTATAGCTTTTCAATGCGAAAAAAATAATTTTAATCATTTTACTTATGAAGCTGTGGAAAATGTTATAAAATATAGTACAAAAATAGTAGGTAACAAGAAAAAATTATCAACAGATTTTAATAAATTATTGGAGATAATAACAGAGTCAGATATATTTGCTAAAATTGAAAATAAAGATTTTGTGGAAAATCATCATGTAAAACAGGCCATATTAGGAAAACATAGACGTTTAAATAAAATAGAAAATAAACTAGATGAATATATATCAAATAATACTATTATGATAGATACAGAGGGTGCTAGAGTAGGAGTAATAAATGGATTATCTGTTTATAGTATGGGGAAATACTCTTTTGGAAGACCTTCTAGAATTAGTGTGACCACAAGTATGGGCAATAAAGGCATTGTAAATATAGAAAGAGAAGCAAAAATGAGTGGTCCAATACACAATAAAAGTGTACTTATTCTACAAGGTTATTTAACAGAAAATTTTGCTCAAGAATATCCTTTATCAATTAATGCATATATATGCTTTGAACAAAATTATGGAGGTATAGAAGGAGATAGTGCCACACTGGCAGAGTTATGTGCCTTATTATCTTCTTTAAGTGGTGTACCTATAAAACAAAATGTTGCAGTTACAGGTTCTTTGAATCAAAAAGGAGATATACAAGTAGTAGGCGGTATAACTGAAAAAATTGAAGGATTTTATAATGTATGTAAAAAAAGAGGATTTAAAGAAAAGACTTATGGAGTAATATTACCAAAAGACAATATGGATAATTTGATTTTAAGTGATGAGATGGAAAAATCTATAGATGAAGGTAGTTTTAAGATTTATCCAGTGAGCAAAATTGAAGAAAGTATAGAAATTTTAATGGATAAAATGTTTGAAGAAGTTAAAATTCTGGTAAAAGAAAAATTAGATACTTATAATAAGTCAAATGATACAAAGAGAAAATAATTAAATTGATATAATAAAAGCAAGAACTTATAAAGTTTTTGCTTTTTTAATACAAAAAATCAAAAAATTAAAATATACTACTTTGTTATAGATTGGCTAAATTGAAGGATAATAAAAGTAAAGGATTAAATAAGGTGGAAATAAAATGAAAGATGTAAATAAAATTTTAGATAAATTAGAAGAACTTTATCCAGATGCTCGTTGTGAATTAGAATATACTACAGCATTTGAGTTATTAATAGCTACAATATTATCAGCTCAATGTACAGATGTTAGAGTAAATATAGTAACTAGAGAACTTTTTAAAAAATATAACAAGGCTGAGGATTTTGCTAATTTATCAGAAGAAGAAATTATGGAGAAAATAAAAACTTGTGGTCTTTATAAGAGTAAAGCAAAAAAAATTAAAGAAACATCAAAAATGATATGTGACAATTATAATGGAGAAGTTCCAGATACTTTAGAAGAATTGACAAAACTCCCTGGTGTGGGTAGAAAAACTGCAGATGTTGTATTAAGTAATGCATTTAATAAAGATGCTATAGCAGTAGACACTCATGTTTTTAGGGTATCAAATAGAATTGGAATTGTTAATACAAAAACTCCAGAAAAAACAGAATTTGCTCTTATGGAGGTTATTCCAAAACATAGATGGTCCCATTCCCATCATGTATTAATATTTCATGGAAGAAGGCTATGTAAAGCTAGAAAACCAGAATGTGAATTATGTCCTATAAAAGATGATTGTGATTTTTATCAAGGAAAGGAATGATAATTTTGAAAAAACTTAAGATTGCAATATTTTTATCATTATTTATTATATCTTTTGGCAATGTAGTCTTAAGTGATGCCATTGTATTTGAAGGAAAAATACACAAAAATATTTATGTTAGAGATATGGATCTTTCTAATCTAACAAAAGAGGAAGCAAAAGAGAAAATCAATAAAATGCTTGAAGAAAATAACTCATTTTTATTAAAACTAAATGAAAATAAATTTGAATTTTTAAAAGAATATATAGATGCTGACTATAATGTGGAGGAAGTAGTTGAGAAAGCATACAATATTGGAAGAGATGAAGGAATTATTTCTAATATAAAAACTATAGGAAGTTTAAATTTAGGAAGAAAAGTAATACTAGATTATAGTATTACTTATGATGAGAAAAAATTAAATAAATATTTAAAAAATTTAAATAAGAAAATTTATGTAAAACCAGTAAATTCGACTATAAAAATTGTAGATGGAAAAATAATTATAAGTAAAGAAAAAAATGGATACAAATTAAATGAAGAAGAGTTAAAAAATATAATAATTAGAAAAATAACAGACATTGATAATGATGTGGAAATTATACCTATTTTATCTATTAAACCATTTTATACTTATGATAATTTAAGTAAAATAAATACAATTCTAGGAAGATATGAAACTTATTTTAATTCTAAAAATTATAATAGATCAACTAATATAAGACTAGCATCTAATGCTACAACTAATATATTGCTAAATAAAGGAGATGTTTTTTCATTTAATTCCAATATACAGAAATCCCATATAAGTAAATATTTAAAAGAAGCTCCAGTGATAATAAATGGCAAACAAGATAAAGGGATAGGTGGAGGAATGTGCCAAGTCTCAAGTACTATTTATAATGCAGCTCTTTATTCTGGAGCCAATATAATAAGCGTTAGAAATCATTCTATACCAAGTCCTTATGTGGAAATGGGAAGGGATGCTACTGTATCAGGTGGATGTATTGATTTGAAATTTTCAAATAAATATGACACACCAATTTTTATATATAATCAAGTTATGGAAAATAAAATAGTATGTACTATTTATGGAAATAAAAAGGATAAGAAAGATATAGAAATAATAAATGAAACAACAGATATAATTAATAATAAAATAGTTAGAAAAAATAGTGAAGAATATGATTTAGGTATGAAAGTTATAGAACAAGAGGGGCGAAAAGGATATAAGGTACAGACTTATAGAGTATATAAAGGAGCTTTAGGAAATAAGAAAGAGTATATAGGTGAAAGCTATTATCCACCTCAGGATAAAATTATTATATATGGAACAAGAGAGCTAAGAAAGTGAAGTAAAAAAGCAACTTTAATTAGAAAGATTTTCTGTTATAATGTACTTAGGAAAATATTGAGTTTACTTGAAGTTAAGTAAAATTAATAAACTAGTTAATATAGACGGAGGGACATTATGTCAATAAATATAGTATTAGTAGAACCTGAAATACCACAAAATACAGGTAATATAATCAGAACTTGTGCCAATACAGGTGCAACATTACACTTAATAAGACCTCTAGGTTTTTCATTAGAAGATAAACATTTGAAAAGATGTGGACTAGATTATTGGGATATATCTGATATTAGATATTATGATAGCTTAGACGAATTATTTGAAAAATATCCACAAGGAAAATTTTTCTTCTCTACAACTAAAACAGATAAGTCTCATTCAGATATGAAATTTGAAGATGGATGTTTTTTAGTTTTTGGAAAAGAGACAAAAGGGTTACCAGAAAGTTTATTAGCAGAAAATAAAGAAACTTGTATGAGAATACCTATGGTAAAATTAGAAAGAGCTAGGTCTTTAAATTTATCAAATTCAGTTGCTATAGTTGCTTATGAAGCATTAAGACAAATTGGCTATCCGAATATGAGATAATTATAAATATAATTATAATAACAAAGAAAGGAGATTAACAGGATGAATAATATTAAAATAATATGTGATAGTTTATCTGATGTTAACAAAGAATACTTAGAACAGTATGATATAGATGTAGTACCGCTAACACTTATACTTGATGGAAAGGAATATAGAGATAGCATAGATATTAGTCCGGAAGAATTTTATAAAATTTTAAGAGAAGAAAATGCATATCCAAAAACTTCTCAAGCTACTTATGCTCAATTTAAGGAAGTTTTTGATAAATACATAAAAGAAGGTAAAAAAATACTATATATATCAGGGTCATCAGCAGCTACGGGGACTTGTCAAAGTGCTATAATGGCTAAAAATGATACTGAAGGTGAAATATATATATATGACAGTTATAGCTTATCTTTTGGAGCAGGTTTATTTGTGGTTAAAGCAGCAGAAATGATAAAAGAAGGTAAAACTATAGAAGAAGTATTTAAAGCTTTAGATGAAATAAAAGAAAAATCTGTTCTTATGTTTTCTGTAGATACATTAGAATATCTTAAAAAAGGTGGAAGAATATCTTCAACTAAAGCTACTGTAGGTAGTTTATTAAATATAAAACCTATATTAGAAGTTAAAGATGGATTAGTTTCTCAAGTTGGTCAAGTAAGAGGAAAGAAAAATGTATTAAATAAGATGGTTGAATATGTTAAAGAGAGACTGGGAGACGACATTGAGCAAGAAGAAATCTACATAGGATATAGTGATGACTTAAAAGAAACAGAAAAACTAACTGAAATTGCCAAAGAAGTTTTTAAACCTAAAAAAATAGGATATTTCTTAGTAGGAACTTGTATTGGTGCTCATTCAGGTCCTGGTGTAGGTGGAATATTAGTATTTAAAAAATAGATAAATTAAGGAGGTTACTAAATTAAAAATATATAACTTACTAAAAAATTTATAAAACAAAGCCTATATCTTAATTAACTAAGTAATTTAAGATATAGGCTTATTTTTATTTGCTCTATTTTAAATCAATGTTGAAAATAATATAATAATATGCACCTTAGACCTTTATTAAATCATCTAAAGGGTAAGAATTTTGATGATGACAAATTAGTTGATGCAAAAATTACATATAAAGAGTGGATAAATTCTTGCATATTGTAAAATTAAATTTGATATATAAATACATAAATATGGTTATACATATTAAAAAATGTTTAAATTTTTCAAATATTGTAAATTTCTATGTTATAATTAAATTATAATATTTTATTTCACAAAAATATTATATAAAAGATGCTTGTAAGCAATATGTAAAGAGGGGTGCAGGGATATGAAAAGGTTTGGTTTATTAACAGCAGTACTTTTAATTGGGTCACTTATGCTCTTAGGTTGTTCTAAGGAAAACGTTTATGTACTAGAACAAGGAAAGGTGTTTGAAGTAGGAACTGATATTCCAGAAGGAACTTATAAGGTTGAAGCTTCTGATACTTCAGATGAAAAAGAAGAAGATGAAGGTTACACAACAATAATCGGAGACGAAGATAATCCAGACGCTATATTTATGAGTACAAGTGACAGCAAAGAAGAAACAGTTGAGTTAAAAAAAGGTAAAATAGTCAATGCAGTTGAGTCAATAAAGTTAACATTAATTAATTAGAACTTGAAAGTAGGAGCATTTAATTAGCTCCTACTTTTTTTATTATAAAAATAATAGCCTTTCATTTTTGAGCAAGTTTTCCTAATAAAATAGCATTATCATTTTTTAGTTTCTTATTTTCTTCTTCTAAACTTTGTATTCTTCTTTTAAGAGATTCTATCACTCTATCTTTTGAAGTTTCTGTAAAAACTTGTTTTTGACTGATTACTCTCATTTTTTTATTTTGTTGATTTATAGCCTTATTTATTGGCTCTATAAGTTCTTCTTTATATGTATATAAGAATGTCTTGCTTACACCTGCTCTACGACAGATTTCAGCCTTTGAAATAGGATTATTTATAGGGTCATCTAATAGAGTTAATTCTTTTAATACAGATAGAACAGACTGTCTTTTTAATTCACTTTCTTGTTTTTTTAATCTAACTATTTCTGATGTATTAGGATTTTTGTTTCCCATTTACTGAACCCCCCTCAACATAAAAATGTTTTGATGCAATAAATATTTCATCTTTACTAATTATTTTTAATGCTTCAGTGTAGAATTTAACTATCTTATCAAATTCTTCTGCCTTTTCGTTTAGACCCATTTGTAATGCGTTTTCTCTATGAATAGTTTCGCTTTCTATAGTATCTTTAACAGCCTGTAAGTGTCTTGGATATATCTTTTTCTTAACACAGGTTTTACAAGCCATATGAGGACAAGAAGGCATTTTATATGGGTGTTCACAGCAACCATCTCCAAGTTCAAATATCCCTATAATTTTATTTTTAACCCATTTGTTATTATATAACTCTTCTTGCTCTGGTAGATTATTTTTTATATCAGTCGCATCAGATTTACTCAATTTTTCTTTAAATTCTTTCTTTAATCTTTGTTGATATATTTTTATATACTGTTCTGTGTTTACAATGGATTCATGTCCTAAAAACTCTTTAACTGCATAAATATCTACTCCTGCATCAATCATTTCAGTTGCTACTGTATGTCTAAACTGATGTGATGATATTTTGTATATACTTCCATCTATATCTTTTAATGGGATTTTGTTACATATATTAGGTAAAATAACATTGTCATTAAACATATGATATGAAACACTATCAACAATATGATTTTTGTCATTATCTAATTTAGCTTTTCCTTTACCTCTATTATTCATTTTGATTTCTCTAAATAAATATTTATAGCCATCAGGTGCAGGAGCAAGATTTTTAACTCTTTCCATTTGTCTTAATATTGCTCTTTCCACTATATTGTTGCCTTTTGAATCTTTTAAATGTGCTAAAGGTATCCTTAAATCCTTTGGAATTTTAGCTATACGGTGGTCTAAATATAACATTGGGTCTCCATCTAAATCATATTGTAGACACTCTATACTTTTATCTTCGTGTTCAGCAATTAAATGACATATATCCTCAAATCTTCTTCCTGTATTTCTAATAACTATAATCAAATCCCAATATTGAGGTTCTATTATTGGAGTAGGTTGATTATTCTCTAATAATGGGATGATAGTATTTTCAATATAATCATCTAATTGAATTTTTATATTAGGAGGTATAGGTCTTGGTGTAGTTTCTTCTCTTTTAGGAATATCATATGTATTTAATAAACCTAATTCTGGTTTATTTTTCCATTTGTTATAATACATATAATTAAACATACTCTTTATTATTCTTAAACCTTTTCTTTTCGTATCATTAGACCATTCAGCCTTACATAAAATTGGTTCTATATGTATTTCTCTGTCAAGTTTATCAAATGAATCAATTTCTGGAAATAATTCGTTCATCGTATTAAAAAAAGGAGTTATTTTATCCATATAGGTAGAAAAAGTTATTGGTTGCCAGTTAGATATCATGTTTATAAAATATCTTTTTATTATATTTCTGATTGATTTATTTTTTATTTTATAAAATTTTACTATAAAATCTTCGGGGTTAAAATGTCTTGGATATTCCTTGAAAAGTTTTCTCATATCCCACTCATCTTCTTTTAAGTATGCTTCTCTTTCTTTAGGGTCTTTTAAATATTCAACTTCATTATGAGGAGGGTATGAATCATTAATAAGTCTAACTTTAACACCTAAGTTTTCAAGTAAATCAACAAATCCTTTATCTTTAATTGCCTTATACCAAGGTCCATAAGTTTTAAATCCTGCTAATTTGCATATTTCATCGTATTTTTTATCCCTATTATCTTCACTTTTTACAATATCAAATAATTTCTTTTGAGACTTAGTCATCCAAGAAGTATCTATATTATCTATTGAAAGAGGTATTGGGTCTTTTATTTTTGTATTATATTCAACTAAATTTACTAATTCTAATTCCATAACCATTACTCCTTTTTCTTTTGTTTTTTATATTCTTGTAATCTTTGATATTCCTTCTTATAATCTTCTGGTTTTAAATGAGCATATGTTTCTATAGTAGTTGTTACACTTGAATGTCCAAGTCTTTTAGATATGTATTCCCAATTAATCTGTTCACCTTTGCTTATATATTCTCTGGCAAGTTCTGTTGCATGAGTATGTCTTAACATGTGTGGGTGTATTTTAATTTGTGTTTTTTTACTATAGTATTTAAACATAGAATCAAGAGTAGACTTAGTCATTGCATTCCCATTATCTGATAATGTATTGCTATTTACTACAACAAATAAAAAATCATTATCAGAATTACTATTTATCCATTCAGAGCTTATGTATCTGTCTATTAAAGTCATTAAGTCTACTGGTAAATGAACAAACCTATCTCTACCATATCCTGCTTTTGCTCTTGAGTCATTAGTATTGTCAGGCCTAAATCTTATCCATACACCTTGCTCTGCAAAGTCAATATCTTCTAAATGGATACCGAGTAATTCATTTGACCTAAAACCACCTTCTTTTAAACATAATAGTATTATTTTATCTCTTAAAAGATTTACATTATTTAAAAACTTTTTAAAATCTTTTTCTTCTACTGTTTTAGGAATAATTTTAGGAACTTTTGATTTTAAGGCATTTACTTGTATAGTTCTGCTATGCCTTGTATGTGTTAACATATCTTTATCTCTCATTGATTGAGACACCATAACACTTTGATAAATAACTGGATTTTCTTTAATTCTATTACTTGCTTTAAGCCATAAATATAAAGAACTAACTCTACTTATTATTCCATTTATAGTAGAAATACTTAAAGAATCTTCTAAATAATCAAGTTCAGTATCATAGTTTAGTAATTCTATGTTTTCATAAAATCTATATGGATTCTTTAGCCATAATTTAAATTCTGCTAATCTATATGGTTTTCCATCAAGGTCAAGTATTTCTAAACCTTTAATTTTTAAGAAAACTACAAAATACCAAAGTTGATAACAATAAGATTTTACTGTATTAGGAGATACTTCTCTTTCTGCTCTTGCTTGTATCATATTTAAGTATTCTTTAATAAGACTTATGAAGTTATAGTTTTCATCAACTAAATAATACATTAATCCTAAATCTGTATAAGCTTTTTCTATTCTAACTATAGAGTACCATTTAGCTTTAGGTGTTATGTTTTTTATATCTACCATCTCCTTTCTCTACCTTTACTTAAATTGTAGTTCGCTTACTTTAAAATATCTACTATTATTATGTACTTTTTATAAGTAATTATAGATATAAAAATAAGGTAAATTATATCTACTATAACTTACCTTACTCTTATTGTTTATATACTATTAAGTAAATAACCTCCTTTTTTTATGCTTACTTATGATTATATTAAAAAATTATTTAAGGATAGAATGTAAAATATGTAATAAAAAATTTTTTATACATAAATAAAATATATAGTATATCGTAATTATAAAAATGAGCAAAAAATGTTGAAAAATATAAAAAAATTAAAAAAAAGTATGGATAAATTAAAAAAAATATTATAAAATATAAGTCGTAAGAGACAAAACTTATATACTTTTTAGGAGGAACTTATGAAATTCAAAAAATTAGTAGCATTATCATTAACAATGATTATGTCAGCGGGAATATTAGTAGGATGCGGATCTAATGGAGAATCAGCATCAAGTGATGAAAAAATAACAGTGGGTATGATAACTGATGTTGGTGGAGTAAACGATCAATCTTTCAACCAAACTTCTTGGGAAGGTTTACAAGCAGTTCAAAAAGAATTAGGAGAAGATAAAGTAGAAGTTAAATACTTAGAGTCTAAGCAAGATGCAGACTATGTTCCAAATATAGAACAATTCGTAGATGAAGAAACTGATTTAATAATAGGTATAGGATACAAATTAGCAGATGCTATAGAAACAGCAGCTAAAAACTATCCAGAACAACAATTCGCAATAGTTGACCATTCTTATGAAAATCAACCAGAAAATGTAACTTCTTTAGTATTTGAAGGAAATGTTGCAGGATACTTAGTAGGTTTAGTTGCAGGTAAAATGACTGAAACAAACAAAGTTGCCTTTATAGGTGGTATGGAATCAGTAGTTTTAAAAGAGTTTGAAGTAGGATATATAGCTGGTGTTAAAGATGCTAATCCAGATGCAGAAGTATTAGTTCAATATGCTAATAGTTTCTCTGATTCAGCTTTAGGAAAATCAATAGCTAACTCAATGATATCTAAAGGTGTTGATATTGTGTTCCCATGTGCAGGTGCTGCAGGAACTGGTGCTATAGAAGCTGCTAAAGAAGCTAATAAAATGGCTATAGGTGTTGATAAAGATCAAAATGATTTAGCTCCAGATAATGTAATAACTTCAGCAATGAAAAATGTTAATATAGCTGTTGCTGATGTAGTTAAAGCTTTAGCTGATGGAACTTATAAAGCTGGTGAAGTAAAAATGAATACATTAGCTACTGGTGGTGTTGGTATAGCTCCAACTACAGAAAAAAATGTACCTGCAGAGGTATTAAGCTTTGTAGAGGAAAAATCTAAAGAAGTAATAGATGGAAAAATAAAAGTTCCAAGTAATGAAGAAGAGTTAAAAGCTTTTAATAAATAAGATTATAAGTAAACTAAATAAATAATGTTTATAAATATTCCGTTAAGTAATAATTAAAATATTTCTTAACGGAATATTTTTATTTTTATAATAATAGATAGTAATTGTCTTTTTTTTGGTATTCATATCAATAATTGTTGGCAAAAAAGATATAAAATGATATAATTGTTAAAGCTAATAATATACACTAATTAAGTTATAATTATTAAATGATACACTATTTAATTAGTTATAAATATGAAATCAACAAATAATACATTTATTTGAAAATTTTATTTAAAAACAATAATATCTTAATTTGTGTCTTTTATTATAGAATAACGTTTGAGAATTTAGTATAATAACAAAAGCTTAATATTGTATTCATATAAATTTAATTTAGCTACACAAATAGATTAGATGATTTATGGATAATATATAAGTATATTATGTATTTTGCATTAGAAAAATATGGTCAGACAAGGAGGACAAAAATAGCTATGAATAAAAATATCATAGACTACAGTCAAAAAGTTGTTGAAATGAGAAATATAACAAAAAAATTCGGCGACTTCATAGCAAATGACAACATTAATTTGACTGTACATAAAGGTGAAGTACATGCTCTTTTAGGAGAAAATGGGGCAGGTAAATCGACTCTTATGAATATACTATATGGACTATATAATCCTACATCAGGAGAAATTTATATAAATGGTGAATTAGTAGACATAAGTAATCCAAATGTAGCAATATCTAAAGGTATAGGAATGGTACACCAACATTTCATGCTTGTACAGCCTTTTACAGTAGCTGAAAATATTATATTAGGGACAGAACCAACAAAAAATGGTGGAGCATTAGACATGAAAAAAGCCATAGAAGATGTTAAAGAGATATCATCAAAATATGGACTTTTCGTTGATCCAATGGCAAAAGTTGAAGATATAACAGTAGGTATGCAACAAAGAGTTGAAATATTAAAAGCATTATATAGAGGTGCCGAAACTCTAATACTAGATGAACCTACAGCTGTTTTAACTCCGCAAGAAATAACAGAACTTATCAATATAATAAGAAACTTAACTGAACAAGGTAAATCAGTAATAATAATTACTCATAAGCTTAAAGAAATAAAAGCTATAGCAGATCATTGTACAGTAATAAGAAGAGGAAAATATATAGATACAGTAAAAGTTTCTGAAGTTTCAGAAAATGATTTAGCAGAGATGATGGTTGGTAGAGAAGTTAACTTTAAAGTTGATAAAGAAGAGGCAAAACCAGCATCAACAGTATTAAAAATCGATAACTTAGTAGTTAAAGATAGTAGAAAAATAAATGTAGTAGATGGACTTTCACTAGAAGTAAAAGCTGGAGAAATACTAGGTATAGCAGGTATTGATGGAAATGGTCAATCAGAACTAGTAGAAGCTATTACAGGTCTTAGAAAAGCTGAGTCAGGTCTTGTAGAAATAAATGGACAAACAGTATTTAATAATACTCCAAAACAAATCTTCCAAAAAGGTATAAAAAATATACCAGAAGATAGACATAAAAGAGGTCTAGTTTTAGATTATACAGTAGCTGAAAACGTAGTTTTACAAAACTATAAAAAGCCTGAATTCTCTAAAAATGGAATATTAATTCCAGAAGCAATAAACAAAAAAGCAGAGGAAATAATAGAAAGATTTGATGTTAGACCAAATGATGCTAATGCAAAAGCAAGAGGATTATCTGGTGGTAACCAACAAAAAATAATAATAGGTAGAGAAGTTACAAATATAGAAGCATCAAGAGAAAATAGCCATGAGCCTCAATTATTAATAGCAACTCAACCAACAAGAGGATTAGACGTAGGTGCTATAGAGTTCGTTCATAAATCACTAGTTGACCAAAGAGATGCTGGAAATGCAGTTCTTTTAGTATCGTTAGAATTAGACGAAGTTATGAATGTATCAGATAGAATAGCAGTTATCTATGAAGGAAAAATAGTTGGAATAGTAGATGCTAAAAATACAAATGAAAATGAATTAGGAATGATGATGGCAGGAGGTGACAGCCATGAGTAACAATATAAAAGCTAAAAAGAAACCTTTTTTAAGTGATGCTGTTAAATTCTCATTATTATCAATACTTCTTGGATTACTTGTAGGAGCGATAGTTCTTGTTGTTTCAGGAAGAAACCCAATAGTTGTATACGGAGCAATGATAGAAGGGATAATTGGTAAGCCTAAATATATTGCGTGGACTCTAATAAAAGCTACACCATATATTCTTACAGGTTTATCTATAGCATTCGCATTTAAAACAGGATTATTTAATATAGGTGCAGAAGGTCAGTTCATAATAGGTGCATTAGTTGCAACACTTGTTGGAGTTGGTCTTGATTTACCAGCAATAATTCATATACCATTAGCAATGATATGTGCAGCAATAGCTGGTGGAGTTTGGGGATCTATAGCAGGTTTCTTAAAATCTAAATTCGGTATAAATGAAGTTATAGTTTGTATAATGTTAAACTGGATAGCATTCTATTTCAGTAACTTTATGGTATCAAATAGTTTCATATCTGTACCAAACAGTGAAGCTTCAGTTAGTATACATGACAGTGCGAGTATAAGTATAAGTTGGTTAAAAGGTTTAGTAGGACCAGCTACTAGTGTTAACTGGGGTCTGATTATATCATTAGTACTAGTATTTGTAGTATGGTTTGTATTAAATAAAACTACTTTAGGTTTCGAGCTTAAAGCAGTTGGACATAACAAAGATGCAGCAGAATATGCTGGTATAGATGTAAGCAAATCTATGTTAAAATCAATGGCTATAGCTGGTATGTTAGCAGGTATAGCAGGAGCAATACAAGTTATGGGTGTAACTCATAATATTACAGTATTAGCAGCTCAAGAAGGTTATGGATTTGACGGTATAGCTGTAGCCTTAATAGCAAATAGTAATCCAATAGGAGTTATATTCTCAGGTTTATTATTCGGTGCATTCAAATACGGTGGTATAAAAATGCAATCAGTTAATGCTCCATCAGAAGTAATAAATATAGTTATAGGGTCAATAGTTTACTTTATAGCTTTAAGTAACGGATTAAGAATATTATACAAAAAAATGAAAGAAAAGAAAGCAAAAGGGGGCGCAGCATAATGCAAGATTTAGCTATTATAATTAGTACAACATTAATGTATTCAACTCCCCTTATATATACAGCTTTAGGAGGAGTATTCTCTGAAAACTCAGGTATCATAAATATCGGTCTTGAGGGAATGATGACAGTAGGTGCTTTTGCAGGAGCTACGGCAGGGTACTTTACAGGAAATCCATGGATAGCTTTCTTAATCGGTGGTATTGCAGGTATGTTATTTGCATTAATACATGCAGTAGCAACAATAAACTTTAATGCAGACCACACTATATCAGGGGTTGCAATTAACCTTTTAGCACCAGGATTATCATTATTCTTAGCTAAAATATTATTTGATGGAGCAACTACAACTCCAACAATACCAATGGAAAACAAAATGCCAAGAATATTTGCTAATATTTTCCCATCTGGTGGAATATTAGATACAATATTTAATAACTATGCTACAGTATATATAGCATTCATATTAGTAGCAGTAGTATACTATGTTTTATATAAAACTAAATTTGGTCTTAGAATAAGAGCTGTTGGTGAGCATCCAGGAGCTGCAGATACACTAGGAATTAATGTTTCTAGAGTAAGATATAGTGGTGTTTTAATATCTGGATTCTTAGCAGGATTAGGTGGAGCTTCAATGTCTCTTGCATTAGTTTCTTCATTCAGACCTACATTAGTATCAGGACAAGGGTATATAGCTATGGCAGCTGTTATATTCGGAAAATGGAGACCTCAATGGGCAGCATTAGCTTGTTTATTATTTGGTTTCTCAACAGCTTTATCTGTATACTTCGGAAGTCCAACATTACCATTTACAATAAATGAAAACTTATTATCAATGATACCTTATATAGTAACATTAATAGTATTAATACTATTTGTTAAGAGTTCTAAAGCTCCATCAGCTTTAGGTAATCCTTACAAAAAAGGTGAAAGATAATAATATTAAATACCATGAAAATTTGATTTTCATGGTATTTTTTTTATTTCTGATTATAAAAATTATAAAATTGTTTAATAATATAGGTGTAGGCAAAAATGAAATTATAGGGGTAAAGTGTTATAAAGATTTGACAATAAAGTTATGAATATGAGTGTATTTAGCTATAAAATAAGTTTTTCAATTATTTGGAAGGGGCGATACAATGACAGATAAGACTATGCAAATAAGTTTTTTACCCCAAGATATAGACTTAATAAAAAGTTTTGTTTATAGTAAGGGTTATCTTAACAGAGTAACTTATAACTCAAAATTAGATGGTCTGTATATAAATATGTCTAAGGTTAAAGATAACTATGAACTTTGTTCAGACATGACAGATTTAGTAATAAGTCTAATAAAAAAAAGAGATTTAAAAGACTACATATGGAAAACATACACTAATATAAATGATGATGAGAAAAGTAGTGTATATTCAGAAGCATTAAATTTATTTGATAAGAAACAAGATTTTATAAAAGAAACTGTTTTTAATAAGATAAGTGATTTAATTACAGAAAATAAAGATTTAAACTTAGAAGGTTTTTTTAAGTTTAGAATGAAAGATTTTGTAAGTTATATTTCTATATTAAGTGACATAGCTTTAGAAGAGCACTTAATTAAAAGAGACAAAAAAGAGTTTATAGATTCTTTAAAACAATTTATAAATATACAAGAAGAAAAAATGAATCTACTGAGGATTATAATTACAAAGGAAGTTGACTTTATATTAAGTGATGAAAATGGAAAGGAGATAGAAAGCTTTAATAATGAAGAAATTAAAAATCTTGCTATGGAAGAAAATTTGAATAGTGAGGATATGTTAATAAGTGCGATTATGACTTTGTGTCCTAAAAAAATAGAGATATTGGATAAAATTAACAATAAAAAATCAAAGGACATTATAGAAGTTATAAGTTTATTATTTGAAGGAAAAGTAACTATAATATATAGTAATTAATTCTTATATTATAGTTGAATGATATATACCTATCTGATATAATTAAAATTAATTAAAAATAATGCAATGAAGAGACTAAGTAAAATAGATAAATTATTTTACAGAGAGGACGAGTCTTGGCTGTAAACTTGTCTAAATAATCCTATTTGAAAACTAACTTGGAGCAGAATTTAGTAGCATATTATATATGTGAAAGTATTCGGTTGACTACCTTATAGTCATCAAGAGGATATATTATAATTATATATCAACTTGGGTGGAACCACGAAATATTACTCGTCCCAAATTTATGGGACGAGTTTTTTTATTATTAAATAATATAAATTTTATAGGAGGCATAATTATGATTAAAGTTACATTAAAAGACGGATCAGTAAGAGAATTTGAAAATGAACTATCTGTTTTAGAAATTGCTAAATCAATAAGTGAAGGATTAGCAAGAGCAGTTGTAGCAGCATCTGTAAATGATGAAGTAGTAGGTCTTGACTACATAGTAAAAGAAGACTGTACATTAAATTTATTTAAATTTGATGATGTTGAAGGTAAAGATGTATTTAGACATACTTCAGCACATATGTTAGCACAAGCAATAAAAAGATTATATCCAGAAGCTAAATTTGCCATAGGACCAAGTATAGAAAATGGATTCTACTATGACATAGATTTAGAAGAAAGACTTACTATGGAAGATCTTGCAAAACTTGAAGCTGAAATGAAAAAAATAGCTAAAGAAGATTTAAAAGTTGAAAGATATGAATTACCAAAAGAAGAAGCTTTAAAATGGGCTAAAGAAAATGGTGAAATATACAAAGAAGAATTAATAAATGAGTTACCAGAAGGTGAAATAATATCATTCTATAAACAAGGTGATTTCACTGATTTATGTAGAGGGCCACACTTACCATCTACTAAAAAAGTAAAAGCTGTTAAATTACTTAGCGTAGCAGGTGCTTACTGGCGTGGAGATGAAAAAAATAAAATGCTTCAAAGAATATACGGTATATCTTTTGAGAAAAACAAAGACTTAGAAGAATACTTACATTTATTAGAAGAAGCTAAGAAAAGAGACCATAGAAAACTAGGTAAAGAATTAGAATTATTCTTTATACCAGAAGAAGGTCCAGGGTTCCCACTATTCTTACCAAAAGGTATGGAACTTAAAAATGCTTTATTAAAATACTGGAGAGAATTACATAGAAAAGATGGATATGTTGAAATAGAGACTCCAATAATATTAAGCAAACACTTATGGGAAACTTCAGGGCACTGGTATCACTATAAAGAAAATATGTACACTGTTCAAATAGATGAGCAAGACTTTGCTATAAAACCAATGAACTGTCCAGGTGGTATGTTATACTATCAATCAAAACCACATTCTTATAGAGATTTCCCTATGAGAGTTGCAGAACTTGGTAGAGTTCACAGACATGAATTATCAGGTGCATTACACGGACTAATGAGAGTTAGAGCTTTCACTCAAGATGATGCTCATATATTCATGTTACCAGAACAAATAAAAGACGAAATAAAAGGTGTTGTTAAATTAATAGACAGCGTTTATAAAATATTTGGATTCGAATATCACTTAGAATTATCTACTAGACCAGAAGATTCTATGGGTACTGATGAAGAGTGGGAAACTGCTGAAAATGGTTTAAAAGAAGCTTTAGAAGAATTAAACTTACCTTACATATTAAATGAAGGTGATGGAGCATTCTACGGACCAAAAATTGACTTCCACTTAAAAGATTGTTTAGGAAGAACATGGCAATGTGGTACTATCCAATTAGATATGCAATTACCTCAAAGATTTGATATATCTTATGTTGGACAAGATGGTGAAAAACATAGACCAGTTATGATACACAGAGTTGCTCTTGGAAGTATAGAAAGATTCATAGGTATATTAATAGAACAATATGCTGGTAAATTCCCAGTTTGGTTAGCTCCAACTCAAGTTAAAATATTACCTATATCAGATAAATACATGGATTATGCAAATGAAGTTAAAAAAGCTTTATTTGATGCAGGTATAAGAGTTGAAATGGACGATAGAGCAGAAAAAATAGGATTCAAAATAAGAGAAGCTCAACTTCAAAAAGTTCCTTACATGTTAGTTGTAGGAGAAAAAGAAGCTGCTGAAAACCAAGTTGCTGTTAGATCAAGAGATAAAGGTGAAATGGGAAGTATGGACTTAAATGAATTCGTATCTATGGTAGTTAAAGAAGATGCAGAAAGAGTTAATATAGTTCAAGAATAATTATTATATATGAAATGAAAATAACCTAAAGCTTAATGCTTTAGGTTATTTTTATAACAATATAAATATTAGCAAGGCTCTTTTTGTATCAATGATTGTAGTTCTTCTAAAGTCATAGTTTCCTTGTCGTATAAATAATTGGCAACAATATGTAAATCATTTATATTTTCATTAATTAGTTTTAATGTTTCTTTATAACAATCTTCAACGATTGCATTAGCTTCTTTTTGAATCTTTTCAGACATAAAAGATTTTGAATTACCTTCTAAAGTCATAAATCCAAGATTACTCATACCATATTCGCATACCATTTGGTCAGCTATATCAGTTACTTTTTTTAAGTCATCTTTAGCACCGGTTGATAAATGATTGAAAATTATTTCTTCTGCTGCCTTGCCAGCTAATAGTATTTTTAACTTGCCTATTAGTTCATCTTTTGTATATATATATCTATCTTCATCAGGTAGTTGAAGCACATATCCTAATGCTTCCCCACGAGGTACAATGGATATTTTTTGTATAGGACATATATTAACTATATTACTAACTATGGCATGTCCTGCTTCATGGTAAGATACTATTCTTTTTTCTTTTTCTATTAATACTGAGTTTTTCTGTTCTATTCCGGCAATTACTCTCTCTATTGCTTTATCAAAGTGATAGCTTGTAATTTCTTTATTATTATCTCTAACTGCAAATATAGCAGCTTCATTAGCGATATTTGCTAAATGAGCACCATTGAAACCATGAGTTTTACGGGCTAATAGTTTTAAGTCCACATCTTTGTGCAAAGGTTTATTATTAGTATGAACTTTTAAAATTTCGTATCTACTATTATAGTTAGGTGAGTTTATACGTATATGTCTATCAAATCTACCAGGTCTTAATAAGGCTTCATCTAATAAATCAAGACGATTTGTTGCACCAATAATTATTATATTATCATCCTTATTAAATCCATCCATTTCTACGAGTAATTGATTAAGTGTTTGATCTTTTTCATTGTTACTTTCGGAGTGTCTTCTAGCACCAATAGCATCAATTTCATCTATAAATATGATGCTAGGAGCTTCTTTTCTAGCTTTTTCAAAAAGAGTACGGACTCTCTTAGCCCCTACACCTACATATTTCTCCACAAATTCAGAGCCAGTTACATTGAAGAAGGAAGAATCTGTTTCTCCAGCAACAGCAGAAGCAAGTAGGGTTTTTCCTGTTCCAGGAGGACCATAGAATAAAATTCCTTTTGGTATTTTTGCACCCATTTTTATATATTTATCAGGTGACTTCATAAAATCTACTATTTCAAATAGTTCCTCCTTTACTTCATCAAGACCAGCCACATCTTTAAATGTGTTTTTAGATTTGTTATTATTTTGGTCTTCAGAGTAATTTTCTTTTTCCAGTTTTGTTTGTGCAAATACAGGAACTGGATTATTGATTTTTTTCAAAAAGTTATTTATAATATTCAATGTTAATCACCTCTAAGGGATATAATTATTATTATTTTTATATTTTCCAAAGTTGTAAAATTTTATTATCAAAAACAAAAAATAAAATTAAAAAAATGACAATATGTTTGTTGTTACACATAGAGTGATTAATATATAAAAGCTATAAATATAAAAATTAAAAAAAATATAAAAAGTAGTTGACAAATATATTTAAAAAGCGTATATTATATGAAGTAGTGATTATCACTACAAAAAATAATTAAGAAAACAAGAAGAAGTCCGTTTCTCACCTTACGCCGAGGGTTAGTGAGGTTAATATAAGTTTGGTTTATATATTATTATAAACTAAGTGTAATTTTGACTTATATAGCGGATGATATTCTATCATTCGCTTTTGTTTTTATATAAAATAATTTGGAGGTGTCCTACAATTAGCAAAGAATTATCAATCAATGATCAAATAAGAGATAAGGAATTAAGAATTATTTCTGAAACGGGAGAACAACTAGGTATAATGTCTTCTAGGGAAGCTCAAGCTATAGCAAATAGTAAAAATTTAGATTTAGTGAAAATATCACCAAATGCTAAACCACCTGTTTGCAAAATAATGGATTATGGAAAATACAAGTACGAACAATCTAGAAAAGAAAAAGAAGCTAGAAAAAACCAAAAGACTATAACAGTTAAAGAAATAAGACTTAGACCAGGTATTGAGGCTAATGATTTAAATACAAAAGCTAATAATGCTATTAAATTCCTTAAAAAAGGAGATAAAGTAAAAGTTGAACTTCGTTTTAGAGGAAGAGAACTAGGACATAAAGATATCGGTAAAGAAGTTATGCTTAAATTTATCGATATAGTTAAAGAGTTTGGAGAACCAACAAAAGCCCCTGCTTTCGAGGGTAATAACATGGTTGTAATTATAGATCCAAAAAAATAGATGATTAACTGAGAGGAGGAACTTATAATGGCAAAAATGAAAACTCATAGAGGAGCTGCTAAAAGATTCAAAAAAACTGGAAGCGGTAAATTAAAGAGAGCTAAAGCTTTCAAAAGTCATATATTAACAAAAAAATCACCAAAAACTAAAATGAACTTAAGACAATCTGCTATAGTTAGCGATGGTGATGCTAGAAGAATAGCACAATTATTACCATACTAAGATTTTGATAATAATTTAAATTAGAAAATAACGATAAAATTTATAAACAACGACAAGAATAAAGGAGGTCATGAACATGGCAAGAGTAAAAAAAGCGATGAACGCTCGTAAAAAGCATAAAAAAGTTTTAAAACTTGCAAAAGGATTCAGAGGATCTAGAAGCAAATTATATAGACCAGCTAACAACTTCGTAATGAAAGCATTAAAAAATGCTTATATAGGTAGAAAATTAAAGAAAAGAGATTTCAGAAAACTTTGGATACAAAGAATAAACGCAGCTGCTAGAATGAACGGAATATCTTACTCAAGATTAATGAACGGATTAAAATTAGCAGGTGTTGAAGTTAACAGAAAAATGTTATCTGAAATGGCTATACAAGATCCACAAGGATTCGCTAAATTAGTAGAAGTTGCTAAAGCTAAATTAGCTTAATAATTTCTTATAATTATGAATATTAAAGCATCTATAAATAACAGTAGTTATTAGTAGATGCTTTTTTTGTATAGATATGATTAATAACTAAAATAATAATATAAATGATAAAAAACAAATACAATATTATAGCTATTAATATAGTATAATGTTATTATTGAAAATTATCTATTTTATAATATTGAATAATTTAAAAGTTTATTAGATGTATAAAGGAGGGCAGAGAAAGTTGAAAACCATGTTAAAAAGATTACTTTCTATCATTAACTCTATAAAACCAGCTCAAGTTATGGTTATAGGTTTTGGAGCGTTAATACTACTTGGTGGATTTATGTTGAATTTACCCATAGCTTCAAAAAATGGTGAAAGTATAGGTTTTTTAAATGCATTGTTTACATCTACTTCTGCTGTATGTGTTACAGGATTAGTTGTAGTAGATACAGGTACTTATTGGAGTGAGTTTGGGCAATTCATCATTATAACCTTGATTCAAACAGGTGGTCTAGGGTTTATGACTATTGCAACCATGTTTTCTTTATTAACAAGAAAAAAAATAAATCTTAGAGAGAGATTATTAATAAAAGAATCTTTAAATCAAGGTGACTTATCGGGACTAGTAAAACTTAATAGATACATAATTATGATGACATTTGTTATTGAAGGTATAGGAGCACTGTTATTATCAATAGTTTACATACCAAAGTTAGGATTATTAAGAGGAATATGGTATAGTATATTCCATTCAATATCAGCATTTTGTAATGCTGGATTTGATTTAATGGGGTCTATATCAGGAGAATATTCTTCATTAACATATTTTGTAGATAATTCATTAATAAATTTTGCTATTTGTGGATTGATTATATTAGGGGGGATAGGATTCCCTGTTTTATTAGATATTATAAACAATAAAAAGTATTCAAAATTAAATGTTCACTCAAAAATAGTTATTAATACTTCAGCTATACTAATTGCAATAGGAGTATTTTTTATATTTATTGCCGAGTTTAATAATAGTAATACTTTAGGTAGTCTTAATATGAAAGAAAAACTTTTATCATCTATATTCCAATCGGTAACACTTAGAACGGCAGGATATAATACTATAGATTTAAGTTTATTAGGTGAAAGTACTTTATTTTTAATGGTAATTTTAATGTTAATCGGTGCATCACCAGCATCTACAGGTGGAGGGCTTAAGACAACTACAATAGCTACTTTATTTTTAACAGTAAAGTCATTTATTTTGGGAAAAGAAGATATTGAAGTATATCAAAGAAGAATAAGCGATGCGACAGTAAAAAAATCTTTAGGAAATTTCTTTATAGGAGTGTTTATTGTACTATTTGGTACATTAATGCTTACTATTGTGAATCCAGAATTTACATTACTAGAGTCCGTATTTGAAGTAATATCTGCATATGCTACAGTTGGTCTTAGTATAGGAGGAACGCCTTCATTAACAGCCCTTGGAAAAGTTATAATAATAATGTTAATGTTCTTAGGAAGAGTAGGATCTCTTACTATATTTGTAGCTTTATTATCAAAAAGCACTAGAACTAAATCAAAAATTAGATATGCAGAAGGTAAGATAATAGTTGGATAATAATCATTAATTTGAAAGGATGAAATTTATGAAACAATATATAGTTATAGGATGCGGAAGATTTGGATCATCTCTTGCCACAACTATGAATTTATTAGGTCATCAAGTTATGGCTATAGATAAAAATGAAGAAATAATTCAAAATCTATCAGATAAAGTTACTCATGTGGCAGCAGTAGATGTTACAGATGAGTATGCTTTAAGATCTTTAGGATTAGGAAATTTTGATGTGGCAATAATAGCAATAGGTTCTGATATAAGAGCATCTATAATGGCTACTCTAATAGCTAAAGAAATGGGTGTAGAGCAAGTTGTTTGTAAGGCTAAGGACGAGCTTCAAGCAAAAGTTTTATATAAAATAGGAGCAGACAGAGTTGTATTTCCTGAAAGAGATATGGGAATCAGAGTTGCTCATAACTTAGTATCAGACAATATATTAGATCATATAGAGCTTGATCCAGAATATTCTATAATGGAAATTGTTACACCGAATAAATGGGTTGGTAAAACATTAATAGAATTAGATTTAAGAGCTAAGTATGAGATTACAGTTTTAGCAGTAAAAACAGGAGATAAAATAAATGTTATTCCTTCTCCACAAGAACAATTACAAGAAAAAAGTATATTAGTAGTAATAGGAAAAAATAGTAATATAAGTGCTATTGTTGCTAAAGACAAAAATTTAAAATAGGAGAATGTGAAAATGCCTATAGATATAAGCAGTAAAGATAATGAAAGAATAAAATATACTAAATCATTATTAAAAAGTAAAAATAGACAAAAAGAATCTAAATATATAATAGAAGGATACAGAATTTTAACTCTTGCAATAGAATGTAATGCAAATTTAGAGTATGTATTCATAAATGAAAACTTTGAAGAAAAACAAGAACATAAAAAATTCTTAAGTACTTTAGAAAGCAAAAATATAAAAGTGTTCAAAACAACAAATAAAATTTTTAAAGACTTAATAGATACAGAAAATACTCAAGGAATTTTAGGAGTAGTTAGGTTTAAAGAGAAAAAAATTGAACATAATATTAAGCAGGAAGATAAATTTGTATTAATATTGGATAGAATACAAGATCCAGGAAATATGGGTACAATAATAAGAACTGCAGATGCAGCAGGAGTAGATGCAATAATTGCATTAAAAGGATGTGTTGATATTTATAATCCAAAGGTAATTAGATCAACAATGGGTTCCATTTTTGATATGAATATCATACATTGTACTCAAGAAGAATGTTTAAAAGAATTAAAATCAAAAGATTTTAATATAGTATCTAGCTATTTAAATACAAATAACTACTATCATGAAACAGACTATGGAAATAAGGTTGCACTAGTAATAGGAAATGAAGCTAATGGAGTAAATGATGAATTAATAAATGAATCAGATATATTAGTTAAAATACCTATCTACGGTAATGCAGAATCCTTAAATGCAGCCATATCAAGTGCTATATTAATGTATGAAATCAAAAAATATTTAAGTTAATGTGTTGAATGGCAATATTATCTATGTTATAGTTATTATTGTATAAAAACTATATATAAAAAAGTGATGATAGAGAAAAGTATTATAAATTAAATTTAGGAAAGAGAAAAATACATTTGCTGAGAGTATTTACTAAATATTTATAAGAAGTTCCCTCTGGAGCATTAAAGCTGAACAGAAATAAGTAGGCTTTAACGTTGAACGCGTTAAGTTTAGTTGAGTGGTTTATTAATATTGTATATTTATAAACTACTAGGGTGGTACCGCGAATAACAGCCTTTCGTCCCTAGATGGGATGAAGGGCTTTTTTTATTACTTTAAAACAGCGCAAAATATATGAAAGGGTGAAGAAAAGTGAAAGAACAATTAATAAGCTTAAAAGAAAGAGCTTTAAGTGAAATTAAACAGTCTTCTTCAATGGAAGAATTAGATAGCTTAAGAGTTAAATACTCTGGTAAAAAAGGTGAACTTACTGCAATACTAAAAGGTATGGGTAAATTATCAGCTGAAGAAAGACCAGAAATGGGTAAAATAGCAAATGAAGTAAGAGAAGCTATAGAAACAGCAATAAGTGAAACAAGAGAAGAAATAAAGAAAATAGAGTTAGAAAAAAGACTTGCTGAAGAAGTAATAGATGTTACTATGCCAGGAAAGACTTTTAAAGTTGGAAAAAGACATCCAATAACTCAAATTATAGATGAAGTTACTGAAATATTCATGGGAATAGGATTCTCAGTGGCAGAAGGGCCAGAAGTTGAAACAGTAGAAAATAACTTTGATGCATTAAATGCTCCTAAAAACCATCCATCAAGAGATATGTCAGATACATTCTACTTCAATGATGAATTATTACTTAGAACTCAAACATCTCCAGTTCAAGTTAGAACTATGAGAAGCCAAGAGTTACCAATAAAAATAATATCTCCAGGTAGATGTTTCAGAAATGACTCATTAGATGCAACACATTCACCAATGTTCCATCAAATAGAGGGATTAGTAGTTGGTAAAGATATAACTATGGCACAATTTAAAGGAACTTTAGAATTATTCGTTCAAAAATTATTCGGAAGTAATACGAGAACAAAATTCAGACCACATAACTTCCCATTCACAGAACCAAGTGCAGAAATAGATGTTACTTGCTTCAAATGTGGAGGAGAAGGATGTTCAATGTGTAAAGGTGAAGGTTGGATAGAAATACTTGGTGCAGGTATGGTTCATCCAAACGTACTTAGAAACTGTGGAATAGATCCAGAAGTTTATAGTGGATTTGCTTTCGGTATGGGTGTTGAAAGACTTGCAATGCTTAAATACGAAATAGATGATATAAGATTATTAGTTGAAAATGATATGAGATTTTTAGATCAATTCTAATAGAAGGAGGAAAAATAAATGTTAGTACCTGTAAAATGGATTAGAGATTACGTTAATATAGATATGGATACAGTTGAATTCGCTGATAAAATGACTATGACTGGAACAAAAGTTGAAACTATAGAATTTTTAGGCGAAGAAATAAACAATGTTGTAGTAGGTAAAATAGAAAAAATTACACAACATCCAAATGCTGATAAATTAGTAGTTTGTCAAGTTAATGTAGGAGAAGAAGAGCTTGTACAAATATGTACTGGAGCTAAAAATGTTTTAGAAGGTGATATAGTACCAGTAGCTAAAGTTAACTCTACATTACCTGGTGGAATAAAAATTAAAAAAGGTAAATTAAGAGGAGAAGTATCTAACGGAATGTTATGTGGTGCTGAAGAATTAGGTATAGATGAACATTTCGTGAATGAAAGAAGTAAAGGTGGAATATATATCTTAAATGATATGGAAAACATAGTACTAGGACAAGATATAAAAGAATTCCTTTTAATAAATGATGCAATAATAGATTTTGAATTAACTGCAAATAGACCTGACTGTAGATCAATGATAGGTATAGCTAGAGAAGCAGCAGTTACTATAGGAGAAAAATTAAATTACCCTGAAATAGAAGTAAAAGCATGTGACGAGGAAATAGATTTTGAAGTAAAAGTTGAAAGTCCTGAGCTTTGTCCAAGATATTCTGCAAGAATAGTTAAAGATGTAAAAATAGGACCATCTCCATACTGGATGCAAAGAAGACTTATGGAAGCTGGTGTTAGACCTATAAACAACATAGTTGATATAACAAACTTTGTTATGTTAGAGCAAGGCCAACCATTACATGCATTTGACTTAAATGAACTTACTACTGGTAAAATAGTTGTAAGAAATGCAGTAGATGGAGAAAAATTCACTACATTAGATGAAGTTGAAAGAACTTTAGATAAAGATATGCTTGTTATAACTGATGGAGAAAAACCAGTGGCAATAGCAGGTGTTATGGGTGGATTAGATTCAGGAATAACTGAAAATACTACTGCTGTACTATTTGAAGGTGCAGCATTTAATGCAGATAACATAAGATCTACTTCTAAAAAATTAGGTCTTAGAACTGAAGCATCAGGAAGATATGAAAAAGGTATATGCACAGAACTTTCAATAACAGGTGTTGAAAGAGCTTGTCAATTAGTTGAAATGTTAGGAGCAGGTAGAGTTTTAAGAGGAACTGTTGAAGATTACCCAGTAAAACAAGAAACCCAAACTTTAACTGTTAACCCATCAAGAATAATAAAAAATATAGGTATAGATTTATCACTAGATGGATTTGTAAAAATATTAGAAGATTTAGAGTTTAAATGTGATTTAAAATCAGCTGAAGAAGTTGTTATAGAAGTACCAGCTTTCAGATTAGACATAGAACAAGAAGCTGACATATATGAAGAAATAGCTAGAATATATGGATTTGAAAATATACCATCTGAGCAATTAGAAGGTAATGCAACTGCTGGTGTTAAAACTCCTAAACAAAAATTCATGGATAAAATAAAAGATAGAGCAACAAGCATAGGATTAAATGAAATATTAACTTATTCATTTGTAAGTCCAAAATCATTAGACAAAATAAAATTACCAGCTGATGATAAGAAAAGAGATTATATAAAATTAATAAATCCACTTGGAGAAGATACATCAGTAATGAGAACTACAATGATGCCAAGTATGTTAAATGTTTTATATACTAATATATCTCGTAAAGTAGAAGGTGCATTAGCATTTGAATGTGGGCACACATTTACTCCACAAGAAGGTTTACCAATAGAAACTAATCACTTATGTGTTGGTATGTATGGTAAAGAAGTAGATTTCTTCGTATTAAAAGGTGCATTAGAGTCAATATTAGAATCTGTAGGATTTGATAATTATGAAATTATACCAGAAACTAATAATACTACATTCCACCCAGGAAGATGTGCTACAATAATGTATAATGGTATATATATTGGTACTTTTGGAGAAGTTCATCCAGAGGTTATAGATAACTATAACTTAGGACAAAGAGTATATCTTGCTGAATTAGATTTAGATTTAATATTTGATAATTCAGATAGAACTATAATATACGATCCATTACCAAAATATCCATCAACTTCAAGAGATATAGCATTACTAGTAAAAGATGAAGTAATAGTTAAACAAATAGAAGATATAATAAAAGCTAATGGAGAAGATATATTAGAAGGATATAAATTATTTGATGTTTATAAAGGTTCTCAAATAGCTGATGGATACAAATCTATAGCGTACTCAATAACATACAGAAGTAAAGATAAAACTCTTACAGATGAGGATGTAAATAAAGTACACCAAAATATAATAAGAGAGTTAGAAGAAAAATTAGATGCAAAATTAAGATCAAACTAACTCATCTTTGATAGGGGGATTAGTGAGATGAATAGAGTAGTTGTGAGGATTTTAGGTTCTGACTATAATATTGTTAGTGGAAAAAATCCAGACCAAATTAAAAGTGTAGCAAGATATGTAGATGGAGAAATGAATAAGATTAAAGATGGAAATCCTAAACTTAGTTTACTAGCTACAGCTATAGTTGGATCTTTAAATATTGCCGATGAGTTATTTGATTGTTGTAATGAAAATGAAGACTTACACAATGAAATTGAAAGTCTAAAAGAAATCATGAACAAACCTAATGAAGAAGTTGTGGAAAAGACTGAACAAATTAATAATGAATTAGAGCAAAAAGATTTAAACTTAATTGAAAAAGACGAAAAAATAGAAGAACTTGAAAAAGAATTAAAACAACAAAATGATACAATAGAAAGTCTAAACAAAACTACTGAAGAAATGAATATAGAACTAGAAAAATATAAGGCTGAAATTGAAGCTTTAAAAATGGAAGCGAAAGAAGCTAATAAAAGAGCTGAGACAGCAGAAAAAATGTCATCTGAATGGCAAAATAAAATTTATACATTACAGTTAAAATATTCAGAACTAGAAAGTAAGTTAAAAAAATAGACAATATAATCTATAAAGAAAAATGGGGGTGTTTCAAAGGCATAACTTTTGAAACACCCTTTTGACATAAGAGTGGAGGTACTATATGAAAGATGTGGAATTATTAGCTCCTGTTGGCTCATTTGAATCATTAAAGGCTGCAGTTCAAAATGGAGCAAATGCCGTGTATCTTGGTGGAAAAGACTTTAGTGCAAGGGCATCTGCCAATAATTTTGATAGAGAAGAGTTAAAAGAGGCAGTTAGATATGCCCATATTAGAGGTGTAAGAGTTTTTGTTACAACAAATACTCTTATAAAGCAAAATGAGTTAGAAGGCTTTATTGACTATGTAAAGTTTTTATATGATATAAATATAGATGCATTAATATTACAAGATATCGGTGCTGCTATGACAATAAAAAAACTTCTTCCTGATTTTGAGCTACATGCAAGTACACAAATGGTTGCACATTCATTAGAAGATGTTAAGTATTTAGAAAGTGTTGGATTTGACAGAGTAGTACTTGCTAGGGAATTAAATGTGGATGAAATTAAACATATTTGTGATAATACTAATGTTGATATAGAAGTTTTCGTTCATGGAGCTTTATGTGTATGCTATTCAGGCCAATGTTTAATGAGTAGTATGATAGGAAATAGATCAGGTAATAGAGGAAGATGTGCTCAACCTTGTAGACAAAGATATACTATGGTAGATATTTATACAGGTGAAGAAATATCTTCTGATGGTGACTACTTACTTAGCACAAGAGACTTAAATGCCATAGAAGAAATAAACCAAGTTATTGATGCAGGAGTATATTCTCTTAAAATAGAAGGAAGAATGAAAAAGCCAGAATACGTGGCAACTGTTGTAGGAAACTATAAAGATGCTATTGATGAATATTTAAGAACTAAAAGAGTAAATGTATCTCATGATATAATGGCTGATTTATATACTATTTTCAATAGAAAATTTACTAAAGGCCTTCTACTTGGTGAAGTAGGAAAAGATGTTATGAACTCTCAAGTTCCAAATAACCAAGGGTTATATATAGGAAGAGTAGTAGATTACAATAAAAAGGCCAAAAGATTAAAAATTGCCTTAGAAGAGAACCTTAAAAAAGGTGATGGAATAAACTTAGGTGGAGGAGTTATAGGAAGAATAATAAAAGGTAAAGAAATTACTGATATTGGTTATAAAGGTGAAACTATAGAAATAGACTTTATAGGTGAAGCTAGAAGAAACCAAATGATATTCAAAACTTCTGATACTAAATTAATAGATAAGGCTCAAAGTACTTTTAAACAAGATAAAGAATTAGCCAAAAGTTTTATAGATGGAAAAGTTACAATTAAACTAAATGAAAATCCAGTAATAAAACTTAAGGATTTAGAAGGCAATGAAGCAACTGTAACAGGTGATTTTTTAGTAGAGAAGGCCTTAAAAGTACCTATGAGTAAGGAGAAAATTGATACTCAACTTAGAAAATTAGGTAATACACCTTATGAACTAAGAAATTTAGAAATAGATTTAGAAGATGGAGTTAGTTTACCAATTAGTGTTATCAATCAAATGAGAAGAGAGTGTATTGATATATTAAATGAGGAAAGAATTCCTGTAAAAAATAGAAAATATAAAAATGAAAAAATTAAATATAATCCACAAGAGGTAAGTAGAAATAAAGAAAATAAAATAAGAGTAAAAGTTAAAAACTTAGAACAGTTAAAAGTAGTTTTAGACTTTGATGTGGATATGATTTATTATGAAGAAGTTTCAACAATGCAAGAGGCTTTAGAATTAGCTAAAGTATCAAATAAAAAATTAATCTATTCAGCTCCTAGAATTATAAGGAATAGAGAATTTAAAAGATTAGAAAAAATAAAAGACTTAAATCAAGAAGATGTTCAAATTGGAACACTTGGTTCGATAGAATACTTTAAAAATAAAAACTATCATATAGATTATTATTTAAATGCTTTTAATAGTGAAACTATAAATCACTTCAAAAAAGAAGGTGCAACATCAGTATGTTTATCTCAAGAACTTAATATGAGAGAAATAGAAGAAACTTTAACTTATACAGATATGGATGTGGAAAGTGTAGTATATGGCTATACTCCTATGATGATTAGTGAATACTGTCCAATGGGTGTAGTTGTTAGAGATTGTAAAAAAGATAAAAGATGTTCAATATGTAATGAATCTAGATATGCACTTAGAGATTTTAAAGGAGAAGAATACAGACTTTCTCAAGATTTATTCTGTAGAACCACAATATACAACTCAAAACCACTTTGTGTATTAGATAGTTTAGAGGAATTATCTGATTGTGGAATAAATATATTTAGATTAGATTTCACAGGAGAAAAAGATACAGAGATAAAAGAAATTTTAGAAGCTTATATGGAAGTTATTAATAATAACTTTAGATTAGGAAGCAAAGCAACTAAATTATATAATAAATTAGATGAAAAAGGTTTAACTACAGGACACTTCTATAAAGGTGTGGAATAAAATTCACTTCGTTCATGTGGCTAATCACCTTGAAAAGCAGGATGGCTGTTTCGTTGATTTATTGAAACTAAAAAGTACTAAGGGAAAATCCCTTAGTACTTTTTGTATTAATATTGGTTCATTGCTTCTAATACTTTAACTAAATAGTCCCAAACATTTTTGATTGAAGATATACTTACGTGTTCATTTGGAGTATGAACTTCAAACATATCTGGTCCCATAGATATTGCTTCAGCACCATCCATTTTATCAAGTAATAAACCACATTCAAGTCCTGCATGTATAGCAGTTATAATTGGTTTTTTACCAGTTAATTTTTCATATACATCTACACATATATGTTCTAATTTAGAATCTTTTGCATATTCCCAAGCTGGATATCCATTAGTAGATTCAAAATTAGCACCAATAGCATCAGCAAGTAATTTAGTTTTATTGTTTATGTTTTCTCTTAAAGTAGCAACTGAACTTCTTACAGCACTTTCAAAAGACATTTTATCATCAAAAGTTTTTACTACACCTAAATTAGTTGAGCTTTCTACTAAATTTTCTATTTCCATACTTTGAGTTTGTATTCCATTTGGAATTAAGTTAAGTAATAATATAGCTTTTGCTTTACAATCATCACTTAATGCTTTTTCAGCAGAAGTTTGTGAAACTTCAAGTCTTAAATCAGCATCTGTAGTTCTAAATTCATTTTTTAATATTTCTTCTATTTTAAGTAAACTAGCTTTAAAATCATCAACTTGATTTTTATTTACTACAACTTTAGCTTCACATTCACGAGGTATAGCATTATTTTTTGAACCACCGTTAACTTCAACTAAATCAAACTCAACATCCAGTAAATTTAATATTCTACCCATTGTTACATTTGAGTTAGCTCTTTGTTTAACTATATCCATTCCAGAATGTCCACCAAGAAGACCTTTTACTTCTAATAAAAGAACTTCTTTATCTTCATCTATAGATTTATATGTAAGTGGTAAAGTAACGTAAGATCTATTTCCACCTGCACAACTTACTAATAAATATCCTTCTTCTTCAGAGTCTAAGTTTATTATATATTTCCCTTTTAGTATATTGCCATCTAATCCAATTGCACCACTCATACCAGCTTCTTCATCAGAAGTTATTAATACTTCTAAAGCAGGATGTGATAAGTCATTTGAAGCAAGTACAGCTAACCCCATAGCCACAGCTATACCATTATCAGCACCTAATGTAGTACCATTTGCATAAATCATATCATCTATTATTCTAAGCTCAATTGGATCTTTTTCGAAGTCATGATCCACATCTTTATTTTTTTCACAAACCATATCCATATGACCTTGTAATATTACTCCAGGACAATTTTCATATCCTTTAGTAGCAGATTTTCTTATTAAAATATTAAGATGCTCATCTTGAATTACTTCTAAATTTAAATCTTTTGCAACTTTATATAAGTAATCACTTATTTGTTTCTCATTACCTGATCCCCTAGGTATTTGAGATATTTCTTCAAAGTATTTAAATACTAATGATGGATTTAAATTATTTAATACATTTGTCATAATAAATTCCCTTTCCTTTTTATCAGATTAAAATTAAAATTTAAGTTAATAATTTAAATAACTTAGATATACTAAATAAAAACTATATTATATGTTAAAATATAATATGCTAATGTATAATATTATTTAGCATATAAGTAGTATAATACATTTTTTGAGAAAAAATAAATAGATAGATGAAATAATATGATAAATTTACATAAAAAGTTAATTAAAGAGGAGGATATATGGACAAGAAATCATTAAAAGTCTTAGAATACAATAAAATTATTGATTTATTAGCAACAAAAGCCTCATCTTCATTAGGGTTAAAATATATTGAAGAATTAACACCATCGCCAGATTATAATGAAGTAAAAGATATGCTAGAAGAAACTAGTGAAGCACAAGCAATCCTGACAAAAAGAGGACATGTTAACTTAGGTGGAATACAAGATATATCTGATAGTGTTAAAAGAGCAGAAATTGGAGCTGTATTAGATCCAGGAAGCTTATTAAAAGTTAGTGGAAGTTTGAGAGCTGCAAGAACTTTAAAAAGAAGTTTATCTCCAGGAGAAGAGGAAGATTTCAATTATCCAAGAATACAAGCATTATCAAATGCTCTATATGTGTATAGAGAAATAGAAGAAGAGATAGATAATGCCATAATTAGTGATGTGGAGATATCAGACAATGCTTCACCAACTTTAAGAAGCATAAGAAGAGGAATCTTACAAAAAAATCAATCAATTAGAGCTAAATTAAATTCAATAATATCATCAACGACATATCAAAAATATTTACAAGATGCTATTATTTCTGTCAGAGGAGATAGATTTGTTGTGCCAGTAAAAGCTGAGTACAGATCTCAAGTACCTGGTATAATACATGATCAATCTTCATCTGGGGCTACACTATTTATTGAGCCAATGAGTATTGTTGAAATGAATAATGAGCTTAGAAAACTAAAATTAGATGAACAAGAAGAAATAGAAAGAATTTTAGCGGAACTTACAAAATTAGTTGGAGAAGTGGCAGGAGATATTTTATCAAACCAAGTAATACTTGGAAAATTAGATTTTACTTTTGCCAAAGGAAAACTATCTTTAGCTATGAAAGGTATAGAACCTGTATTAAATAAAGAAAAACATATAAATATCAAAAATGGTAGACATCCTTTATTAGATGCTAATAAGGTTGTGCCTAATAATATTTACTTAGGAGAAGATTTTGATACATTAGTTATAACAGGACCTAATACAGGTGGTAAAACAGTAACTATTAAAACTGTAGGTTTATTTGCATTAATGACACAAAGTGGTCTTCATATACCGGCTGATTATGGTAGTAGTATGTGTGTATATGATAATATATTTGCTGATATTGGGGATGAGCAAAGTATAGAGCAGAGTTTATCTACATTTTCATCTCATATGACAAAAATAGTGGGAATATTAAATGAAGTAACATCTGATTCTTTAGTAATATTCGATGAACTAGGTGCAGGAACTGACCCGGTAGAAGGAGCAGCTCTTGCCATAGCAATATTAGAAGATGTAAATATGGCAGGTGCAAAATGTATAGCAACTACTCACTATAGTGAACTTAAAAACTATGCTCTTACGAAGGATAGAGTAGAAAATGCCGCTGTTGAGTTTGATATAAATACATTAAGTCCTACTTATAAGTTATTAATCGGAGTTCCAGGAAAATCAAATGCCTTTGAAATATCAAGAAAATTAGGACTTAGAGATTATATAATAGATAGAGCAAAAGAATTTATAAATACAGATAATATAGAGTTAGAAGATGTTCTTCAAAATGTTGAAAAAAATAGAATAAAAGCTGAAGAGGAAAGAGCTGAAGCTGAACAACTTAAAAAAGAAATAGAATATATTAAAACAGAATATGACAGAAAACTAGAAAAATTAAATAATTCTAGAGAAAAATTGATGGAAAAAGCAAGAAGTGAAGCCTTTAGTATAACAAGACAAGCTAAAGATGAAGCAGATAATATCTTAAAAGAACTTAGAAGTATGGAAATGGAAATGGCTTCTAAGGAAAAAAATAAGAAAATAGAAGCTTTAAGAAAAGAATTAGCTGATTCTATGGGAAATCTTCAACCATCAGTAAAAAGTATGATAGTTCCAAAAGTTTCAAATAAAGAAATTAAGGATTTAAAACCAGGAGATGAAGTAAAGGTTATTACTTTAAATCAAGATGGGACAGTAGTATCAGTTGATAAAAAGAAAAAAGAAGCTGTGGTTCAAATGGGAATAATGAAAATGACTCTTCCATTTAAAGCATTACAAATTGCACCTAAAGAAAAAAAATCTACAGTAACTAAATCAACTAGAAAAATAATAAGTGCTAAATCAGGAAGTGTAAAAAGTGAAGTTGATTTAAGAGGAATGAATTTAGAAGAGGCTATAATGGAAGTTGATAAATACCTAGATGATGCTTGTGTGGCAGGTCTTGAAACTGTTACAATAATACACGGCGTTGGGACAGGAGTGCTTAAAAAAGGACTTCAAGATGTACTTAAAAAGAATAAACATGTTAAATCTCAAAGACCAGGTCAATATGGCGAAGGTGGAATGGGAGTAACAATTGTAGAAATAAAATAAAAATTTTGAGGAGATGGTTGAATTGTTAGTAGTTTCTGCTTGTTTAGTTGGAGTGAATTGTAAATACAATGGAGGGAATAATGATAATGAGAAAGTAAAAGAATTTCTTAAAGATAAAGAGTATATCATTATTTGCCCAGAGCAACTTGGAGGATTAACCACACCAAGGAAACCATCTGAAATAAATTGCCTAGATGGAAGAGATGTTTTATATAAAAATGGTAAAGTCATCTCTTGTGAAAATGTAGATGTAACAGAAAACTTTGTAAATGGAGCAAATGAAAGTCTTAAAATTGCAAAAATGTTTAATTGCGATAAAGCCTTACTTAAAGAAGGAAGTCCATCATGTGGATGTAATTTGATATATGATGGAACTTTTAGTGGAAAGAAAATTCCAGGTAAGGGAGTTACAGCTGCTTTATTTACTGAAAATAATATAGAAGTTTTTAGTGAAAAAGAGTTATAATATATATTTGGGCTATAACAATATGAATAACTTGAAAAAAAGTAAAAATTAATTTAACATAGAAGAATAATAATGTAGAGAGGAGAACATAATGCAAGATTTTAAAGTAGCAATTGCTAACTGTCTTAAAGAGAAAATAGAAGACTTAACATTAGAAGAAATAGTAGCACTAATAGAAGTGCCACCAAATAAAGAAATGGGGGACTTTGCATTTCCATGCTTTAGATTAGCTAAAGTATTTAGAAAAGCCCCAAATATGATAGCTGCTGATTTAGCAGAATCTATAGAAGCTAAAGATGAAATATCAAAAGTTATGCCACTTGGTGGATATGTAAACTTTTTTGTAAATAAATCACAATTAGCACAAAATGTAATAAAAGACGTTTTAACTAAAAAAGAAAATTACGGACATAGTGATTTAGGACAAGGTAAAGCTGTAGTAATAGATTTCTCATCGCCTAATATAGCTAAGCCTTTCCATATAGGTCATATAAGAACTACTGTTATAGGTAATGCCCTATATAAAATATATGATTCTCAAGGATATAACGTAGTAAGAGTAAATCACTTAGGAGATTATGGAACACAGTTCGGAAAGCTTATAGTTGCCTTTAAACTTTGGGGTAGCAAAGAAGCTGTAGAAGCTAATCCAATACCAGAGTTATTAAAATTATACATACAATTCCATGATGAAGCTGAAAAGAAACCAGAAATGGAAGATGAAGCTAGAGCTTGGTTCACAAAATTAGAAAATGGTGATGAAGAAGCTAAAGCATTATGGCAATGGTTCAGAGATGAAAGTTTAAAAGAGTTTGCTAGAGTTTACGACTTATTAGATATAGAATTTGATTCATATGCAGGTGAATCTTTCTACTCAGATAAAATGGATACTGTAATAGATCAAATAAAAGAAAAAGGATTATTACAAGAATCTCAAGGAACAAATGTTGTAGATTTAGAAGAATACAATATGCCACCAGCATTAATAACTAAAAATGATGGTTCAACTTTATATATGACTAGAGATTTAGCTGCTGCAATATACAGAAAAAATACTTATGATTTTGATAAATGTATATATGTAGTTGGTTCTCAACAAGCCCTACACTTCCAACAATTATTTAAAGTGTTAGAACTTATGGGATTTGAATGGTCAAAAGATTTAATACATGTTCCATTTGGTATGGTTGCTTTAGAAGAAGGAACTATGTCTACAAGAAAAGGTAGAGTAGTATTCTTAGAAGACGTATTAAAACAAGCTATAGAAAAAACAAAAGAAACTGTTCTTTCTAAAAATCCAAATGCTAAAAATGTTGATGAAATATCTAAACAAGTTGGTGTTGGAGCAGTAGTATTCCAAGAGCTATCAAATAGTAGAGTAAAAGACTACACATTCTCTTGGGAAAGAACATTAAGTTTCGAAGGAGAAACTGGTCCATATGTTCAATATACTCATGCTAGATGTTGTGCAGTTTTAAGAAAAGCTAATGAAGAAGTAACTACAGATATAAACTACGACTTATTATCAGATGGTGATGCTGCAGAAGTATTAAAAGTAATCGGATCATTTAATAAATCAATACTTTCTGCAATGAGAAGAAATGAGCCACATATAGTTACAAGATTTGTACTAGACTTAGCTCAAGCATTCAATAAATTCTATCATGATAATCCAATATTAGTAGAAGATGAAGAGTTAAGAAAAGCAAGACTTGCTTTAGTTGCTGCAACTAGACAAACTCTTGAAAATGGACTTGGAATCTTAGGAATGCATGCACCAGAAAGAATGTAGAAAATGGCAGCTTTTTAGCTGCTATTTTTATTGATATAAATTGAATATAAGATAATAGTCTGGATAAAAATACTAAGTAAAAGACTTATAAGGGAGTTAACTTATGAAAGAAAATTTAATAAGAAATTCTTATCTAAATTCTTTTAATATAGATGATAAAAGTAAAGGATTAGAACATTTAATCATCATAAATACTAAGTGTTTGATAGACGATAAAATTCAACGATATGTATATATAGATAATAACAGGTTGAAGGATGAGTTAAGATATTATAACTTTTATGGAACAAAACCATCTTATGATGATATACTTAATATTTTACTACCACTAATACTTTCAAATACAAATATTCAAAAATGTGAAGATGAAGTAGTAAGTTTAATTCAAAAATATGTTAAATATCTTAAAAAAGAAGATAATTTATTTGAATATGTATTAGGAGCAGTAATTTACAATGCATTGATGCATTATTTATTGGAAAACAAAAATATAGAGTATAATGATTTATTACAATTATTAAAGGAAAAAATAATAGGATTTTCCATTGAGTTAGAAAAACTAAATATGATAAAATTTCAAATGGCCAGAATTAATGCCATACAATTAATTGATAATTATATAGATTTAAAAGTTGGAGAATATGAGGACTCAAAAATAATAAAGAATTTATTAAATGTCATATATGATATTTATATAGAAGAAAGACATGTAAATAATATAGGAGTTTTAAGTATGAAAAAATCTATATTATCAATATTGGGTGAAGAAGTAAATCTAAATACGGACAATATAGATTTTCTTGAACAAATGTCTCACTACATAATAAAATTAAGAAAATATGTAATTAACAAAAAAACTTACAATTTAAATTCGGACCCAAGAAATTTAATTAAATATAATGAAGGCGATATTGTCTCAGATGCCATATTGAATAAGATAAATATTGAATCAAAAGAATTAAAAGACAATATACTTCATATAAAAGTTAAATCTAAATCAGGTGAATATAAATTTAAATTTAAAAGAGCATAGAATTTAACTATTTTCTTCTAAATAGTGGATAAATTCTTCTTCAGTAGATTCAGTTAAAAAACATAATTCTTTTACAATATTATTTTTAAGATTTAAAAATTCTTCAAGTTTAGTACTTTCCCCAGTATACTCAAGAGCTTTTATTAATAATAATAAATCTCTTTTTGATAAATCATTTATAGATACTTGTTCAATAGATTCCATAATAAATACATCCTTTCTAAATTGTTGATATTAACGTAGTTTTAAAATATTTATCTTACTATAATTATTTTAACTTAAAATTCATATAAAAACATAGTATAAATTTAAAAAGGAGTGAAATATTTGAAAATATTATTGACTACACTAAATTCGAAATTCATACATACGAATTTAGCCATAAGATACTTAAGAGAGAGCGTAAAAGATTTAGTTGATGTTGATGTTAGAGAATATACAATTAACAATCAATTAGACTATATTTTAAAAGATATATACAAAAATAACTATGATGTAGTATTCTTTTCTACATACATATGGAATATTTATGACATAGTAAAATTATGCGACAATTTAAAAAAGGTTAAACCAGAAATAAAAATAGGTTTAGGTGGACCTGAAGTTACATATGATAGCAAAAATGCCATGGAGAAATATGAGTTTTTAGATTATATACTATGTGGTGAAGGTGAATTAGTATTTAGAAGTTTAGTTCAACATTTCTTAGGACAAAAGAAAATAGAGGATGTAAAAGGAATTACATATAAAAAAGATGGACAAATTATAGTAAATGATGAAATGGAATTATTATCTAATTTAGATGAAATACCAAGTCCATATGAAAATTTAGATGTAAAAGAATATGAAAATAGAATAGTATATTACGAAACATCTAGAGGATGTCCGTTTAACTGTCAATACTGCTTATCTTCAGCTATAAAAGGTCTTAGATATTTTAGTATAGATAGAGTAAAAAGAGATTTAAAAAACTTAATAGATGCAAGAGTATCTCAAATTAAATTTATAGATAGAACTTTCAATGCAAATAAAAAATTTGCTAAAGAAATAATGGAATTTCTAATGGAAAATGATAATGGATATACTACATATCACTTTGAAGTTACAGCACATTTATTAGATGAGGATATGCTAAACTTCCTTAAAAATTGCAAAGAAGGATTATTCCAATTTGAGATAGGCGTTCAAAGTACTAATCAAAAGACATTAGATGCCGTTGGAAGAAGAGATGACTTTGAAAAATTGTCTTATGTAGTAAAAACTATAAAATCATATAGAAATATACATCAACATTTAGATTTAATAGCTGGACTTCCTTATGAAGGATATGAAAGATTTGAACAATCATTCAATGATGTATTTAATCTTGGAATAGAGCAACTTCAACTTGGATTCTTAAAAATGATAAAAGGAACAGGAATGAGATATTCGGCAGAAAAATACGGATATAAATTCAAGGATTATGCACCATACGAGATTTTATACAATGATTTTATAAGTTATGACGAAATATTAAAAATAAAAGATATAGAAGAAATATTAGAAAAATATTATAACTCTAATAACTTCCCATTATCTTTAGAATATATTATAAAAAATTATTATAGTGAAAGTCCATTTAAATTCTTTGAAGAGTTTTCTACTTATTTCGAGGATAATGGATATTTTGATATGGCACAGGGTAAAAATCAACTTTATAAAATACTACTAGATTTCTATAATGAGAAAATAAATAGAGATAATGACTTATTTAGTGAAATACTTAAATACGATTATTTATCTTTAGGAAAAATATCAACAGTTCCAAATATTTTCAATAAAGTAGAGATAGACAATTTTAAAAGTAAGTGTCATGATTTCCTACATAATGAGGAAAATCTAAAACAATATTTACCTGATTTTGCGGATACACCAACAAAATATATATTAAAATATATTCATTTTGAACCATTTAAATATGATATCTTAAAATTAAAAGAAGATATACATTCAAAATTAGAAGAAAAACAAACAGTAGTATTATTTGACTACAATACTAATAAAGTATTTGATAAGTCAAAAACTTATACTGTAGAGGTAGGAGAAGAAGATGAAGTTTAAGATAGATAAATATTTACTTAAAAAAACAGAAGAGCTTGCATTTATAACTGTTAAAAGAGATGGAGACTTCCACTTAGATGGTTATGAAATACCAAAAGATGGTCTACATGTTCCTATAAAAAATGAGGTTCTTGTAAAAGGTATAAAAGAAAAAACTGCTCAAGATGGATTAAATTCTATGTCTATAGCAGATGCCATGATATATATAATAGGTATTGATCCAGAATTTAGATACAATGAAGAATACAAAAAATTCTTAGCAGCTCTTGAGAAGAAGGTAAACTTTGATGTAAGAGCTTATGCTGGATATATGTCTAGAAAATATTTTGAATTAGGAGAAACTACAGACTCATTAATATACATCAAAGCATTAGTAACTTTATATCCTGATGATATAGAAGGTCTTTATAATTATGCAATAGTCTGCCAAGAAGTAGCAACATCTTATCAAAAAGATGGAGATGCTCAAGGAATGAATGCATTTTTATTAGAAGCAGGAGAAAAATTAGAAAAAATAATAAATATGGATGAAAACTTTGCTCTTGCATATTATCACTTAGGATACCATTATTACAACCAAAGCCAATATATAAAAGCTAAAGTAATATGGGAAGAAGCTATAAAACTTGGATTAGATGAAGATATAATGGCTGAAGTACAAGAAAACATAGGTAAAATGGATTATAAAGTACAATATGAAGAAGGATATACTTTAGTATTCCAAGGAAAATTTGAAGAAGGTCTTGATAAATTATTACCTTTAGAAGAACAATATGGAGATTGGTGGAACCTTTTATTTATAATAGGTATAGCATATAAAAATATGGGTGAAATGGACAGAGCTATTCACTATTTTGATAAAATATTAATGATAAAACCAAATCAAGTTGATACTTTAGTTGAATTAGCATTATGTGAAGCATCTTTATTCAATATGGAAAGAGCTGTGGAACTTTTAGAGCAAGCTGCTAAAATAAAAGAAGATCCAGAAATACTTTGTAATCTAGGAATGGCATATCTAAATACGGGTAATATAGATGATGCAATTTACTATATAGAAAGAGCTTATGAATTAAATCCAGAAGATGAAATAACAATATCTTGTATGAGAGAATTAGATAATTATAGAGTTAATTAATAGAAATAATTGAAATAGAGCTATAAATAAGATATGAATCTTACTTATAGCTTTTTTAATTAAAAGAATTATATTTATCAGCTTATCTATTCTATATGAGAAATAAAAAAAAGAATAATTACAAATCTTACTTTTGAAATATAAATCGGTATACAATTTAGTTAATTTATTATATAATTTAATTAAAGTAATTAAATGGAAAAAATTACAATCATTCAATATATATCTAATCTAAAATATACTAATCTATAAATAAATTCAGACATTTTAAAATTTCAATATAAAAACAATTTTTTACAACTATATAGTCAAGAATGGAGATTTGCTTTAGTTAAATGTTATATGAATATAACATTATTTGTTTGTTCTTGTTAAAAAATTAATTTTTGAATAAAAATTAATTTAACAATCTTTAAATAACGTTGCTTGTAATATATTTCTTAAAATATATTGAAATATATATTAAGACATCTTTTTGTTATTTCAAAAAAAGGGTTAAAAAATTACAAAGAGGGGAAAAAGAATATGGAAAAAAAAGAGATTAACGTTCTTGAGCAAATGCAAAATATGACAGTAGATTTAAATAGTAAAGTATTAATAGAAAAAGCTGAAAAAGATGGCGTTGACACAATGTATAAAAGAAAATTAGGATATAAAGTACAATGTGGATTTGGACTTCAAGGTGTATGTTGTAGAAACTGTGGTATGGGGCCTTGTAGAATAAGTGCAAAAACTCCAAGAGGACTTTGTGGAGCTGACGAGCATACTATAGTTGGTAGAAACTTTGCTAGAATGTGTGCTGCTGGTAGCGCTGCCCATTCAGACCATGCTAGAGATATAACTCATACATTAGCATTAACTAAGCCAGGCGGAGATTATCAAGTAAAAGAACCTGAAAAACTAGTTGAATTTGCTAAATTTATGGATGTAGATCCTGAAGGTAAAGATATATATGAATTAGCTCATGAAGTAGCTGAAGTATGTTTAATGGAATTTGGTAAACCATTTGGTGTATCTAAATTATTAAAAAGAGCTCCAAAAGTAAGACAAGAAATATGGCATAACTTAGGAATAGAACCGAGAGCTATAGATAGAGAAATAGCTACAGTAATGCATTCAACTCATATAGGATGTTGTGCTGACTTAGAATCTCTTATAATTATGGCTATGAGATGTTCTATGGCAGATGGTTGGGCTGGATCTATGATAGGAACAATGATATCAGATATATTATTTGGTACTCCAAAACCAGTTCATACAGAAGCTAACTTAAATGTATTAGCTGGAAATAATGTAAATATAATACTACATGGACATGAGCCAACATTATCAGAAATGATAGTTGCAGCAGCTGAATTACCAGAAATGCAAGAATTAGCTAAAGAAGTTGGAGCAGATGGAATAACTCTATCAGGTATATGCTGTACAGGTAATGAATTAACAATGAGACATGGTATAAAAATAGCAGGTGACTTCCATCAACAAGAATTAGCTATAATAACTGGTGCAGTTGAAGCTATGATAGTTGACGTTCAATGTATATTCCCAGCATTGGCTGATTTAGCAACTAATTACCATACTAAATTTATAACAACATCTCCAAAAGCTAGAATAACTGGATCTACTTACATGGAATTCCATGAAGATACAGCTATGGAAGATGCTAAAACAATAGTTAGAGAAGCTATAATGAACTTTAAAAACAGAGATAAATCTAAAGTTTTAGTTCCAGAATTAAAATCAGAAGGTATGGTTGGTTATGCTGAAGAAGCTATAGTTGGTCAATTAAATAATGTTGTTAATACTCAAATAGATGAAATGGATACTGTAAAACCATTAATAGATGTTTTAGCTTCTGGTGTAATAAGAGGGGTTGTTGGTGTTGTTGGATGTAACAATGCTAGAACACCATCTAACTATAACCATTTAACTATAATAAAAGAATTAATTAAAAATGATTTCTTAGTAGTTACTACAGGATGTGGTGCTTCTGCAGCAGCTAAGAATGGATTAATGTTAAAAGAAAATGCTCATAAATATGCAGGAAAAGGTTTGGCTACAGTTTGTGATTTAGTTGATATACCACCTGTTATCCACTTAGGATCTTGTGTTGATAACTCTCGTATATTAAATATATGTTCAATAGTAGCGAATGCTTGCAATATGGATATAAGTGATTTACCAGTTGCTGGTTGTGCTCCAGAATGGATGTCAGAAAAAGCAGTAGCTATAGGTACTTATGTAGTTTGCTCTGGTATAGATACTTATTTAGGTGTTATGCCTCCTGTTACAGGATCAGATAAAGCAGTTGAATTATTATGTGGTGGATTAAAAGATAAAGTTGGTGCTTGCTTCCATGTAAACGAAAATCCAGTTGAATTAGCTCATATGATAATGGATGATATAGAAGCTAAACGTCCACACTTTGAAGAATTATATCAAGAAAAAGTTTTAAATAAAAGATTAGCTGAAGCAGCTGAATAAAAAATAAAATAAATCATAAAAATTAGTCTATTGTTGAATTTTATAATAATAGACTAATCTTACATAAAATTAATTAAAATAAAGTTTTTAGTTACTTTATGACAATATATTAAAAGCGGGAGATGAGGGAGAAAAATGAAAATAGCGATAACAGGAAAAGGTGGAGTTGGTAAAACAACATTTGCCTCAATGATTTCAAGAATGTTTGCAGATGAAGGTTATAGAGTGGTAGCAGTAGATGCTGATCCAGATGCCAACTTAGCCTTAGCATTAGGTTTTCCAAAAGATGTTTATGAATCAATTGTACCAATATCTGAAATGAAAAAACTAGTATCAGAAAGAACTGCTACTAGTGAAGGTACATTTAATAAAATGTTTAAATTAAATCCAAAAGTAGATGATATTCCAGAGAAATATTGCAAAGAACATAATGGTGTAGGATTACTTACATTAGGTACAGTAGATACAGGAGGTTCAGGATGTGTTTGTCCAGAACATGTTCTACTAAAAAGATTATGTTCACACCTTATATTACAAAATAAGGATGTAGTTGTAATGGATATGGAAGCAGGAATTGAACACTTAGGAAGAGGTACAGCTCAAGGAGTAGATGCTTTTATAGTAGTAGTTGAGCCTGGTGAAAGAAGTTTACAAACTTATAGAAAAGTTAAAAAACTTGGTAATGATATAGGTGTAAAAAAAGTATACGTAGTTGGAAATAAAATGAGAGATGATAAAGATATAGACTTTATAAAAAACAATCTAGAAGATGGTGAAGCTTTAGGGTTTATTCATTATAACCAAGATGTAATTGATTCAGACAGATCAAATCAATCTCCTTACGATACAAGTGAAGCAACTAGAAAAGAAATTAAAGCCATAAAAGATAGACTAGTTGAAATTAAAGCTAGAACAGTTCAAGCTTTATAAAATAAAAATAAAACAGCAAAAAGTAATTATTAAGATTACTTTTGCTGATTATTATAAAAACTGTGGGAGGAATATTGTTATGGGATTCAAATCTGATATTGAAATTGCTCAAGAGGCAAAACCTCTAGATATTAGGGAAATAGGTAAAAAACTAGGTTTAACAGAAGATGACTTAGAGTTATATGGTAAATATAAAGCTAAAGTTGATTACAATCTACTAAAAAAAGAAACAGGTAAAAAAGCTAAATTAATATTAACTACAGCTATTAACCCAACTCCAGCTGGGGAAGGAAAAACAACTACAACTATAGGTGTTGCAGATGCATTAAATAAATTAGGTAAAAATGTACTTGTTGCATTAAGAGAACCTTCTTTAGGACCTGTATTTGGTATAAAAGGTGGAGCTGCAGGTGGAGGATATGCACAAGTTGTTCCAATGGAAGATATAAACTTACACTTTACAGGTGACTTCCATGCTATAGGTGCTGCTAACAACTTATTAGCTGCAATGTTAGATAACCATATCCATCAAGGAAATGAACTTGGAATAGATATAAGAACTATTACTTGGAGAAGATGCGTAGACATGAACGATAGACAACTTAGAAATGTTGTCGATGGTTTAGGAGCTAGAGCTGATGGTGTTGCAAGAGAAGATGGATTTGATATAACAGTTGCTTCAGAAGTTATGGCTGCTTTCTGTTTAGCAAGTGATATTATGGATTTAAAAGCTAGATTAGGTAGAATAGTTGTTGGTTATAACTATGAAGGTCAACCAGTTACAGCTGAACAATTAAAAGCTAATGGTGCTATGGCTGCATTATTAAAAGATGCCCTAAAACCAAATCTAGTTCAAACTCTAGAAGGAACACCTGCATTTGTACATGGTGGACCATTCGCTAATATAGCACATGGTTGTAACTCAGTTATAGCTACAAGAATGGCTATGCATTTTGCAGATTATGTTGTTACTGAAGGTGGATTCGGTGCTGACCTTGGTGCTGAAAAATTCTTAGATATAAAATGTAGAATGGCTAACTTAAAACCAGATGCTGTTATAATAGTTGCTACAGTTAGAGCACTTAAATATAACGGTGGAGTTCCAAAAGATCAATTAAATAATGAAAACTTAGAAGCTCTAGAAGCAGGTATACCAAACTTATTAAAACACGTTGAAAATATAACTCAAGTTTATAAATTACCAGCAGTAGTAGCTATAAATGAATTCCCTACAGATACTCAAGCTGAAGTTGAATTAGTAAGAGCTAAATGTAAAGAATTAGGTGTTAATGTAGCTTTATCTCAAGTATGGGCTAAAGGTGGAGAAGGTGGAATTGAACTTGCTGAAGAAGTATTAAGACTTTGCGAACAACCAAATGACTTCCAATTCTGCTATGAAGATGATTTAACATTAGCACAAAAAATAGAAGCTGTATCTACTAAGATATACGGAGCTGACGGTGTTGTATTTACTCCTAAAGCTAAAAAAGAATTAGAAAGACTAGAAAGCTTAGGATTTGGTAATATGCCAGTTTGTATGGCTAAAACTCAATATTCTTTAACTGATGATCTTAACGTATTAGGTAGACCAACAGGATTTAATATTACAGTTAGACAAGTAACAGTTTCTGCTGGTGCAGGATTTGTTGTTGCATTAACTGGTGAAATAATGAAAATGCCAGGTCTTCCAAAACGTCCAGCTGCTGAAAGAATAGATGTTGATGAAAATGGAGTAATTTCAGGATTATTCTAGGATTTTGATTTAAAAACTATAAAGAAAGTAGTGCACAAAATATTGTGCACTACCTTCTAATTAACCTTGAATAATTAAGGAGGCATAAATTTTTATGGAAAAAATAGCACAAAAAAGTTGTGTGGATTTTATAGAGGTATTAGCTTCTAAAGCTGCTGTACCAGGTGGAGGAGGAGCTGCTGCACTTGCTGGAGCTATAGGAATGGCTTTAGGTAGCATGGTTTGTAACTTAACTACTGGAAAGAAAAAATATGCTCAGTATGAAGAAGCTATTCAAGAAATATTAGAAAAAGCAGCAAAATTAGAAGAAGAATTGCTGTCTATGATAGACAAAGATGCAGAGGGATTTTTCCCATTATCTAAAGCATATGGTCTTCCGACTACAACTGAAGAAGAAAAACAATATAAAGCAGAAACAATGGAAAAATGCTTAAAAGTTGCATGTGAAGTACCTATGAATATAGTTAGATTATGTTATGATTCTATAAAATTACATGAAGAGTTAGTTGATAAAGGTTCAAAGCTTGCAATAAGTGATGTTGGATGTGGTGTTCAATGTTTAAGAGCTGCCATATTATCAGGACAATTAAATGTAATAATCAATGTTAATTCTATGAAAGATAGAGAATATGCAGAGAAAATAGAAAAAGAGTGTAATAAGTTAGTTGAAGACGGTGTAAAAATATGTGACGAAGTCTATAAAAAGGTATTAGTGGTTTTAGGATAAAAATATATTATGACTTTGAATTATAATATATTTTTATATAAAACCATTTATATAAAAGCGCAATTAAAAATATAGGTATATAATTAAATTAAATACTAGACGGAAAATACTTTTGAAAATTTGGGAGGATTAAAATAGTGGGAGAAATAATTAAAGGAAAACCAGTTGGAGATGCTCTTAGTGAAGTTTTAAAAGGTGAATGTGAAGCCTTAGTTAAAGAAGGTATACAACCTAAATTAGCAATTTTAAGAGTTGGTGCAAAACCAAACGACCTTTCTTATGAAAAAGGTGCTCTTAAAAAATGTGATACTATAGGTATAGTTGCAGAAGTTACTGAGTTGCCAGAAGATACAACTCAAGAACAATACATAGAGGCTTTAGAAAAATTAAATAAAGATTCTTCAGTACATGGTATATTAACGTTTAGACCATTACCAAAAGGAATAGATGAAGAAGTAATTAAAAATGTTATAGCACCGGAAAAAGATGTTGACTGTTTCAGTCCAATGAATACTGCTAAACTTATGGAAGGAGATAAAACTGGATTCCCTCCATGTACTCCTACAGCAGTAGTTGAAATATTAAAACACTATAATGTTCCACTAAAAGGAGCTAAAGTAGTTGTATTAGGTAGATCAATGGTTGTTGGTAAGCCAGTATCAATGTTATTACTAGGTGAAAATGCTACTGTTACAATTTGTCATTCAAAAACTCAAGATTTACCAAAAGTATGTGCTGATGCAGATGTATTAGTTGCAGGTGTTGGTAGAGCTAGAATGGTAACTGCAGATTATGTTAAAGAAGGTGCAGTAGTTATAGATGTTGGTATAAATGCTAAACCAGAAGGCGGAGGAATCTGCGGGGATGTTGATACAGATGATGTTGTAGGAAAAGCATCAATGGTAACTCCGGTTCCAGCAGGTGTTGGTTCAGTTACAACTTCTATACTTGCTAAACATGTAATAAAAGCATGTAAGCAACAAAATAACAAATAAGGCAGATATAGATATATTGACTAAATATATTAAGATATAGTTAAAACTATGGGGGGAAATAACTATGGTAGTATCTGATAGAAAACCAATGTCTGAGATATTAGGATTTTTAAAAAATGCTAAAAAAATAATATTAGTAGGATGTAATGAATGTGCTGCTGCTTGTAAAACAGGTGGAGAACCAGAGTTACAAGAAATGAAAGCTTTATTAGAAGCTGAAGGTAAAGAAGTATTAGGTTATTTATTACCAGATACAGCATGCAACCTATTATTAGGTAAAAAAGAATTAAAATCATTGAAAAATGAGTTAAAAGATGCAGATGCAATATTATCATTAGCATGTGGTGATGGTACTCAAACTGTTGCCAAAAATGTTGCAAAACAAAATATTCCTGTTTACCCAGCTAACAATACTTTATTTATAGGTGAAGTAGAAAGAGTTGGTCAATTCGGTGAAGCTTGTAAAGCATGTGGAGAATGTGAACTTGGTTGGACCGGAGGAATCTGTCCAGTAACTATGTGCGCTAAAGGTTTAATAAATGGTGCATGTGGTGGAGCTAAAAATGGTAAATGTGAAGTTGATCCAGAAAATGATTGTGCATGGGTAAAAATTTATGAGAGACTTAAAGCTTTAGATCAATTAGATAACTTAATAGAAGTTAGAGCTCCAAAAGACTATTCTAAACAATTAAATCCAAGAAGACATAATACAAATAAAAAAGCTGAAGCTGAAGCTTAAAAGTTAGGTAAATAAAGGGGGATTATTTTCATGAGTAAGTTACAAGAAGCATTGGAAAGAGGAGAATTTGCTGTAACTGCAGAAATGGCACCACCAAAAGGAACAGATCTTTCTCATTTATTAGAATGTGCTAAAAAATGTGTGGGAAGAGTACACGCTGCAAACGTAACTGATTTCCAATCAGCTGTAATGAGAGCAACATCTCTAGCAACATGTAAATTATTAAAAGATATAGGATTAGAACCAGTAATACAAATGACTGGTAGAGATAGAAATAGAATTGCCATAGAAGGAGAAATGCTTTCTGCTGGTGTATTTGGTATAGAAAACTTATTAGCTTTAACTGGTGACCATACAAGTGTAGGTGACCACCCACAAGCTAAGCCAGTATTTGATTTAGACTCTGTAAGTATATTAAAAACAGCTTCTACATTAAATAGTGGTACTGATAGTGTAGGCCTTGAATTACAAGGAAAAACTAACTTCTACTTAGGTGCTTGTGTTACACCTGAATATGATCCAATAGAAGTTCAATTATTAAAAATGAAAAAGAAAATAGCTGCTGGGGCTAAATTCTTCCAAACTCAAGCAGTTTATGATATAGAACATATGAGAAAATTTAGAGAACTTACTAAAGACTTAGATTGCAAAATATTAGCAGGTATAGTTCCTCTAAAATCACCTGGAATGGCTAAATTCATGACAGCTAATGTTCCTGGTATATTTGTTCCAGACGATCAAATCGAAAGATTAAAAGCAGCTGGTAAAGGTAATTATGTACAAGAAGGTATTAAGATGGCAGGTGAATTTATAAGACAATTAAAAGAAGAAAATCTTTGTGACGGTGTACATATAATGGCAATTGGTGCAGAAGAAAATGTTCCAAAAATATTAGATGAAGCTGGATTATAAAATTAGTTTCAAATAAATAAAATGGGGGATATTAACATGAAAGTTGCAGTAATTGGTGGAGGACCAGGAGGATATGTAGCAGCTTTAAAAGCAGCTATGCTTGGTGCTGAAGTAACAGTAATAGAAAAAAATAAATTAGGTGGAACATGCCTAAATGTAGGTTGTATACCAACTAAAGCTTTACTAGCTTCAAGTGATGTTTTAAGAACAGTAAAAGAAGCTAAAAACTTTGGTATAAATGTTGAAGGTGACGTTAAACCAGATTTTCAAGCTATAGTAGCTAGAAAACAAAAAATAACAGATGAGTTAGTAGCAGGAATTCAATTCTTATTTGACAAAAGAGGTGTTAAAAAAATAGATGGATTCGGAAAACTAATAGATAAAAATACTATAGAAGTTACTAAAGATGATGGAAGCGTAGAAGAAGTTAAAGCTGATAAAATAATATTAGCTAATGGTTCTATACCTACAGTATTCCCATTTATGCCATACAATGGTAAAAATGTTATAACTTCTGATGAAGTATTAAGTTTAGAAAAACTACCAGAATCTATGGTAATTATAGGTGGTGGAGTTATAGGATCTGAAATCGGCCAATTCTATTCTTCACTAGGAACTAAAGTTACTATAGTAGAAGTTCTTCCACAAATATTAGGAAGAATGGATTCAGAAGCTGCTAAAGCACTAGGAAGACAATTCAAAAAAGACAAAATAAAAGTTATGTGTAATGTTGCAACTGACAGTTTTGAAGTTAGTGATGATAAAGTTAAACTTAACTTAAACAATGGCAAATCTTTAGAAGCAGAAGTAGTACTACTTTGTACAGGTAGAAAACCAAACTTAGCTAACTCTGGTGTAGCTGAAGCTGGTGTTAAATTGACAGAAAGAGGATTCGTTGAAGTAAACGAATTCATGGAAACAAATCTAGAAGGTGTTTACGCTATAGGTGATATTATATCAGTTGGAGGAACTCCACATGCAATGCTTGCGCACGTGGCATCTGCAGAAGGTATGGTAGCAGCAGAAAATGCAGTAAAAGGAAATAGCGAAACAGTTAATTATAAATCTATCCCAAGTTGTGTATATACAGAACCTGAAGTAGCAGGTGTTGGAAAAACAGAAGATGAATTAAAAGCAGAAGGAACACCTTATAAAGTTGGTAGATTTGACTTTAGAGGTTTAGGAAAAGCTAAAGCCATAGGCAAATTACAAGGATTTATCAAAGTATTAACTGATGAAGACGATGTAATAATAGGGGCTACTTTAGTTGGACCTCATTGTACAGATTTATTAACTGAATTATCTTTAGCAGTAGGTTTAGGATTAAAAGCTAAAGATGTTGGAAAAGTAATACATGCGCATCCAAGCTTATCAGAAGGTATTATGGAAGCTTTACATGATGTACATGGTGAATGCGTCCATTCAGTACCATCATCTTTATAATCTAAAAAACAGGGTAAGTATAGGCTCTGTTTGACAGAATAAGGAGGAAATTTCGGATGAGTTATAATATAGCAGTAGCAGGAAAAGGTGGAACAGGTAAAACAAGTCTTACAGGGATTTTAATAGATACATTATTGAAAGAAAATAAAAAACCAATTCTTGTAGTTGATGCTGATGCAAACTCTAATATTAATGAAGTGCTAGGTGTTGAAGTAGAGGAGACAATAGGTCAAATTAGAGAAGAAGCTAATATGACTGAAAAAAGGGGAGATTCATTTCCTGGAGGTATGACAAAGGCTCAGTTTTTACAATGGAAGTTAAATTCTATATTAATAGAAGGAGATGGATACGACTTAATAGTAATGGGGAGATCTGAAGGTGAAGGTTGTTACTGTTTTGTAAATGGAATATTAAGAGAACAAGTACAAAAGATTTCTGGCCATTACAACTATGTCATCACTGACAATGAAGCTGGTATGGAACACTTAAGTAGAAAAACTACTAAACATGTTGATACCTTATTATTAGTTAGTGATTGTTCAAGAAGAAGTATCCAAGCCGTTGCAAGAATTAGAGACTTAGCAAAAGAATTAAATTTAAGTGTTGGAAAGATTTATCTTATAGTGAATAAAGCACCAGATGGAATTTTAAATGATGGTGTTAAAGAAGAAATCAATAAACATAATTTAGATCTTTTAGGTGTTGTACCTTTAGATGAATTAATATATCAATATGATTCTGATGGTATTCCATTAGTGAAATTGCCAGAGGAATCAAAATCTAGAGTAGCCATGAAAGAAATAGTGGCTAAATTAGAATTAAAATAGGCTTAAGGGGGAAAAAACTATGGCATTTAAAATGTCTACACAAAAAAGTTCTGGAAAAATAAGTGAAGTAACAATAGGAACAGGGGAAAAAGCTATAAAAATAGGTGGAGAAAATGTATTACCATTCTATAGCTTTGATGGTGAAACAGGTAATGTGCAAAAAGTTGGTATAGAAATTAATGACATATATCCAGAAAGCTGGATTGATTGTTACAAAGAAATGTATAAAGATGTGGCAAATGACCCAGCAGCATGGGCAAAATATGTTCAAGATAATACTGAAGCAGATTTTGTTTGTTTAAGATTTGTAGGTGCAGATCCTAATGCTGATGATAAATCTCCAGAAGAATGTGCTGAAGTAGCTAAAAAAGTTGCTGATGCAATAGATTTACCATTAGTAGTGGCTGGATGTGGAGTAGCAGAAAAAGACGGTAAAGTTTTTGCTAAAGTTTCTGAAGCTTTAGAAGGTAAAAATATACTAATATTATCAGCAGTTGAAGATAACTACAAAGAAGTTGGAGCAGCAGCAGGTCTTGCTTATGGTCAAAAGGTTGGAGCAGAATCAGCTGTTGATATAAACCTAGCTAAACAAATGAATGTTTTGTTAACTCAATTAGGCGTTAAATCTGAAAACATAGTAATGAATGTTGGATGCTCAGCTGTTGGTTATGGATATGAATATGTTGCATCTACTATGGATAGAATTAGACTTGCAGCATTTAATCAAAATGATAAACAATTACAAATTCCTATAGTAACTCCAGTTTCTTTTGAAGTTGGTCATGTTAAAGAAGCAATAGCTACAGAAGCTGATCAACCAGAATGGGGATGCAATGAAGAAAGAAGTATAGCTATGGAAATCTCTACTGCTACAGGTGTTTTAGTAGGTGGATCAGATGCAGTAATACTTCGTCATCCAGAGTCAGTTAAAACTATAAAATCATTTATAAGCGAGTTAGCTTAATATTAATTTTAGGTTAGGGGGATAAAATAATGGCACTTAAAGCTTTAGATATATTTAAATTAACACCAAAGAAAAACTGTAAAGAATGTGGTTTTCCAACTTGTATGGCTTTCTCTATGAAAGTTGCAGGTGGGGCAGTAGAAGTAAGTAAATGTCCACACATGTCTGATGAGGCTATACAAAAATTATCAGAGGCTACAGCACCTCCAATGAAAACTTTAAAAGTTGGAGCTGGAGAAAGTGAATATACTCTAGGTGGAGAAACTGTATTATTTAGACATGAAAAAACTTTAGTTAGCAAAAATAGATTTGCAGTTGCTTTCTGTGACTGTATGACAGAAGAAGAAGTAGCAGCTAAAATAGCTAATATAAACAAAGTAGAATATGAAAGAATCGGAGAAGTAATGAAGGCTGAATTTGCTTGCGTTACATATAGCGGAAACAAAGAAAACTTCTTAAATGTAATTAAAAAATTAAAAGCTGAAACTAAAGTTGCATTTATATTAAATGTAGATGATGCTGAAGTTGCTAAAGAAGCAGTTGAAGAACTTAAAGGATTAAACCCAGTAGTAGTAGGTGCTACTAAAGATAATTACGAAGCTATGTTAGAAGTAGTTAAAGGTGATAATTTAGCTTTAGGTTTAAAAGCTGCTAGTTTAGAAGATTTATATGCAACTGTTGAATTAGTTCAAAAAGCTGGATACAAAGAATTAATATTAGATGTAACTGGAGACACAATAAAAGATACTTATGTTAATGCAGTTCAAGTAAGAAGAATAGCATTAAAAGAACAAGATAGAACATTTGGATATCCATCAATAGTATTTGTTAATAAATTAGCTAATGGAGACGACAATATGGAAGTTGCATTATCATCAGCATTTACTGTTAAATACGGTTCTATCATAGTAATAGATGATATAAGCTATGCTAAAGCATTACCATTATATGCATTAAGACAAAACTTATTTACTGACCCTCAAAAACCAATGAGAGTTGAAACTAAGGTTTATCCAATAAATAACCCAGATGAAAATTCTCCAGTATTAGTAACTGTTGACTTCGCTTTAACTTATTTCGTAGTAACTGGTGAACTTGAAAGATCTAAAGTACCATGCTGGTTAGTAATACCTGATGCAGGTGGATACTCAGTTCTTACTTCTTGGGCTGCTGGTAAATTCGGTGGTAGTGTAATAGGTAACTTTGTTAAAGAATGTGGTATAGCTGATATGACTAAGAATAGAGACTTAATAATACCAGGTAAAGTTGCTGTAATACAAGCAGACGTACAAGATAACTTACCAGATTGGAATGTTATAGTAGGTACTGCTGAAGCTATGGAATTACCTAAATTCTTAAAAGAATATATGGAATCAAAAGCTGTAACAGTTTAATTTTAATAAACAATTTATAACTGATAAATTAATCTAAGGGGGATAAATTAGTATGGAAAAATTTATGATCATAGGTGAAAGAATTCACTGTATAGCACCACCAATAAGAAAAGCAATAGCAGAAAGAGATCCTGAACCAATATTAAAAAGAGCTATAGAACAATTAGATGCAGGTGCACATGTAATAGACTTTAATATAGGACCAGCTGAAAGAGATGGTGCTGAAATAATGGAATGGGGAGTTAAATTACTTCAAAGTGAATTAAATAACGTTCCATTAGCTTTAGATACAGCTAATGTTGCAGCTTTAGAAGCAGGACTTAAAGTTTATAATAGAACTCATGGTAAACCAATAATAAACTCTGCAGATGCAGGAGATAGAATGCATTTAATGGAAGTTGCTGGTGAATATGATGCAGCTATAATAGCATTATGTGCTAAAGAAGGTATACCAGCAGATAATGAACAACGTATGGGATACTGTACAGAATTAATAGAAGCAGCTGCTATGGCTGGTATAGATCCAGAAACTGATGTTTATTTTGATCCACTTTGCTTAGTTATAAAAGGAATGCAAGATAAACAAATGGATGTTATAGATGCTATAAGACAAATGACTGAAATGGGATTAAAAACTACTGGTGGTCTATCAAATGTTTCTAATGGTTGTCCAAAACATATAAGACCTATACTAGATAGTAACTGGTTAGCAATGGCAATGGCTAACGGATTTTCTTCAGCAATAGTTAACCCATTAGATGAGTTATTAATGCAAACTATAAAATCTTGCGACATAATAAGAAATGCTAACTTATATGCAGATTCTTTCTTAGAAGTTAAAGACCTTGCATTTGACTATAAAGGATAAATAAAAAAATAATAAAATAAAATCTTTATATTTATAAAAATTACAATTAGATTTAATGGCTAAGTTTTATAATTTAAAACTTAGCCTAGATATAAATATATAATTCATAAAAGGGGGAAGTAAAAAGTGAATTTATATAATATAATTTACACAGGTGCACATCAAGCATACGACGCTGCAAATGGAGCACTTACAGCTGCAATAGCAGAAAAAGGTAAAGATTGTCCAGTTGCATTTCCAGATACAGCATATTCTATTCCATGTATATATGCTGCTACAGGACAAAAAATGGCTACTTTAGGAGATTTAGAAGGTGCTTTAGCAGTAGTAAAATCTTTAATAGTAGAAAAACCATTATTAGAAACAGCTTTAAATGCTGGTTTAGCTACAGCTTTAGCTGCTGAAATAGTTGAAGCAGTTAAATATGCTCTAAATCCAACTCCATACGAAGCTCCATGTGCTGGACACGTAGTTGACCCTATAATAAGATCTCTAGGTGTTCCTCTAGTTACAGGAGACATACCAGGGGTAGCTGTTGTTCTTGGTGAATGCCCAGATGCTGAAACATTAGCAAAAGTAGTTAAAGATTATCAATCTAAAGGTTTATTAACTTTCTTAGTAGGAAAAGTTATAGACCAAGCAATCGAAGCTGGAGTTAAAATGGGTGTAGACCTTCGTGTTATACCATTAGGATACGATGTAACATCAGTTATACACGTTGTTTCTGTTGCTATAAGAGCTGCATTAATATTCGGTGCTGTTCCTCCAGGAGATTTAAATCAATTATTAGAATATACATCTAAGAGGGTTCCTGCATTCGTAAATGCATTTGGACCACTTAGTGAATTAATAGTTGCTTGTGGTGCTGGTGCTATAGCACTTGGATTCCCAGTTATAACTGACCAAGTTGTTACTGAAGTTCCTTGCAACTTATTAACTCAAAGAGATTACGATAAATTTGTAGCTACTTCTTTAGAAGCTAGAAATATAAAAATAAAAATAACAGAAATACCTATACCAGTTGGATTTGCTGCAGCTTTCGAAGGTGAAAGAATAAGAAAAGCTGAAATGGCTTACGAATTTGGTGGAAATAAAACTCCTGCTTGGGAATTAGTTATAGCTAAACCAATGGCAGAAGTTGAAGACCATAAAATAGAAGTTATAGGTGAAAATATAGATCCAGCTAAATTAGCAGATGGTGTTACTAGATTACCTCTTGCTATAGTAGTTAATGTTGCTGGTAAAGCAATGCAAGAAGACTTCGAACCAGTTCTTGAAAGAAGATTCCACTACTTCATGAACTATATAGAAGGTTTAATGCACGTTGGTCAAAGAGATATGTCTTGGGTAAGAATATCTAAAGACGCAGTTGAAAAAGGATTCACTCTTGAACATATAGGTGAAGTTATGTACGCTATGATGAAAGATGAATTCGAAGCTGTTGTTGATAAATGTGAAGTTACTATAATAACTGATGAAGCTATAGTAAATGAAAGAAAAGCTGAAGCTTTAGCTAAATATGAAGCTAGAGATGACAGATTGGCTTCACTTGTTGATGAAAGCGTTGAAGACTTCTATTCTTGTAACATGTGCCAATCATTTGCACCAGCTCACGTTTGTGTTGTAACTCCTGAAAGACTTGGACTTTGTGGAGCAGTTTCTTGGTTAGATGCTAAAGCTACTAAAGAACTTAACCCAACAGGACCTTGTCAACCAATAGCAAAAGGTGACTGTGTAGATGAAAAGAAAGGTATATGGGAATCAGTTAACCAAACTGTAAATGAAATATCTCAAGGTGCAGTTGAAAAAGTTACTCTTTATTCTATAATGGAAGATCCTATGACTTCATGTGGATGCTTCGAATGTATATGTGGTATTATGCCAGAAGCTAATGGATTAATAATAGTAAACAGAGAGTTCCCAGGAATAACTCCAGTTGGTATGACTTTCGGTGAACTTGCTTCTATGACAGGTGGTGGAGTTCAAACTCCAGGTTTCATGGGTCATGGTAGACATTTCATATCTTCTAAAAAATTCGCATATACTGAAGGTGGACCAGAAAGAATAGTTTGGATGCCAAAAGAATTAAAAGATTTCGTAGCTGATAAATTAAATCAAACAGTTCAAGAAATGGCTGGAATAGAAAACTTCACAGATATGATTTGTGATGAAACTATAGCTGTAGATTCTGAATCAGTTTGTGCATTCCTTGAAGAAAAAGGACATCCAGCATTATCAATGGATCCAATAATGTAATAAATATAAAATTTTAAAATTAATATTTGGGGGAGAAAAATATGAGTACATTACCAGGGTTAAAATATTCTCCAAAACATACTTGGGTAAAAGTTGATGGTGAATACGCATATATAGGAGTAAGTGATTTTGCTCAAGAACAATTAGGAGAAGTATTATTTGTTGAAATGCCAGAAGTTGATGATGAATTAACAAAAGACGAAACTTTTGGTGTAATAGAATCATCTAAAGTAGCTTCTGATTTATATGCACCAATTTCAGGTGTAGTAGTTGAAATAAATGAAGATAAATTAGAAGACGAACCTGAGTATGTAAATGAAGCTCCATATGATGCTTGGATTTGTAAAATAAAAATGTCAGATCCATCTGAATTAGATGCTTTATTAAGTGGAGAAGATTACGAAAAGGGATTAGAATAAAAAATTAGTAAATTAATTTGAATTAAAAGCATAGTAAATTTAATAGAATTAAGTTTACTATGCTTTTTAAACTTATAAAGGGTATTTTATATTTATTTTAGTAATATATAAGGTTGAGTGATTATAAAAATTATATTATTGGGGTGATAGAATGGCTAAAGTTTTTTTTAAATCACATAATAAAGAAGTAGAATGTGAAGTAGGAGAAAAATTATTAGATGTAGCAAGAAATGCAGATATTTTTATAGATGCACCTTGTAATGGGAATAAATCATGTGGGAAATGTAAAGTAAAGTTATTAGAAGGAAAATGTAATACTGAAAAGACGGTACATATTACCGATGAAGAGTGGCATGAAGGATATATTTTAGCATGTGCTACAAAAATAACTGAAGATATAACTATAGAAGTACCAGAAAAATTATCATCTTCAATGCATGGTATGAAAATTGAAGGTGTAGGAAAAAAAGTTGATAAAGAATTATTTGAAAGAGCAAAAAATATAATCGAATCAAATGATTTATCTTATCAAACAAATATTATAAAACAATATGTAGAATTAGATAAACCATCAATAGATGATAATATAAGCGATATAGATAGAATAGAAAGACATATGAAACAAGAACTTAATATAGATGCTATTGATTTTAGATTAGATGTACTAAGAAAAATACCTAAAATATTAAGAGAAGATGATTTTAAAATAACTTTAACTTACCTTAAAAAGAAAAATAAAATAACAATCTTGAACATAGAAGCTGGAAATAAAGAAGGTGAGTTATACGGGTTAGCTATAGATATAGGTACTACTTCTGTTGTAGTATGCTTAGTTAATTTAACTACTAATGAAGTTATTGACAAGGCATCATCAGGAAATGCTCAAATAAGATACGGTGCAGATGTTATAAATAGAATAGTTTTTGCTGTAAGAAAAAATAATTTAGAATTAATGAGAAAAGCAGTAGTAGACGATACAATTAATCCATTAATTCAAGCCATATATGAAAAAACAGGAGTAGATAGAGATAATGTAATAAGAGTTGTTTTATCAGGAAATACTACTATGTCAACATTATTCTTAGGAATTTATCCAGATTATATAAGATTAGAACCATTTATACCACCATATTTAAAATCTCCTAAATTAATGGGAGAAAATGTGGGACTTAATGTAAATGAAAGTGCTCTAATATACTTATCTCCAAATGTAGCAAGTTATGTAGGTGGAGATATTACAGCAGGTGTACTATCATCAGGAATATGGGCAAGTGAAGAAAATACTTTATTTATAGATTTAGGAACTAATGGTGAAATAGTATTTGGAAATAAAGACTTTATGATGTGTTGTGCTTGTTCAGCTGGACCTGCTTTTGAAGGTGGAGGAATAAGTTGTGGTATGAGGGCTTCAGCTGGTGCCATTGAAAAGGTTAAAATTGATAAAGAAACTCTAAATCCAACATTAACTATTATAGATGATTGTGAACCTATAGGAATCTGTGGATCAGGTATAATAGACTTAATTTGTCAAATGCTAATTACAAAAGTAATAGACAGAAGAGGTAAAATTCAAAGAGGACTAGATAATAGACGAATTAGATTTAATGAACATGACATAGGCGAGTATGTCCTTGCTTTCAAAGAAGATTATGAAAACTTAGAAAATGATTTAGTTATAAATGAAATAGATATAGATAGCTTTATAAGAGCAAAAGGAGCTATATATTCAGGAGCTTCAGTACTTATAGAAAGCTTAGGTATGGATTTTGATGTAATTGATAAAGTTTATATTGCTGGAGGAATAGGAAATAATCTAGATATAGAAAACTCAATACTTATAGGATTACTACCAGATGTAGATAGAAGCAAATTTCAATATATAGGTAATAGTTCATTAGTTGGTTCTTATTTAGCTTTAATAAGTAAAGATGCAAGAGAGAAGCTTGAAGAAATAGGTTCTCAAATGACATATGTGGAGCTAAGTGTATATCCAACATACATGGATGAATTTGTATCTGCTTGTTTCTTACCTCATACAAATATAGACCAATTCCCAACAGTTAAAGATTTATTAGATTAATAAAAATATTAAATAAAAAGAGATAATTAAACAAAAAATTATCTCTTCTTATTAAAAAAAATAATTGTATGGAAGCGTTTGACTTGTGAAAAAGATAAGTATATACTTATATTAATAGAAAATTTTGGAAATGGAATCACGAAGGTTTCTTATGGTATTGTAATGCCTTTAGAAACCTTTTTTTGATTATATTTATAATTTCAAGGGGGATTTAATATGTGTGAATCATCTGCATTTATATTAGGAAAAGACAATAAATTAGAAAAAGTTATGGAAAATGTAGTAACAGTTGATCCATATGAAGGAAAAGTTTATTTGACAGATTTACTAGGAGAACAAAAAATAGTAGATGGAGTTATTAAAGAAATAAGACTTATGGATCATAAAATAATTTTAGAAGAAAACTAATAAACTAGGGGAATCAAATATGATAATTGCAGTAATAGATGGAATGGGCGGAGGAATAGGCTCTCAGGTAGTTAGTGTACTTAGAGAGGAACTACCTTCTTATATAGAAGTGTATGCACTTGGAACAAATTCTATAGCCACAAGTGCTATGATGAAGTCCCATGCTAATAAAGGTGCAACAGGAGAAAATGCCATAGTAGTATCTTCAAAAAAAGCTAACATAATTATTTCGCCAATATCAATAGTGATGCCAAATTCTATGATGGGAGAAGTCACAAGTGTTATAAGTGAAGCAGTATGTGATAGTGAAGCATTTAAAATATTACTACCAATAATGCCAGAAAATTTTGAGGTAGTAGGAATAGAATCAAAGCCGTTATCATTATTAATTAAAGACACAATAAAAATAATAAAAAAAGAATTTAATATAAAATAGGGGGAAATTCAAAATGTTTACTAAAGAAAGAGCTTTATATCATGAAGGTCATCATCATGACCATGACTGTTGTGGAGGACATTCACATACACATGAGCATGAATGTGGATGTGGATGTAGTGTAAAAGAAGATAATATGAGTAAAGATGAAAAAACTTTAAATATATTATTAGTACACTGGGTAAATCATAATAACTCACATGAAGAAGGATTTAGAGAATGGGTAAATAAAGCTAAAGAAATGGGAAAAACAGAAACTGCAGAGTATATAGAAAAAGCTATTGAATATATGCAACAAGCTAATGAAATGTTATTAGAAGCAAAAAAACATATGTAGTTTTTAATATAAAAGCAAAGAAGATAAAAGTCTTCTTTGCTTTAAATTTATATGAAAAATGAATATATAAGATGATATATGGACATATTTATTAAAGTACAAAACTTATTTTATATTTATATTTAATTTTACAATATCTAAATATTGACAATACTATTTTTCTACTGTAAAATAAATTTATAAATTAAATATTGGAGAAGTACTCAAGTGGCTCAAGAGGATCCCCTGCTAAGGGATTAGGCTGGATTAAACCGGTGCGAGGGTTCGAATCCCTCCTTCTCCGCCAATAAATAATATGGCTTAAATGCCATTTTTTTTTACAAAAAATGAAAATGGAAAAATTTTCAAAAATAAAAAGATTAAAAGTATTTGTAATAGGGGAAGGTTACATTTATTTTTTTATAATTAGTAATAAAATTTATTTTATACATTTTATATATAAATTTAAGTTATTAAAAATATTAGGGAGAAGAATTATGAAACTAAAAAAATTATTAGTCACAACAATGAGTGCCATACTATGTATGTCAGTAGTTGGATGTGGAAGTAGTAATAAGACTACTGGGGCAGAGGAAAAAGATGAAATCGTCTACGCTAGTACAAAAGATATTAGGGATATAAACCCACATCTTTATTCAGGTGAGATGGCAGCACAAAATATGGTGTTTGAATCACTTGTAAAAAATACTGATGATGGTGTAGAACCATGGCTTGCAGAAAGTTGGGATATATCAAAAGATGGGAAAGAATATACTTTTTATTTAAGACAAGACGTTGAATTTACAGATGGGGAAAAATTCAATGCAGAAGCTGTAAAAAAGAACTTTGATGCAATAATAGAAAACGTTGAACGTCATAACTGGTTAGACTTAGTAAACGAAATAAAATCTACAGAAGTTGTAGATGAGTATACATTTAAATTAACATTATCACATCCATATTATCCAACATTAGAAGAATTAGCATTAACTAGACCATTTAGAATGATATCTCCAAATTGCTTTGTTGATGGAAGCACAAAAGATGGTGTAAATGGTTATGCAGGAACTGGTCCATGGGTTCTTAGTGAACATAAAGAAGAACAATATGCAGTATTTACAGCTAATGAAAATTACTACGGTGAAAAACCAAAAGTAAATTCTGTTAGATGGAAAGTTATGACTGACCACCAAACTATATTATTAGCTTTAGAAAAAGGTGAAATAGACTTAATATACGGTTCTGATGGGGATATGATAGACTTAGATTCATTCAAAGCATTAGAAGAAGCTGGTAAATATGAAACTTCAATGAGTAATCCTATTGCATCTAGAGCAATACTTTTAAACTCAAAACAAGAAATAACAGGAGATCAAAAAGTAAGACTTGCTCTACAATATGCAGTTGATAAAGAAACTATAGCAGAAGGTGTATTAAATGGAACTGAAACTATGGCAGATACTTTAATGTCTACTTCAGTACCATACTGTGATATAGATTTAGAAGTTCGTAAATATGATGTTGATAAAGCTAATGAGCTTTTAGAAGAAGCTGGATGGAAAATGGGAGATGATGGTTATAGATATAAAGACGGTAAAAAATGTTCTTTAGAAATATACTACAACTCTGATAATGCTCAAGAAGGAACTATAAGTGAATATTTACAAAGTGACTTTAAAGCTGTTGGTGTGGAGTTAAATGTGGTTGGTGAAGAAAAACAATCATTCCTTGATAGACAAAAATCAGGAGATTTTGATTTACAATATTCTTTATCTTGGGGAACGCCATACGATCCACAATCGTATGTATCATCTTTCAGAGTACCTGCTCATGGCGACTACCAAGCACAACTTGGTTTAGAAAAGAAAGAATGGTTAGATAAAACTATAACTAATCTTATGATAGAACCTGATGAAGATACTCGTAAAGAAATGTACAAAGAAGTATTTACATATATACATGATCAAGGGGTGTATATACCACTTACTTACTCAAGAACTAAAGCAGTTCATAGTTCTGCTTTAAGAGGCGTTGAGTTTAATCCTTCTCAATATGAGATACCATTCGAAAAAATGTATTTCGAAGCTCAATAATTATGATATGAGTAAGAATGAGGATATTCCTCATTCTTATTTTGTATGAAATAAAAATAAGTATCAATTGAAGGAGGAAAAATGAAAAATTTTATAACAAAAAGATTACTTAGTATGATTCCTATATTGTTAGGAATTTCATTTTTATCGTTTATTATAATAAATCTTAGTCCAAGTGATCCAGCGGAAGTAGCCCTTAGGGTAAATGAAATAGTTCCTACAGAAGCAGCTATAGAAGGAATGAGAGAGGAACTAGGTCTAAACAAACCATTCTTTGAAAGATATACAACATGGTTATCAGATGCTCTACAAGGGAATTTTGGAAATAGTTATGTTAATAAAAAGCCTGTAGCAGATGAAATAGCAAGAGCACTACCTGCTACAATTAATTTAGCTACTGTATCATTAATAATTACTTTAGTAGTAAGTGTATCTGTAGGTGTTTTATGTGCAGTATATGAAAATAGCATAGGAGATAAGATAACAAGAGCCATAATATTTATTGGAACAGCTATGCCAAGTTTTTGGGTAGGAATATTACTGATGTGGTTATTATCAGTTAAATTTAATTTATTCCCAACTAGTGGTATGGAAAAAGCTAGTTCTGTAGTATTACCAGCTGTAACCTTATCTTTAACTTATATATCCACGTATGTAAGACTTATAAGAAACAATATGATAAAAAATAAAAAAGAAAACTATGTACTTTATGCCAGAGTTAGGGGACTTAAAGAAAGTACTATTATAAAACATGTATTTAAAAATTCACTACAAACATCTATAACTGCTCTTGGTATGTCTATACCTAAGTTGATAGCAGGTACAGTTGTAGTTGAAAACATATTTGCTTGGCCTGGAATTGGAAGATTATGTGTAAGTGCAATATACAACAGGGATTATCCAGTAATACAAGCCTATATATTAATTATGGCAGTTTTATTCGTTGTATGTAACTTATTAGTAGATGTAATATCAGCACTACTTGATCCACGAATGAGAAGGGAGGCATAATATGAAATTTTGGAATAGATTTAAAAAAGATAAGCTAGGAATGTTAAGCTTAGGGATAATTTTAATAATAATAATATCAGGGATACTTGCACCAGTTATAGCACCAAATAGTCCTGTAGAAGTAGATGTAAAATCAAAACTTTTAGGTATGAGTGCTCAATATCCATTTGGAACAGACCAACTTGGAAGATGTGTATTTTCTAGAATTTTATATGGTATAAGAACTACAGTATTTTTATCATTAATTACAATGGCAACTACCATTATAATAGGTACACTTTTAGGTGTAATCTCAGGATTTTTTAGAGGTTGGGTAGATGAAGTAATAATGAGAGTTTGTGATATTATGCTTTCTTTTCCAAGTGAAGTTATGATACTTGCCATAGTGGGAATTTTAGGTACTGGAATTAGTAATATAGTAATTGCTAATATTATAGCTAAATGGGCATGGTACACTCGTATGATAAGAGGTATAGTTATGCAATATACAGATAAAAACTACATAAAATTCGCAAAAGTATCAGGATGTAGTACATTCCATATAATTAAAAAACATTTAATACCAGGAGCTATGGGAGAAATCGGAGTTTTAGCAACCCTTGATACTGGTTGGGTCATATTAAATATATCTGCATTATCATTCTTAGGTTTAGGAGTACAAGCACCTACACCAGAATGGGGAATGATGCTTAGTGAAGCAAAAAATATAATGACTATATATCCACAACAGATGTTGCCAGCAGGTATTGCAATATTAGTAGTAGTTGCAGCATTTAACTTCTTAGGTGATAGTTTACAGGATGCTTTAAATCCTAAAAAGAGTATAGGATAATAAGGAGAAAATAATATGGGTTTATTAGAAATTAAAAATCTTCGTGTTACTGATACTTTAACTAATGAAGAGATTGTAAAAGGTGTTAATTTTAACTTAGAAAAAAATAGATGTTTGGGAATAGTGGGGGAAAGTGGTAGCGGTAAATCTATGACAACTAGAGCTATACTAGGACTTATAAATCCAAACTTAAAAGTAAGTGGTAAAGCAATATTAGAAGAAAAAATAGATTTATTAAATACTAGTAAAGAAGAACTTAGAAAAATTAGAGGACAGAGAATATGTATGATTCTTCAAGATGCCATGTCATCATTTGATCCACTATATACAATAGGATATCAAATGATAGAAACTCTAGTGGAAAATAAAAATGTATCTAAAGATGATGCTAAAAAAATAGCCATAGATGCTCTAGAGAAAATGTTTATAAATGATCCTGAGGAAGTGATAAAAAAATATCCTCATCAACTTTCAGGGGGGATGTTACAAAGGTGTATGATAGCCATAGCCATGACTATGGAACCAGATATTATAATAGCTGATGAACCTACAACAGCACTAGATTCTATAAACCAAAGAGAAGTTGTGGAGGAGTTTAAAAGATTAAGAGAAGTAACGGGAACTTCTTTAATATTTATATCTCACGATTTAGGTGTTGTACAACATTTAGCACAAGATTTACTAGTAATGAAAAATGGAGTTCAAGTGGAATATGGAAAAGCAAAAGAAGTATTCTCCAATCCTAAGCATGAATATACTAAATATTTAATAGATACTCGTTTAGAGCTTACAGAATCCTTTATTAAGTCTATGGAGAAAAAGGAGGTAGCCATATAATGTTAGTAGAAGTTAAAAATATACATAAAAGCTACTCTAAAATAGGAACAAAAGGAAAACTACATGTTTTAAAAGGCATTAATTTTTATATAGAAGAAGGATCTTGTGTAGGACTTATAGGTGAAAGTGGTAGTGGGAAAAGTACTTTAAGCCGTTTAATATTAGGTCTTGAAAAACCAGATGATGGAGAAATAAAAATAGAAGGTAAACCGGTAAAAAAATGGATAAAAGAAAACAAAGGAAAAATGAGTGTAGTATTTCAAGATTATACTTCATCAGCAAATCCTAATTTTACTGTAAAAGAAGTTATTTCCGAACCCCTTTTAGCCTTAGGTCAAAAAGAAAATATAGATAAAATAGTGGAAGAATTACTAGAAAAAGTTGGGCTTCCTACAAATTTAGTCCATAGATATCCACATGAACTAAGTGGTGGTCAAATGCAACGTGTATGTATAGCAAGAGCCATATCTACAAAGCCTAAATTTATGGTACTTGATGAGGCCATAAGTGCTTTAGATGTATCCATACAAGCACAAATATTAGAGTTATTAAAGAAATTAAAGAAAGATTTAGATATGACATATTTATTTATAGCTCATGATTTACAAGCTGTAGCTAATTTATGTGATCAAGTTTTATTCCTTTATAAAGGGGAATTAGTTGAAAATATAGATAGTTCTGAGCTTGCATATGTAAAAAACGATTATGCTAAAAGATTACTAGATGCAGTAATACCTTTTAGCATATAAATTAAATTATTAAAAATATCAGGTCATCTTAATGCTTTGGGAAGTGTAAGATGGCCTATTTTTTATAAAGTTTAAGTTATCTAAGTTATTAAAAATATTAGGTCATCTTAAAGTTTTGGGAAAGATAGATGACCATCTTTATAGGAAAAGTATTACGTATACCCCTTTAGGTATTATTGTATTAGTATATAGTTTTTTTGTCAATAAAAAGGCTTTAATAATATAAAAAAATTGGAATATTTAAACTTGTCTTTTATCTAAAATATGACTAGAATTTAACCATGAAGGGGGGAATATATAGATGAAGAAAGAGGGAATCTATGTAATGTTGAATAGACTTGAAAATTTAAAATATAAGTTGATATTTGATTCATTGATTGTAGGAATTATAGCGGGTTTAGTAATAGTAGTCCATAGAATCCTTTTATCAAAATTATCACCTGCATTTATTTCTTTTTATGAAAAAGCGAGAAGCAATCATTTATTAATACAAGTTTTATTTCTTGTACTTATATTATTGGGATTTTTAGTGGGAAAAATGGTAAAAAAGGAGCCAATGATTAGTGGAAGTGGAATACCTCAAGTAGAAGGTATACTTACTAGAAATTTAAAACAAAATTGGTTTAGTGTATTAGTATATAAATTTATAGGTGGGTTGATTTGTTTAGGAGCAGGCATGTCTTTAGGAAGAGAAGGACCTTCAGTACAAATGGGAGCTTGTGTGGGAGAAGGCCTTGCACAGCAAACTAATAAACTAGATAATGAAAAGAAATATTTAATTACAAGTGGAGCAAGTGCAGGACTTTCAGCAGCTTTCAATGCACCCATATCTGGAGTTATGTTTTCGTTGGAAGAAACTCATAAAAATTTCTCGCCATTAGTATTAGTATCAGCTATGATATCATCTCTTATGGCAGATTTTATTTCACAAAATTTTTTCGGTCTAACACCGTCTTTATATTTTTCAAAATTAAACTCACTACCACTTAAATATTATTGGGTTCTTATTATACTTGGAATAGTAATAGGTATAAGTGGAGTTGTATTTAGTAAAGGACTTTTGATAACACAGGACTTATATAAAAAATTAAATGTATCTACGGAAATAAAATGTATTATTCCTTTTGTTATTACAGGCATAGTGGGAATTATATTTCCTATAGTATTAGGAGGAGGTCATGATTTAATAATATCTCTAAAAGAAGAGAATTTTAGTTTGACATTTTTATTTGTATTAATAGTTGTGAAATTTTTATTTACATTTATTTGCTTTGGGTCAGGAGTACCAGGAGGTATATTTTTCCCTTTATTAGTTATTGGAGCTTTAGTAGGCAATTTTGTAGGAATTATATGTGTAAGATATTTGGGAATACCAGCATCTTATTTACTTAATTTTATAGTAATTTCCATGGCAGGTCATTTTTCATCTATAGTAAAAGCACCTATTACTTCTATATTACTAATTTCTGAGATGACAGGTTCTTTAAATCACTTACTTTCTTTAGCTATAGTTGTTATTATTTCTCAATTAACTTCAGATATTCTAAACTCTGATCCAATTTATGAAAGTTTATTAAGTAAAATAATATCGAAATCAATAAATAAATATGAAGGAAGAGTTGGAAAGAAGACTTTACTGGAGATATCAGTCCAAGTTTATAGTGAATTAGAGAATAAGAAGATTAAAGATATATTATGGCCAGAAAATTGTTTAGTTGTATCTATAAATAGAGGAGAAAAAGAAATTTTGCCAAAAGGAGATACAATTATATGTGCAGGGGATTTATTAATTATAATGACTAATGAAAATAATTCTAAGGATTTATTAAAAGATATATCTGAAATGGCAGCTACAAGTTAATAATAAAAAGTAAACCATCAGTTGACTAAAGTGATAGAAAATCAACTATACGTACATTGTGTAAACTGATGGTTTTTTAATACAATAAAATATATAAGATAAATAAAAAGGAGGCTAGTTATGCAAAATATGAATTTTTCTAAAAATATTTCAAATTTAAGAAAAATAAGAGGAATAACTCAAGAAGAGCTAGCAAATCATTTAGGAATAACAAAAGCGGCTGTTTCAAAATGGGAAAAAAATCAAAGTTATCCTGATATAACATTATTGCCAATAATAGCTGCATATTTTGATATAAGTATAGATGAACTTTTAGGATATGAGCCATTTATGGAAGAGGATGAAGTGAAAAAGCTTTATACTAAATTTATAGAAGATTTTGCAACAAAGCATTTTGATGAAGTTTATAACAAGTGTATATATTATGAGAAAAAATACTATACATGTTATTTTCTACAGTTTCATTTAGGCTTACTTTATTGTAATCATGCTTATTTAGCAGGAAATCAAGAAAAGATAATAAACATATATAAACATACGGTAAAAGTATTTGAAAGAATAGAAGAAAATTGTGAAGAAGTAAATTTGGCCAAAGAAGCATTAACTATGAAAAGCTATTGTAATTTAATAATTGGAAAAGCAGATGATGTAATAGATGATTTAAAGGGTATAAGTAAGGTACCTATGCCATTAGAAACTATTTTATCTAAGGCATATCAAATTAAAGGAGACAAAGAAGAAGCCATAAAAACATTGCAGATATTCATATTTAATAACTTTATTAATAGCATTCAGGCTATGACAGATATTTTGTCTTGTTATGAGGATAATGAAGAAAAACAAAAGATGTATATTGATAAGCTAATAAAGATAGTAGATGTTTTAGATTTGAAAAATGAATATCCTCAGGCTTTATTAAATGCTTTTACTTTACTTTCTTTGACATATGGTTCAAAGGGAGACAAGGAAAACTGTTTAAAGTATTTACAGGAATGTGTGGATATGGTTAGTGACACAAATGTATTTGATTTTAAAGAAAATAAAAATAAGATGTTTGACTATTTGCCAGAGTTTATAGAGGGGATGAAAATAGGAAATATATTGCCTAGAAATGAAGAATTAATTGTGGAAAGCTTGAGAGAGCTTATAGAAACTCATCCAGGGTTTACTATAATCAGAGATGATATTATGTATGATAATTTATTAAAAAAATTAAATAAGTTTAGGGGAAAATAGGAGGAATAAAGATGAATGAAAATATAAGTAAAAAAAGATTATATATCTATTTAGGTATAGTACTTCTTACATCCTGGGGAATAATATCTATAATACCATTAAGTGGAGATAAATATGGTTCAACAAAGAGTGTTATAATTATGTCTATTATGATGTTAATGCCTGCACTCTCATCTATACTAACAAGAATTATTACAAAAGAGGGATTTAAAAATATGTATTTAAAGCCTCTATTTAAAAATAATATAAAATACTACCTAACTGCTTACTTTATGACAAATGTTTTTATAATACTGGGAGTTATAGTATATTTTATAATTTTTCCTAATAATCTAGATTTAGATATGACTGTAATTAAGGAGATATTATCAAGTAATAATATAAATGTAGATGTAAGGATAATTTTTATAGTTCAATTACTTCAAGCTATATTAATAGGACCAATAATAAATATTTTATTTACATTAGGGGAAGAATTGGGCTGGAGAGGTTATTTACTTCAAAAACTTTGTAATAACTATTCTGTAAAAAAATCCATAATTATTAGTGGCGTTATCTGGGGAATATGGCATGCACCAGTAATTGCTATGGGACATAATTATGGAACTGGATATATTGGGGCACCGTGGTTGGGTATATTTGCCATGATAGTATTTTGTATAGTGATTGGATCTTATTTATCATACTTAGTTATAAAAACAAAAAGTGTTATACCTTGCGCAATAGCTCATAGTGCAATAAATGCATCTGCAGCAATAGGATTACTTTTATATAAAGGAACACCAAACTCTTTTATAGGTCCTAGCCCAACGGGGATAATTGGTGGAAGTATATTTATATTAGTTGGAATATACTGTTATATTTCACTTAGTAAAATAGAAAATCCATTTGAGGAAGAAATTAATTAAATATTAAATATCAAATTATAGGGGCTATTTAATGAATAATTTTATTATTTATTAAATAGCTCTTTTTTCAATACTAAGAAGTATTTTATATTATGTTATAATTTATTAGAAATATAGAGTAATAAATTACTGTATGGGGGAAATAAATGTGAATAAAAATATTAAGTTATTGATAATACTTAGCACACCTGTCATATTAGCTTTAATTGAATGGAATTTTAGCTTTTCAACAATATTTATACTTGTATCAATAATACTTATATACATACTAATAATTACAAGAAATGCATCATTTAAAAATAGATATACAAGGATAATATACAAAACTTATAAAATAATAATGATGTTATTTTTAATATTATTTATGATTTTACAAAGTGCAATTCTTATAAATATATATAAAACTAAAGATATAGACAATATAGGAAAAGTAGATACTATGATAATTTTAGGAGCTAAAGTAAATGAAAATGTAGTATCTAAAACTTTGAAGTTAAGACTTGATAAAGCTATTGAATATTATCATTCTAACAAAGATATAAATATAATTGTATCTGGTGGGCAAGGTAAAGATGAAATAATGACAGAAGCTTTGGCCATGAAAAATTATTTAGTGGAAAATAATGTGGATGAAGAAAAAATAATACTAGAAGATAAAGCAACTACAACTTTAGAAAATATAATCTTTAGCAAAGAAATAATAGGAGATTTAAATTTAGGAGATAGGATTTTGATTGTAACCAGTGATTATCATTTATTTAGAGGGAGATTTATAGCCAGTATTCTTGGATTTGATAATGAAGGATTATGCTCAATTAGTTCATGGTCTAATAGATTGTATTATATGATCAGAGAATATCCTACAAGTATTATAGATTTATATAGAAGTATAAAATTTAGATTATTGAATTAAATAAACTAATGAAAATTTAAAGCTATATATCTAGATTAATTATCTAGTTATATAGCTTTTTATATGAATATATTTATATACTGCTAAGTTCATTTTTTATTATAAAATTACATAAAGAATAAATATTCCCTTCAAGGACTTCATCATTAAACTTCAAAGGAATAATTTTCGACAAATTGTAAAATAAGATAGTATTATTATCTCTATCTATACCTTTATCTATATTTATTTCTAGAGAAATATTATTATTTTGGCAGATTATTGAATAGTTGTCATTATAAATTGATATATTGTTGTGTTCACCTTTAAAAACAAAATAATCCATAGTAAGTTTTTTTGAATTTATTTTGTATTTTAAAGGATGAATTTCAAGTTTATAATTATTTGCATTAATCTCTAATAGATTTAATTTTTCCTTAACTAAATCATGAATATTTATAAGTTTACTTAAATTATAAATATCATCATAATTATGTAAAAGTATAGTATCTAGAAGTTTCTCATCTTGGTTTTCTACAAACTCTTTATAAAGTTCTATACTTTTTTCACCATTTATGGAATCATCTCTATGAATACCAAAAAATTTTTCAACTAAGGCTAAACTACAACTTTCTAGATTTAGAGCATATTTAAAAGGTTTAATAAACTTAAAAATATCAAAATCATCTTCACTATTCAAATAGAAATCAATATTATATTTTTTTAATCTGTAATTTATAAATTTAATATCAAAAGCTAGGCCATTATAAGTTACATGTTTTTTGAAATGCTTAATATGGTCTATAAAAGCAGTTAAAATTTCCTGCTCCTCATCTTCATTTTCAGCAAAAAATTGTTTAATAATAGTCTTACCTTGGCAATTATATAAAATACCGATTAAAATAATTTTGCAAAACTTAGGATTAAGTCCAGTAGTTTCAATGTCGAATATAAAGGTGTCGCTATCTATATTTAAATTCTCTGTTAGAATTTTTTCTATAATTTTCATGATATTTCTCCTTTTTTCAATTTTATAATATAATAGACGTTGAATAAATTAATTTAATCATAAACTAAAAAAAGATTATAGTAAATGTAATATTATAAATAAAAATCAAATACTTCAAGGTGGGAAAATATGATTGATAAAGATAAATTAAATGAAAATCAAAAAAAGGCAGTAGAACATGTTGAAGGGCCTTGTATGGTGCTTGCAGGTCCTGGTTCTGGAAAAACTAGAGTAATTACTTATAGAATTGCCAATATGATAGTAAATAAAAATATTCCTCCAGCTAGAATATTAGCAATAAGTTTTACAAAAAATTCTTCCATGGAAATGAAAAATAGGGCATTAAAAATTTGTAATGATCCAAGAATAAACAAAGTTACCTTTGGAACTTTCCATGCAGTTTTTTATAAAATTTTAAGATATTTTGGAAGATATGATATGAATAGTATTCTTGATGAAAAAACAAAAAGAATTGCCATAAAAGGAATACTTAAAAATCTAAAAGTAGAAAATGGAGAAGATGACGAGGCAGTTGGACAAGTTATAAATGAAATTTCTTATGTAAAAAATGAACTGATGGATAAACAGGATTTTGAATCGGAGATTTTGACAAAAGATGAGTTTATAAATACTTATAATATGTATGAAGATTATAAAGAACAAATTAAAAAGATAGATTTTGACGATATGTTAATAAGAACTTACTACTTATTAAGTGAAAATAAACAGGCATTAGAAATGGTCAGACAGGTTTATAAATATATTTTAGTAGATGAGTTTCAAGATATTAATAAAGTTCAATTTGAAGTATTAAAATTAATGTCAAATCCTAATAATAATATATTTGTTGTTGGGGATGAAGACCAAAGTATTTATGGATTCAGAGGTGCTAGGCCAGACTTTTTATTACAATTTGAAGAATACTTCCAAGGAACAGAAAAAATCTTATTGGATATAAATTATAGATCAAAAAAAGAAATAATAGATGTATCTAATAAATTAATAGAAAAAAATGTAAGTAGATATGATAAAACTATAAAATGTCACCAGGGAGAAGGTGCTGTAGTAAAATATCTTATGCCTAAAGACTCAGAAGATGAGGCAATACAAATAGGTAAGGAAATATTAGAAGAGATAAAGAAAGACTATGTGGAATATAGTGATTTTGCAGTGATTTATAGGACAAATATTCAGTCTAGAGCATTAGTAGATGTATTTATGGACATGAGAATACCATTTAGCATAAAGGATTCTGTTGTAACGATTTATGATCATTGGGCAGCTAGAGATGTATTATCTTATTTAAAAATTGCTGTAAGACAACATACTAATGAAGATTGGATAAGAATAATTAATAAACCTTTTAGATATATATCTAGAGATAATTTAAGTCAAATAAAAGAAGATAAGGATTTTGTAAATGCTTTAATAACAAAATGTAATCTTCATCCAAAACAAGTAAAAACCATAAATGATTTAGATATTGATATAAGCTATTTAAAACATCAATGTCCTCAAGATGCCATATCTTATATAAGAACGACTTTAGATTATGATAAATATATTTTAGATTATTGTATGAATAGAAAAATAAAAACAAATGGATTAATTGAAATATTAAATGAAATTGAAAGTTCTGCATCTAACTTTGAAACTATTGAGGAATATTTAGCTCATATAGAAAAGGTTAAAGAAGAATTATCAGAAAATCATACGAATAAAGAGATGAATGGAGTAGTATTTACTACTATGCACAGTGCAAAAGGTTTAGAATTTAGATATGTTTATATTATAGGCATTAATGAAGGTACAATTCCTCATGAAAAGTCGTACGATATTGAAGATGAAAAGAAAAAAGCAGAGCAAATAGAAGAAGAAAGAAGACTTATGTATGTGGGGATGACTCGTGCAGAAGAAAGTTTAACTCTTAGTTCCCCTATAAATAAATACGGTAAAAAAGCATTTAAATCAAGATTTTTAGATGATATAAAAAATCCTACAAAAGAAGAAATTAATAGTATAAGAGTAGGTAGTAGATTGCATCACAGGGTATTTGGAAATGGAAGAATAGTTGGAAAAGATGGAGATATGATCAAAGTCAAATTCGAGAAAAAAGAGGCAGAATTAGATTATAAGCTTTGCATAAGAAATAATATTATAGAAAAAATTTAATAATAGCATTAACAAAAATAAAAAAATTCTGAAAATTATTATTGACAAAGGAAATATATATAACTACAATTGTATTAACAATTTCAAAAAAGGAAATTCTGAGAAAAAGAGAGTAGCCTAAATTAAATTTCAGCGAGTTAGGGTTGGTGTGAGCCTAATAATTAAGTTTAGTGTGAAGAGAGCTTTGGAGAAGATTATCAGAACTAAAGTATGATAATAGGTAACCCGCCTTAAGGGGTTGAGAGGATAGGCATATAACTGTCTATCAACAAGAGTGGTAACGCGGTTAATTCGTCTCTTAGTCATTTGACTAAGAGACTTTTTTATTTATTATCAAAATAAATGACGTAAGTATTTATCATAAAGCAATTATAATTTTAAAAATATAAAAGGGGGATATTTAAAATGAAAGGTTTAAAAAAATTATTAGGTTTAACTTTAGCAGCTATGATGATAATGTCATTAGTAGGATGTTCATCAAATGGGGATAGTGGAAAATCAGGAGAGGTAGCAGATAAACTACAACAAATAAAAGATTCGGGAGTATTAAAAGTAGGAACAAGTGCTGACTATTCTCCATATGAGTTCCATAAAGTAGTTAACGGAGAAGATAAAATAGTAGGGTTTGACGACTTTATAGTTCAAGAAATGGCAAAAGATATGGGAGTAAAAGTTGAATATACAGATATGGACTTTGATGGATTATTAGGAGCACTACAAGCTAATAAGGTAGATATAGTTTTATCAGGAATGACTCCAAATGAAGAAAGAAAGAAAAGTGTAGACTTTTCTGAAATATATTATACAAATAGCAATGTATGCATAGTTGCAAAAGGTAAAGAAGATTCAATAAAAACTTCAGATGATTTGAAAAAATTAAAAGTTGGAGTTCAAAAAGGAACAACTCAAGCAGATTATGTTACTGGTGATTTAGGAATAACTAATGCAACTCAATTAAAGAAAATACCTGATTTAATGTTAGAACTTCAAAATGGAAAAATAGATGTTATAGTAACAGGTAAAGCAGTAGCTGATATAAATGTAAAAAATTATAAAAATGTTGCTATAGGTAATACAACTGTAGGTGATGAAGTTGCAGAAACTGCAGCAGCTGCTATGAAAAAATCAGATGATAAAGTTGATAATACTGCTTTCTTAAAATCAGTAAATGATACAATAGCTAAACTAGAAAAAGAAGGTAAAATAGATGAATTTATGCAAGAAGCTTTGAAATTAACAGAATAATAGACATAAAATAGGAGATGTATATATGGATTTTAGTAAATTAAGTGGATACTATGGATTAATATTTGAAGGTGCTAAATATACCATATTAGTATCAATGGTATCATTAGTTATAGGATTTATTCTTGGTTTATTAATTTGTTTAATGAAAATGTCTAAAGTTAAAATATTAAAGTTAATATCAAGTGCATACATTCAAATCCTTAGAGGTACACCCTTATTTGTTCAAGTATATATTATTTATTACGGATTTCCACAATTAGGTTTTGATTTCCCTGATATTGGGCCAATATCAAGTAAATTTATAGCAGGTGCATTTGCACTATCAATAAATTCAAGTGCATATGTGGCTGAAATATTTAGATCGGGAATACAATCAGTGGATAAAGGACAAATGGAAGCAAGTAGATCACTTGGTCTGGGATATAAAGATACTATGAGATTTGTAATAGTTCCTCAAGCTGTAAAAAATGTACTACCAGCACTAGCCAATGAATTTATAACTTTAGTAAAAGAATCATCAGTACTTTCTGTTATAGGAACTCAAGAGTTAATGTTTAAGGCAGGTATAGTAGTAACAGCAATTTATAGCCCAATGGAGCCATACTTGGTAGCGGCAATAACATATCTTGTAATAACTAGTATATTATCTAAATTAGTAGGTATATTAGAGAAAAAATTAGCTCAGTCAAATTAGAATAATTTAAGGGAAAGTGATATTATGATAAAAATAAAAAATTTGCATAAATCCTTTGGAGATTTACATGTACTTAAAGGCATAGATTTACAAATAGATAAAGGGGAAATAATAGCCATAGTAGGACCTAGTGGTTCGGGTAAAAGTACAGTACTTAGATGTATGAATTTACTGGAAGAGCCAACAAAAGGAGAAATAATATTTGAAGGAAAAGATATAACAGGTAATAAAGTTAATATTGATGAAGTAAGACAAAATATAGGGATGGTATTTCAAAACTTTAATCTATTTCCTCATATGACTGTTTTAGATAATATAACTCTAGCACCTATAAAAATAAAAAAATTAAGTAAAGAAGACGCTAACAAAAAAGCTGAAATACTATTAGATAGAGTAGGACTTTTAGATAAAAAAGATGCATATCCAGCTCAATTATCAGGAGGACAAAAACAAAGAATTGCCATAGCTAGAGCACTAGCAATGGAGCCTGATATGATGTTATTTGATGAACCTACATCAGCTCTTGATCCAGAAATGGTAAAAGAAGTTCTAGATGTTATAAAAGAACTGGCGAAAGATGGTATGACAATGGCCATAGTAACTCATGAAATGGGATTTGCAAAGGAAGTAGCTGATAGAGTTATCTTTGTTGATAATGGAAAAATTATAGAAGATAATACTCCAGAGAACGTATTTAATAATCCTAAAAATGAAAGAACAAAAGAATTTTTAGCGAAAGTGTTATAAAAATAAGAACCTAACAAAAAGTTAGGTTCTTATTTTGATTAGAAAGTATTATATATTATTGTAATGAAATTGGATAATTAATACTAATTTTTATAATAAAATAATCTTAATAGTATATTCCTTTTTCGAAGTAATCTTTTATCTCATCAAGATTATTAGTTTTACCTAATGCTAACATTAATTTAATTCTAGCTTTATGTCCATTTAAGTCTCCGGCAAAGATACATCCAATATTTTTTAGATCTCTTCCTGAGCCTAGGTAACCATAAGAGTCATGAACTCTACCAGTTGAACATCTAGAAGTTATTACTACTATAACTCCATTTTCTCTAGCATATTTAACCCCTTCATACATTAGTGGAGGTATATTTCCACGACCCATTGCTTCTATTACAATACCTTTATATCCCATATCAACGGCATGTTTTATAAAGGTATCATCCATTCCTATACCTGATTTAAATAAAGCAACTTTAGTTTCTACATTATCTGTATCGATAAAAGTTCTATGAGTTACATTTTTAAATAATAAAAGCTCATTATTATCAACTATACCTAAAGAACCTTTAATAGGAGCTTTAAATGTATTTAAAGCCATAGTATCAGTTTTAGTTGCTTCTGAAGCTAATAATACTTCATTGTTTAAAACTACAAGAACACCTTTATTTTTTGCATTATCTGAAATAGCTACACAAATAGCAGATGATAAGTTGTTTGAACCATCGTAGCCAAGTTCAGAGCTACTTCTCATAGCTCCTGTAACTATAACAGGTTTTTCATGGTCTATTACTAAATCTAAGAAGAAAGCACTTTCTTCTAAGCTATCAGTTCCATGTGTTATAACAACTCCACAGATATCTTCTCTATTTAATAATTCTAATACACTATGCTTAAGTTTCATTAATTTTTCTGGTGTCATATGAGGTCCTGGAATCTCATCAAAATCTTTTATTTCAAAATCAGCTACATCCTTAACATTTGTAGCCATAGACATTATTTGTTCTCCAGATAAAGTAGGTACATTGGCACCAATTTCTTTATCTATAGTCATGGATATAGTTCCGCCAGTAAATAGGATACCTACTTTTTTATTAGTAGACATAATATTACCTCCTTTAAATTTAAATACTAAGTCCATTATACCAAAAAATATAAGTTAAATTTATTGTTTTTATAAAATTTAGTTATATTAATATATGTTTAAATACAAAAAAAGAGCCGGGGAAGCTCTTTTTTTGTTCTGATAAATTAAATCTAATTCGTCTTAGACATAATATATATCTATTCATAAAAAGGGGTATTTGAATAGAAACTTTAATTGGGTTATCAAGGGGATAACTACATATATATAATAACAATCTTCGACAAAAAATGCAATAAAAAATATAAATTTGTCATAAAAAAAATTAAAATTATATTTCAATAAAAATATGTTAATATAATTAATATGTCTATATAAAACTTTATAGTATAAGATTAAAAAAAAGGTATAAAAATGGTATAATAAAAGGTACAAAAATTTTTAATAATTAAGTTACATAATTGATTGATATATTAGTAAAAAATATAAATAGGACGGTGTAGTAAATGGAAATTTATTTAGATAATAGCGCTACAACAAAACCTTATGAAGAGGTAGTAGAAGAAATGGTGAAAGCACTTACTACAGAGTATGGAAATCCTTCTTCATTACATAGAAAAGGAATAGAAGTAGATAGAAAAATTAAAGAAATAAGACAAAACATAGCTAGAACTTTAGGTGTGAAAGATAAGGAAATATTCTTTACATCAGGAGGAACAGAATCTAATAACACTATAATTAGAGGTGTTGCTTATAATTTTAGAAAAACAAAAAATCATATAATATCTACTACAATAGAGCATCCTTCAGTTTTAAATACTCTTTATGATTTAGAAAAAGAAGGATTTGAAATAACGCTACTAGATGTCGATAAAAGTGGAAAAATAAGTGTAGAAGATGTAAAAAAAGCAATAAAACCTTCTACTATTTTAATTTCTGTAATGCATGTTAACAATGAAGTGGGAAGTATTCAACCCATTGAAGAAATAGGTAAGTATCTTAAAACTTTAGATCAAAAGATATACTTCCATGTGGATTGTGTTCAATCATATACAAAAGTTAAATTTAGACCAAGCAGATATAATATTGATTTTATGACTGTAAGTGGTCATAAATTCCACGGACCAAAGGGAATAGGATTTATGTACATTAAAGAAAATAGTAAATTAAAACCTATTTTAACTGGTGGAGGACAAGAAGTTGGAGTAAGATCTGGTACTGAGAATGTTCCAGGTATTTATGGACTAGGAAAAGCTGTAGAAATAATGAATAAAGATTTAGATTCAAAGATAGAAAAAATACAAAATCTAAAGAATTTATTAAAGGAAGAAATATTAAAAAATATAGATGGTGTAAAAGTAAATTCACCAGAAGATGGAGTTTGTCATATATTAAATGTTTCTTTTGAAAATATAAGAGGAGAAGTACTGCTACATTTCTTAGAGCAAAAAGGAATCTATGTATCTACAGGATCAGCATGTTCATCTAAGAAAAAAGGCAGTCATGTATTAAATGCAATAAATTTATCACCAGAGGAAATAGAAGGTGCAATTAGATTTAGTTTATCTGATTTTAATACAGAAGAAGAAATTTTAGAAGCTGTAAAAGTATTAAAAGACTCAATAAGTGACTTAAGAATGATAATAAAAAGACGATAATAAGAGGTGAAATATGTATAATTCAATTATAGTAAAATACGGAGAAATAGGAATAAAAGGTAAAAATAGATATATTTTTGAAAATAAATTAATAAAAAATATAAAAAATATGTTAAAACCTATAGATAAATTTAACGTATACAAAGAATATGGAAGAGTATATGTTGATTTAGGTGATTATGAATACGATGAAGTGTGCGAAGAAGTTAAAAAAGTATTCGGTGTAGTTGGTGTATGTCCAGCTGTTAAAGTACTTAGAAATAACGAAGAAGATGTGGAAGTAGCATACCAAAAATTAAAAGAAACTGCGCTTCAAATGTTAGAAGAAAAAATAGAAAATGGAGCTAAAACATTTAAAGTAGAATCTAGAAGAGGAGATAAGTCGTTTAGATTAACTTCTCAAGATATGAGTATAGATATAGGTGGATATTTATTATCTAATGTTGGAGATAGAATAAAAGTAGATATAAATAATCCAGAAGTTAAAATAAGATGTGAACTTAGAGAAAATAATGTAATAGTTTATAGTGATACTGTTCCAGGTTATGGTGGACTTCCAATAGGAACTAATGGTAAAGCAATGTCATTATTATCAGGAGGAATAGATTCTCCAGTTGCTACATGGATGGTTGCTAAAAGAGGTATGGAAGTAGAAGCAGTGCATTTCCACACATATCCATTCACTAGTGAAAAATCACAAGAGAAAGTAAAAGACTTAGCTAGAATATTAGCTAAATATTGTGGTAAAGTAAGACTTCATAAAGTTAACATACTTGAAATACAAAAGGCAGTAGGCCTAAACTGTAAAGATGAAGAGATGACTATAATCTCTAGAAGATTTATGATGAGAATAGCTCAAAAATTAGCTGAACAAAGAAATTGTGACGCTTTAATAACAGGAGAAAGTATAGGACAAGTTGCTTCTCAAACTATACAAGGTTTAACTTGTACAAATGCATCAGTTAGTTTACCAGTTTTCAGACCACTTATAGCTATGGATAAAACTGAAATAATAGATATAGCTAAAAAAATAGATACATTTGAAACATCAATAATACCAGAAGAAGATTGCTGTAGCGTATTTGCTCCTAAAAAACCTGTAACTAAGCCAAGATTAGAGAGAATAGAAGCATCAGAAAAAGCATTAGATGTAGAAAAGTTAATAGAAGATGCCATAGCTAATATGGAAGTTGAAGTAATAGAATTTTAGTTAATGTTAATAATAAAAATAAAGTCTTAGATATATATCTAAGACTTTATTTTTATTAAATTTGGAGTTTAGGATGAGAGTATTATGATCAATATAATATGTGTTGGAATAGGTGGTTGTATAGGAGCTATTTTTAGATATATAATATCAAGTTATAGCGCAAATATATTTGTATCTAAGATACCTGTAGGAACTTTATTAGTGAATATTTTGGGTGGCTTATTAATAGGAGTTATAATGGAATGTAATTTGGAATTTAACTGTATGTCACCACAATTAAAAATATTTTTAACTACAGGGTTAATGGGTGGATTAACTACATTTTCTACATTTAGCTATGAAACAGTAAATTTATTATATAAAGGTGATATATTATTTGCTATTTTAAATATAACTTTAAATTTATTATTAAGTTTATTGGGAGTAATAGTTGGAAAAGCTATTATATAGATTATAAAAAAAGAAGTCCTTTATAAGACTTCTTTTTAATTATTATTTATTGTTGAATACTTTAACACCATATCTTTCAATAATTTCACTAGCTCTTTTAACATCATCTTGGTCTGCATCTCTTACGTCTTTTAATTCGTAATCAACACCCATGCTTTCCCATTTATGAACACCAATGCTGTGATATGGTAATAACTCTAGTCTTTGAACATTATTTAAAGATGCTGCAAATTCACCGATTTTAGCTAAGTTATCTTCGCTATCAGTTATACCTGGAACTAAAACGTGTCTTAACCAAACAGGTATGTTTCTAGATTCTAGATGTTTAGCTAATTTTAAAGCTTTTTGTATACTAACACCTGTTAATTCTTTTGATTTTTCATCATCCATATGTTTTAAATCTAATAAAACTAGATCAGTGTTATCAAGTACTTTTTCTATTTTTTCAATATCTACAAAACCTGAAGTATCTAAGCATGTATGAATACCTTGTTCTTTAGCTTTAGCGAATAACTCAGCTAAGAATTCAGGTTGTAAAGTAGCCTCACCACCAGAAGCAGTAATTCCACCACCAGAAGAGTTCATATAAGATTTATATTTAACTGCTTTTTCTATTAATTCATCAGCTGTATATTCAGTTCCACATTTTGCATCCCATGTATCTCTGTTGTGGCAATATTTACATCTTAATGGGCATCCTTGGAAAAATAATATACATCTTATTCCAGGTCCATCGACTGTTCCAAAAGTTTCGATTGAGTGTATTCTTCCTGTAGTCATGTTCGTACCTCACAAAATTAGTTATTATATTTAATTTCTTACTTATTATTTGTAAAAAGGGTAAAATAAAAAGACTAAAAATGAATTTAGTCTTTTTACTTGAATTTTATTAATTAAACTTAAGCCATTTTTCCGTGGAATGTTCTGTTTATAACATCTAATTGTTGTTCTCTAGTTAATTTGATGAAGTTAACAGCATATCCTGAAACTCTTATTGTTAATTGTGGATATTCTTCTGGATGTTCCATAGCATCTTCTAAAGTAGCTCTATCGAATACGTTAACGTTTAAGTGATGAGCTCCATCTCCGAAGTATCCATCCATCATTGCTGATAAGTTAGCAACTCTTTCATTCATATCTTTTCCTAAAGCACCTGGTACTATAGAGAAAGTATTAGATATACCATCTTGAGAATGCTCGTATGGTAATTTAGCAACTGAAGATAATGAAGCTAAAGCTCCGTTTGTATCTCTTCCGTGCATTGGGTTAGCTCCTGGAGCGAATGGAGCACCAGCTCTTCTACCACATGGAGTGTTACCAGTTTTCTTACCGTAAACAACGTTTGAAGTTATAGTAAGTACAGATTGAGTATGAACTGAATTTCTGTAAGTTTTATTTTTTCTTATTTTATTCATCATAGACTCAACTAAGTATACAGCTATATCATCAACTCTATCATCGTTGTTTCCGTATTTTGGATAATCTCCTTCTATTTCGAAGTCTACAGCTATACCAGCTTCGTTTCTTATAGTTTTAACTTTAGCGTATTTTATAGCAGATAATGAGTCAGCAGCAACTGATAAACCAGCTATACCACAAGCCATAGTTCTGAATACATCTCTATCATGTAAAGCCATTTCTAATGCTTCATAAGAGTATTTATCATGCATGTAGTGGATTACATTTAATGTATTTACATAAAGGTTAGCTAACCAATCAGTGAATGGTTCAAATCTAGCCATTACTTCATCGTAATCTAAGTATTCAGAAGTTATTGGTTCAAATCTTGGTCCAACTTGTACACCTGATTTTTCATCAACCCCACCGTTTATAGCGTATAATAATGTTTTAGCTAAGTTAACTCTAGCTCCGAAGAATTGCATTTGTTTACCTATTCTCATTGCAGATACACAACATGCTATTCCGTAATCATCTCCCCAGTAAGGTCTCATTAAATCATCGTTTTCGTATTGAACTGAACTTGTATCTATAGATACTTTAGAACAGAAATCTTTGAATCCTTGTGGGAAGTTGTTTGACCAAAGTACTGTTAAGTTTGGTTCTGGAGATGGTCCAAGAGTGTATAAAGTATTTAAAACCCTGAATGAGTTTTTAGTTACTAATGTTCTACCATCTATACCTATACCACCTATTGACTCAGTTACCCAAGTTGGGTCACCAGAGAATAATTCATTGTAGTCAGGAGTTCTTAAGAATTTAACCATTCTTAATTTCATAACGAAGTGGTCCATTAATTCTTGAACTTCTTCTTCAGTTATTAAACCAGCTTTTAAATCTCTTTCGAAGTATATATCTAAGAAAGTAGAAGTTCTACCGATTGACATAGCAGCACCATTTTGATCTTTTATAGCTGCTAAGTAAGCGAAGTATAACCATTGTACAGCTTCTCTTGAGTTAGTAGCTGGTCCTGATATATCGAATCCGTAAGATTCAGCCATTCTTTTTAATGCTTCTAAAGCTTTTATTTGATCAGATATTTCTTCTCTTAATCTTATAACATCTTCATCTATGCAAGAAACTTCTAAAGAAAGTTTTTGTTCTTGTTTATCTTGTATTAATCTATCAACACCGTATAAAGCAACTCTTCTGTAGTCACCTATTATTCTACCTCTACCGTAAGCATCTGGAAGACCTGTTATTATACCAGATTTTCTAGCAGCTCTCATTTCAGTAGTGTAAGCATCGAATACACCTTGGTTGTGAGTTTTTCTGTATTTAGTGAATATTTCACTTACTTGTGGATCACATTCGAATCCGTAAGCTTTACAAGAAGACTCAACCATTCTTATACCACCTTCAGGCATTATAGCTCTTTTTAAAGGTGCATCAGTTTGTAAACCTACGATAGTTTCTTTATCTTTATCTATATATCCTGGTGCATAAGCATCTATAGCAGAAACAGTTTTAGTGTCAACATCAAGTGTTCCACCATTTTCTCTTTCTTTTTTGAATAATTCCATTACTTGTGCCCATAATTCTTTTGTGTTTTCTGTAGCTCCTGCTAAGAAAGAAGCATCTCCTTCATATGGAGTGTAGTTAGCTTGGATAAATCCTCTAACGTCTATTTCTTTAGTCCATTTTCCAGTCTTAAAACCTTGCCATGCGTTCATTAAGATATCCTCCTAAAAAAGTGATTATTATATTTATAATGTAAATAATTTTTAATGTTGTAATTTATAGTCAACAACAAATATATTCTAGCATAAACACAGTATATTGTATACAAAAATCTATTAGTAAAATATTGTGTAATATGTAAGAGAATTATATCTGTTTTGTTATACTAAATATATACCCGCCAATTTATGGTTAAAACATAAATTTTTAAAAAATATAAAAAAAATTATAATAAATTGAAAAATATAACAATTAATTATATTTATTGATGCATAAAGATTAAAAGATTGAATAGCTATAAATATAGGGGGGAAACAGTATGACTTTAGTTATAATTTTATTTTTTGTGGGATTCTTTCTCATTACAAAAGGTGCAGATATATTTATAGACTGTACAGTGAAAATAGGTAGAAAGACAGGTATATCAGAATTAATATTAGGAGCAACTATAGTGAGTTTTGCAACTACGCTACCAGAATTAACAGTTTCTGTTTTTGCATCAATAGATAATTATACTACTATGAGTTTAGGAAATGCGGTAGGTTCCATAATATGTAATACAGGATTAATTTTAGGTTTAGTAGTAATTATCAGTCCATTTAAAGTTGATAAAAGTATGTTTTCTTCTAAGTCTATAATTTTATTAATATCTGTATTAACTTTAATGGTTTTAGGAGCCAATAGAAGTATTAGTCGAGGAGATGGACTTATATTAATAGTATTACTTATAGTTTTTATGTATTCAAATATAAAGAGTGTATCTGGTAAAAATAGAATTAATTCGCCTAATAATATGCAATCTAATTCCTGTGACAATATAAAATCAAGTAAGCATGAAAATCTAAAAGTAGGTGTTTTATTTATTTTAGGTTTAATAATGATGGTAGTAGGATCTAAATTGTTAGTAGATAATGGAGTTAAAATTGCAAATTCTATAGGAGTTCCACAGGGGATAATTAGTTTAACAGTAATTGCTTTAGGAACATCTTTGCCAGAATTAGTATCTTCTTTAACGGCAATAAAAAAACAACACCATGGAATATCAGTGGGAAATATACTAGGAGCAAATATATTAAATATTGTTTCAGTTATAGGTATTTCATCATTAATAAATGATTTACCAATATTATCTCAAAATATGAGGATAGATTTTGAATTTATGACAATTATCTTACTAATATTAATATTACCAACTATTAAAAGTGGTAAACTTTATAGAGTTCAAGGTTTATTATTATTAAGTTCTTACATAATATACATAACTACTTTATATTTCTTGTATTTAGCATAAAATAAAAAATATATACATATTTATATAGGGTTTTATTTAGGTAATTGTGAAAATAAGCTATTAACTGAATAGGACCTTTTTTTTAGGTAAAAATATAATTGCATAATATTGAAATAAAATATATAATAGAAAAGTTAATATCTATGATAACGGAAAGGAAATAAATAATTTATGAATATAGTAAAATTTGAAGATTTACCAATAAGTGATGAGATAAAGAGATCAGTAGCGGAATTAGGATTTGAAGAGCCATCTCCGATACAAGCTCAATCGATACCAGTAATCTTAACAGGGAAAGATGTTATAGGTCAAGCACAAACAGGAACTGGTAAAACAGCAGCGTTTTCTATACCAGTTTTAGAAATGGTAGATCCTAATAAAAAATGTGTACAAGCAGTAGTATTATGTCCTACAAGAGAGCTTGCAATACAAGTTTCTAGTGAAATGAGAAAATTAGGAAAATATAAAAGTGGAATAAAAACACTTCCAGTATACGGTGGACAACCGATAGATAGACAAATAAAATCGTTAAAGAGCGGAGTACAAGTTGTTATAGGAACACCAGGACGTGTTATAGATCATATTAATCGTAGAACTTTAAAAATGGACGAAGTAAAAATGTTAGTTCTTGACGAAGCGGACGAAATGTTAGATATGGGATTCAGAGAAGATATAGAGTTAATACTTGAGCAAACACCAGCTGAAAGACAAACAACTTTCTTCTCAGCAACTATGTCAAAAGAAATATTAGAATTAACTAAAAAATATCAAGATAATCCTGAGTTAATAAAAATAGTAAGAAAAGAATTAACTGTACCAAATATAAAACAATACTATATAGAAACAAGAAGAGCTAATAAATTAGAAGTATTATGTAGATTAATAGATGTATATAATCCAAAATTATCAGTAGTATTCTGTAATACAAAAAGAGGTTCTGATGAATTAGTTAGTGAATTACAAGCAAGAGGATACTTTGCAGATGCTCTTCATGGGGATTTAAAACAAACACAAAGAGATATAGTAATGGATAAGTTCAGACAAGGAACTATAGACATACTTGTTGCTACAGATGTTGCAGCTAGAGGTATAGATGTTGATGATGTAGAGATGGTATTTAACTATGATTTACCACAAGATGAAGAATATTATGTTCATAGAATAGGTAGAACTGGTCGTGCAGGTAGACAAGGTATATCCTTCTCATTTGTATTTGGAAAAGAAATAAGAAAAATGAAAGATATAGAAAGATACACTAAATGTAAATTAGTTAGACATGATATACCAACAATAGCTGACGTTGAAGAAAAGAAAGTAAGTGCATTCTTTAAACAAGTTAAAGAAACTATAAAAGATAGTAATTTATCAAAACAAACTCAATGGATAGAAAATCTTTGTGAAGAAGAAGGATTAGAAGCAATTGAAATTGCTGCAGCTCTTGTTAAACTTGCATTAGGTGATGAAGAAAAAGAAGAAATCATAGAAGAAAAATCAAGCTATAAAGAAGAGTCTTCAAGAAAAGGACGTAGAGACAGAAAGCGTGGAAAAAATGCTGAAGCTGGTATGGTAAGATTATTTATCAATGTTGGTAAAAATCAAAGAATACAAGCTAAAGACATAGTTGGAGCTATAGCTGGAGAAGCTGGAATACCAGGTAAATTAGTTGGAACAGTAGATATATATGATAAATATACATTTGTAGAAGTTCCAAAAGAAAATGCTAAAAGAGTTTTAGATAGAATGAAAAATATTAGAATAAAAGGTAATAAAATTAATATAGAAAAAGCTAATACAAGAAGAAAATAATACAGAAAAGTAACTTGATTAAATTTAATTAAGTTACTTTTTTTATTTTAAGGAATTGAAGGAAATTACTTAATTAGTATGACTCTATTTGACAATACAAATAAGATATATTTGTGATATAATTTATATAAAATGTTAATATAATTACCATAATAATAAACTTATCTATTTTTCATACTTAGTATGTTCTTTTAAATGACACTAGGATAATAGCATTTTTAGAATAAATCAAATCCTTATTAAATGCAATTCCAAAGACATTATAAAAAAAGCATAAAATTATGGCAATTAAATTAGCTAATTTATTTTATTTTTGTTTTAAGCAAATATAACATATTTATATTTGTTTAAATTAAAGGGTTATTTAAATTGAAAAGATAGACTATATTAAATTAATGATAAATAGCAGTATATTCAGTTAAATAATTATCATTTTTGTACCTCCATGCACATGGATTACTTATGTAACTAGCCAGAATAGGAGGAAATTTATGGATAAAAAATTTGATGTAAAAAAATTAATACAAATCAGTTTGTTAATAGCAATAGAAGTTATTTTAACAAGATTCTGTTCTATAAATACACCAATAGTTAGAATAGGATTTGGGTTTTTACCAATTGCTATAATAGGAATGATGTATGGACCATTAAGTGCAGGTATATCATATGCAATAGGAGATATTTTAGGGATGATGTTATTTCCAACAGGATCATTTTTCCCAGGTTTCACATTAACAGCATTTTTAACAGGTGTAGTTTATGGTGTATTCTTATACAATAAACCAAAAACGTGGGCAAGAATAATAGGAGCAGTTTTAACTGTTTGCCTTGTTTTAAACTTAGGATTAGATACATGTTGGTTATCTATATTAATGGGTAAAGGATATTTAGCATTACTTTCAACTCGTATAATGAAAGCAGCTCTTATGATACCAGTACAGTCAGTTATAATAGGAATTATATGGAATAAAGTTATAATAAGGTTTACGAAAGTATCACAAGCTTAATTTTTTAATTTGTAAATAATTCAATAATTAATTATATCAAATAAATTAATAATAAATAGAGTAGATAATTTACTTAAAAATTATATAACTGCTAAAATTTATTAAATAATGACATAATCAGGATATAGTGTGTAGCGGAGCAATCACCGCGAATTTAGATAGGGTAAAATGATTGCAAAATAATTCATACCAAAACCATAATGGCTAGGATTGGAGAAGGAGTCTATCAAATAAAATTTAATGGCTTGAATGCAAGTACTAAGTGTCTAAAAATATATCAATACTTTTTAGGCACTTTTTTGTATCTAAAAATGAAAATAATAAGAATATAACAAGTAAATTATGGAAATGATTAATATATAGGTAATAATAGGTTGTTTTAGTTTTTGAGTATTATTTATATACATAATATAACAAAACTAGTTAAATTTCATTGAAGGATACAAAAAGACTTTACTAGAATAGATTAGATGTAAATCTTTGTATAAGGGGGAGAAGATATGGTTAAATGCTATCTTGAAGATAAAACCTTATTAGTTGAAATTTTATCTACAGAGTTGGATCATCATGTAGCGAGAAACGTAAGAATGGAAGTAGATGAAATTTTAATGAAAAAGCAGATAGATTATTTAATATTTGACTTTCAATATGTAAATTTTATGGATTCTTCTGGAATTGGAGTAATAATAGGAAGATATAAAAAAATAGTAAGCCATGGAGGTAGGGTATCTGCTATTAATATGAATTCTAGATTGAAGAAGTTATTTAACTTATCTGGAATGAATAAAATTATAAATATTTATGATTCTTTTGAGGATGCAATAAATTCTTAATTAAAAGGGGGAACTTTTATAATGAGTAATATTTTAGAGGTTAAATTTTCAGCAAAATCCGAAAATGAAAGTTTATCTAGGGTAATTGTTGCATCTTTTGCAGCAAAATTAGATCCTACATTAGATGAATTATCTGATATAAAAATGGCAGTATCAGAAGCTGTAACCAACTCAATTATACATGGATATGATGAAGATGAATCTAAATTTGTTTATTTAAGATGTGAAATAGAAGATAGAACAATAAAGGTAGTAATAGAAGATAGAGGAAATGGCATAGAAAATGTGGAACAAGCAATGCAACCTATGTATACATCTAAACCCGAGTTAGAAAGATCTGGAATGGGATTTTCTTTTATGGAAAATTTTATGGATAGTTTAGATGTGGTTTCTATAAAGGGCGAAGGAACTAAGGTAGTAATGACTAAAACTATAGAATTACCTAAATAAAGTCGAAAAAGAATAGAGGTTTGAATATGAGTGTAGTTGCTAAAAAAGAAGAAAAAAGACACTTACTTAGTCATGAAGAAACCTTAGAATTATTGGCAAAAGCTCAAAGAGGTGATGAAAAGGCTAAGGAAGTGCTCATATCAAACAACTTAGGATTGGTCAGAAGTGTAGTATCTAAATTTGCTAATATAGGATACGAAAGAGATGATTTATTTCAATTAGGCTCTATAGGATTAATAAAAGCAATATATAAGTTTGATCCATCTTTTAATGTAAAGTTTTCTACGTATGCCGTACCTATGATTCTTGGTGAAATAAAAAGATATTTAAGAGACGATGGAATGGTAAAAGTATCGAGATCTCTTAAACAATTGGCAATAAAAGCAAAATCACAAGGAGAAATCTTAACAAAAAAACTAGGAAGAGAACCTACAGTTGAGGAAATTGCAGAAGCTTTAGGTGTAGAAAAAGAAGATTTAGTAATGGCAATAGAGGCAAATTTCTCAGTAGAATATTTACATGGAGTAATTCATGAAGAAGAAGGTTCTCCAATATGTTTAATGGATAAAATTAGTCTAAAAGAAGAAAATGAAGAAGAAAAAGTAATAGATAATATACTTTTAAAAGAAGTACTAGGCAAGTTAGAAAAAAGAGAAAGACAAATTATTATGCTTAGATATTTTGAGGATAAAACACAAAGTGAAATTGGAGAAATTCTTAAAATTTCTCAAGTACAAGTATCAAGAATAGAAAAAAAAGTACTATTAAAGTTAAAATCTTATATAAGTTAATTTAAATATTATAAAGTTCTTTTGAGAAATCAAATGAACTTTTTTTAGTTTCTAACTACTATCAAAGAGTTAATTGAAATTTTTATGTAATTATTCATTTATAATGTATTGGAAGATATATGGTTTAATTTTTATTTTTTTTCAAATAATAAGTATATATTGTAATTAATTATTTCTTATATTTGGAGGTAATGTATATGTCTGTTATGAAACAGGATAAAAATGAATACAAAAAATATGTTGAACAAAAAAGTCCTAAGCCAACTTATTTAAAAAATTATATTATGGCTTTTTTAGTTGGAGGACTAATTTGTTGTATAGGTCAAGGTATTAATGATTTTTATATGAATGTAATTAATCTAGATAAACTTGATGCATCTTCCGCCACATCAATGACATTGATTTTTTTAGGAGCAATTCTTACAGGATTTGGAGTATATGACCTTATAGGAAAATTTGCTGGTGCAGGGTCAATTATTCCTATAACAGGTTTTGCGAACTCTATAGTATCTCCTGCCATGGAATTTAAAAAAGAAGGATATGTAATGGGTGTAGGTGCTAATTTATTTAAAATAGCAGGACCTGTATTAGTATATGGAGTTTCATCATCCATAATATGTGGATTAATATATTACATCATTAAATTAATTTTTTAATAACTGAGAAATAAATAACTAAGGATGTGAAATAATGACTCAAAAAAGAATAGGAAAAAGAACAATAAAATTAAATAATATGCCTACTATTATTGCAGCATCTTCTGTAGTAGGACCTAAAGAGGGACAAGGACCTTTAAAGGATAAATTTGATATGGTTTTATCTAACGATTTATATGGAGAAAAAACATGGGAACTAGCGGAAAGTAAAATGGTACAGACTGTAATGGAGATGAATGTAAAAAAGGTAAATAAAACATTGGAAGATGTGGATCTTTTATTTGGAGGAGATTTGATAAATCAACTATTTCCTGCATCATTTGCTGCTAGAGAACTTGGAGTACCATTCTTTGGAATATACGGTGCTTGTTCTACCATGACAGAAGGTTTGTGTTTAGGTTCAATGGCTATAGATGGAGAATATGCAAGATATGTTTTATGTGGTGCATCTAGCCATTACTGTACAGCAGAGAGACAATTTAGATTTCCACTAGAACTTGGAAATCAAAAGCCTATGACAGCTCAGTGGACAGTAACAGGAGCAGGAGGTGTATTATTAGCAAAAGATGGTGAAGGTCCAAAAGTGAAATATATTGTTCCGGGCAAGGTAATTGATAAAGGAATAGATGATAGTAATAATATGGGAGCAGCCATGGCTCCGGCTGCTATTGATACTATTTATTCATATTTCCAAGATACGAAGGATGATCCAAACAGTTTTGATATTATAGCCACAGGTGATTTAGGTAAATTAGGTAAAGATATAGTTATAGATTTACTAAAAGAAATGAATCTAGACATATCTAAAGTTTATACAGACTGTGGTTTAGAAATTTTTGACTTAGAAGAGCAAGATGTTCATTGTGGCGGTAGTGGATGTGGATGTTCAGCGGTAGTCTTTTCTTCGTATATTTATGATAAATTAATAAAAAAAGAATTTAATAAAGTTATGTTAATATCAACAGGAGCTTTACTATCCCCAACAAGCACTCTTCAAAAACAAACTATACCATCTGTAGCTCATGCTGTAGTAATAGTAAATGAATAGGAGGTGTAAAAAATGTTATTGGATTATATAAAAGTTTTTATAGTTGGTGGATTAATATGTTTAATAGCTCAAGTAATGATGGATTATTTTAAAATGCAGACACCTTATGTTATGGTTACTTATGTAAGCTTAGGGGCTGCATTAACATTTTTAGGGGTGTATGAACCTTTAGTTAAATTTGGTCAAGCTGGGGCTACGGTGCCTATTATAGGATTTGGATATTCCTTAGCAAAAGGAGTTATAAAAGGTATAGGAACCGATGGTTTATTAGGTGTATTTACAGGAGGGATAAGTGCTACTGCTGGAGGAGTAGCAGCAGCTATATTCTTTGGTTATATAATATCTGTAATATTTAACCCAAAGGCAAAACCTTAAAATATAATAAAAAAACTTCCTTATTTTTATTTTAATAAGGAAGTTTTTTTATTATATTTATTCAATAGAATCTTGGCTGATTCCAGTCGTATTATCTACCTGAGTATCGTTAGGTGGAGACTCAATATTTCCACCACCCATAGTATTATTATTTTCATTATTTGAATTATTATTGTTATTATCAGGTGGTGTTGGACTTTCTTGCACTGGATTTTCATTTTCAGGAGGTGTATCACCATCTCCACTTTCATCAGTGCTTGGTTCTTCATCTACAGGTTGATTATTATATTGAGGAGGAGTTATTTGATAACTACTTGCACGTGAAGGATATGTTCCTTCTATAAATGCAGCACTTACACCATAAGATGAAGTTCCTCCATCTGTAGTATTTATCTTAGTAAAGTAAACACCATCAGGTTTTTTAAATTCAGCTACTGTTAAGTTTTCATGTATTGGAGCCATAACATTTGACCAAAGCTTGGCAACTGTTCCACTTGTTCCAACTACACTTCTTCTAGCAATTGATGTACCAGCATCGTCACCTATATATGTTGCACCAACATAATAAGGAGTGTATCCTACAAACCAACAATCTAAAGCATCATTTGTAGTACCTGTTTTACCAGCAACTGGCATAGCACCTATAGAAGCATTTTTACCAATTCCTTCTTTAACTACGGCTTGAAGCATATCTGTTATAACATAAGCAACTGATTCACTAACAACTCTGTTTTCTTGTGGATTTGATTTTACTAATATATTTCCATCAAAAGTAGTTATAGTTGTAAATACAGTAGGCTCGATATAATTTCCTCCATTTGCTAAAGCACCATAAGCAGCAGCCATTTCAAGTGGAGATACACCATATGACATACCACCTAATACTAAAGAAGAGAATTGTCTATCACTATTAGTTTCATCTCCTGTTTTACTATCTTTTAATGTAGTTATACCAAAATTATCAAGATAATCTATCATTACATCTATACATTCAGAATATGAATCACCTAAAGTTTCAGCAACTTTTATAGCTATTGTATTTGAAGACATGGCGAATGCTTTACGAGCACTCATCATACCAAATCCAGCTGTAGTAGTTTTTGGATTCCATTTTTTGTTTTTCTCAAATTTATAACCGCCTCTTACATCACTAAATGCAGTTGATTGAGTAGTTTCTAATGTATCTATAGCAGGCGTATAAACTGATAAAGCTTTTAGAGTTGATCCAGGTTGTTCTGGAATTGTTGCTCTATTAAGCGTTCTTTTTCCTTTAACATATCTACCACCTATTAAAGATTTAATTTGACCAGTTCTATAATCTAGAATAACCATTGCTGATTGTGGTTGAACAACACCATCTTCACCTTTTATGGTATTAGGGAAATTATCATCATTTTCATATTGTTTTTCTAAATTATCTTGCATACCAGAATCTATAGTAGTATAAATTCTAAGACCACCATTATAGTACATATTTTGAGCTTCTTCTTTAGTGTATCCTTGTTTCATTAAAGCATCTATTACTTCATCATAAACATAATCTTCAACAGAAGAAGCAATAGTTTGTTCT
>CAMBXR010000001.1 GCA_945871955.1 uncultured Clostridium sp. | reverse complement strand
ATGCAAAACACCCCAATCGTTAGATTTTTGGTCCAACAATTGGGGTGCACTACATTCCTTGCTATTTTTTTTATTATATAAAATTATCTAGAACTTCTTTTTGCAGAAATATTAGAGCATGTTATTTTCATTAAACGTACTTTATTTAAAATTTTATCTTTAAAGTCATTATTGTCTTTAGAAGTATAGTGTTCCATTATTTTATTTAATCCATGAATTTTATCGTATAGATCATGAACAAATTCTACTTGGCCTGAAGACATGATGCTAAAATATTCAAATCCATGTGCACAAGGTGTATCAGCATCTATAAGATTATGGTCACTATCAATTTCTATAAATACATTAGGATTTTTATCCAAAATATCTAGTTTTTTACCCTCATTTGCACAGTGACAATAAAGTATTAGTTCATTACTATTAAATTCATAACCATAATTTAAAGGAACTACATAAGGTGTATTATTCTGACACATGGCAACTCTCACAACTTGACACTTTGATATAATATCCTTTATTACATCCATATCTTTTATAGCTCTATCATTTCTTCTCAAAACTCCCATCCCCTTAAAAATATAATTTTATAACGTAATAAAATTATAGCACTGTAATAAGGGAAATATTTGAATTATAAAAAATACAGAAAATTAAAAATAGTCATAAAAAAAAGCCAATAAATAGAATTTATCTATTATTGACTTAATTATTTTAATATTAAACGTTGAATCTCCAGTTAACTACGTCTCCATCTTGCATTACGTATTCTTTACCTTCAAGTCTAACTTTACCTTTTTCTCTAGCAGCAGCTATAGAACCACATTCAACTAAATCTTTGTAGTTTACTATTTCACCTCTGATGAATCCTTTTTCCATATCAGAGTGGATTTTACCAGCTGCTTGAGGAGCTTTAGTTCCTACTGTTATAGTCCAAGCTCTAACTTCTTGAACACCAGCAGTTAAGTAAGACATAAGTCCAAGTAGAGAGTAAGAAGATTTTATTAATTTATCAAGACCTGATTGTTCAAGTCCTAAAGATTCTAAGAATTCTTTCTTTTCTTCTTCTGATTCTAATTCAGCTATTTCAGCTTCTATTTGTGCACAAACTACAACAACTTCAGCGCTTTCAGTAGCAGCGAATTCTCTAACTCTGTGAACATATTCATTGTTAGCACCTTCATCAGCTAAATCATCTTCACAAACATTTGTAGCATATATAACTGGTTTAGAAGTTAATAGATTTAAAGTTTCAACAAATTCTCTTTGATCATCAGTTAAGTCCATAGTTCTAACTGATTTATTTTCTTCAAGAACTGCTAATATTTCTTTTAAGAATTCAACTTCAGCAGCTATAGATTTATCAGCTTTAGCAGCTTTAGCACTTTTTTGTATTCTTCTTTCTAATATTTCTATATCAGAGAATATTAATTCTAAGTTTATAGTTTCTATATCTCTAAGTGGATCAACACTTCCATCAACGTGAACAACGTTTGGATCATCGAAACATCTAACAACGTGAACTATAGCATCAACTTCTCTTATATGAGATAAGAATTTATTTCCTAAACCTTCACCTTTTGAAGCTCCTCTAACAAGACCTGCTATATCACAGAATTCTATTGCTGTTGGAACAACTTTTTTACAATCGTACATTTCTCTAAGTACTTCTAATCTTTCATCTGGAACAGAAACAACACCAACGTTTGGTTCTATTGTACAGAAAGGGTAGTTTGCAGATTCAGCACCTGCTTGAGTTATAGCATTAAATAGTGTACTTTTACCAACGTTTGGTAACCCTACTATACCTAATTTCATATTAATTATCTTCCTTTCTTATATGAATTTACATATTTGTCAAATTTATTTATTTAAAATAATAAACACATTTCAGTATTTTCTAGACATACATATTGATTATACATCATAATCTTAATATGTGTAAACACGTTTGAATTAAGTTGTTATATGTAAAATAGATTATTTTTGTAAGATTTTATACTTTATGTGGGATTTTAATTTGAATTTTAGCATATCCTAATAAAAATGCATAAATAAAAAAATAAGTATTTTCTAAAGTAATAAAAAAGATATAATTATTATAAAAGGAAAAATTTTGAATATATGAATCATTTATTGTATAAATAAGTTAGTACTCATAAGAGGAGGTAAAAATGAAAAAGAATAAAACTATAAATTTAGGCAAAGGTATTAATTTAACTTTAATTCCAGAAGAAAAATTCAAATCAAATTTAGTAAGTATTTATATTCAAAGATTATTAGATAGAGATGAAGTAACAATGAATGCATTACTTCCTTCTATAATAAAGAGTGGTAGTGAGAAATACCCAAGTGCTAGAGAAATGTCAATTCATCAAGATGATTTATATGGAGTGTCAATAGGGGCGGATAGTAGTAAAAGAGGAGAAAGCCAAGTAATAACTTTTAAAATTATCAGTACAGATGAAAAATATTTAGATGAAAAGATTTTTAAACCTGTTGTAGAATTTTTAGATGAGGTAGTTAATCATCCTTTAGTAATAGATGGCGGATTTAAAGAAGAATACGTAGAAATTGAAAAACAAAACTTAAAAAATAGAATAGAATCAATTATAAATGATAAAGGTAGATATGCAGTTGAACGTGCTCGTGAAGAAATGTTTAAAAATGAAAGATATGGAATAAGTGATTTAGGTTACTTAGAAGATATAGATAAAATAACTGCTAAAGGACTATATGAGCATTATATGGAAATAATGAAAACTTCTCCAATTGATATAGTTGTAGAAGGTAATTTTGATGAAGAAGAAATAGTAAACATAATATCAAATGGATTCAATTTCCACAGAGAAAATATAATTGATATACCTAGAGCTGATTTTAATAAAAAAGTAGAAGAAGTAAAAGTTATAAAAGAAGAAATGGATATAACTCAAGGTAAACTTGTTATGGGATTCAGATGTAATGTGGATTATAAGGACGAGTTTAAATATTACTCTTTATTTGTTGGATCAAATGTTCTTGGAGGAGGACCTCACTCAAAACTATTTGTAAATGTCAGAGAAAAAGAAAGTTTATGTTATTATATTTACTCTTCTTTAGAAAAATATAAAACATCTATGTTTATATCATCAGGAATAGAGAGTGCAAACTATGATAAAACTATAGAATTAATTCAAGAGCAACTTAAATATCTAAAAGAAGGACAAATTTCTGATGAAGAATTATTAAATAGTAAAAGTGCAATAATTAGTTCTCTTAAATCAATAAAGGATTCTATAGGAGGAGCATCAGATTTTTACTTCTCACAAACAATGGGTAAAACTAATAGCACAGTTGAAAAAATTATAGAAATGATAGAGAAAATTACAGTGGAAGATATAGTTGATGCAGTTAAAAATATTGAACTAGATACTATATACTTCTTAAGTAATAACAAGGAGGCATAATCATGGAAAAGATAGTTAACGACTTATTAAAAGAAGAATTATATTATGAAAAATTAGAAAATGGTCTAGAAGTCTACTTCATGCCTAAAAAAGGATTTACTAAAAAGTATGCTGTCCTTGCAACTAATTATGGATCAAATGACTTAGAATTTATACCTATAAATGAAAAAGAGAAGATGACAGTAAATGCAGGTATTGCCCATTTCTTAGAACATAAAATGTTTGAACAACCAGATGGAGGAAATGCCTTTGACAAATTCTCTAAATGGGGAGCTAATGCCAATGCTTTCACAAACTTTACAATGACAGCATATTTATTTTCAGCTACAGAATATTTTTATGAATGCTTAGATCATTTAATAGATTATGTTCAAACACCTTATTTTACTGATGAAAATGTGGAGAAAGAAAAGGGAATAATAGAACAAGAAATAAAAATGTACAATGATGATCCAGAGTGGAATGTATTTTTCAACTCTCTAAAAGCCATGTATGTAAATCATCCAACTAGAATAGATATAGCAGGTAGTGTTGATAGCATATACAAAATTACAAAGGAAGAACTTTATAAGTGTTATAATACATTCTATAATCCAGGAAATATGATTTTATTTGTTGTAGGTGATTTAGATTGTGAAGAAGTATTCGACCATGTTAGAAAAGCTAATCACAAAGATATACAAAATTTACAAGAAGAAATAGTAAGATTTTATCCTGAAGAACCTAAAGAAGTTAAACAAAAAGAAATAGTTGCAAAATTCCCTATATCAATGCCAATGTTTTCTATATGTTTTAAAGATGACAAAGTAGATATAGAAGGAAAAGAATTATTAAGATATGAAGTAATAACAGATATACTTACAGATATGTTATTTAAAAAAGGTAGCGCTATATATGAAGATTTATATATGAAAGGTCTTATAACTCCAAGTTTTGGTGCGGGATTTTCTTCACAAATAGGTTATTCATATACTTCAATAGGTGGAGAATCAAAGGATCCTCGTAAAGTTAAAGAAATTATTATGAATTATATTGAAAAATATAAAGAGGAAGGTTTAGATAAAGAAGCTTTTGAAAGAACTAAGAAAAAACATATAGGTAATTTTATAAAATACTTTGATTCAGTAACATTTATAGCTAACAACTTTATAACATATAAATTTAAAGGTATTAATTTACTTGACTATGTAGAGGTTATGAAAGAAGTTACATTTGAAGAAGTAAGTGAAAGATTAAAAAATCATCTAAAAGAAGAAAATTGTGTAATATCTATAGCAGAACCTATGTAGTTGTAATAGAAAAATTAAAATAGAGAAAAATAAAGGATAATTATAAGATATTTAATTAAAAAGGTAATTTTAGTTAAAATATACTTCTATTATCCTTTTTTTCATTGTAAAATATTTATTAAGTTATTATTATCAAGAGATTCTATTTTTTTATTGAGAAGAAACTGATATAATAAACATTAAAAAAGATAATTGTTTAAGGTATAAGGAGGCTATGTTTTATGATTGATATACATTGCCATATTTTGCCTGAAGTGGATGATGGCTCAAGAAGTTTAAATGAGTCTATAGAAATGGCTATAATTGCTCAAGAGCAAGGGATAAAGAAGATTGTTAATACATCTCATTATCATCCAGATTTCAGGTATAAAAAGGGCGAAGAATTATTAAAGGAACTAAGAGATTTTAACAATGTACTAAAGGAAAATAAGATAGATATTGAAGTATTAATTGGGAATGAAATTTACTATACTAAAGATTTAATAAAACAAATTGATGAATTAGATTTTTATACTTTAAATAATAGTAGATACATACTAATAGAGCTTCCTCCAACGAACTTTCCAAAGGATTTATGCAGTATAGTATATGAATTAAAAGAAAAAAATTATATACCAGTAATTGCACATGTGGAAAGATATATAGAAGTTCAAGAAAATCCAGAGTTGATTTATGAGGCTATAAATGCTGGAGCTATAATACAAGTAAACTCACACAGTATATTAGGGAAAAGTGGTAAAGAGTTACAAAAAACTTGTGATACATTACTAAATCGTAATATGGTTCATGTGGTAGGAAGTGATGCTCATCGTAGTAAGAGAAGAGCACCTATATTTTCAGATGCATATAAATATGTATGTGAAAAATACTCTAAGGAAATGGCAGATAATTTATTTATAAAAAATAATAATGCAATAATAAATAATGAGGATTTAAATATTTCAATGCCTTATAAAGAAATACAAAAGAAAAAGGGATTTTTCAAGAAATTATTTAAGTTATAAGGGGTGAAAAACAATGAATAGGGTTGCATTTTCAATATTTGGATTAGATATAATGTGGTATGGAGTATTAATGTCATTAGGCATGATACTTTGTGTTTTATTAGCGCTAAAAGAAGGAAAACGAGTAAATATAAGTGAGGATGATATATTAAACTTAGCAATAATTGCTATACCGTGTGGACTTTTAGGTGCAAGACTTTATTATGTAATATTTAATTGGTCTTGGTATTCTAATCATTTATCTGAGATTTTAAATTTTAGAGGTGGAGGAATGGCCATACATGGTGCCTTAATCGGTGGTATATTGGCAGGTTTTGTTTACACTAAAATTAAAAAAATTAATTTCTTCAAAATGGCTGATACGGTTATGATTGGCATACCTTTAGGTCAAGCTATAGGAAGATGGGGAAATTATATAAATGGTGAAGCTCATGGTGGTCCAACTTCTTTACCATGGGGTATAATGGTAGATGGTATAAAAGTTCATCCTACATTTTTATATGAATCAATTTGGGATTTAGGTATATTTATATTTTTATGGTTATTTAGAAAACATAAAAAATATGAAGGACAACTTGCGATTTACTACTTGATACTATATTCAATAGGTAGATTTTTCATAGAAGGACTGAGAACTGATTCTCTTATGTTAGGTCCACTTAGAATGGCTCAAGTAATAAGTTTAACAACTATTATAGTTTGTTTAATTTTACATAAAATATTATCAAAAAGAAAAATAGAGACTAACTAGTAACTCTTAAGGAGAAGAAAAAATGGAATTTAATCATGTGTCAGTACTACTAGATGAGTGTATTGAAAACTTAAATATAAAAGAAGATGGAGTGTATGTAGACTGTACTATGGGTGGTGCAGGACATTCAAAAGAAATAGTAAAAAGATTATCTGATAAAGGTCTATTTATTGGATTTGATCAAGATAAAAATGCTATAGCTACAGCAAAAGAAAGGCTAGCTGAGTATTCAGATAGAGTAAGATTTGTACACAGCAACTTTGAAAATATTAAAGAAGAATTAGAAAAAATAGGTGTATATAAAATTGATGGTGTTCTTGCTGACTTAGGAGTATCTTCACATCAATTAGATGAAGCTGATAGAGGATTTTCTTATATGCATGATGCACCTTTAGATATGAGAATGGATGTTAGAAAAAACTTCTCAGCTTATGATGTGGTAAATACTTATAGTGAGGAACAATTAGCTAAAATTATTAGAGATTATGGTGAAGATAATTGGGCAAAGAGAATTGCTAAATTTATTGTTGAAGAAAGACAAGAAAAACCAATAGAAAATACTGGTGAGCTTGTGGAAGTAATAAAGAAAGCCATACCTAAAAAGGCAAGAATAGATGGACCTCACCCTGCTAAAAGAACTTTCCAAGCAATAAGAATAGAAGTAAATAATGAGCTTGGTGTTATCAATAAAATGATAGAAGATGCAGTATCTATGATGAATAAAGGTGGAAGAGTTTGTATAATAACATTCCATTCATTAGAAGACAGAATAGTTAAGAATGAATTTAAAGATTTAGCTTTAAGTTGTGTATGTCCGCCAGAACTTCCAATTTGTCAATGTAATAAAAAATCTGAAGTAAAGGTTATAACTAGAAAGCCAATACTTCCAAGTGATGAAGAAATTGAAAGAAATCCAAGAGCTAGAAGTGCTAAACTTAGAGTAGCTGAAAAAAAATAGTTTTATTATTGCATAATAATATTAAGATGTATACAATTAACTTATTAAATTAATATTAAAAAATCTTATCAAGAGTGATGGAGGGAATAGGCCCTATGAAGTCCAGCAACCTATAATCAGATAGGTGCTAAATCCTACTTATGGAAACATAAGAAAGATAAGAGGTTAATCTTAGATTATTATTAAGGTTCTTTTATCTTTAAGATAAAAGAACCTTTTTTAATTATGAGAAGATTATTTTAATTTGATATATGTATAATCTAAGATAAAAATTAAAAGTTCTGAGTAGATATTAAGGGGGATATTATAATGAATGAAAGAAAGTTAGGTTTTGAAACATTACAAGTTCATGGAGGACAACAAATAGATACAGCTACAGGCTCTAGAGCAGTACCAATATATCAAACAACATCTTATTGCTTTAACAGTGTAGCTCATGGTGCTGATTTATTTGCACTAAAGACAGATGGACATATTTATTCTAGAATATCAAATCCAACGGTAGCTGTATTTGAAGAAAGAATGGCATTACTTGAAGGAGGAGTAGGAGCTGTAGCTTTTGCATCTGGAATGGGAGCAATAAATGCGGCTATATTAAATATACTTCAATCAGGAGATGAAATTGTGGCTACGCCAACTATATATGGAGGTACTTTTAATTTATTAGCAAATATGTTGCCTAAATTAGGAATAACAACTCATTTTGTTAATCCTGATGATCCGGAAAGTTTTAGAGAAGCCATAAATGATAAAACAAGACTTGTTTATGCAGAAACAATAGGTAATCCAGGAATAAATTTAATTGATATAGAAAAAATAGCTAATATTGCTCATGAAGCCAAAATACCATTTATGCTAGATAATACTTTTGGAACACCTTATTTAATAAAAGTATTTGACTATGGAGTTGATATAGTAGTTCACTCAGCCACTAAATTTATAGGTGGTCATGGTACAACTTTAGGGGGAGTTGTAATTGATAGTGGTAATTTTGACTGGATAGGAAGTGGAAAATTCCCTTGTTTAACTGAGCCAGACCCATCTTATCATGGATTAAATTATGCAAAAGACTGTGGCAAAGCGGCATATTCTACTAAATTATTAGCTCAGTTTTTAAGAGATACAGGAGCTTGTTTAAGTGCTCAAAGTGCATTTCAATTATTAATAGGACTTGAAACTCTATCTTTAAGAGTTGAAAGACATGTTGAAAATACTAAGAAAATTACAGAGTTTTTAAATAATCATCCTCAAGTTGCATGGGTAAATTACCCTGGATTAAAAGAAAATAAATATTATGATTTAGCGCAAAAATATTTATCAAAAGGACCGGGTTCAATATTTACATTTGGAATAAAGGGAGGATTAGAAGCAGGAGTTAAATTCATAGAATCTCTTGAGATTTTCTCACATCTTGCAAATGTAGCAGATGCAAAATCTCTTGTAATTCATCCAGCAAGTACAACCCATGCTCAGTTAAATGAGAAAGAACAAGAATTAGCTGGTGTTACACCTGATATGATAAGAGTATCTGTAGGTATAGAAAATGTAGATGATTTAATATGGGACTTAAATCAAGCTTTAGAAAAAGCTTCTTTATAAAGTTATTTATTAAGAAAAGAAAGATGATGAACTTATATTTCTTTTTTTCTTTTATCTATCAAAAAAATAAAATATATATTAAATTTCTTAAAAAAATATGCTACATATAATAAATCCTACTCTTTTATGTATTAATTTTTGGATAAGTACTTAAAGGAAGGAAAGGTTATAAAAACTAAATAAGTATATAACACATAATTGTGGAGGTGTTTTTTTGGATAGAAAAGAAAAGATAAAGAACATAGATGAATATAAAAAGAGAAGAGAGAATAGATATAAAAAGAGAAAAATAAAAAAGCTAGCTAAGCCTATTTTATTCTCAATTCCTGTATTAGTAATAATCATCATAAACTTATGTGGTAATGCAATTGTTACAAATTACAAGTATGAAATTAATAAATTGAAAAAAGAGTTGAGAAAAAAAGAAATTGCTCTAGATGAATTAAAAATGGAAGAATTAAAAAACTCAAGTATTACTAATATAGAAGAAAATGCAAAGAATAAGTTGAATATGGATTATCCAAATAAAAATCAAATAAGGTATATTGATTTTAATAACTAGAAAAGGAGGCTATTAATGAGAATAAAAATAAATAGCAAAAAGCGACTGGTTATTGTTATGGTACTTGCCTGTTCTTTATTTTTATGTCTAATCTTTAGGATAGGATACTTGCAGCTTATAAAAGGAGAATGGCTAAGTACAAAGGCAGCTGAACAACAAACAAGAGAAATTCCAATAGAGGCAAAAAGAGGAACTATATATGATTCAAATATGAAAGAGCTGGCTGTTAGTGTTACAAAATACACAGTGTGGTGCAAACCAGTTGAAGTAAAAGACTCAAAGGAAACATCTAAAGAACTAGCTCAAATACTTGATGAAGAATATGATGACATATATAAAAAGGTAAACAAGAAAAAAATGGCACTAGTTAAGGTGAAAAGATGGATTGATGATAAAACAGCAGATAAGATTACTAAGGCAGGATTATCTGGTATATGGGTAGCAGAAGATAACCAAAGATATTATCCTTATGGAAATTTTGCATCATATGTACTTGGTCATACGTCTGCAGATTCTACAGGGGTGGCAGGTATAGAGCTTAAATATGATAGTGTATTAAAAGGAACGGCAGGAAAATTAATAGTAAGTACTGATGCAGCAGGTAAAGAAATTCCTCAAGGATCAGAGCAATACTATGAACCTACAACAGGAAATGGACTAGTTTTGACTATTGATGAAGTAATACAACATTATTGTGAAAAAGCAGCACAAAAGGCATATGAAGAAAATAATGCAGCAAAAGTTACTATTATTGCTATGGATCCTAAAACAGGAGACATAAAAGCCATGGTGAAAAAACCAGATTATAATCCAAATACTCCGACAGAAGCAACTTATCCAGTATATAAAGAACTATTGGAATCTTGTAAGAACAACGATGAAAAAATAAAAGCATTTTATTCTATGTGGAGAAATACAGCAGTAAGTGATACATATGAACCAGGTTCAACATTTAAACTTATAACTTCTTCAGCAGGCTTGGAAGAAGGTGTAGTTAAACAAAACGATAAATTCACTTGTAGTGGTAGTGTAGTGGTAGAAGGAAGAAAAATTAAATGTTGGAGATCTTATAGACCTCATGGAGTAGAAACATTTAAGCAAGGTGTACAGAACTCTTGTAACCCAGTTTTTATAGAAGTAGGAAAAAGATTAGGTGTTGAAAAAATGTATAATTACATAGATGCCTTTGGATTGAATAAAAAGACAAATATAGATTTACCTGGAGAGGCTGGTAGTATTTTATATAATGAAAAAGATGTAGGTCCAGTTGAATTAGCTACAATTTCTTTTGGTCAATCTATATCAGTAACACCTATTCAACTTATTACAGCAGTATGCTCTATAGTTAATGATGGAAATAGAATGCAACCAAGACTTGTTAAAGCTTATACAGACAATAAAGGTAATATTACTAAAAAAGTGGAACCTGTACAAATAAAACAGGTTATCTCAAAAGAGACATCTGCACAAATGAGAGAAATTATGGAATCAGTTGTAACAGAAGGTGGAGGTAAAATAGCATATTTACCAGGATATAGACTTGGTGGAAAAACTGGTACAGCGCAAAAAGTTATTGATGGAAATTATGCACAAGGTAAATATGTATGCTCTTTTATAGGTATGGCACCAGCAGATGATCCGCAAATTGTAGTGCTTGCAATAGTTGATGAACCTACAGGAGTTATGGCTTTTGGTTCAACTACAGCAGGACCGATTATAAAAGAAGTAATGAGTAATACTTTAAAATATCTAGGCGTAGAAACTAAATATACAAAAGAAGAATCAGAAAATGTTAAAAATAAAGTAAAAGTGCCAGATGTTAGAGGTTTAACTATTGAAGATGCAACAAAAGTTTTAGAAGAATCTAAATTGGAAGCTAATATTGATAATGATGTTGATATAAAAGAAGAAACAGTTATAAAAGATATGTTTCCAAAACCAGGAATTAGTGTCAATGAAGGTTCTCTAATATCTATTTATTTTGATAATTAATATTACAGAAACTTATAAATATCTTCAAAAAAAAGTTAATATGGTATATAATTATTAAGATAAATGTATAAAAGGCAATGTATATAATGCATTGCCTTTTATAAAGATAACTATAAAAATTAAATATGAATAAGGAGGTTAATATGGAATATTTAACTATAAAAGAGTTAATACTTGCTAGTGAAGGAAACTTAGTTACTAAAAGTAGTGAAGATATATTAGTAAATGATATTGTTATAGACAGTAGAAAAGCAAGTAAAGACAATGCTTTTGTTGCTATAGTTGGCGAAAATCTTGATGGTCATAATTTCATTAATTTAGCTATAAATCAAGGCTGTAAAACTATTATTAAGAATAAAAACAACAACGTTGACATAGAAAATAAAGAAATTAATGTAATAGAAGTAAATGATACTGAAATAGCTCTTGGTGATATTGCTAAATTCTACAAAAGTAAGTTTGATATACCATTTATAGCTGTAACTGGTAGTGTAGGAAAAACAACTACTAGAGATATGGTACATTCAACAATAAGTGCAAAATATAATTCACTAAAAAACGTAGGTAATTTAAATAATCAATTTGGAGTACCTTTAACTTTATTTAACTTAAATAAAGAGCATGAATGTGCAGTAATAGAAATGGGAATGAGTGGGTTCAATGAAATTGAATACTTAGCAAATATTGTAAACCCTCAAATTGGAATAATTTCAAATATAGGATATTCTCATGTTGAACATCTTGGAAGTAGAGAAGGCATATTCAAAGCCAAAATGGAAATAACAACAAACTTTGATGAAAATTCATTATTAATAGTAAATGGAGATGATGATTGTCTAAAAACTTTAAAAAGTAAAGACTTAGTTTACAAGTTAAGAACTTTTGGGTTTGATAAAGATAATGATATCTACTGTGAATCATATGAAATGGATGAAGAAAGCATAAAATTCGTTGCTATTATTAATGATAAAAAAGAAGAATTTTTTATACCTACAGTAGGAAAACATAACATTTACAATGCTATGGCAGCTATATTAGTAGGTATTAATCTTAATATGACAATAGAGGAAATAAAAAACGGTTTAAAAAATTTCCAATGTACAAAAAATAGACTAGATATAATAAAAAAAGATAATCTTACTATAATTGACTCAGTTTATAATGCTGGTATAGATTCTATGATTGCAGCACTAAATATACTTGGAAGATATGAAAATAGAAGAGTTGCTATACTTGGAGATATGTTTGAAATGGGTGAATTTGCTGAATTTGGACATAGACAAGTTGGTAAAGCTGCAAAAGGAAATGTTGATATACTAATAGCAATAGGAAATGATTCAGAGTTTATAGTAAAAGAATTAAAAGAAAATAATATGAATCCAGACAACTTGTATCATTTTAAAACAAAAGAAGAAGCTATAGAAAATCTAGATAAAATAATAAAAGAAAATGATACTGTTTTAGTTAAAGCATCAAGAGGAATGCATTTAGAAAAGGTTGTTGAATATTTAAATAAATAGACAAAATAATTAGCGAACTAGGGAGAGGAGTTTTATATTATGTTAGAAATAACACAGCTTACGTATACAGCGATAATAGGATTTTTAATAGTAGTTATACTTGGACCAATTTTTATACCAATGTTAGCAAAATTTAAATTTGGTCAAACAGTTAGAGATGATGGGCCACAAACTCATTTACAAAAAAACGGAACACCAACTATGGGTGGAGTAATAATGATAATAGCAGTTCTTATTACTGGACTTACAAGAGCCAAAATAGATAAAGATTTATTAGTAGGATTAATATGTATAACTGGTTTTGGATTTGTTGGATTCTTAGATGATTTCATAAAAATTAAAATGAAAAGATCTTTAGGGCTTAAAGCATATCAAAAGATTATACTTCAATTTGCACTTGCATTATTTGTTTCTTACTATCAATATAGTGCATCACCAAGTGCAACACAAATAATGGTACCATTTACTGATTATATAATAAATTTAGGACCTTTATATGTACCAATTATGATGTTTGTAATAATAGGAACAGTAAATGCAGTTAATTTAACTGATGGATTAGATGGATTAGCATCAGGAGTAACACTAATTGTATCGGCATTCTTTATGATACTTGCTATATCAGTTGGAAATAGTGATGTTGCAATACTTGCAGCAGCTACTGGCGGAGCTTGTTTAGGATTTTTAGGATTTAACTCATATCCAGCTAAAGTATTTATGGGTGATACAGGTTCTATGGCTTTAGGTGGTGCAGTAGTAGCATTTGCAGTTTTAACAAACTCAGTACTTTTAATACCAATAGTTGGTGGTATTTATTTTGCAGAAGCTATCTCAGTTATAATACAAGTTACATCATTTAGATTAACAGGTAAAAGAGTATTTAAAATGGCACCAATACATCATCACTTTGAACAATGTGGATGGCCAGAAACTAGAGTTGTATTTGTATTTTGGATAACTACAGTTGTATTAGCTTGGATAGGAATAATAGCAGTATTCTAATAATTAGGGGGTATAAAAATGAACCTAAAAAATAAAAATATTTTACTTGTTGGTTTAGCTAAAACAGGGGTATCAACTATTAAATTATTAGATAAACTAGAAGCAAATATAATAGTTAATGATATAAAAGATGAAGAAAAGTTAAAAGATATATTAAAAGAGCTAAAAGATATAAAAAATGCAAAGTATATACTTGGATATCATCCTGAAAATGTGAGCCATATAGATTTGGCAGTAGTGTCACCAGGAGTTCCTTTAGACTTACCTTTTATACTAAAATTAAAAGAAGAAAATATAGAAATAATAGGTGAAGTAGAATTAGCTTATAGACTTTCTAAAAATCCTATATTTGTAGGTATAACAGGCACAAATGGAAAAACTACTACTACATCTTTAGTAGGTGAAATATTTAAAGCAGATAATAAAGATACTTATATAGTTGGAAATATCGGAAATCCTGTTATAGATACAGTTGAACTAACTAATGAAAACTCATATTTAATAACAGAGCTTAGCTCTTTCCAATTAGAAAGTATTGTAGATTTTAAACCTAAGGTTGCATCAATTTTAAACTTTTCACCAGACCATTTAAACAGACATCATACTATGGAAAATTATATAGAAGCTAAGGCTAATATATTTAAAAATCAAGATGAAAATGATTTTGCTATATTAAATTATGATGATGAACAAGTTAGAGCATTAAGTTCTAAATGCAAAGGTCAAATAATATTCTTTTCAAGAAAAGAAAAACTTGATAAAGGTGTATATTTAGATGAGAATGACAATATAGTTATTCATATAGACGAAAAAATAGTTTTATTAAATAAAAAAGAACTTAGTTTACCAGGAGCACATAATCTAGAAAATTGTATGGCTGCCATAGCCATGGCTTATGCATGCAATATTACTTTAGATACATTAAAACATGTACTAAAAACATTTAAAGCTGTTGAACATAGATTGGAATATGTTAGAACTTTAAATGATGTTATGTTTGTAAATGATTCAAAGGGAACTAATCCAGATTCTACAATTAAAGCTATTACTTCTTATGAAAACCCAGTAATACTAATAGCTGGTGGTTATAATAAAGAAAGTGATTTTAATGAGCTTTTAGAAATAGGTAAAAAACACATCAAAGCTTTAGTTTTAATGGGAGAAACATCAGATATAATAGAAAAATGTGCAAAAGAAAAAGATTATAAAACTATAATAAAAGTAAATAGCATGAAAGAAGCCGTTGAGGTTTCTTATAATCATGCTGAAAAAGGAGATGTAGTACTATTATCTCCTGCATGTGCCAGCTGGGATATGTATAAAAGTTTTGAAGTGAGAGGACACGACTTCAAAGATAATGTAAACAACTTAAAATAACTCCTTCAAAGCAATTTATTGCGAAATGGAGGGTAGTCTATCAGATGCCTAGTAAAACTTTGAAAAATCAAATTGACAGGAGGATGAAGACTGATTTTGATTCAGTAGTATTTTATACTACTATGATTTTAGTTTTTTTTGGGATCATCATGGTGTTTAGTGCGAGTTATATTCAATCTTCATTTAAACATAATGATCCCTACTTTTTTTTAAAAAGAGATTTAATTTATGCAACACTGGGATTTATAGGTATGATAATCCTTTCCAACGTGGATTATAAACTTTGGAAAAAATATGCCACACCAATTTGTGTAGTTTCGATTATATTTTTACTTTTAGTTTTAACACCACTAGGTATAGAAGCAAATGGTGCTAAAAGATGGCTTGGTGTAGGTGGAGCGACTTTTCAACCATCAGATATTGCTAAATTTGCATGTGTTGTATTTACAGCAAAATTAATAGAAAAAAGATATGACAAAATAAAATCTTTGACAAAAGGTGTTTTACCAATTTTACTTATGCCTATGTTAGTCTTTGTACTAATAATGCTTGAGCCTAATATGTCTACTGCTGGAACAGTAATACTTGTAATATTTGTTATGTTATTTGTGGCAGGAATGAATATGAAGTTTGTTGGAGCCATGGGTTTGTCAGGCGTTGGGCTATTTGTAGCTTTAGTCATAGCTGAACCTTATAGACTAAAACGTATAATGTCATTTTTAGATCCATTTCAAGATCCTTTAGGATCTGGATATCAAGTAATACAAAGTCTATATGCATTAGGATCTGGCGGTTTATTTGGACTAGGTCTTGGTAAAAGTAGACAAAAGTATTTTTACATACCAGAACCACAAAATGATTTTATCTTTGCTATAATAGGTGAAGAATTAGGCTTAATAGGATGTATATTAGTAATAGCACTATTTATATTATTAGTTTATAGATGTGTTAGAATAGCTCTAAAATGTGAAGATATATTTGCTTGTATGTTAGTTATAGGAATTGGTTCTCTAATAGGCATTCAGGCAGCATTAAATATTGCTGTTGCAACATCGTCAATGCCTGCAACAGGAGTGGCATTGCCTTTTATAAGTTATGGAGGAACTTCACTTACCATGCTTATGGGCGAAATTGGAATAGTACTAAACATCTCAAAACATGTCAAGATTAATTAACAGGAGATGATATAATGAAGGTATTACTATCAGGCGGAGGAACGGGAGGTCACGTTTATCCAGCTATAGCAATTGCTAATAAAATAAAAGAAGAAAATCCTGATTGTGAGATATTATTTGTAGGAACAGAAAAAGGGATAGAATCTGAAATTGTTCCAAAGTACGGATATGAATTAAAAACCGTTACAGTACAAGGATTTAGAAGAAAAATAGATTTAGAAAACGTTAAAAGAGTATTTAAATTATGCAAGGGATTAGAACAATCTAGAAGAATAGTTAAAAAATTTAAACCAGACATAGTAATTGGTACTGGTGGATATGTAAGTGGGCCAGTTTTATTTAACTCTGCATTGAATAAAACTGTAACAATAGTTCATGAACAAAATTCATTCCCAGGAGTTACTAATAAAATATTATCTAAGGTAGTCACAAGAGTTCTTACAAGTTTTGAAGATTCTCATGAGAGATTCCCAGAGGATAGTAGAGATAAATTAGTGTTAACAGGAAATCCAGTAAGAAAAGAAATATTACAAGCTAGAAAATCTAATTCAAGAAAAAAACTTGGCATAAGTGAAGATAAAAAAATGGTACTTTGCTACGGTGGTAGTGGAGGATCAGAAGAGATAAATGAAGCTATGTTGCTTGTAATAGAAAATATGGTTAAAGAAGATGTAGCCTTTATATTTGCTACTGGAAAAGCATATTATGATGAATTTATAAAATCTTTAGGTGATATATCTCTTAAACCATATCAAAGAGTAATGCCTTACTTAGATAATATGGCAGATGGATTAGCAGCCAGTGATATAGTAATAGGAAGTGCAGGTGCTATTTCCTTAGCAGAGATAACTGCTCTTGGTAAACCATCAATAATAATACCAAAGGCATATACAGCAGAAAATCACCAAGAGTATAATGCAAAAAGTATAGAATCTCAGGGTGCAGGAATTGCTATATTAGAAAAGGATTTAACTCCTGAAAGATTAAACGAAGCAGTTTTTAAATTATTAGGAGATAGAGAACTTTTAATAGATATGTCTAATGCAAGTAAAGCTGTAGGTAAACCTCAAGCTATAGACTTAATATATGATGAGATAATGAAAGCTTATAGTGAAAAGCAAAAACCTAAAAATACTAAAAAAGAAGAGAAAGTATCTAAGGAGACAACTAAGGTAGTAGAAACTACTGAAGATACTAAACAAGTAAAAACAATAGGAATAAAGAAAAAGTAACACATTCCCCTCTTAACTCATAATATTAAATAATAAGGCATTTAATATTATGATTAGGAGGGGGCATTTTGTCTAAATATCTAATAACTGGCGGAAATAAAATTCACGGAACCTTAAGTATAAAAGGGGCAAAAAACTCCATTTTACCATTAATGGCTGCATCTTTATTAAATGAAAGTATTAGTATTATTCATAATGTACCATTGATTGCTGATGTTTATACAATGATAGATATATTAGAAAGTATAGGATGTAAAACTGACTTTAAAGATCATGTATTAGTCATTGATAGTTCTGATTTAATTTCTAACAAGATTGATGAGGGATATGTGAAAAAGATGAGATCTTCTATTATTGTATTAGGAGCAATGATTAGTAGACTTGAGCGTGTTAAAATATATGAGCCTGGAGGCTGTGCAATAGGGAAGAGACCTATAGATTTACATCTAAACTCTTTAAGAAAGTTAGGAATAAAAATACAAGAGGGCTCTATTATTGATTGTGAAAGAAAAGAAATCATAGGAACTGATATAATTTTAGACAGTCCTAGTGTTGGTGCTACAGAAAATATTATATTAGCAGCTGTAAAAGCTAAAGGAACAACTAGAATATACAATGCAGCTAAGGAGCCAGAAATAGAAGATTTACAAAGGTTTGTAAATAAAATGGGTGCAAAAGTTAGTGGAGCTGGAAGTGATTTTATAGAAATAGAAGGTGTAGATAAATTAGATAAAGTTGAACATACTGTTATCCCTGATAGGATTGCAATAGGTACTTATATGGTTGCTAGTGCAATTACAGGAGGATATTTAGAAGTAGATAAAATAATAAGACCCCACATGGAGCCAATTAATAATACTCTAATAAAAGCAGGATGTGACATTGAATATACAAAAGAAGGACTTATATTAACCTCTCCAAAGAAAATCAAACCAATAAACTTTTTAAAAACCAATATACATCCCAATTATCCCACAGATATGCAAGCTCAAATGATGTCACTTATGACTTTAAGTGAAGGTACAAATGTTTTTTATGAGACTATATTTGAAAATCGTTTTATGCACTGCAGTGAACTTAATAAAATGGGAGCAGATATAAATATTATTAGTAGACATTTATGTAGAGTAAATGGTGTTGATAAGTTATATGGATGTGAAACTAAATGTCCAGATTTAAGAGGTGGGGCAGCTTTGATTATTGCATCTCTTGCAGCTGAGGGTAAAAGTGAAATCTCTGATATATATCATGTTGATAGAGGATATGAAGATATAGAAGGTGTATTAAATAGTTTAGGTGCAGATATAAAGAAAATATAAAAGGTCTAATAGGCCTTTTATATTTTTGTCAGAATTTGCTTATTAAAAAGAAAAAGTTTTTGTAGGGATTTTAATCATAAAAGAAGTATTTTATATATAATAAATAATTTGGGAGGGGTGTGTTTGAAAAAAAGAAAAAAAATAAATACCAACAAACTCATGGGAATTTTATTCTTTTTTTTATTAATTACACTTGGAACATGTTTATTCTTGAAAAGTGATTTCTTTTATTTAAAGAAGGTAGTAATAAATAATAATGAATATTTGACTAAAGAAGAAATTAGTAATTTATTAAATATAGAAAAGGATAAAAATATCTTTTTTTATGATTTAAAAAACTTAGAAAATAAAGTAAAAACAAGTTCTTATATAGAAGACTGCAAAATAAAAAGAAAAATCCCTAACCAACTAATTGTAAATATAAAAGAAAAAAATATTATAGGACCTTTATATAATGGCAAGTCATATTGCTATATAGATGATAGAGGTAACTTTATTGATGAAGTAAAAAAAGTTAAAGATGATAATCCAGAAATATATATTAAATTTACTTTAAATAATAAGTTGATTAAATTTAATAATGAATATGACAAGAAGAGATTAATAACATTGCATAATAATTTGAAGGATGAAAATATACTGATGCAAATAAAAAGTATTGATTTTAAAGAGAAGTCTGTAATTAATATGAAAGGAAAAACGGGACTTAATATATGTCTTAAAAAAGATAATAATATTGAAAAATCAATTATTAAATTAAGAAAGATATTAATAGATTTGCAAAGTAGAAAAGAAGTTTATGGTAAAGTAGATTTAACTTATAATAACTATGTTTTATATAGTCCTTACTATCACTAAAAAACAATCTTTCAATATAAAAAATTAATAAATATAGAAAAATTACTTGAACATTAATACCTTTTCACAGTAATATTGAATAAGTGGAAATATAATTAATTAACTAAAATAAATAATAATATATGAAGATTAAACAAATATTTTAAATTTTTAACAAAATTAGAAAATATCTATTTTCAAAACATTACTATTAAGAGTATAATAATATAGAGAATGGAATATTTTATATTATTTTATCGAAACAAAGAGTTTTTTATTATTTGATAAGATACGAAATTAATTTTTATATATCTGTTATATATAAAGTAAGAATATAAATTAGAATTAGGATTTTTATGGAATAGGATGATTATTTCACAAAAAATACAAGTAAAATGATATAATCATATACATAATTACTTAATTCAGAAGATAGGGAGGTTAAAAGTATAATGAATAACAATAGAATTGATATAGAAACTGATAATAATGATGCGGTTATAAAAGTTATCGGTGTTGGTGGCGGTGGAAACAATGCTGTTAACAGAATGATAAGAGAAGAAGTAAAAGGAGTAGAATTTATTTCTATAAATACAGATAAACAAGCACTATTATCATCTATGGCAGAAAATCAAATTCAAATCGGAGAAAAGCTAACTAGAGGGTTAGGTGCGGGAGCTAAACCTGAGGTAGGTAAAAAAGCTGCTGAAGAAAGTAGAGATCAAATCGTAAGCTTACTTGAAGGAACTGATATGGTATTTGTTACTGCAGGTATGGGTGGAGGAACTGGAACAGGTGCTGCACCAATAGTTGCTAAGTTAGCGAAAGAAATGGGGATACTTACAGTAGGTGTTGTGACTAAGCCTTTTGGATTTGAAGGTAAAATAAGAATGAAAAATGCTGAAGAGGGTATAAAAGACTTAAAAGCTAATGTTGATACATTAATAACTATACCAAATGATAGACTTTTACAAATAGTTCAAAAAAATACTTCAATGGTAGATGCATTCTCAATAGCAGATAATGTATTAAAACAAGGTATACAATCTATATCTGACTTAATAAAAAGACCAGGTCTTATAAACTTAGACTTTGCCGATGTTACTTCTATAATGAAAGACAAAGGATTAGCTCATATGGGTATAGGAACTGCTAGTGGAGAAAACAGAGCAATAGAAGCTGCTAAAGAAGCTATTCAATCGCCACTTCTTGAAACTTCTATAAAAGGAGCTAAGGGAGTGTTACTTAATGTTGCTGGTGGAGCAAACTTAACATTATTCGAAGCTAATGCGGCATCAAGTTTAGTTACAGAATCATGTGATCCAGAAGCAAATATAATATTCGGTACTTCTATTAGAGAAGATTTAGGAGAAGATATTACAATAACTGTAATAGCTACAGGATTTGAAACTAATCAATCTCAAGGATTTGAAGAGTCATTTAGAAATAGAGGAACTAATAGACCTTCAGATATAGTTAGTAAGAAAGTAGCAGAACCAGAAGTTGCTGTAACTAAAGAAGAAAAAGTAAAAGTAGAAGAAAAAGTGGAACCTAAAAAATCTACTCATGATATAGATGATGATTTACCACCGATTCCTGTTTTCTTAAGAAGAAATAGAAGATAATTAATATTACATAGATAAATAAGAAGCTGAAGCTTCTTATTTTTTTGTTATATTGTTTATAAGTTCATCATATTAATAAATATAAAGAAGATTATTAATTATAACAAATTGTGAACATTATATGTTTTTTTATACCAATTAAAAAGATATAAAATATTATTTCAAAAAGGAAAAAGAAGAATTTTTCCTTTTTTTGTGTTTTCTTATATTAAAGTAATTGGATTTCGACTCTTAAAAATGACATATTATTTTTTATTGCTGACTTATAATATAAGCATAAAAAGGGGGAGTAATTAATGTATGTAGACCTTTACATTATTGAAAACCTATTAATAAATTATATTATTATAAGTTGTACTTCTATACTTACAAAAAATACAACTTCTTATAAAAGAAAAATAATTGGGGCCTTAGTTGGAACTATATATTCTGTACTTTATTTATTTCCAAGGTTTTATTTTTTGTATACATTACTCTCAAAAGGAATTTTCATTGTAATTATAGGATTAATATCATTTACTTATACAGATAGGAAGGAGTTTATAAGGATACTTACAACTTTTTTTTTAGTAAACTTTTTTATATGTGGAAGTACATATTTTGTAATTTATTTTACAGGTATAAATCACTTAAAAATTTCATTTTTAATAATTTGTGCTTATGCAAGTGCTCAATTATTGAAGAAAATATATTCAGATATTACATTGATTAATCATATTAAAGAATATACTAAAGAAATTACAATAAATTTTTTAGGTGAAGATTTAAAATGTACAGCACTTTTAGATAGTGGTAATTTGCTAAAAGATCCTTTAAGTAAAAGTGATGTGGTAATGGTAAATTCCACTTTATTAAAAAAGTATTTACCTGCAAATTATAATTATGAATATGTTGACGTACTCCTTGCAGAGGAAATCATAAATGATTTAAATGAAGATATATCATCAAGGGTAAGGTTAATTCCTTATAATCATGCTACTAGTAATAAAACTAGTATGATACTGGGATTTAAAGCCGATTATTTACAAATTGATAATAAAAAGATAGGAAATATTGTACTTGGTATATCTAATTTTAAGGACGACAATTATAATGCAATATTAAACCCAAGTATATTTTCTTAATCTTAAAATGGGGAGGGTTATAATTGAAATTAACATTAATTAAAATGAAATGGAAGATAAACTCTTGGGTAGTAAATATAGGATCTAAATTAGGTTTAATTAAACCGAATGGCATGTACTATATGGGTGGTGTAAATATACTACCTCCACCTTTAAAACCAGACGAGGAAAAATTATTGATTGATAGATTGGAAAAGGACGATAGTGTAAAAACAATTTTAATAGAGAGGAATTTAAGATTAGTAGTATATATTTCTAGAAAATTTGAAAATACAGGTATAGATGTGGAGGATTTAATTTCTATTGGAACAATTGGACTAATAAAAGCTGTTAATACATTCAAATCCAATAAAAATATAAAATTAGCAACTTATGCATCTAGATGTATAGAAAATGAAATACTAATGTATCTTAGAAAAAATAATAAGAAAAAAGCAGAAGTATCTTTTGATGAGCCTTTAAATACTGACTTAGATGGAAATGAGTTGCTCTTATCTGATGTACTTGGAACTGAAAATGATGAAATATATAAAATTATTGAAGAAGAGATAGATAAGAACTTATTATTTATGGCGTTGGATAAATTATCTGATAGGGAAAAACAAATTATGGAATTAAGGTTTGGTTTAACAACAAGAGGAAATGAAAAAACACAGAAAGAAGTAGCTAATATCCTTGGTATATCTCAATCTTATATTTCTAGATTGGAAAAGAAAATTATTAGTAGGTTAAAAAAGGAAATGAAAAAATTTGTTTAAGTAAATAAAATCTCGATAAAAGTATAAAAATATATGATATGTAAATAATTTCATATAAAGAATCTTTTAAGAGAGGACTGAAACTTATGCAAATTAATAAGGTTGAAATCTGTGGTGTTAATACATCAGAACTGCCAGTTCTTAAAAATAATCAAATGATGGATCTTCTAGTTAAAATTAAGGCAGGTGATGAAGACGCTAGACAGCAGTTTGTTAGGGGAAATTTAAGATTAGTTCTAAGCATCATTCAGAAATTTAACAATAGAGGAGAAAATATTGACGACTTATTTCAAATTGGTTGTATTGGTCTTATAAAAGCTATAGATAATTTTGATTTAAGCCAAAATGTTAGGTTTTCAACTTATGCAGTTCCAATGATAATAGGAGAGATAAGAAGATATTTAAGAGATAATAATCCTATTAGAGTAAGTAGATCATTAAAAGACATTGCTTATAAAGCTCTTCAAGTAAGAGAAAAATTAATTACAAATAATTCAAAGGAACCAACAGTTTCAGAAATAGCAAAGGAATTAGATTTAGAAGTAGAGTCTGTGGTTATGGCATTAGATGCAATACAAGATCCAATTTCTTTATTTGATCCAGTATATCAAGATAATGGTGACGCCATATTTGTAATGGATCAAGTTCAAGATAAAAAATATACAGATGAACATTGGCTTCAAGAAATAGCTCTGAAGGAGGCAATAAAAAAACTTAATAATAGAGAAAAACTTGTGTTAGATTTAAGATTTTATAAAGGTCGTACACAAATAGAAGTAGCAGATGAAATAGGAATATCACAAGCACAAGTTTCAAGAATTGAAAAAAATGCTTTAAAAAATATGAGAAAGTATATATAAAGTATAACTATATTTATAATAAATCCTTAGTACAAGAATACTGAGGATTTTTTTGCATAGAAATATTAAAGAAAGAATATATTTTTTTTGTATTTTTAAGGAGGATGTTATATGATAAGAGTATCTGATATAATGGATAAAGAAATAATCAATGTGAAAAATGGTAAGAAAATGGGTTTTATTACAGATATAGATATAGATGTAAATGAAGGTAAAGTAATATCTTTTTCAACTACAGGAGAAGGTAGTGGAGGATTTTTTTCAAGAGGAATGGATATGGATGTGATATTTTGGAATGATATATTAAAAATAGGGTGTGATACTATAATAGTTAATATAGGCTCAGAAAAAAGAATAGACATTGATGATATAAAAATATAGATATAAACATAACAAAGGAGGAAGAATATGCAATGTCCATATTGTAATTATAAGGAATCTAAAGTTGTAGATTCAAGACATACAGATAGTAACTCTATTAGAAGAAGAAGAGAATGTGAATCTTGTAAAAAAAGATACACAACTTACGAAACTATTGAAACTACACCTGTAATGGTTATAAAAAAAGACAATACAAGAGAATATTTTGATAGAGAAAAAATAAAAAATGGCTTAATAAAATCATGCGAAAAAAGGCCAGTATCAATTGACCAAATTGAAAGTGTCATATCTTACATAGAAAATGAAATAAATAAAAATTATTTGGATGAAATAGAAACAAGAATAATCGGTGAAATGATCATGGATAAATTAAAAGATATAGATGAAGTATCTTATGTTAGATTTGCTTCAGTATATAGACAATTTAAAGACATAAATACTTTTGTAAATGAACTAAAAACTATTTTAATGGAAAAGGATAAGTAAAATGGAAAATTATATAACGGTAGATAGAATAAAAAATGAATTAGACTTTGTAAACTTAGTAATAACTACAACTAATATAGATGCTAAAAATGAAGAAGATTTAATGAGAACATTTAGCAAGGAAGAATTTAACTTAGCAAATTTAACTAGAAATTCTCAAATTCACTCTAGTATTGTTAATAAAATAGATGAACATAATATTGGCCAAAGAATAGATGGAGATGCATTAATTACTAATGTGAAAGAAGTACCATTATTAATATTAACAGCAGACTGTGTTCCTGTAGTTATTATAGATCCAAAAAATAAGGCTATAGGAGTGGCTCATGCTGGATGGAGAGGTACTTATGATCAAATTAGTAAAAATACTATAGAAGAAATGGTTAAAAATTATAATACTAATCCTCAAGATTTAATATGTGTAATAGGACCATCTATAGGACCTTGTTGTTATGAAGTATCAAAAGAACTAGTTGAAAAATTTAACACAAATTTAGCAAACCATGCAGGAAAATTCGATATAATAAAAGAAGATAAATATTATTTAGATTTATGGAAAATCAATGAACTTACATTAAAAGATTGTAAAGTTAAAGAAGAAAATATAATAAATCTTAATATTTGTACTAATTGTAATCATGACAAATTCTATTCTTATAGAAAGCATAACAAAACATCTAAGAGGATAGGAACTATGATTCAAATTATATAGGGAGGATCAATAATGAGTACTAAGATTCTTATAATTGATGATGAGGAATATATAGTAGAGCTTTTACAATTTAATTTAGAAACTTTAGATTATATAGTAGAATATTCCTATAATGGTTTTGATGGATTTTTAAAAGCTAAAGAAATCAAACCAGACTTGATATTACTTGATTGGATGTTACCCAATATAAGTGGTATAGAAGTATTAAAAAAGATAAGAGAAGATAAGGATCTTAAAAACATACCAGTAATTATGCTTACAGCTAAAAATATGGAAAGTGATAAAGTTGAAGGCTTAGTTGGTGGAGCAGATGATTATATAACAAAACCTTTTAGTATAAAAGAACTATTAGCTAGAATAAGTTCTGTTTTAAGAAGATATAATATGAATTCAACTAAAGAAGAAGAAATATTAACAGTAAAAGACATAACGCTGGATTTAATTAAACATGAAGTGACTAAAAATGGAGAAAAACTAGATTTAACTCTTAAAGAGTTCGATTTATTAAAAATATTGCTTCAAAATAAGGGTAAAGTATTATCTAGAAACTTCTTACTAGATAAAATATGGGGATATGAATTTTATGGTGAAACTAGAACTGTAGATGTTCATATTAGATACTTGAGAAAGAAAATAGAAGACCCTAATAGTGATGAAAAGTACATAGAAACAATTAGAGGAATAGGGTATAAAATAGAGTAAGAAATGGAGAAGTATATATGGAGGTAGAACCTATTGGTAGTGCTTACTTTTTTATTATGCTACTAGCTTGTAGTGTGGCAATATTGCTATATAGATATACAATAACTTTGAGAAGATTTCTTAAAGATTTTATAAAAATTTCTAAAAAAGTTAGTAATAAAGAATTTCATTCAAGATTACATATTTCTGCTAAAGGAGAATTAGGAGAACTTACAAAGAACTTTAACTTTATGATGGAAACTATGGAAAATACTATTGAAGAAGTGGAGTATAAACACCTTCAATTAACTTCTGTATTAAAAAGTATTTCTCATGGTATATTAGTAATTGATATAAATGATAATATTATATTAATCAATGATGAAGCTCGTAAGATGATAAAAAGTAAATGTCCTGGAAAAGAAGAAGGTAAACATATAAAACAAGTAATAAATGTAGAAGAAATTCTAAAAGAAATTGAAAAATATATAGGAGATAAGGGAAATCACTCTTACAACTTAACTTTAGAAGATGAAACTGTTTATAAGCTGAAAATTGACCCAGTATATTTACAAAATTCTAAAAATGCTATTATAGGTTCTATAATTAATATTGAAAATATAACTGAAATTGTAAAACTTGAAAATATGCGTAGAGATTTTGTGGCTAATGTTAGTCATGAATTAAAAACACCGTTGACATCTATTAATGGATTTATTGAAACATTAATAATGAATGAAAATTTAGAAGTTGAAAAAAGAAATAGATTTTTAGCTATAATTCAAAAAGAATCAGATAGACTAAAAAGACTAATTGAAGATATACTATTACTTTCATCTATAGAAAGTAATAATAATTTAGTAACTGAGAAAGTGTTTATCTATGATGTACTTAAAGAAGTATATCAAATGATAAACTATATAGCCATTTCTAAGAATATAGATTTATCTTATAATTTTCAAGATACTAAAGTAGTAGTTGAGGCCTATGGAGACTATATAAAACAACTATTGTTAAATTTAATAGATAATGCTATTAAATATACTCCAGAAGGCGGAAAAGTAATGGTAAATCAATTTACAGAAAATAATGAAGTCATAATAGAAGTTATAGATAATGGAGTGGGTATTCCAAAAGAAGATCAAAATAAAATATTCCAAAGATTTTATAGAGTAGATAAAGCAAGAAGTAGAGCTGTAGGAGGTACAGGATTAGGTCTTGCTATAACTAAACATATAGTAAACTCACTCAAGGGGAGTATTACTGTTGAGAGCGAACTTAATATTGGTAGTAAATTTATTGTTACTATTCCTAAAAAAATTTCCTAGATTATTTAGGAAATTTTTTTTATTTTTTGCACAAACTAAAATTATAAGTTTATATTCATTTTGATGAAAAGTGCAATGAATTATAGGAGGTACTGATAATATGAAGGACAGCTTAATAAATGATGCTCTATTTAGACATGCTTTTATCACAGCTATGATAATAGGTACAATATGTAGATTTTTTGTATTAAGGATAGAGGATAAACAATATCCAACTAGGCCTCAAGATTATATAGAACAGATTATAATAGCAGCGTTGGCATCGTCTTTAGGAGCTATAGCTTTACCAGCATTAATAGATAAAGAGTTTTCAGCACTAACTTTTTTAGCTGTAGGTATTCAACAATTTCAAGGATTATCTCAACAAGAAAAAATAACATTAGAAAATATTGATGAAGATGAAATAGTTAGCAAGGGTGAGCCTTATATAGATGAAATTGCTACTACATATGAAGTAAGGAGTTATGTAAGTTTATTTTCTGCTTTAGTGGCATCAATTGTTTATATAGTTATAGCAAGAAGATATAAAGTTGACACATTAGTTTGTATTATCTTTGCTGCAATAGGTGGGGCTATAGTAGCACTTATATTTAGACGAATGCTTAGAAGACAGAGCATAGGGGATGTTGCAGATATACATATGGCAAAAATAAGCTTTGAAGGACCTTTATTAAAAGTAAATGATATAGTTATGACTAATATAGGGCTTAAAGAAAGTAGAAAGAAGTATATGGAAAAAGCTCTCGCAATAGAGATAATACCAAATGATATGTCTTGTTTTGGTATTATAAATGACATAGGTCAGCAAAGAGCTATAATGCATAATATTTACATACATGTTGGATTTGACAAAGATGTGGATGAACAGGATCTTATGCCTATGGCAAAAACAGATTTAGATAAAAAATCCGTAGTAATTATAATGATACCTTTAGTAAAGGATGAAGTTACATTTATGAAAGTAGCATCTAGTACACCGATTTTAGATACATCAAAAGGAAAGCAAAGTGCATATAAGAAAAAACCATTATTTCTTAAATAAAATATATAAAAGAGGTGAGTAAATGGACAAAATATTTTTTGTAGCAATAATAATTGGAATAATGTCTAGACTAATAATGCTAAACTTAGACCAAAAACAGTATCCATCGCAACCTGATATACTTGTATCTCAAATGGTACTTGCTTTTGTTGCATCATCATTAGGTGCATTACTAATACCAGCACTAGTTAATAGATCTTATACATCTATAACATTTTTGTCTTTAGCAGCAGAACAATTCAGACAAGTTAGAAATAATAGAAGGGATACTCTACAAAGTCTAGAAGGAACTCAACTAGTTCCAAGAGGAAACTCTTTTATAGAAGAGATTGCAAGAACATATGAGGTTAGAAATTATATGTGTATAGTTACTTCATTTTTAACAGTATCAGTTTTTTATGTACTAGATGGAGAATTTAATGTAGATGAAAACCTAGCATTAATTATAAGTACAATAGTAGGACTTGTTATTGCTTATATTCTAAAAAAATCCCTATCAAGACAAAGTATAGGTGACATAGCAGAGGTATCTATAGTAGATATTAGTTTTGTCAATGAAAGTATATTAAAAGTAGGAAGTTTACAAGGTATCACTAATATTGGTCTTAAAAAAGATAGAGAAAGATATTTAAAAGAAGGTATTGGTATTGAAATAAGACCTAAAAATAATAGTTATATAAATGCATCGATTTTAAATAATCAAGGTCAAAGACAAGCAATTTGCTATAATCTTTATTCAAGGTTAGGAGTACTTAGAGAAAGTAATGAGCCTGTTTTTACTCCTATACCAAGGAAGGATCCAAACACACAATCAATACTTCTAGCATTTATACCTATGGAAAAGGATGAAAAAAAGGTAATAGAAGCTGTAAAATCATGTCCAATACTTGCTAGTGCAAGGGGGAAAAATTTATCCCTTAAAAATTTAAGTATAATAGGAAAGGAAAATGAGTAAATGGGAAAAGACGTGGGTATTAATTCATATACGTTGGCAGTTATAACGACAGATAAGAATATGAATACATCAGGAGGTTGTCCTATTTTCTATGCCAATAATGATGATGATTTGCAAAATAAAGCGATGTTAATGGCAAAATGTGTGGACGGAATAGTACACCAAATTTCTGATGAAATTCTTATAGTTGTAAAACATTAAGGTACCTAGGGTAGGTACCTTTTGCATATTAATATAGATACAAGTTGACTAATTTTTTTAAATCATGTATGATAAGATGATGTATTTACATCTATAATTAGATAATACATATAGGAAAAGTGGTGAAAATATAGCATGGAAGTTAATGTAAAAAACATAAATAATTTAATCAGTAAAGTTTATAAAGATAGCATAGCTGATGAAATTGGAATAGAAGTAGGAGATATACTTCTATCTATAAATGGAGAAAGAGTAGAAGATATAATACAGTATAAGTTTTTAATTAGTGATGAATATATTGAATTAGAAATTCAAAAACAAAATGGTAGAGTTTATCTGTATGAAATTGAAAAAGATTATGATGAAGAGTTAGGAATAGAGTTTACTAATCCTATAATAGATAAAGCAAAAAGCTGTAGAAATAAATGTGTATTTTGCTTTATAGACCAACTTCCTCAAGGAATGAGAGAAACTCTTTATTTTAAAGATGATGATTCAAGACTATCTTTTTTACAAGGTAACTTTGTTACTCTTACAAATATGAGTGAAGATGATATAAATAATATAATAAGATATAGAATTAGCCCTATAAATATATCTGTACATACTACTAATCCTGAGCTGAGAAGAAAAATGATAAATAACAAATTTGCAGGCAAATTAATGGACACAATGAGAAGATTAGCAGATGCAGGTATAGAAATGAATGCCCAAATAGTATTATGTCCTGGATATAATGATAAAGAAGAATTAGAAAGAACGCTAGAAGATTTAGCTAGCCTTCGCCCTTATGTTCATAGTGCAGCAATAGTTCCAGTAGGTATTACTAGATATAGAGATAATCTTGCCAAATTAGAGATTTTTGATGAAAAAAGCGCAGGAGAAACTATTGACCAAGTTCATAAACTTCAAGAAAAATATCTTAAAGAATTAAATACTAGATTTGCATTTTTATCAGATGAGTTTTATATTATTGCAAAAAGGCCATTATTAAAATATGACGAGTATGAAGGATTTGTTCAATTTGAAGATGGTGTTGGTATGATAACTAAAATGGAAACAGAAATAGTTAATTATTTAGATAGTATAAATGATGAAAGATTAAATAAATCTAAAAAAGTATCTATAGCAACAGGAAAATCAGCATACGAGTTTATGTGCAATATGGCTGAAAAAATAATGGATAAGTTTAAAAACGTTGAAATCAATGTATATAGAATAAAAAATAATTTCTTTGGTGAGACGATAACAGTTAGTGGACTTTTAACAGCAACTGATTTAATTGATCAACTAAAAGATAAAGACTTAGGTGAAACACTATATATAACTAGGTCTATGATGAAAGCTGATGAAGAAATTTTCTTAGACAATATAACTTTAAAAGAATTAGAAGAAAAATTAAATATTGAAGTAGTTCCATGTCAAAATGAAGGTATAGACGTGGTAGACAAAGTGACAAAATAGGAAGGAGAATTAATATGGATAATAGACCCATAGTTGCAGTAGTAGGTAGACCAAATGTTGGTAAATCTACATTATTTAATAAATTAGCAGGAAAAAGAATATCTATAGTAGAAGATACACCAGGTGTTACTAGAGATAGAATATTTACAGAGGTAGAATGGTTAAATAAATACTTCACTTTAATAGATACAGGTGGTATTGAACCTGAAAATGACGATATAATATTAACTCAAATGAGAAATCAAGCAATGCTTGCTATGGATATGGCTCATGTTATAGTATTTGTTGTTGATGGAAAAAGCGGAATAACTTCTGCAGATAGAGAAGTAGGATTAATGCTAAGAAAAACTAATAAACCAGTTATATTAGCAGTAAATAAAATAGATAATATGAACTTAGTAGATAATATATATGATTTCTATGAATTAGGACTTGGGGAACCTCATCCAATATCAAGTGCTAATGCTATGGGACTTGGTGATTTATTAGATGAAATAGTAGAAAACTTCCCAGAAGGATTAAATACAGAGTATAACGAAGATATAATAAGAGTTGCAATAACTGGTAAACCAAATGCAGGTAAAAGTTCAATACTTAATAAAATATTAGGTGAGGACAGGGTTATAGTAAGTCCAATAGCTGGTACTACTAGAGATGCAGTTGATACATACTTCGAAAAAGGTGATCAACAATATTTATTAATAGATACAGCAGGTATAAGAAGAAAAAGTAAAGTATATGAAAGAGTTGAAAAATTCTCAGTACTTAGATCTATGAGTGCAGTATCTAGAGCAGATGTAGTTTTAATAGTTATAGATGCTACAGAAGGTATAACAGAACAAGATACAAAAGTTGCAGGTATTGCCCACGAAGAAGGTAAAGGATGTATATTTGTAATAAATAAATGGGACTTAGTAGAAAAAGACAATAAAACTCTTGGAAATTATACAAATGAAATAAGAGATATGTTCCCATTCATGAACTATGCTCCAATACTATTTGTATCAGCAAAAACTAATCAAAGAATGAGCAAAATTTTAGATACAGTTGATATAGTAGCAGCAGAACATTCTAAACGTGTAAGTACATCTCAATTAAATGATGTTATAGGTGAAGCTGTAATGCTTAACCAACCACCATCAGATAAAGGTAAGAGACTTAAAATTTACTATGGTGCACAAACAGGTGTTAAACCACCAAAAATAACTTTATATATAAACAATAAAGAATTAACTCACTTCTCTTATCAAAGATATTTAGAAAATAAAATAAGAGAAAACTTTGGATTTGAAGGAACATCAATGCAATTTGAATACAGAGAAAAAGATAAAAGAAGATAGATATTTTAGGGGGTAAATATGTTAATTTATTTAATTATAATTATAACTGCCTACCTTCTTGGAAATATATCAACTTCATATATAGTTGCTAAAAGACTTGCTGGAGTTGATATAAGAACACAAGGCTCTGGTAATGCAGGTTCTACAAATGTGCTTAGAACATTAGGTAAAAAAGCAGGAGCATTAACTTTTATAGGGGATGTCTTAAAAGGATTAATATCAGTTTTAATAGCAAGATTTATTGCTTATGGTGCTAATTTAGATGATACAACTTGTGCTTATTTAGCAGTAGTAGCAGTAGTTTTAGGACACAACTATCCAGTATTCCTTGGATTTAAAGGAGGTAAAGGAGTAGCTACTTCTTTAGGATCAATGTTAGGAATGAATCCTTTAGTTGCTCTATTGTGTTTAGGGTTTTTTATAATTATAGTAGCCATAACTAAGTATGTATCTTTAGGATCTATACTAGGAATTGGATTATCTCCTATAATTATGATGATAAATCATAATACTAAAGGAGTTTTAGTAACATTATTTTTAACTATATCAGTTGCCATAACCCATAGAGAAAATATTAAACGTTTATTAAATGGTACTGAAAGAAAATTAGGACAAAAGAAAAATTAATTACAGTATTAGGTGGTGTTTATTATGCAAAAAATGTGCGTTATAGGTGCTGGAAGTTGGGGGAGCGCTCTTGCTTTAAGTCTACATAAAAATAATCATCAAGTTTTTATGTGGACAAGGGATGTTGACCAGGTGGAAGAAATACATGATACAAAAGAAAATAGTAAATTCTTACCAGGTGTTATTTTTCCCGATGATTTAATAGTATCTAATGACTTAGAAGAAGTTATAAAAGACAGTGAGATAGTAGTGCTTGCTGTGCCATCTCAAGCAGTTAGAAGTGTAAGTAAACAAATTAAACCTTTTATAAAAGAAAATCAAATTTTAGTTGATGTTGCAAAAGGTTTGGAAAAAGGCACTGGACTTAGATTATCAGATGTAGTCAAAGAGGAATTACCAAACAATCCTTATGTAGCACTTTCAGGACCTTCTCATGCTGAGGAAGTTTCAAAATTTATGCCAACAACATTAGTTGCAGCTTGTGAAGAAATAGAATATGCACAAAAAGTACAAGATATTTTTATGAGTCCACATCTTAGAGTGTATACTAATCCTGATATAATAGGTGTAGAACTTGGTGGAGCTCTAAAAAATATTATAGCTTTTGGAGCTGGAATGTGTGATGGTTTAGGTTATGGAGATAACACTAAAGCAGCATTAATGACAAGAGGAATAGCAGAAATAGGCAGACTTGGTGTTGCAATGGGAGCAAATGTAAATACTTTTACAGGTCTTGCAGGTATAGGCGATTTAATTGTTACTTGTACAAGTATGCATAGTAGAAATAGAAGAGCAGGTATACTTATGGGGCAAGGTAAATCACTACAAGAGACATTAGATGAAGTTCAAATGGTAGTAGAAGGAATAACAGCTACAGAAGTGGCATATAAAGTATCTAGAGAATTAAATATTGATATGCCCATAACAGAAGCTATATATTCTGTTTTATACCAAGGAGCTAATCCAAATGAAGCTGTATTAGAACTTATGACAAGATCTAAAAAGCACGAAATGGAAGAAGTAGTTAATAATGGACTATTTAAATAATAAGCTTAATTAAATAAGGTAAAAATATATATGTAATAAAAAATTCCCTCCTGAAATATAATTAACTAAGAAATTATATGCAGGAGGGAATTATTATGAATAATATATATGAAGACATAGCTAAAAGAACTCAAGGCGACATATATATAGGTGTTGTGGGTCCTGTTAGAACAGGGAAATCAACCTTTATTAGAAGATTTATGGAAACCCTTGTGTTACCTAATATAGAAAATGACTTCAAAAGAGAAAGAACGAAAGATGAGATACCTCAAAGTGGTTCAGGAAGAACCATAATGACAGTTGAGCCTAAATTTGTACCGGCTGATGGTGTTGAAATAAAAATTAAAGATACTGTATCTCTAAAAGTCAGAATGGTAGACTGCGTAGGATACATAGTTGATGGTGCTTTAGGTCATGAAGAAGATGGAAAGCAAAGACTTGTATCTACACCATGGTCAAAGGAAGCTATGACTTTCGAAAAAGCGGCAGAAATAGGAACAAAAAAAGTTATAAAAGATCACTCTACAATAGGAATAGTAATTATTACAGATGGTTCTGTTACAGGAATAGAAAGAAGTAGCTATGTTATCCCGGAAGAAAGAGTAATAAAAGAATTAAAAGCATTAAAAAAACCTTTTGCAGTAGTATTAAATACTAAATATCCTAATAGCGAAGAGACATCATATTTAAGAAGTGATTTGGAGGCAAAATATCAAGTTCCTGTAGTACCTATGGATGTGGAGCAGATGAATGAAAATGATATTGAAGATGTTATGGAGACTGTCCTTTATGATTTTCCACTTGCTGAAATTAGAATTAATCTACCTGATTGGGTAGAAGGACTTGATAATAATCACTGGATTAAAACTAATATTATTAATACTTTAAAACAATCAATAGCATCTATTGATAAAATTAGAGATATAGATTATATAGCAAATGCTTTTAATGAATTACCTTTTTTAGAAGAATGTGAAGTTGATGATGTAAGTCTTGGAGAAGGTGTAATAAGCATGGATTTATGCACTAAACAGGAATTATTCTATGAAATATTAGAAGAGCAAAGTGGATTTAAAATTGAAGGGGATTGTCAATTGCTTAACTTAATTACAAAATTGTCTAAAGTTAAAATGGAGTACGATAAGATAGAAAGTGCACTATGTGATGCTAAGACTTTAGGATATGGAGTTGTAGCACCATCACTAGATGAACTTAGTTTAGAAGAACCGGAAATTATTAAACAAGGTAAACAATATGGAATCAAGTTGAAAGCTAATGCGCCTTCTCTTCATATAATAAAAGCAGATATATCAACAGAAGTATCTCCAATAGTAGGAAATCAAAATCAAGGAGAAGAAATGATTAAATATTTGCTTGAAGAATTTGAGCAAAATCCTGCAGAAATATGGAGCTCTAATATGTTTGGTAAATCATTGAATGATTTAGTAAAAGAACAACTACAAAGTAAGTTATACACTATGCCAGAGGAAATAAGATGCAAGATTCAAAAGACTCTTCAAAAGATTATAAATGAAGGAAGTAATAATATAATTACTATTTTACTATAAAGTATATAATTAGATTATTTTATAAAAATAATAATTAAAAATATAAAAGACTAGATTTATTGGAATAAAAAATAAATCTAGTCTTTTTATATTTATAAAATAGTATGAAAATTTTCGAAAATTGAAAATAATTAGAGGACATTTGAAATAAATATAGAATTTTTTATATAAGAGTATTGATATATATGGTTTTTATATTTTAGTTATAAGAATGTAATTAAAAAAATATACTTTAATATATATCTTTAACTCTTAGGTATATTATTTTTTTAGGAATAAATTTTTTATTAGGAGGGGTTTTATGAGTGACATAGTTAATGCAGTTAACAATGTTGTTTGGAGTAACTGGCTAGTTTATTTATGCTTAGGCTCTGGGATTTATTTTTCTCTTAGAACTAAATTCTCTCAAGTAAGAAATCTTAAAGAAATGGTTCATTTATTATTTGCAGGTGAAAAATCTGAAGAAGGTATTTCATCTTTCCAAGGTTTCTGTACAGCTCTTGCAGGTCGTATAGGAACTGGAAATATCGCAGGTGTTGCAACAGCTATAGCTTGGGGAGGTCCAGGGGCACTGTTTTGGATGTGGGCAATAGCCTTCCTTGGAGCAGGTTCAGCATTTGCAGAATCCACATTAGGACAATTATATAAAGAAAAGCATGATGGTCAATACTGTGGTGGTCCAGCATACTATATAGAAAAGGGATTTGGTAAAAAAGGATGGGCTAAAGCGTACGGTATGTTATTTGCAATAGTAACTGTTATATCTATAGGTATACTACTTCCAGGTGTTCAATCAAACTCAATAGCAGCAGCTGTTAATAATGCCTTTGGTGTTAATGTGACAGTAACTGGTATAGCACTAGTTATATTAGTTGGTGTAGTTATATTTGGTGGAATAAAGAGAATAGGTTCTGCTGCAGAATTTATAGTTCCATTTATGGGTGGAGCATATATATTAATGGCAGTAATTATAATAATTGTTAATATTGGATACTTACCTCATGTTTTAGCATTGATATTTAAATCAGCATTTGGTGCTGAGGCTACATTCGGTGGAATACTTGGTTCTACTATAGCTTGGGGGGTAAAACGTGGAGTTTACTCTAATGAAGCTGGTCAAGGTACAGGTCCACAAGCTTCTTCAGCAGCTGAAGTATCTCATCCTGCAAAACAAGGTTTTGTTCAAGCATTTTCAGTTTATGTTGATACATTATTTGTTTGTTCAGCTACAGGATTTATGATATTAATGACTGACAACTATACTACTTTTAATGCAGATAGAACTGTTTTATACAATGCTGGTCCAGCATATACAGTTGATCAAATAGGTCCTGCTTATACTCAAGGTGCAGTTAATACATTAATAAATGGATTTGGTGCAGCTTTCGTTGCTATAGCCTTATTCTTCTTTGCATTCACAACATTAATGGCTTACTATTATATAGCAGAAGTTAATGTTAATTATATAATTAAGAGATTAACAGGAAAAGGTAACGTTATGGCAACTCATGTATTAAAAGTTGTATTACTTATAATGACTTTCTATGGTGCAGTTAAAACATCAGATCTTGCCTGGGCAATGGGTGATATAGGTGTTGGTCTAATGGCATGGTTAAACATAATAGCAATACTTGCTTTATCTAATATAGCTATGAAGTGCTTTAAAGATTATGAAAGTCAATTGAAAGCTGGTAAGACTAGTGAGGAAATTACATTCGACCCAGTACCATTGGGAATAAAAGGTGCAGATTTCTGGGAAAATCTAAATGCTGGAAAAGTTGAGTAGTATTATTTATATATAAATTATTAAATATAAAGGCGATTCTTTATTTATAAGGAATCGCTTTTTTAACTTTTAACATAAAGTTTAAAAAAATTTTCTATAATATGTGAAATTTTCAATATTATTGGTTATAATCTTATATATGGTAGAGTAATAATATTGAAATTCATCTTATAATATTAAATTATTTGACAAGATAATTTATAATGCTTAAAATATAGTTAAAATGTACTAATTATATTTTATGTTTTTATATTTCATAGGGAATATATATAACTTAATTGGTAGATAAAATATAGGAGGAAATAAAATGTTAGATATCAAAAGGATAAGAGAAAATCTAGAAGATATTAAAAAAGCTATGGACAGAAGAGGTGAAAAAGAATTCGACCTTGATGCTGTAGTAGAACTAGATGACCAAAGAAGAGAATTATTAAAAGAAGTTGAGGCATTAAAAAGTGAAATGAATATTGAACAAAAGAAGATACCTCAATTAATGAAAGAAGGGAAAAAAGAAGAAGCTGAAGCAGAAAAAGTTAAATTAAAAGAGCTTTCTGATAAAATAAAAGGCTTAGATGAAAAAGTTAAAAAAGTTCAAGATGAGCTACAATATAGATTACTTAGAATACCAAACGTTCCTAATGCAAACGTTCCACAAGGTGATACTGATGAAGATAACGTAGAAATAAGAAAATGGGGAGAACCAAGAAAATTCGATTTCGACTTTAAAGCTCACTGGGATATAGGAACTGATCTTGGAATATTAGATTTTGAAACAGGAGCTAAAATAACTGGTTCAAGATTTACTTTATACAAAGATAAAGGTGCAAGATTAGAAAGATCTTTAGTAAACTTCTTCTTAAATACACATACTGAAAAACATGGATATACAGAAGTTTTACCACCATTTATGGCAAATAGAGATAGTTTCGTAGGAACAGGTCAACTTCCAAAATTCGCAGAAGATATGTTCAAATTAGAAGGATTAGATTACTTCTTAGTACCAACTGCTGAAGTACCTGTAACTAATATACATAGAGATGAAATAGTAAGTGCTGATCAATTACCAATAAAATACTGTGCTTATACTCCTTGCTTCAGATCAGAAGCTGGTTCTGCAGGAAGAGATACAAGAGGTTTAGTTAGACAACATCAATTTAATAAAGTTGAATTAGTTAAATTTGTTAAACCAGAAGAATCTTATGAAGAGTTAGAAAAATTAACAAATGATGCTGAAACAATGTTACAAATGTTAGGATTACCATACAGAGTTGTTAAAATATGTACAGGAGATTTAGGATTTACTGCTGCATTTAAATATGACTTAGAAGTATGGATGCCTTCTTATAATAGATATGTTGAAATATCTTCTTGCTCAAACTTTGAAGATTTCCAAGCTAGAAGAGCGGGAATAAGATTCAGAAGAGATAAAAACTCTAAAGCTGAATACTGTCATACATTAAATGGTTCAGGTCTTGCTGTAGGTAGAACAGTTGCTGCTATACTTGAAAACTACCAACAAGCAGATGGTTCTGTAGTAGTTCCAGAAGTATTAAGACCATACATGGGAGTAGACGTTATAAAATAATTTTATTTTTATATATAAGAAAGAGAGATGAAAATCTCTCTTTTTTTGTAGTGATTATTTACATTTAAAGGTTTCACAAGAGGAAAAATGAGAATTTATATTAACATTAGAGGCAGTACAACCTAAGTCTTTATTATATACACAATTGTAAGCCTCGCATATTATATTTTCGGGATCAGTATCACCACCTACTTCTATGGCACTTGTAAAAAATCCAACGCTATCTGCGAAATATGTTGAACAAGTTGTTTCTGAAGTTTTTACTGCTGAATTACCTCTTATATGTATTGAGCCAGCACGACAATCATTATTATAATTATGAGCGCAATTAGTTGCACTGCAATATAACTTTTTATTAGACACTTTATTTCCTCCTAAATTTAGTATTTTATTTTTTATTTTAATCTTAAAGATAATAAAGTATGTATTGTGTTAAAAATTAAATTGATAAAACTATTATTAATCTATGAAGGGTTTAAATAAATTTTAAAGAAATTATATAACTAAGCATACTTTTAAAATAAATTATTTAAATACTGAGGTGAGTCCATTGAAGAAAATAAAATACTCAAGGATTTTTATTTTAGGTGTACTTATCTACATATTATTTAGAGGCTTAATTTTTTTTATTGGTTTGAAAACACCCGTATTAACATTGAAAAATCATGATTATACAATGAAAATAAAAGTCAAAGCTATAGTAATAAGAGATGAATATTTAATAAAAAGTGATACTAGTGGAACATTATTTGTATTAGCAGACGAAAATGAAAAAGTACAAAAATTACAAAGAGTAGCTACTATACATAGCAAGTATATAGATGAGAGTATTAATAAACAGGTATACAATTTAAAAGAAGAAATTAAAAACATACAAAAAGATAAGAATTCATTACAATCAGGCATATTATCTGTTAAAAAAGAACAACTTAAAATATTGGAAGAAAAAATAAAAAATAATACTACCAACTACTATTCCAATATATCTGGAGTTATATCTTATAAATATGATAATAATGAAGATAAATACAATAGTGATAGTTTATCTAACTTAACTAAAGAGGATATAGAAAAGTCTACTAATAATTATATATCTACGAAAAATAATAACACAAAGATTAAACCAGGAGATGTTATTGCTAGAGTAATAAATGATAATCAGATATATATAGCCTTTGTAAGTGAAGATAATAAGTTGTTTAATCAAGGTGATAATGTTAAAATTGAAAATAAGAAAGTGTTAATAAATGGTGAAATATATACAAAATACAAAAAAAATGATTATTTTATTACAGTAGTAAAAATTACTCAACAAAATATTGGAATTTATGATACAAGACAGGAAGAATTTGATATAATATATAGGCAAATGGAAGCAATAAGAATACCAAAAGAATCCATAGTAAAGAACCATAATAAAAAAGGTGTATATGTTATAAATGAAGAAAATGATAGACCAGAGTTTGTAGAACTTAAAGGAATTTCTTTTGAAGATAATGACTATATATATGTAGATTTCAGAAGTAATAAAAATAGTGGAGTAGATACTGTAAAATTGCACGATAGAATTATATTAAAACCTAATTTTATTAATAAAAGAATTGCAAAAACTAATTAGTATAACATATGAGAAGGTGGTAATTATGTCAATTAAAGATAATATAATGTCTATTAAACAAAATATACAAAAAATAAAAGAAGAATCAAATAGACAAGAAGAAGTGAATTTAATGGCAGTTACTAAAACTGTAGATGTGGATAAGGTTTTAGAAGCTATAGATGCAGGAGTAACAGATATAGGAGAAAATAAACCTCAGGAGCTAGCTAGAAAGTATGAAGTTATAGGCGATAAAGTAAGATATCACTTAATTGGGACTCTACAAACAAATAAAGTTAAGTATATTATTGATAAAGCTTATATGATTCATTCCTTAGATAGAATAGCTTTATGTGAAGAAATTCAAAAAAGAGCTGAAAAAATAGACAAAGTTATAAACTGTTTAGTTCAAGTTAATATATCAAAAGAAGAAAGTAAACATGGATTAGAAGAAGAAAAAGTAATAGACTTTGTAAAGCAAGTATCTAGTAATTATAAGAATATACATATTAAAGGTTTAATGACTATGGCTCCATTTATAGATAATGAAAAAGAGATAAGAAAAGTATTTAAAGGTTTAAAGGACTTATCTTTAGAAATAAAAGAGCTAAATCTACCTAATGTAGAAATGGATACTTTATCTATGGGTATGAGTCATGATTATAAAATAGCAATAGAGGAAGGAGCTACTATCATTAGAGTAGGTACTTCCATATTCGGTGAAAGAAATTATAGTAAATAGAAAATACAGGGAGGAATATAAAATGAGTGAAGGATTTATAAAAAAATTTAAGGACTGGATGTCAGTTGAAGAAGAGTACGAAGAAGATATTGAAAATGAAGAGGTTCAAGAAGAAGAGCATGAGGAAGTTAAAGCTGATATAAAAGCTCAGCCAATTTCAAAAAAAAGCAATGTAGTTACTATGCATACTAATAATCAAATGAAAGTAGTTATAGCTGAGCCTAAAAAATATGACGATGTAACTATAATAGCTGATCATTTAAGACAAAGAAGAGCTGTAATAGTTAATTTAGAAAGTATAGAAGAAGAACCAGAAGTTAAAAAATCTATATACTACTTTATGAGTGGAGCAGTATATATATTAGATGGAAGCATGCAAAAAGTTTCTAAATCAATATTTATATTAGCACCAAATAATGTAGATATAGATGCAAATATTAAAAAAGAACTAGAAAGTAAAGCATTTTTTCCATGGCAAAAATAATTAATAAAGGAGAAATACCATGCAAATGATAGCCGTATTACTTATTAAACTTTTAAACGTATTAACATGGCTTATTATAATACAATGTCTAATGTCTTGGTTTCCAGGTGCTAGATATTCAAAAGCCTATGAAATATTAAGTATGTTCACAGAGCCTTTAGTGGGTCCAATTAGAGAAGTTTTATTTAGATATATAGATATACCAATAGATTTTTCACCAATTATAGCTTTTTTTGTAATATCAATGGTACAAAGATTAATTATTAGTTTGGTTTGGTAATAAAATGGATAAAGTAAAACTAACATCACACATTAAAGATATAGACTTAAAAAATAAGATGTTTAAAATAATTGATAAGGCAAATGGCTGTTTGAAAAATTATGATGTAAGATATAGTGATTTTTTAAATCCATTTGAAGTAGAAAATGCTAAAGGTATTTTAAATTCCAATGATGACTTAAAATACACAGTTGATGGTGGATATGATGAAAGTGAAAGAAAAATAGTATTTATATATCCTTTTTATATGGATTATGAAGATATAAATGAAACTCTAAGATTTATACAAATCGAAGGGAATTTCAAATTCAAATCCATTAGTCATAAAGATTATTTAGGTTCTTTATTAAGCTTAGGTATAAAAAGAGAAAAAATTGGAGATATAATTATACATGAAAACTTTTGTCAGGTAATTGTAAGCCATGATATATGTGATTTTATTCTGATGAATTTGGAAAAAGTGGCTAAAAACAATATAAAATTAAAAGAAATCTCTAGAGAAGATATTATATATAATCCACCTAAATATAAAGAAATATATTTTACAGCATCATCTAGTAGAATAGACTGCATAATAAGTGGATTATATAACATATCTAGACAAGAGAGTGCAAAATTAATTAACAGTGAAAAAGTTCAATTGGACTATGAAAAAATTACATCTTGCTCAAAAGAAATAAAACCTGGTTGCTTAATCTCTGTGAGGGGAAAAGGAAGATCACAAATAACTAATATAGGTGATTTGACTAAAAAAGGTAAAATAAAAGTTCAAGGAAAAATATTACTGTAGGAGGTAAATATATGATTACTCCAATGGACATAGAAAATAAAGAATTTAAAAAGGGGTTTAGAGGATACCACGAAGAAGAGGTAGACGAATTTTTAGATTTAGTTAAAGAAGATTTCGAAAATTTATATAGAGAAAATTTAGATTTAAAAGAAAAATTAAAATTATATCAAGAACAAGTAAGTAGATATAAAAGTATAGAAGATACATTAAATGCAACGTTAATAACTGCTCAAACTGCAGCTGAAGATACTTGTACAGCTGCAAATAAAAAAGCAAGAATAATTGTTGAAGAAGCTGAATTAAAATCAAAGCAAATTATAGAAGATTGTAATGAAAGAATAGTTGCATTAAGGAAAGAATATGATGCTTTAGTTAAAGAATTTAAAGTATTTAGAAATAGATTCAAATCTTTAATAGAAGATGAAATAACTAATTTAGATGAAATATTCTATGATGTTGATGAACACTGCAAAGAACCATTTGGAACTGCTGAGTTATCAAATGATAGAAGCTACTTATTAGCAGAAAATGAAGCTGCATCAGCTATGGAATAATAAAATTTTGTTTAATAAATAATTATATTGACTGAAAAGATAAGTTATTGTATACTTTAAGAATATAATTACATATTTAAAAAGCAATGATAGAGACAGTAGACTTTTGGATATTTTACAGAGAGTTGGACAAGCTGAGAACCAATAAATTAAAAAAGTTGAAAATCACTCTTGAGCTGCAGGCTGAAAGATTTAAATCAATTAAGCTGTGCCGGTTAGTGTCGTTAAACTATAGAGTGTTATATATACTAAAAGTATATATAGAATTAGGGTGGTAACGCGATTTCAACTCGTCCCTTTTATTAGGGGACGAGTTTTTTTAATGCTTAAAATATTATCCTGTTTTGTAAATTATACTAACTAAATTATAAATATGTAAATTGGCATTAAAGTCAATAAAATTGGGAATAATTAGATTTTATACTAATAAATAATTAAGAAAGGGTGAACTTAGCATGGCAAAATTTAAGCCACTAGTAGATTCTTCAGTTAAAGATGCTGAGAGTCAAGTGTCAGAATATTGGAAACAAATAAATATACTAGACAGAACATTAGAAAAAGGACAAAATGATCCAAGCTTCGTATTCTACGAAGGACCTCCAACAGCAAATGGTAACCCAGGAATACACCACGTTGTTGCTAGGACTTTAAAAGACTGGGTTTGTAGATATAAAACAATGAGTGGATATCAAGTAAAAAGAAAAGCTGGATGGGATACTCATGGTTTACCAGTTGAACTTCAAGTTGAAAAAGAATTAGGTTTAACTAATAAACAACAAATAGAAGCGTATGGTATAGCTGAATTCAATCAAAAATGTAGAGAGTCAGTTTTCACTTATGAAAATAAATGGAGAAACATGACTGAAAGAATGGCTTATGAAGTTGATTTAGATAATCCATACATAACATTAGATAATAACTATATAGAATCAGTTTGGTGGATATTAGATAAATTCAATAAAGAAGGATACTTATACGAAGGACATAAAATACTACCATACTGTCCAAGATGTGGTACTGGTCTTGCATCTCATGAGGTTGCTCAAGGATATAAAGAAGTTAAAACTAATACAGTTATAGCTAAATTCAAGAGAAAAGGTACTGAAAATGAGTACTTCTTAGCTTGGACAACTACTCCTTGGACTTTACCTTCAAATGTTGCTTTAACAGTTAATGGAGAAGTAGACTACTTAAAAGTTAAAAAAGATGATGAAATATACTATGTTTCAAAACCTTTAGCTAACAAAGTTTTAGGTGAAGGTACTTATGAAGTACTTGAAACTATGAAAGGTAAAGATTTAGAATATGTAGAATACGAACAATTAATGCCATTTGTAACAACTGATGAAAAAGCATTCTACATTACTTTAGGTGATTATGTAACTACTGAAGATGGTACAGGTATAGTTCATACTGCTCCAGCTTTCGGTGAAGATGACTACAACTTAGGAAGAAAATATAATTTACCAGTATTACAACCTGTTGATGAAAGTGGTAAATTTACTGCTACTCCATGGGAAGGTAAATTTGTTATGGAAGACGGTTTAGACGTTGAAATAATAAAATGGTTAGCTAAAGAAAACAAATTATTCTCTAAAATGAAAGTAGAGCATAATTATCCACATTGCTGGAGATGTTCAACTCCACTTGTATACTATGCAAAACCAAGCTGGTATATAGAAATGACTAGATTAAAAGATAAATTAATAGAAAATAATAATGGTGTTAACTGGTATCCAAAATTCGTTGGTGAAGGAAGATTTGGTAACTGGTTAGAAAACTTAAATGACTGGGCAGTATCAAGAACAAGATACTGGGGTACTCCACTTAATATATGGAGATGTGAATGTGGTCATAAACAGTCAGTAGGTTCTAGAGAAGAATTAGCTCAAAAAGCTATAGAAAATGTAGATCCAAAAACTGTTGAACTTCACAGACCTTATGTTGATGATATACATTTAAAATGTGATTGTTGTGGAAAACCAATGACAAGAGTAACAGAAGTTATAGACTGTTGGTTCGACAGTGGTGCTATGCCATTTGCTCAACATCACTATCCATTTGAAAATAAAGAAAACTTTGATCAATTATTCCCAGCAGATTACATCTGTGAAGGTATAGATCAAACTAGAGGATGGTTCTACTCATTACTTGCAATATCTACATTTGTAACAGGAAAAGCTCCTTACAAAAATGTACTTGTTAATGACTTAGTTCTTGACAAAGATGGTAAGAAAATGAGTAAATCTAGAGGTAATACAGTAGATCCATTTGAATTATTTGATAAATATGGAGCTGATGCTTTAAGATGGTACCTATTATACGTATCACCACCATGGACTCCAATAAGATTCGATGAATCAGGACTTAGAGAAATACAAAGTAAGTTCATAGGAACTATCAAAAACGTATACAACTTCTTTGCTTTATACGCAAATACTGACAATGTAGATCCAACTGAGTTCTTCGTTGAATACAAAGATAGACCACAACTTGATAGATGGATATTATCAAGATTCAACCACTTAAAGAAAGAAACTGAAGAAAACTTAGAAATATTCGAAGTTAATAAAACTATAAGAAGTATACAAGCATTTATAAATGATGATTTATCTAACTGGTATATAAGACGTTCAAGAAGAAGATTCTGGGCTACTGAATTAACAGAAGATAAAAAAGCAGTATACAATACTACTTACGAATTATTAACAGAACTTTGTAGATTAATAGCTCCATTTGCTCCATACTTATCAGAAGAAATCTACAGAGATTTAACTAATGAAGAATCAGTACACTTAGCATCTTATCCAAGAGCTAACGAAGAGTTAATAGATTTAGAATTAGAAGAAAAAATGGAAATAACTCAAGCTTTAGTTACTTTAGGTAGAGCATCTAGAGAAGAAAGTAAAATAAAAGTTCGTCAACCAATCCAAAAAGTATTAGTTGATGGAAAATATGAAACTAAAATAAATGACGTTGTAGATTTAATAAAAGAAGAGCTTAATGTTAAAGAAGTTGTATTTGCTTCAGACTTAAGTGAATATATGAACTACAGCTTAAAACCTAACTTCAAAGTTTTAGGACCAGTTTTAGGTAAAAAAATGGGAATGTTCGCTGGTGCTTTAGGTAAATTAAGTGCTAATGAAATAGTACCTAAATTAGAAGCTGGAGAAAAAGTAACTGTTGATTTAGCTGGAGAAGAATTTGAATTTGGAAAAGATGATGTATTAATAAACATATCTTCTAAAGAAGGTTTCGATGTATGTATGGAAAACAACATATTCGTAATACTTGATACTCACTTAACTACTGAGTTAATAGAAGAAGGTTATGCAAGAGAATTCATATCAAAAGTACAACAATTAAGAAAATCTAGCAACTTTGAAGTACTAGATAATATAGATATAAAATACTGTTCAGATGATGAAATAGCTACTGCTTTAGCAAACTTTGATGAATATATCAAAAATGAAACTTTAGCATTATCTATAGAAAGAGTAGAAGATAATACTTTAGAAGTATTTGACTTAAATGGACATGACACAGGAATAAAAGTTATAAGAAAATAGTATTTTAATTATAAAAAAACTACCTCTTAGTAAGAAATTTACTTTGAGGTAGTTTTTATTTTATTTGAATAATCTATTAAAAATCTAGCTATTTCAGAATAAGGTATTTTTTCAGCTTTTAGTAGACCTTGAACAACTAAACCATCAACAATTGACATTAGTAAAAATGAAGCGGCTTTAGCATTAGATTTATCATTTATAATATCTGACATCTGATTTTCTAAGGCAGTTCTCCATTCAGTATACTTAACACCAATTCTTTCTTTTAAAGCTTCATTGCTTGTTATAGCTTCACATAATAAATACATATGAATTCTACCAGTACCTTCAATATCAGATATGTTTTTTAATATTATTAATACAAATTCTTCTGTGGTAAAATCAGAATTTACTTGTTTGATACAATTTAATAAAGCTTTAGAAATTATGTTTAAATGATTATCAGCTATATCAAAAATAATATCGTCTTTAGATGAATAATGGTAATATAAAGTACCTTTGCTTATATTAACTTCCCTTGCTATATCAGCTAAAGAGGTATTATTAATTCCATTTTTCCTCATTAAATCAATAGAAGCTAATAAAATCTTTTCTTTCATATTATGATTTTGTTTTGTTCCTCTATTTAATTTCATAGTTTAATCCTTCCTAATATACTTATATACATTTTATTATAATGTTCACAAAAATTATTGTCAAATTACAAAAAACATTTTCATTCTATTGATATTGACAAAATACTACACAAAAGGTAGAATAGAATTAATGAATCGGTCAAATGACCGACTAGTATGACAATGTTTAAGGAGAGGTATTTTGAATGAAAAATATAAAATTAATTACAGATGGTAGCTGTGATCTTTCGCAAGAAATAATTGAAAAGGGTAAAGTTGAAATAGTTGATGTAATGGTTTCATTTGATGATAAAAGTTATTCAACTAGAACTGATATTACTATACCACAATTTTATGAAATGATGAGAGATTATAAAGAGTTACCAAAAACATCATGTCCATCTCCTAATCAATTCTTAGATGCATTTGATTGTGAGGAGGACAATATTATAGTACTATGTTTAACAAGTAAATTATCTGGAATCTATAATAGTGCAGTACTTGCAAAAAATATGTATGAAGAAGAATACGGAAATAAAAAGAGAATAGAAATAATAGATTCAACTACTGGCTCAATAGGTCAAGCACTATTAGTGTCAAAAGTTGCAGATATGATAAATGAAGATAAAGATATGGATGAAATAATAAATACTATTGAAAAATTAAAAAATGAATTAGTATTTTATGGAGCTTTACACACTTTAGAAAATGCAATTAAAGGTGGAAGAATTAATGCCATAGCAGGAAAAATAATAGGAGCTCTAAACTTAAAAGCTATTATCCATATAACAGATGGATTAGTTAAGCCAATAGATAAGGCTAGAGGAGATAAAAACTCTATTAATAAAGTTATAGATTATATAAAAGATAATATGGATAAAACAAGTAAAACAAAACTTGCAATAGGACATGCCAACTGTCCAGAAAAAGCTTTAAAAATTAAAGAAGTTTTAGAAAATCATCATAAGTTTAAAGAAGTTCATATAATGGAAGTTGGACCTTCTATGGGTGTTTATACATCTGAAGGTGCAGTACTTGTTTCAGTTATATAGATTTAACTTCTTGACAAATTGACTTATAAAACATATTATTAAAATATTGAATTTTAAAATATCCGTTCTAATTTTAGAGCGGTTTTTTAATGATAAAAATTTATTATTGATATATAAATAGTAGGAGGCATTATGAATAAAATAGGAATAATAGGTGCAATGGAGCTTGAAGTTAGCACTTTAAGAAGTTTAATGGATATAGAAAAAACTGTACAAAAAGCTAGTTTAAAATTTTATGAAGGAAAACTAGAAGGAAAAGATATAGTTTTAGTACAATGTGGAATAGGTAAAGTAAATTCAGCGCTATGTGCTCAAATATTAATAAGTGAATTTAATGTGGATGCTGTAGTTAATACAGGTGTAGCTGGAGCTATACATTCATCTTTAGATGTAAATGATATAGTAATATCAACAGAAGCTATACAATATGATGTTGATGCGACAGCTTTTGGATATGCTAAAGGACAAATACCTCAAATGGAAAACTCAGTATTTGAAGCTAATGAAATACTTATAAATGCAGCTTATGAATCATCTTTAGATCAAGTAAAAGACAAAGGATTTAAAATAGTTAAAGGTAGAGTTGCTACTGGGGATATATTCATATCATCAAAAGAATTAAAAGAAGAATTAGAAAATGATTTTAAAGCTTACTGTGGAGAAATGGAAGGTGGAGCTATAGCTCATGCTTGTTATTTAAACAACATACCTTTTGTTATAATAAGAGCAATGTCTGATAAAGCAGATGGAAGTGCTGATGTAACTTATGATGAGTTTGTTGTAGAAGCTGCTGAAAATTCAAAAGATATAGTATTAAAAATGTTAAGAGCATTATAATTTATAAATTGAAGAAATAATTAAAGTAAAAAAGGAAAGACTAAGGAAGTAAAATAACTTAGTCTTTCCTTTTGTATTTTTATAGTTTTTTTTCATATACTAAATCTTACAAGAGTACTTTTAAAAGGATGTGGAATGATGAAGTTTACCACTCGTATATCTGCAGATAAGTTAAAAAAAATTAAAAATAAAGATGTAAATAACAAAGTAGAGAATGAAAAATACTTAGACATAGAAAAAGTTGTAGAAGCTTCATATACAGATAGATGTAAAAAAGATAATGAGGAATATGTAAGTATAGAAGATATAGACAGATTAGTCCATGGAATGGATTTAAGTGATGATTCGAAAAAAGAATTGGGTATTATAAAAAGATATTTAGAGAAACTAATAATAATAATTGAAAGAAGCCGAATTAGGGATTATATGTATTTGACAGATAGTAAAAGACGATTGTTTATTATTAATTTTATAGCAGGACTTGGCAAAGGATTTGGTCAAGCTATTGGATTTAGTATACTTGCTGCATTAGTAATTGCATTACTAATTAGCTGGGTAAACTTACCTTTTATAGGAAGATACATAGCAAAATTATTAAATATAGTACAAGAATATAGATAATAAATGAGGTGACTTTATGGATTACAGAAAAAAATTAGAAAAAGAAAAAGATAAAATTAATAAAACTATAAGTGAAATGGAAGATAATACTTTGTTTGGAGAGATTACTAAACATACTAGTGAAAAATATAGCACTGGTGAGTTATCAAGCTATGATAATCATATAGGAGATATAGGAACAGATGTATATATGCATGATATGGATAGTAGTTTAATAAGTCATGAAAAATACGTACTAAATGAAATAAATGAAGCTCTTGATAAAATATCAGATGGAAGTTATGGTATATGTACTAATTGTCATAAAAAAATAGAAAAAGATAGATTAGATGTAATACCAGAAACGACTCTTTGTGCCACATGTGCAAAAGAAATAGTTACACCACCAGATGAAAGTGAAAGTATGGATAAAAATCCTCTCAATTCTTACAATGACATGTATTATAGTGAATATATTAAAGATTTAACTGATTTAAATAAGAATGGTTTAGATGGTGATATAGAACAATAATTAGTTAAAAGTAAGGAGCGATTTGTATGAGAAAAGTAATTTATATATTGATTTTAAGTACAATAGCCTTAATGGGAATAAGTATTAAAAATTATTCCAATAAGGATGTAGAAACAGGATCTTTACAGTCTTCATATGAGGATTACGAAGACTTAATAATAAAATACGGAAACAAAAATGAAAAAATAGTAGCTCTTACTTTTGATGATGGACCAGATGAAGATTTTACTCCACAAATACTAGACATTTTAAAAAAATATAATGTGAAGGCAACTTTTTATGTAATAGGAGAAAAAGTCCAATATAATAAAAAAATTATAAAAAGAGAGTATGAAGAAGGCCATGAAATAGGAAATCATACTTACACTCATATAAATGTATCAAAAAATGGCTATAATAAGATAAAAAAAGAAATAGGAGATACTCAAGAAGCAGTAAAATCTGTTACAGGAGTATACCCAAAAACTTTTAGACCACCTTATAGAGCTATTAGCAGAGATATGTGTGAAATAGTTAAACAAAAAGATATGAATATAGTTTTATGGTCTTATGTAGATGCTAGAGATTGGTCTAGTCCAGGAGTGAATTCTATTATAAAAACCATAGAAGATGGCATAAAAAATGGATGTATAATACTTCTTCATGATTATAATAAACTTAGAACTCCTAAATCTCAAACAATAGAGGCACTTGATATAATTATTCCTGATTTACTACAAAAAGGATATAAATTTGTAACCATATCTGAATTAATAGATCATTTAGAAGTAAATACAAATAATTAAATAATAGATTTTAATAAAAAGTATCTTTTAGAAAAAAGTTTCTTTAAAGATACTTTTTTTGTATAATAAATAAGATGAGACTTGTTTAGGAGGATATGAAAATGTATGAAATAATTATAGCTATATTAATTGGATTAGACCAGATTATAAAATATTGGGCATTGAACTATTTAAAAGAAGTGAATAGTATTCCTGTAATTAATAATATATTTAGCTTAACATATGTGGAAAATAGAGGCGCAGCTTTTGGGATGTTACAAAATAACCAAAGTATATTTATATTAGTTGCAGCAGTTGCATCTTGTTTTGGTTTATATTATTTACATAGTAAAAAAGTGAATAATTTAGGTAAAATAGGTATATTACTAGTTATATCTGGAGCTATTGGAAATTTAATAGATAGAGTTAGGTTAGGATTTGTAGTAGATTATTTAGATTTTCATATAATCTGGAGTTATGTATTTAATTTAGCAGATTGTTTTGTAGTTGTTGGAACAATCCTTTTATGTTTGTATATTATTACAAGCAAAGAGTAGAAAGATAGGTGAAATAATGGATGAAGTAAGAGAATTCTTAGTCCTTGAGGAAGAAGAAGGAGATAGATTAGACGTATATTTATCTAGTCAACTGGGAGATATGTCTAGAAGTTATATACAAAAGATTATTAAGGATAAAAAAGTTAAAGTTAATGATAAAGTTGAAAAAGCAAAATACTTAGTTAAAGAAGAAGATAAAGTAGTAATTGAAATTCCGGCACCAAAATTGTTGGAAATTGTACCACAGAATATACCGATAGATATAGTTTATGAAGATGATGATATATTAATAGTAAACAAACCTCAAAATATGGTGGTACATCCAGCACCGGGTAATTATGATAATACTTTAGTAAATGCTATTTTATATCATTGTAAAGAAAATTTATCATCAATAAATGGTGTAATAAGACCTGGTATAGTTCATAGAATAGATAAAGATACGTCAGGACTTTTAATGATAGCAAAGAATAATAATGCTCACAATTCTTTAGCAGAGCAATTAAAAGACCACTCAATAACTAGGGAGTACGAGTTTATTTGTCACGGAGTAATGAAAGAAGATAAAATAACTGTAGACAGGCCTTTAGGAAGAAATCCGAAGGATAGATTAAAAATGGCTATAGTAAAAGAAGGAAAAAGAGCAGTAACTCATTTTGAAGTAATAGAAAGATTTGAAAACTATACTTTAGTAAGAGCTACATTAGAAACTGGTAGAACTCATCAAATTAGAGTTCATGCAGCATCTCTAAACCATCCTTTATTGGGAGATCCTCTTTATGGACCAAAAACTAACAAACTAAAAGTATCGGGCCAAACGCTACATGCTAAAAAATTAGGATTTATACATCCAAGCAAAAATGAATATGTAGAATTTAATTCAGAACTTCCGGAATATTTCCAAAAGATAATTAATAGAATAAAATAGTGATAAAAACAAATGTAAAATGTACACTTAAAATTACCCTTGAAAAAAATATATTATTTATATATAATGATATTTCAAAAGTAATTAAATACCTTTAAAGTGATACAGAGATATCATAAGGCATGTAACAATAGATTTTTATGTGCAAAATGCTAACTTCTTGTCTTAGGATAAGAAGTTTTTTTTATGAACCTAAAATCTATAGACTTATATGGTATTTAATAAATTTATCTAAATACAAAAACTTAGGAGGAAACTTATGCAAAAAGCAAAAATAATGGATGAAAAGGCAATAGGAAGAGCAATAACAAGAATAAGTCATGAAATTATTGAAAAAAATAAAGGGGTAGAAAATTTAGTACTTATAGGTATTAAAACTAGGGGAGTACCTGTGGCAACTAGAATAGCAGATAAAATTGAAGTAATAGAGGGTCAAAGGGTATCTGTAGGAGAAATGGATATAACACTTTATAGAGATGACTTAAGTAAAAAGCAAGTGGATCCTGTAGTTAATTCAACAAAAATAGATTTTGATATTACAAATAAAACAGTAATTTTAGTAGATGACGTACTTTATACAGGAAGAACAGTAAGATCAGCTTTAAATGCACTTATGGATATGGGTAGACCTAAGTCTATACAATTAGCAATATTAGTTGATAGAGGTCATAGAGAGCTGCCTATTAGGGCAGATTATGTTGGTAAAAATGTACCAACTTCAAAAAATGAAATCATATCAGTCAAATTAACTGAGTGTGATAAAGAGGATTCAGTTAGTATAGAAGAATAAAAGTCAAATTAGGGGAAAATATTTTAGGGGGAGTTGAAATGAAAAAGACTATATTGTCAATTCAACATTTATTGGCAATGTTTGGAGCTACTGTATTAGTTCCTTTACTTACTGGATTTGATCCATCTGTTGCAATATTTTGTGCAGGTGTGGGGACACTAATATTTCATAAATGTACAGATTTTAAAGTGCCAGTATTTTTAGGATCCAGTTTTGCATTTATATCAGTAATAAATCAAGTAAAAGATACTTTTAAAGGCGACTTATCTTACGCTCAAGGTGGTATAGTAGTAGCAGGTTTTATATATGTAATAATGTCAATAATAGTTAAAGTTGTAGGACCTGAAAAGGTGAAGAAGTATTTCCCACCACAAGTTACAGGAGCAATGATAATGGTAATAGGTTTAAATTTATTACCAACGGCAATAGAGATGGCTATGAATAATATAATTATAGCTATTATAACACTGAGTATATCAGTATGTATTAATCAATTTGGTAAGGGTAGTATAAAACAATTTAGTGTAATTATAGCCATATTTGTTGGTATAGTAATAAGTATGTTAACAGGAATTGGAGATTTTAGTGCAGTAAATGATGCAAGTTTTTTTACTATTCCGAACTTTAGTGCACCCAAGTTTTCTATGAAGGCAATAATAATCATTGCGCCTGTAGTTTTAGCTGTATTTATGGAACATGTGGGAGATATAACAACTAATGGTACAGTAGTGGGTAAAAACTTCTTGGAAAACCCAGGACTCCATAAAACTCTATTAGGAGATGGTTTAGCTACTTTATTTGCAGGGTTTGTAGGAGGACCAGCTAATACTACTTATGGAGAAAATACAGCACTACTTGCTATAACTAAAAACTATGATCCAAAGTTGTTAAGACTTACAGCAATATTTGCTATAATAATTTCATGTGTTGGTAAATTTGGAACTTTTCTACAATCAATACCTGAAGCAGTTATGGGAGGTATAAGTATTTATCTATTCTCAATGATAACTTTTATAGGAGTAAAAACTATTAGCAATAGTAAATGCTATAAAGAGGGTGCTAATTTATCTGTAATTATAATAATATTATTTATAGGTCTTGTTACTTGTTATATAAAACATTTTATGGGTATTGAAATAGGAATACCTATAGCTAGTAATGCAAAATTAACGGGATTAAGTTTAGCTGCTTTAGTAGGAATAATAATGAATAGATTCATAAATCATAATGATTTTAAAAAAGAAGAAAATATAGCTACGAAGGAATTTGCAAGTACAAAATAAAATAATTTAATTTAAATATAAATCACAAATTATAATAATGATATAATTTGTGATTTTTTTTATAATTATATTAATATAATTTATAGAAGATTAAATTGGGGCGTGAATTGAATGAGGGTATCAAGTGTAGTAATAAATAATTATAAGTCAATTGAAACTGTGAAAAACACTTTATTATTGGAAGATGATGTTACTGCATTAATAGGAAAAAATGATAGTGGCAAAAGTAACGTACTTGAGATTCTTGGTGGAATCTCATTTAGCCATTATATATTAGATGAATTCTATAAATTTAGTAATGGTGCATCAGAGAAAGAGGTTTCTTTAGTAGTTGAGTTAAAATTTACAAAAAAAGAAAGTGATTTATTAAAAGATTATAAAAATATTGAAGATGACTACACATATTTTTATTTTTCACAAAATAAAGAAATAGAATTTAAAGGTGGATTTTCCAGGTTATTTAATGAGGATATGGAATTAGTTAAATCTATTAATTATTTAAAAAATGAATTATTTTTATATTTACAGGAAAATTATTATGATAGCATGGATAGTGGATTTTTTGAACAGTTAGTTGGATATATTAACTCTATGGAAAATATTAATAACACTATATGGATAAAGTACAAGAAAATTTTGAATAAACTATTATATATATTAAATTCATATGGAGATGATTATATTTGTGTGAGCGAAGATGATAATTTCGATAAAGAGGAGCATTATGAAGAAGTTTGTGAAAATTTAATATATGATGAAAAGAGATATACTTTAATTAGACACTTAGAAATAATTAAAAGTAAACTAAGAAAAAAATATTCTTTATTGCCTAGATTTTATTACAGAAAAAATGAAGAAGAATTACAAAATGAATATCAATTAGAAGAAGTTAAAAAGCAAATAAAGGATAGAAAAGGGAGTTTATATAAATTTATATTGGCTAGTGAAGTGAGCAGTCAGGAGTTTTTATTAGCTATGGAAAATGATGATGAAAATCAGTTGGAGCTATGTAGAAATAAAATAAAAGAAAAAGTAAAGTATAATATTCAAAAAAAATTTAATGAGTTTTATAGCGAAGAAAATGTGCAAATTAAAGTTAATTTTAAAAAAGATTTACTTAAAATCCTGGTTAAGACAAATGATAACACAACTAATATAAGTGAAAGAAGTAATGGACTTAGATGGTATTTGAATTTATTTATAGATATTTTAGCTAATGATATTAAGGGGACTAATGTTGTTTTTTTACTAGATGAACCAGGTGTATATCTTCATGTTAATGCTCAAAGAGAGTTACTTAGACTATTTTATGATTTATGTAAAAATGACAATCAAGTAGTTTATTCCACACACTCACCTTATATGATTGATTCTAACAATATTATAAATATTAGGGCCATAGAAAAGGATAAAAATGGCCATACGAACATTTATAATACAGCCTACGATAATAAATTAAATAGCATATCAAAAAGAGAAACTTTAAGTCCGTTGGTGCAAGCTATTGGAGCAGATTTAAGGTTTAATATTGGACCACAAGGGGAAAAGTTAAATATTGTAACTGAGGGAATAACAGATTATATGTACTATACAGCAATGTTATACTATTTAGATGTGCCAGAAGAGAATATGCCATATATTATTCCTGCTGTGGGGGCAGGAAATGTAAATGTAATAGTATCAGTCTTAATAGGATGGGGATGTGATTTTAAGGTAATACTAGATTATGATAAAGCAGGGTTTGTAGAATGTGAAAAACTTATTGATAATTTGAATTTAAAAATAAATGAAGATATATTTTTTGTGAATTGTAAGGAAACATATGATAATAAAGATAAGGAAATTTATAAAAATGCTGAGTTTGTTGAAACACTTATTAGCGATGAAGACAAATCAAAGTTTAGTATAAGTTATTTAGATAATAAAACTATGGCAGCAAAAGAATTTTATGATAAGGTAAAAAGTAAATCTATACATCTAAGTGATGGGACTGTAAATAATTTTAAAAAACTATTTATGTGTATGGACATATTATAAACAAAAAAGGGCCTAAAAATGAGGCCCTTTTTACTATCTATCTATTTACATTTAATACTTTTTATTTGGCTATATAAACTGTATATTTTTTCATTATCAACAGTTCTATAAGCCCTAACCTTAAAGTAATAAGTTTTACCTGTTGTTAATTTATCTTTTGTTAGACTTGTACTTGATGTTGTACCAATTTTACTATAACTTCCATCTTTAGAAGTAGACATATAAATATCGTACCCTGTAGTTCTTTTACTTATTTTTGTCCAACTTACTTTTATACTCTTTGATGTAGTAGAACTTAATGTAACACTTGGTTGTAGAGGTCTAGTTGTTACTTTTAAAGTTGAAGAGTAGTCGCTATAACGATTCTTACCATTTAAATCTTTAAAAGCTTTAACTTTATAATAATAGTTTGTTGCTGACACTCTATCAGTATGAGTATAAGAAGTTGTAGAATTACCATAAACAGTATCTACTACTTTATAAGTATCTGTATTTGTATCTAATCTATAAATTCTATAGCCGTCAGCTTTGTCTACTTTATCCCATGATATGGTTAATGAAGTAGCATTTCTAACATCTAACTTAAGATTAGTAACTTTATTTACTTTAGTACTTTCAGTAAATATATTGGAATATTCACCATAATAATTATCTCCGTTGACAGTCTTATATGCTCTAACTTTATAATTAAAAACAGATGCAGAATCTAAATTACTATCTGTATAAGTAGTTGTAGAATTATTGCCTATAGTTTTTAATAATTTATAAGACTTAGAACTTTCATTGTATTTATAAATTTCATATCCAGTTATATCATCGTGTTTATCCCATGAGAAAGTAATTGAGTTAGTAGTCTTACTAACTAATGAAACATTTGATATAGTTTTTGGATTAATTTTAAAAGTTGTAGTCTTTGTGCCTGTATAATTACCTATTCCTTCTATTGTTATTTGAGCAGTACCAACAGATGTATTATTAGCATAAGTAACAGTATAATCTTCATTTAATTTTAAAGCATTATCATTTAATGTAATAGTTACACTTGGTTCTATAGCATTTCCTGTATATGTTTGTGAGCTTATATCACTTATTGATGCTGATGATAAGTCGATTTTACTTTCAGCAATACTATTATTAGTTGGTTTTAAATAAGTATAGTTCATATCAAAGTATGCAGGATTTGATGATGTACCTATACCATTTATAGTACCTTTATCTGTGTATTGCCACATCATATAAGGTCTTGAATATGTACATTTAGATGAGTATTGTGCAATCCATAAATTGTTAGCATATAACATATCTTCATAGAAATATTTGTCACCAAAATCTTTATTTGTATATATACCATTTATATATCCAGCATTTCTTATGGCACTTAAAAAAGCTTCTGCCATATTTGATGATAAATCTTTAGTTATAGTAACACCATTTTTATTAGCGTAATCTACACTAGCATATTCAAAGTCATAAAAAACAGGATAAGATATTTTATCCTTATAAGGGGCTATAGTATTTAAACATTTTTCAGCCTCTGCTTTAGCTTTTTCTACAGATGTTGCATAGCTAAACCAGTAAATACCAATTTTTAAACCTGCATTACTAGCACCTTCTATATAAGATTTGAACATTGGATCTATTGTATTTGTTCCAAAGCCAGCTCTAATTATTACATAATCAATACCGTCAGCTTTTACCTTATCCCAATCAATTGTACCGTTCCATTTGCTTACATCAATTCCCTTTTCTAAAGGACTTAAAGTAATATAAGAGGCTGACACATATCCAGTTAAATTATTAGCTGATATTTTATACCAGTTATTTTCTCTACCTAATATGTCTACTTTTGTATTATTACTTAATGTTCCTAAAGTATTATAAGAAGTTGATGGTCCAGTTCTTACATTAAGACTGTTTGCAGTAACTGTTCCTAATCCAATAGAATTAGCATTAGTTAAAGTTTTGGTTTTTATATTTGGTAATTCATTAGTAAGTGAGTATACAGAAGAGCTTTCTCCCATGCTACGATGGAAAGTAGCTTTAGGATCAGGTTGCACATTAGAATTTTTCTTATCTAAAGAAGTACTATTAATATAAGTGTTTTTAGTTACTTCACTTGAATTAGATTCTTGCGCATAACTTATAATTGCCATATTTTGAGAAATTATAGTAGCAGAAAGCGATACAGCAAGAAAAGATTGTGTTATCTTCTTCATAAAGTTCCCCCTATTAAAAATATCGTTCTGTTAACTTATTTATATTTGAATCTCAATCCCAATAGGGTTTACAATAGTTTCACCACAAAACACATTAATTCGAGAACAACTATAATCATATCTAATTAACAGAACCCAAAAACATATTTAGATTTTTAGCTTATTTTGTAAATAATAATAGCTAATTGTAAAAAGATAGATAAATTAAACCTATATATAAAATATATAATAAAGTTACAAAATTGTAAATATTAAGGGAGGAAATAATAAAATAAAAATAGAGATATAAGAAGTCTATATCTATCCAAACTTCTTATATCTCTAAAAGATTATTTACATTTAATACTTTTCACATCGCTATAGGAACTATATATATTTGAACCGTCAACAGTTCTATAAGCTCTAACTTTAAAGTAATAGATTTTATTTTTAGTTAGTTTTGTTTTAGTAAAAGTTCTATTTTTTGTTGAACCTATACAAGAATAAGTTCCATTTTTTGAAGTAGACATATAAATTTTATATCCTGTAGTTCTTGAACTTATATTAGACCAAGTTAAATTTATGCTTCTAGATGAAGGTGTATTTAATTTTATACTTGGAGTTAATGGTTTTGTAGTAGACTTAAGAGAAGAAGAATAATCACTATAATAATTTTTACCATTTATTACTTTATATGATTTAATTTTATATATATAATTAGTAGCTGATTCTAATTTAGAGTCTGTATAAGAGATAGTAGAATTATTGGATATATTCTTTATTAGCTTATATGATTTACTTTTTACATCATATCTATAAATTCTATATCCTGTGATATCATTAGCTTTTTTCCATGAAATTGTTAATGAGTTTGTATTTCTTATTTTTAATTTTAATCCCATAATCTTAGGTGCATAATAGGGACTAGTTGTCACGTTTATAATATTTGAATAAACTCCATTATAAGTTTTTGAATTAACTACTTTATATGCTCTTATTTTATAGCTATACTTTGATGAAGGAAGTAAAGTTTTATCTGTATAAGTGGTAGTATCATTATTATTTATAGTGGTTAAATACTTATAAGATTTTGAACTTGCATTATACTTATAAATTTTATATCCATCAACATTATCCATTTTATTCCAAGATAAGCATATAGAACTATATGTTTTGTTTGATGATGTTAGATTTGTAATTTGGTTAGGTATAATATCAAAATTTATTGTCTTAGTACCTGTATAATTATTTATACCAGTTATTGTTACAGTTGCGCTACCCATATTTACTATATCACCTGAGTACTCTATAGTATAATCTTTTCCTAAAGTTAGAGCTTCTCCATTATAAGATACTTTAACATCTGGTTTAATTTCTTTACCTGTATATTTTTGTGAACTAATATTATCTACCGTTGCTTGAGATATATTTATGGGTTTATTTGACTCAGGGATTTCAGTAATATCTGGAGTAGTTAATTTTAAACATGTATAGTTCATATCAAAACTTTGAGATATATCGCTAATTTTACCGCTATCTGTGAATTGCCACATATTATAAGGTCTTGGATATGTACATTTTGAAGAATATTGTGCAATCCATAGATTATTATTGTAGAGAATATCTTCTGAAAAATACTTATCCCCAAAATCTAGATTAGTATATATTCCAGATATATATCCACTTGCTTCAACTTTATTTAAAAAAGCATCAGCCATATTAGATACAAGAGGTTTTGTAACTACAACACCTTTCTTAGAAAGGGCTATTTCTTTACTATGATATTCGAAGTCAAAAAATATAGGATAGGAGATTTTATCTTTATAAGGTGATACTATTTCTAAACATTTTTGAGCTTCTTTTTCAGCTTCGGCAACACTAGCTGCATAACTAAACCAATATACGCCTACTTTAAGACCTGCATTTGAAGCGCCTTCTATATGTTTTTTAAACATAGGATCTTCTGTTGGGCTATCATATTTCTTTGTTGATGGATTATATGATGAACCACAACGTATTATAACATAATCAAATCCTTCTGATTTAACTTTTGACCAATCAATAGGATCATTCCATTTACTTACATCTAATCCTTTTTCTATTATGTCTAAAGTCACATATTTGCAGTGTATATATCCGTATTGATTATTAAATGAAATTTTATACCAAGTTTTATTTTTTTCTAATATTTCAACGTAATCTCCTAACTTTAAAGTACCAATTATTTCATAAGATGTGCTTGGTCCACTTCTTACATTTAAATCATTTGTATTACTAACTACACCAGAACCTATGGCAGATGAGTTAGTTAATGTTTTAGAATTAGTAAGAGAGTTTTTTGTGATTTTTGGCAATTGAGAAGTTGAATAATTAGAATTTTTATTCCCCATATTAAATTTTGAAATTGTACGTGGATTTACTTCATCATCAGTAGTTGTTAATTTTGTTTCAACTTCAGAATTATTTTCTAAAATATTGGTTTCTTCTGCATGACCAATAATTACTAAATTTTGAAATAAAATAACAGAACAGATTAATGAAGAAATAAGAGATTGTGCTATTTTTTTCATAAATTCCCCCTTTTAGATATTTTATATAGATTGGATTTGGAATATAATTTGTATAAAACTCATTAGTTATGTTTTGATAAATATGTATATTTATAACTATAGTTATTACAAAATATTCCAATTTATAATTAAAATATAGTGTAAAAGTGTAGAATTGTAAATATTTTATATTAGAATCATTTATAAAAATATAAATAAAAAAGTGAAACTATTTCTTAATAAATGGTTTCACTTTTTAATCTAAAATATTTAATTATTTTTTAATTTAACTACTAATTCTTCACTTGGTGTTACATAAATAGTGCTGTTAGTTTCGTATATAACCATACCAGGTTTTGAACCACTAGGTTTTTTAACATGTTTTTTCATAGTGTAATCAACTGGAACTTGAGAAGACATTTTAGCTTTACTAAAGTAAGCAGCAAGCATAGCAGCTTCTAGTAAAGTATTATCAGGAACTTCTTTACCAGCACACTTTATAATAACATGAGAACCTGGAATATTTTTTGTATGCATCCATAAATCTTCTGGATCAGCTATTCTTAAAGTTAAATAATCATTTTGTTTATTATTTTTACCAACTAAAATTGTAAATCCATCAGAAGATGTAAATTGATTAGGTTTAGTAGTAAGGTCTATATCTTTTTTAGCTTTATATCTATAAGGAGCCTTAGCATATCCTAGTCTAATTAATTCATCTTTGATATCTTCTAATTCTTCTAAATTTTCGCAGTTTTCAATACCTAACATAATGTTTTCTAAATACTCAATTTCTTCATTACAAAGAGCTATCTGAGAAGTTAATTCTACTTTAGCCGTTTTTAATTTATTGTATTTTTTAAAGTATTTTTGAGCATTTTCTGAAGGTGTTAAGTTTTTATTAAGAGCTATAACAATATTTGAATAGTTCTCATCATAAAAGTTAGACACTTCCACACTCTCCATACCTTTTTCTATCATATAAATATAAGAAGTAAGTAACTCACCTTTGATTTTAAATTCATCTGCATTATCAGCATCTTTTAATTCTTTTTCAATTTTCTTTTGTTTATGATAAAGTCTGTCTAATTTAATAGAGATACTTTTTCTTAAATCTGAAGTTCTTTGATGAACTCTATCTTTAAAATCTTTAGTTTTGTAGTAATCCTCAATAATTTGAGATATGGATTCATTTTTAATAAATTTATTTCCTTCTAAAAAAGTAAGGTCGACACAACTGAAATCAATAACTTTATCTAAACTTTCATCTATAACTATGCAAGGATTATATTCATCGCTTTTTATTTTAGTAAATAAATCAGAAAAAACTCTGTATAAAAGAGATAACTCATCACGAGTTTTATCTTCACCCTTGTCATTTGGATTTAAATTAGATCTATAACAAATTTCCTTTGCTACAGAAGGACTTATGCCTAGGAATTTTGTATAAATTCCTTTAAAAATTGGTCCATCAAATTCTCTTAAAGTATTGATAAAACTTTTTATTGAAGAACCTTTTAAAGGGTTTATTTTATCTTGTGTAGGTGGAAGCTCATAAGTCATATTAGGTAATAATTGACGAACTCTACTTACACTTGGAGGAATTCTTTTTATTGAATCTATTATTTTATTGTTTTGAGTTAAAATTATATTACTATGTCTACCCATTATTTCAATGTAAATATCTTTTGTAGTTTTTTCTTTTAATTCATCAAAAGACTCTACACTGATTTTTATAATTCTCTCAAAATCAACTTGAGAAATATTTGTTATAATACCACCTTGTATGTATTTTCTAAATAACATGCAAAACATAGGTGCCTTAATTGGATTTTCCTTTTTATAATCATTTGCTATATAAACTCTAGGATTTGATGCACTAGAACTTAATACTAATTTAAAATTTTCTTTATTATTTCTTATATATAAAACTAGTTCATCATTTTCTGGTTGATGAACTCTATCTATTTTACCACCCACAAGTTTAGTTGTAAGTTCGTAAGCTAAACTGTGAATCACTAAACCATCTAATGCCATAATATTCTCCTTTCAGACATAAGTAATAAACTTATTATTACATATTATAACCAAGATGTGAATACTCGGTACATAATCTTTTGTATAAATTAAAATGGAAATGGTAAAAAAATATAAAATAATGTATAATATTAAGTTAGAACTGGATTTATATAAAGGGGAGATATGGATGAAGTTTTGGAAATTACAAGGGATAGGTAATGATTTTATAGCTATTGATGGAAGATATGATAATATAGATAATAATGATTATAAACTCTTGGCTAAAAAAGTATGTCATAGAAGATTTTCAGTTGGGGCTGATGGACTTTTAGTTGTGAAAAATAGTAATGTAGCAGATATAGAAATGGTGTATTATAATTCTGATGGAAGTCGTGCATCTATGTGTGGAAATGGACTTAGATGTTTTGTTAAATTTGTTTATGATAATAATATAGTTAACAAAGAAGAATTTGATGTTTATACATTAGATGGTATAAAAAAAATAAAAATAAATTTAAAAAATAAAGAAATAGATACTATTACAGTGAATATGGGAAAAGGTAGTTTTAAATCTTGTGATATACCTGTAAAAACAGATAAAGAAGTATTTATAAATGAAAAAATACATGTTTTAGATAGAGATTTTAATATAAATTCTATACTTATGGGAGTTCCCCATACAATAATCTTTGTAGAAGAAATAAATATGGATGAAGTACATAAATATGGACCATTGATTGAAAAACATGAAATATTTCCACAAAAGACTAATGTAAATTTTGTAAAAGTTATAGATCAAGATAATATATTAGTTAGAACATGGGAAAGAGGATGTGGATATACATTAGGATGTGGTACAGGTATGACAGCTTCAGTTATTATAAGCAATTATTTAAAGAAAGTTGGAAATAGTGTAAATGTTATTTCTGAAGGTGGAAATATAACAATAGATTTAATTAAAGATGAAGCTTATATGAGTGGAAAATCAGAAAAAATATGCGAAGGAAATTTGGAGGTATAGTAATATGGCTATAAGTATGACAGGCTTTGGTAGAGGCGAATTTAAAAATGATAATTATCATTTTTTAGTAGAATGTAAAACAATAAATCATAAATATTGTGATATAAATGTACGTTTACCTAGAAAAATATCTTTTTTAGAAGATAAAGTTAGAAATTATGTGAAAAATTTTATAAAAAGAGGAAGAGTAGATTTATATATAAAGCTTGACTTAATTGGCTCTGAGGATGTAAACTTAAAGTTCGATGATAAATTAGCTACTCAATATGTGAGTATATTAAATGAAATAAAAGATAAATTTAATTTACAAGACGATATAAGTGTTATGAGTGTGGCTAAATTTCCTGATATAGTAAAATGTGAGGAAAAAGAAGAAGATGAAGATTTATACTGGGGTATGTTACAAGTAGCGCTAGATATGGCATTAGAAAAACTTGGTGAAATGAGAAAAGTAGAAGGTGAAAAACTTGCTCAAGATACTCTAGAAAGATGTGATATTCTAAAAAATCTACTAGATGAAATAGAAAAATATTCGGATACTGTTGTAGATGAATACAAAGAGAAATTAAATAATAGAATTAGTGAAATTTTAGACAATCCAAGTTTAATAGATGAAAATAGACTAGCACAAGAGGTTGCAATATTTGCAGATAAAAGTTCTATAACGGAAGAAATAGTTAGATTTAGAAGTCATATTGAACAGCTTAAAAATACTGTTGTAAAAAATGATTCTATAGGAAGAAAAATTGACTTCTTAATTCAAGAGATGAATAGAGAAGTTAATACAACAGGCTCAAAATCATCTAATCTTAATATAACTAATTTAGTAGTAGAAGTAAAAAGTGAATTAGAAAAAATTAGAGAACAAATACAAAACATCGAATAGTATTTAAGTATGATAAGTACTACGAAGATGTATAATACTAATAGATAAGTTGAAAGGATGAAATATTAATGGTTATAAACAAGAAAGGTCTTTTATTAGTTGTATCAGGACCATCTGGTGCAGGTAAGGGCACAATTTGTAAAGTATTAATGGACAGAAATAAAGATTTAAAACTTTCTGTATCAGCAACTACTAGACAACCAAGAACTGGTGAAGTAGATGGTGTGAACTATTTCTTTCTAACTCATGAGAAGTTCAACCATATGATAAGTAATAATGAGTTTTTAGAATATGCAAAAACTTATAGTAATTTCTATGGAACTCCAAAAGGACCTGTAATGGAGTGTTTAGAAAGAGGACAAGATGTTGTCCTTGAAATTGAAATGCAAGGAGCAAGACAAGTAAAACAAATTTACCCAGATGCAATATTAATCTTTGTTTTACCACCAACTCTTAGCGAATTACAAAGTAGATTATCTTCTAGAGGAACAGAAACTGAGGAGCAAATGCAAGAAAGATTAAGCTGTGCCTTTGAAGAAATTAAACAAATTAAAGATTATAACTATTTTATTTTCAACGAAACTAATAGAGAAGTTGAAGCTGCAATAGAAATTGAAAATATCATAAGTGCAGAAAAAAATAAAGCTGCAAGATATGAAGAAGAAATAATAAGAAAATTTAAGGAGGAATTATAAAATGAAACCATCTATAAATGAAGTATTAGCAAAAATAGATAACAGATATTACTTAGTAGGGACAGTAGCTAAAAGAGCTAGAGAAATAGTTGACGGAAGTGAGCCATATGTAGACAGCAAAGTTAACAAAGGTAGACCAGTAATGCTTGCTACTGAAGAAATAGCAGAAGGAAAAATAACTTACAGATTATTAACTGAAGAAGAAATAGAAATACAAGAAGCGTTACATGCTGAAGAACAAAGCAAATTAATCGAGGAGTAAGATATGTTAAAAGGTAAGACTGTAGTAATTGGTGTAAGTGGTGGAATAGCAGCTTATAAAGCCTGCGATATAGTAAGTCGACTTAAAAAATTAAATGCAAATGTTCATGTAATTATGACTAAAGGTGCAACAGAATTTGTTAAGCCGTTGACTTTTCAATCATTAAGTCAAAATTATGTAGTAAGTGATATGTTTGAAGAACCAAAGACTTGGGATGTGGAACATATATCTTTAGCAAAAAAGGCAGATGTATTTTTAATCGCACCTTGTACAGCTAATGTAATTGGCAAAATAGCAAATGGAATATGTGATGATATGTTGACAACTACTGTTATGGCAACTACAGGAAAAGTACTTATAGCTCCTGCTATGAATACTAATATGTATAAAAATCCTATTCTTCAAAAAAATATAAGTACACTAAAAGAATTAGGTTATGATTTTGTAAATCCAGAAAGTGGTAGACTTGCTTGTGGCGATACAGGAGAAGGTAAATTAGCCTCTCCAGAAGTAATAGTTGATGCAGTTGTAAATTTACTTAAAGAAAAAAAGAAAGATTTATTAGGTAAAAAAATAATGATAACTGCAGGGCCAACAGTAGAAAGAATAGACCCAGTAAGATACTTAACAAATAGATCTACAGGTAAAATGGGATATGCCATTGCCAAAGTAGCTGCTGATAGAGGTGCAGAAGTAACTCTAGTTAGTGGACCTACAAATATAGATCCACCTTCTAATATTAAGAAATTAGTAAAAATAGAGTCTGCCCAAGATATGTATAATGCAATCATAGATAATTTTGATGAAAATCAAGTAATAATTAAAAGTGCAGCTGTGGCTGATTATAAACCTAAGACTTATTGTGATAAAAAAATTAAAAAAAGCAATGATGATTTAGTTATAGAATTAGATAGAAATAAGGATATAGCCTATGAATTAGGTAAAATTAAAAAAGATAAAATTTTAGTAGGATTTGCTGCTGAAACTAATGACCTTATTGAAAATGCAAAAGGTAAAATAAAAAAGAAAAATCTAGATTTTATCGTTGCAAATGACTTGACTGAACAAGGTGCAGGATTTGGAACTGATACAAATATAGTAAAAATAATTGACAAAGATGGTAACATGGAAAACTTCCCTCAAATGAAAAAGGATGAAGTTGCTGATGTTATATTAGATAAAGTAAAATCATTATTGAAAAAGTAAGCATCTATTTATAGGTGCTTATATTTTTAAGCGAAGTGAATTTTTGAGCAATGGATTTGCTTGTAGCGATAGCAAAAGCATATCATTGGCGATATGAGCGAAGCGAATTTTAAGGAGTAATCTATGTATAGTGAAAAATATGCAAAAGTTATAGTTAAAAATAACAGCAGATATACAGATAACTTATTCACATATAAAGTACCTGAATTTTTGGTTGATGACTTACAAATAGGTCATAGGGTTTTAGTTCCTTTTGGTAAGGGCAATAAACCAATTGAAGCTTATGTATTTTTAATTACTGAAAAAGTAGAAGATAATATAGACTTTAAAGAAATATTTGATATTTTAGATGAATATCCTATTTTTAAAGAAGAAGATATAAGTCTTATCAAATGGATGAAGAATAGATATTTATGTACATATATGGATTGCATATTATTACTTCATCCAAAGGGATTCAAAGTAGATAGTTTTAAAGAGATAAGCTTATCAAAAGAAATGGAAAGTTTAGATGATAAAGATTTTTATGACAAAATAGATAGCTTAAGTGAAAATAGACAATTTATTATTAATAAAATAATAGAAAATAAAAATAAAATAAAAATAGAAAAATTAATAAAAGAAAAAGCTGTAGAAGAAAATATTAATCCTAAGGACTTAAAATTATCTTCTACTATTAACAATCTTCTATTAAAAATGAAAGAAGAAAAATTAATAGATATTAACTGGAATTATAAAAGTCAAAAAAATGAAAAGAAAATTTGTTATGTATCCTTGAATATGGATACAGATTTAGTTGAAGACTATATTTTATATAATAAAATTAAATTAGGACCAAAGCAGAGAGAAATAGTAGATTTTTTAAAATATAATGAGGAAATAGAGATTAATGATTTAATTAAATTATTAAAAGCAACAAAATCTAGTATAACATCTTTGCAAAGTAAAAATTTAATTGCTTTTACAATTAAAGACTATTATAGAAGTCCTAAAGATTTATATAATGAAAATAAAAAGGAAGTTATACTTAATTCTGAGCAAAAAGAAGCAGTGCAAAAAGTTACGTCAGAAATGTTTAATGATAATAAGAAACCTTATATGATTCATGGAGTTACAGGGAGTGGTAAAACAGAAGTATATATGGAGATTATCGACTATGCTCTAAAACAAGGATTAGATAGTATTTTTCTTGTTCCAGAAATTTCTTTAACACCACAGACCATATCCAGACTTAAAAATAGATTTGGAGATATTGTGGGTGTATTTCATAGTAAACTTTCAGAAGGCGAGAAACATGATGTTTTTAAAGCTATAAAAAAAGGTAAAATAAGAATACTAATAGGTGCTAGATCTGCACTATTTGCACCATTCAATAGTTTAGGTTTAGTTATTATTGATGAATTTCATGAAAATGCTTATAAATCAGAAATGAATCCTAAGTTTTCAGCCATAGAAGTTGGGAAATATATGGTATTAAAAAGAAATATCACTCTAGTTTTAGGTTCTGCTACACCTTCTGTGGAAGAATATTATAGAGCTAAAAATAATGAATATGAATTAATTACTATTAAAGAAAGAGCAAATAAAAAGCCTCTTCCTAAAATAGAATTAGTTGATATGAAAAATGAGCTTATGATAGGGAATAAAAGTATGTTCTCATATAAATTACAACAAGAAATTGAAACTGAGTTAAACAAAAATAACCAAGTTATATTATTTTTAAATAGAAGAGGATATAGTAACTTTGTTTCTTGTAGAAAATGTGGTTATGTATTTTCTTGTAAAAATTGTGATATATCTTTAACTTATCATAAGCATAAAAATATGGGAATATGTCATTATTGTGGATATGAAGAAAATATATCTAAAACTTGTCCAGAGTGTGGCAGTGACTATGTTAAACCATTTGGAATTGGTACAGAAAAAGTAGAAGACGAAATAAAAAGATTATTTAAAAATGCTAAAGTTCTTCGTATGGATAAAGACACTACATCTAAAAAAGGTGAGCTGGATAATATATTAGATAAGTTTAAAAATAAAGAAGCAAATATATTAATTGGAACACAAATGCTTAGTAAAGGTCTAGATTTTGAAGATGTAACTTTAGTGGGAGTTTTATCAGCAGATATGATGCTAAATTTACCTGACTTTAAAAGTTTTGAAACTACATTTCAATTAATTACTCAAGTAGCAGGAAGAGCTGGACGAAGTGATAAAGAGGGAAAAGTAGTACTTCAGACTTATGATACGGATCACTATGTCATAAGAAGGGCACTAAAATATGACTTTGAAGGTTTCTATGAAGATGAAATCAAAGTAAGGAAGATTTTTAACTATGCACCATTTAATAATATGATAAGTGTAGTAGTAAGTGGAAAAAGTGAAAAACTAGTTGAGAAAAATATAAAAAATATGTACAATTCTCTTATCTATTTATTAAAAGAAAGAGGAATAGAAGATTTTGACTTTATTTTAGGTCCAAATCCTTGTGCTATTTCAAAAATTAATCAAAATTATAGATATCAATTATTATTTAAAGATGATAATATTGAAATTAATTTATTAAAAGGTATAATAAAATATATATGTATAACGAAAAAAGAAGTTGTTTTTGATAAAGATATTAACATTTCCATAGATGTTAATCCGAACAACATACTTTAATTTATAGGAGGAATAAATTATGGCAATAAGACAAATAGCTCAAATTGGAGATCCAGTACTTAGAAAAAAATCAAAGGTTGTAGAAAAATTTGATCAAAAATTAATAGATTTATTAGATGATATGGCAGATACTATGTACGAAGCAGATGGTGTTGGTCTTGCAGCACCACAAGTTAGTATATTAAAAAGAGTAGTTGTAATAGATGTTGGAGATGGATTATTAGAACTTATAAATCCAGAAATAATAGCTACTAGTGGAGAACAAATAGATGCAGAAGGTTGTTTAAGTGTTGCAGGAGAAACTGGAGAAGTTAAGAGACCTTATGTAGTAAGAGTAAGAGCACAAGATAGACATGGAAATACTTTTGAAATAGAAGGAGAAGAATTACTTGCTAGAGCTTTCTGTCATGAAATAGATCACTTAGACGGAGTTTTATTTGTAGATAAAGTAGAAAAGTAGTAGGAGTGATATAAAATGAGAATAGTATTTATGGGAACACCAGACATTGCAAAGGGATGTCTACAAAAACTAATAGATGAAAAACTAGATGTAGTAGGAGTTGTAACTCAAGCTGATAAACCAATTGGTAGAGGTAAAAAAATGGGTATGCCTCCAGTGAAAGAATTGGCTCTAGAACATAATATACCAGTATATCAACCAATTAAAGCAAGAGATGAAGAATTTATAGATACATTAAAAGAGATTAATCCAGATTTAATAATAGTAGTAGCTTATGGTCAAATACTTCCTAAAGCATTACTTGATATACCAAAGTTCGGATGTGTTAATGTTCACGTATCTTTACTTCCGAAATATAGAGGTGCAGCACCAATTAACTGGGTAATAATAAACGGTGAAGAAAAAACTGGTGTAACTACTATGTATATGGATGAAGGATTAGATACAGGAGATATCATACTTCAAAGTGAATTTGCTCTAAGTGATGAAATAACAGCAGGTGAACTTCATGATATAATGATGGAACAAGGTGGAGATATTTTAATAGAAACTATTGATAAAATAGAAAAAGGATGTGCTCCTAGAACACCTCAAAATCATGAAGAGTCTTCTTATGCACCTATTATGAACAAATCTTTAGGAAAAATAGATTTTAACAAAAGTGCAAAAGAAGTTCATAATTTAGTAAGAGGTGTAAATCCTTGGCCAAGTGCTTATACAACCTATGAAGATAAGACTATGAAAGTTTGGAAGACTAAAGTATTAAATGAAACAAGTGAAAAAGCTCCAGGGACAATACTTAAAGTTGACAAAGATGGTATAATAGTAGCTACTAAAGATAATGTTTTATTAATAGAAGAAATACAAATGCCAAACAAAAAAAGAGTAGAAGTATGTGAATATATAAAAGGAAATAAAATTGAAGAAAATATAATTCTAGGATAGGTTTATTATGAGTGATATAAAAAAATACATTAAAGCAGTTAATGTTTTTTTAATAATACTTGTGCTAGGAACTTTAACGATTAATACATTTTTATCAAGATATATTAATTTACTTTCTTTAGTGATAAATATTATAGTCATTGGAATAATATTATTAATAATATTTTCAACTGTAATAACTTACATCATATTAAATAATAAAAACGTAAGTAATACTCTAATGAAAGTAAATTATTTAATAGTAAAATCAATATTTCCTATTTTAAATAAGATAGCACAATTTATTGGAATATCAAAGGACGAAATAAGAAAGATATTTATAAAAATAAATAATGCTTATATTTACAGTAATAAATACAAAATTAATAGTAAAGATTTAATGATTTTAATACCACATTGTATTCAAAATCATAGTTGTAAATTAAAAGTTACTAATAATATTGATAATTGCAAAAAATGTGGCATATGTAAAATAAATGATTTACTGAAATTAAAAGAAAAATACAATACTAAGATATTTGTAGCTACAGGAGGAACTTTAGCAAGAAAGATTATTGTTGATAACAAACCAAAAGCAGTAATTGCTGTGGCATGTGAAAGAGACTTAACTTCTGGAGTTAGAGAGGTTAATAAAATCCCTGTACTTGGTGTATTTAATGCTAGACCAAATGGACCTTGTGTGGATACAGATATCAATATAAAAGAAATAGAGGATGCAATTAATTTCTTTACATATGAATAAGGAGAGTGTTTTGTATGATTCCTGGAATGGGTTATGGATACTATGGTTATAGAGTGGATCCTACTATGATATTAATAATACCAGCTATATTACTTACTTTATATGCTCAATACAAAGTAAGTTCTACGACAAGTAGATATTTTAATGTTAGAAGTGATAGAGGGTATACAGGACAAGAAGTAGCTAGAAGAATATTAGATAGTAATGGGCTATATAATGTTAGAATAGAAATGGTTAGAGGAAGACTTAGTGATCACTACGATCCAAGAAGTAATGTTGTTAGATTATCAGAAGATGTTTATAGTAGAACATCGATTACTTCAATTTCTGTAGCAGCTCATGAATGTGGTCATGCAATCCAACATGCTCATGGATATGCGCCTTTAAATATAAGAAGTAGTTTAGTACCTGTAGTAAACTTTGCTTCAAATATGTCTTGGATATTTATTATGTTAGGATTTGTTACAAGAGGAGTACTACTAAAAGTAGGTATATTATTATTTTCTGCATCAGTATTATTCCAAATAGTTACTTTACCTGTGGAATTTAATGCTTCAAGTAGGGCCTTGACTCAATTGACGACACTTGGCATAGTAGATGACAGAGAAGTTAGACAAAGTAGAAAAGTACTTCAAGCAGCTGCATTAACTTATGTGGCAGCAGCGGTTACTGCAATACTTCAATTGCTAAGATTAGTACTAATTGCACAAAATCGCGATGATTAATATTTAGGTCCTAGTTTACTAGGACCTTTTTTAAAATAAATCAAAAATTAATTAAATTTTGATAAATAAGGAGAAAATTATGAATGCAAGAGAAATAGCTTATAAAGTTCTATTAGATGTAGAAAAAAATAAAAACTATTCAAATATGTCAATAAACAAGCACTTTAAAGATGTAAGGTTATCAAATCAAGATAGAGGACTGGCAACAGAAATAATTTATGGTGTAATAGAAAATAAATACTATATAGATTATATGATAGATAAATTATCAAAAGTAAAAACAAATAAGATGGAAATCTATGTTAAAACTTTACTTAGAATGGGAATCTATCAAATAATGTTTTTAAATAGCATATCTGATTATGCTGCAGTAAATGAAACTGTAAATTTAGCTAAAAAGAAAAATTCAAAAATATCAGGATTTATAAATGGTATACTTAGAAATGTTATAAGACAAAAAGAAACTATAGGTGATATAAAAACAAGAGATGATGTAGATTACTTATCAATTAAATATTCTTATGACAAATGGATGATAAGAAACTGGATGATTCATTTTGGTAAAGAGTTTACTGAGGAATTATTAGAAGCGAATAATGAAAGGCCAAGTATTTATTTAAGAACAAATACTTTAAAAATTACTAGAGATGAATTAATTAAAAAATTAGAAGAACAAAATATAAAAGCTTCTAAAGTAAACGTAGTTGATGAGGCTATAAAAGTAGAACATTTAAAAGATATAGAAAATAACATTCTTTATAAAGAAGGGTTATTTACAGTACAAGATATAAGTTCTATGCTTGTGGGTAAAGTTATGAATCCAAAAGAAAACTCATTAGTTTTAGATGTATGTAGTGCTCCAGGAGGAAAAAGTACACATTTAGCCACATTAATGAAAAATACAGGACAGGTAGTATCTAGAGATATATATGACCACAAATTAAAACTTATAAATGCTTCTTGTAAAAGATTAGGATTAAAAAATGTGGATGTTCAAGAATACGATGGAATGAAACTAGATAATGATAGCATAGGTAAATTTGATTATGTTTTAGCGGATGTACCTTGTTCAGGACTTGGTATAATAAGAAGAAAACCAGAGATAAAATACAAAGAAAAAGAAGAATTTAGAGACTTACCACCAATTCAAAAGAAAATACTTGAAAATGCATCTAAATATGTAAAAGTAGGTGGTACATTAATATATAGTACTTGTACAATACAAGATAGTGAAAATATAGATGTTATAAAAGAGTTTTTAGAAAAAAATAAAAACTTTGAATTAGTTCCTATTGAGGAAGTTAGAGTTGATTTAGATAATCAAGAAAAAGGATTTATGAAAATTTATCCTAATGTTCACGATATGGATGGATTCTTTATATCAAAATTAATAAGAGTAAGGTAGTGATGAAATGACAGAAAATAAAGTGGCATTAAAAAACATGACAGAAGAAGAATTAAAAGAATTCTTAAAAAGTATTGGAGAGAAACCTTTTAGAGGAAGTCAAATATTCTCTTGGATATATAAAGGTGCTAGAACTTTTGATGATATGAATAACATACCGAAATCTTTAAGAGAAAAATTAGACAAAGTATCTTATATAGGTAATATAAAACAAGAGTTGGCATTAGAATCAAAAGTAGATAAATGTAAAAAATACTTATTTGAATTAAATGATGGGAATATAGTAGAAACAGTTATGATGGATTACGGGGATAGAATAACTGTATGTATATCAAATCAAGTAGGATGTAGAATGGGATGTAAATTCTGTGCCTCTACTTTAGAAGGGTTAATTAGAAATTTAGAACCTTGGGAAATTTTAGACCAGATTATGAAAGTTCAAGAAGATGTTAATAAAAGAGTTTCTAATTTAGTATTAATGGGAAGTGGAGAGCCTTTAGATAACTTTGAAAATACTAAAAAGTTTTTAAAATTAGTTAATGAAAAGAATGGACTAAATATAGGTTATAGACATATAACTTTATCTACTTGTGGTGTTGTTCCTAAAATGTACGAATTAGCAGATTTAGAACTACCTATTAATTTAGCTCTTTCGCTACATTCTCCTTTTGATGAAGAAAGAAAAAAAATAATGCCAGTTGCCAAAGCTTATAAAATAGATGATATAATAAAAGCATGTAAATATTATATTAAAAAAACAAATAGAAGAGTAACTTTCGAATACTCATTAATTAAAGGTGTAAATGACTCTAAAAAAGAAGCAGATGAAATAGTAAAGCTTTTAAAAGGAATGTTATGTCATGTTAATCTAATTCCTATTAATAAAGTAGAAGAAAGGGATTTTGAAAGACCTGACAAAACATATATTTACAAATTTAGAGATATATTAGAAAAAAATAATATACCAGCAACAGTTAGAATATCTATGGGATCTGATATAGGAGGAGCTTGTGGTCAACTTAGACGTAAACACAAGTAAATAAGGAGGATAATTGCTATGATTTATAATTGTGACTCTCATGTGGGAAAAGTTAGAAAGAATAATGAAGATTACTGTATGGGGGAGATTATACAAACAGAAGATGATTGTATAGGAATATTTGCTTTGGCTGATGGTATGGGTGGCCATAAAAAAGGAGAGGTAGCAAGTAAAATAGCAGTAGATAGTATAATAGATTTTTTAAATGAGAATATTTCAAAGAGTTGTGGCATAAAAATGGATTATTTAGATGATGTCATAAAACAAGGATATAATTATGCAAATCAAAAAATTTATGCTAAATCTTTAGAAGATAGTTCTTGTCAAGGTATGGGAACAACTTTAGTTGTAGCAGTTGTATATAAAAATGATGTAATAATAGGTAATGTGGGGGATAGTAGATGTTACTTATTACATGATGATAAATTTAGAAAAATAACTAGGGACCATTCTGTAGTTGAGGAACTATTAAATGCAAACTTAATAACTGAAGAAGAAGCTAGATTACATCCACGTAGAAATCAAATAACACGTGCAATGGGAGTAGAAGAAATAATTATAGTAGATATATTTAGAGAAAAAATAGAAAAAGGTGATATGCTACTTTTAGCAACAGATGGACTTACAGGATGTGTTGATGATGAAAGCATAAATAATATAATAAATCAGAACAAAGATATTAAGGAAATCTGTAAGGATTTAATTGATACAGCTAATAATAATTCGGGTAAGGATAATATATCTGTTATCTTAAGTAAGATTGATTAGGATGGTGATATTGTGGGTGAAACAATTTTAGGAAATAGATATGAGGTCATAAGGAAAATTGGAGATGGCGGTATGGCCTTTGTCTATGAAGCAAAGGATAGGCTTTTAAATAGAATAGTAGCTGTTAAAGTATTAAGGCCAGAATTTGTTGATGATGAAGAATTTTTAGCAAAATTTAAAAGAGAAGCTGAAGCAGTAGCAAATATATCCCATCCTAATATAGTTAATGTATATGATGTAGGGTGTGACGGAAAAGTAAACTATATAGTTATGGAATATGTGGATGGACAAAATCTAAAAGAAATCATTAAAAATGAGGGAACTTTAGATGAATATACTGCTCTAGATATAACAAAACAAATAGCAAAAGCTCTTGGAGCGGCTCATAAAAAAGGTGTTATTCATAGAGATATAAAACCACATAATATTTTAATATCTAGTGAAGGTAGAAATGTTAAAGTTGCAGACTTTGGTATAGCAAAAGCAGCGACAAACTCTACTATGACTAATATAGGAAGTATAATAGGCTCGGTTCATTATTTTTCACCAGAACAAGCAAAAGGTAAGTCTGTAAAGAATAATGCAGATTTATATTCTTTAGGAATTGTTTTATATGAAATGCTATTAGGTAAGGTTCCTTTTAAAGGAGATAGTCCTATTTCTATAGCTCTTCAACATATCAATGAAGATATAGAGTTTAGTAGTGAAGAAAAAACAAAAATACCTCAAAGTATTAGAACATTAATAAAAAAATTAACTGAAAAAGACCCAGATGATAGATATCAAAGTAGTGAAGAAGTTATAGAAGATATTGAATATATTGAACAAAATATAGATTTAGATTTTATTAAACAATATGACGATTTTGCTACAAGGAGAATACCACCAGTTGAGATAGTAGATAATTCTAATAAATTTAAAACTGTAGCTAAAGAGCCTAAAAAAGAGATTGAAAAAGATTTTGCTAAACCTGAAAAAGAAGAAGTTGATAATTATTCAAGAAAGCCTAAAAAGAAAAAAAGAAAAGGATTCAAAGGTGCATTTGTTGGATTACTTGTTTTAGTTATGTTAGGAATTACTGGTGTAGTTACTAATGGATTTGGGCTTTTAAATAACAATAAAGATAGTGATGTGATTATTACACCGAACTTAGTTAATATGAGTTTAGAAAATGCAAATAAGGTTATAAACAACTTAGATTTAAAACTAGTTATTAGTGATAGAAATGATCCAGTTGTAGAAAAAAATCATGTTATATCTCAAAGTCCAGCAGAAGGAACAGAGTTGAAAAAAGGAGATACTGTAACAATAGTAATTAGTTTAGGTCCAGAGGAATTATCATCCCCAGCTTTAATAGGATTTTCACTAGAAGATGCTAAGAAAATACTTAGTGAAAAAGGATTATCATTAGGAAGTGTAAGTTATGATTATAGTGAAATTTATAAAGAAGGTACTGTAATAGACCAAAATCCAGTTGCAGGTTTAGGAAATATTAAAAAGGGTGATGCTGTTAATGTTGTTGTAAGTAAAGGTCCAAGACCTCAAGAAAAACCAAGTGAAACAGAGCCAGATAATAATAATGACAATTCTGACCAAAATAATAACGATAATAATAACAATAACAACAATAATAATAACTCTGATAATAATAACGATAACGATTCTAATAATAATGATAATAAGGATAATAAGGATAATAATTCAGATAATCAACAAGATGAAAATAACAATTCTGAAGGACAGGAAACGAGTAGTATAAATAATACTACTGATGACGATTATGATGATTAAGTATAAAATTAAATCATATTAACAAAATATAAGTAAGCATAGTGCTTACTTATATTTATTTTTTGATAAAAATAATAGATAAAAAATAATATATAATAATTAAATTTAAAATAATAAAATTATTGTGGTAATATATAATAAAGTGTTAGTTAAAATTAAGGAGGCAATTAATGTTAAATGGAAGGATAATGAAAGGAATAGGGGGATTTTATTACGTAGATACAGATAAGGGACTGTATGAATGTAGAGCTAGAGGGATTTTTAGAAAAAATAAGCAAACTCCTTTAGTAGGTGATAGAGTAAAAATAAGTGTGGTAGATGAAGATAAAAAAATAGGTGTGGTAGAAGAAATCGATAAAAGAGATACTGAACTTATTAGACCGCCAATATCAAATGTTGAAAAGGCATTAATAGTTTTTGCTGTTAAAAACCCTACACCTCACTTATCTTTATTAGATAGATTTATAGTTCTTGCAGAAAGAGAAAATTTAGAAATAGTAATAATACTTACAAAAGTAGATTTAGATGATGGAAATACTACTGAAAAAATAAAAGAAATTTATGAACTAAGCGGATATAAAGTTATACCTGTTAGTAGTAAATCTAAAATGAATATAGATAAAGTTAAAGAAGAATTAAATAATAGTGTAGTAGTATTTGCAGGTCCATCAGGTGTTGGAAAATCTAGCTTGTTGAATGAAATAGATCCAAACTTTAAATTACAAACTGGAGAAGTTAGTGATAAAATAAAAAGAGGTAAACATACTACAAGACATGCAGAACTTTTAAAATTACAATGTGGTGGTATAGTTGCAGATACTCCAGGATTTTCATCTTTAACTTTAGATGATATAGAAGAAAGTGAGTTAAAAGAATACTTTATCGAATTTGATGAAGTAGATGGTTGTAAGTTTGGAAATAAATGTATACATGAAAATGAACCAGGTTGTGGAATTAAAGAGGCTGTAGAAACAGGGGAAATTTCAAAAGTAAGATATGAAAGTTATATACAATTACTTAATGAAATAAGACAAGGGAAAAGGAGATATTAAAAAATGATAAAATTAGCACCATCAATATTATCAGCAGATTTTGCAAGATTATTAGAAGATGTAAAAAAGGTAGAGCAAGCAGGATGTGAATATTTACATATAGATGTTATGGATGGACATTTTGTACCAAACATAACTTTAGGACCTGCTATAGTTAAGTCTTTAAGAAAGGATGTAAACATGGTATTTGATACTCATCTTATGATTGAAAATCCTGATAATTATATCAAAGACTTTGTAGATGCAGGAAGCGATATAATAGTAGTTCATGCTGAGGCTTGCAATCACTTACATAGAACAATACAAAATATTAAATCTTATAATATAAAAGCAGGTGTAGCCCTAAATCCTGCCACTCCTATTGAAACTATTAAACATGTGTTAGAAGATGTTGATATGGTACTTATAATGACGGTTAATCCAGGATTTGGAGGTCAGTCTTTTATAAAAGGTATGATAGAAAAAATAGAAGAGTTAAAAAATTTAATTGATGAAAAGAAACTAAAAGTTGATATACAAGTTGATGGTGGTATAAAACCAGATAATATAGATAAAGTCGTAAAAGCAGGTGCTAATATAATAGTAGCAGGTTCAGCTATATTTAATAGTGATAATATTTGTGAAACGGTAAAAATAATGAGAGAAAATGCAAGACTTTAGGAGATTTATATGAAAGTTTGTATTGTATTAAACGGTGAAGTAAAAAATTATGAAAAAACAAAAGAAATTATTCTTAAAGAAAATTATGATTATATAATAGGAGCTGATGGTGGTTGTAACCATTTATATAAAATGGAAATTACACCAAACTATATTATTGGTGATTTAGATTCTGTTGATAAAGAAGTAATATCCTATTATAAAGAAAAAAATGTTTTATTAAAAAAATATCCATCTCATAAAGATGAGACAGATTCAGAAATATGTATTTATTTAGCTAAAGAATTAGAGGCAGATCAAGTAGATTTTATAGGAAGCTTAGGTGGTAGAATTGACCATACCTTGGCTAATATTGGTCTTATGTATTATGTAAAAAATATGAACATAGAGCCTAGAATATTAAGCAGTGAAGAAGAAATACTTATAATAAAAGATGAAGAGATAACTATAAAAGGTGAAGTAGGTAATACAGTTTCAATCATTTCTATTATGGGAGAAGCTAAAGGTGTTACTCTTAAGAATTTTGAATATCCTCTAAATAATGAAAAAATAAATTATCTATCTCCTTTAGGTATATCAAATGTTATGCTAAAGGATGAATGTAATATAAAAGTTGATGATGGATGTGTACTAATTATAAGAAATTTTAATATATAAAAAAACGTGGCAATCTGAAAGATTGCCACATTTTTTTATGAGGAAATATTATGTTGATCAAAAAATGTAGAAAAAGATTTAAATATAAAAAAGTATATATTATTAATTTATATATGATTAAAAAATATAAAAAATATATATTATATATTATATTTTATGGTATAATATATCAAAGTTGGATGAAATTTGATGTTAAATATATATTTAATGTGGATTTTATCTATTTTTAAAATTTAATAAATATAATATTGGAGGGAATTATGAGGAACAAATCAAAACTATTATCATTAGTACTTACATTATGTATGGTTGTTACTATGATACCAAGCATGATATTTGCGCAAGATAATTTATCTTCAAAAGATATAGTTATCATGCACACAAATGATAGTCACAGTAGAGTAGATGACAAATTAGGATTTACTTCTGTGAAATCATGGAAGAATTATTTTGAACAAAATGGGAATGATGTTTTATTATTAGATGCAGGTGATACACTTCATGGGTTACCTATAGCAAATTTATCTAAAGGACAAAACATAGTAAAAATAATGAATGAAATTGGTTATGATGCTATGACTGCTGGAAATCATGACTTTAACTATGGAATGAGCCAATTAATAAATTTAAAAAATCAAATGAATTTTGATTTCTTAGTATCAAATATAACTAAAGATGGTAAGAAAACTTTCACATCTTCTAGTGTTTATGAAAAAGCAGGTAAAAAAATAGGTGTTATTGGAATAGCTACTCCAGAATCAGCTACAAAAACAAACCCTGCAAATGTTGAAGGATATTCATTTAATGCAGACAAGTTAGCACAAATAGTTCAAGATGAAATAAATACTTTAAAAGGACAAAGTGTTGATTATATAGTTGCTCTTGGTCATCTAGGTATAGATAGTGAAAGCTCACCATATATGTCAACAGAAATAATAAGTCAAGTTGAAGGACTAGATATATTTATAGATGGTCATAGTCATAATACACTTGAACATGGTATGAAAGTAAAAGATAAAACTGGAAAAGAAGTACTTTTAGCTCAAACAGGAAACTATTTAGAAAATATAGGTAAAATAGTTATAAAAGAAGATGGTAATATAACTGCATCTTTAATAAGTGAAAAGAAATCAGATGAAAAAATAGATACTATTATATCTGAAATGAAAGCTGAAATACAACCAGAACTTGATAAAGTTGTAGGTTACACAAATGTATTATTAGATGGAAGTCGTGATCCAGGTGTTAGAACAAAAGAAACAAACTTAGGAAACTTAGTTGCAGATGCTCTTAAATATGCAGCTGGTGCAGATGTTGCATTAACTAATGGTGGTGGAATTCGTACATCTGTTGATGTGGGAGAGATAACTTATGGTGAGTTAAATGCAGTTTTACCATTTGGTAATATTGTAACAAAAATACAAGTTACAGGAGAACAAATATTAAAAGCTTTAGAACATGGGACATCTGCTGCACCTGGTGCATCTGGAGGCTTCCCTCAAGTTTCAGGCATAACTTATGAAGTTCATACGTATTTAACTGAAAATAGAGTGAAAAATGTAAAAATTAATGGTGAAGCAATTGATTTAAGTAAAACATATACTTTAGCTACTAATGACTTTACTGCAGTAGGTGGAGATGGATATGAAATGTTTAAATCAGCTAAAAAGCTTGGTGAGTACGGAGCTATGGATGAAGCTTTGGTTAATTACATAAAACAACTTCCAAATGGAGTTGTAGGAGAAGAATATGCTGCTGAGCAAGGCAGAATAACTATGTATAATGAAGCAGTAGAAGGAGATGACGATGAAAATCAAGATTCTCCAGAAGAAGGAACTGAGGAAGATAATAATCAAGGTTCGCCAGAAGAAGGTACTGAAGAAGATAAAGATGAAGATTCAATAGAAGAAGGAACTGAGGAAGATAAAGACCAAGGTTCATCAGAAGAAGGTACTGAAGAAGATAATAAAGAAAATGAAAATCCAGCAACAGGAGATGAAAATATGATATCAGCATATGCTGTTATGTTAGTTATATCTATGTCTGTATTAGGTGCTGTGGTTATTAATCGTAAAAGAGTAATAAATAAATAGTAATTATTTAAATTCCTTTCATATTTTTATGTGAAAGGAATTTTTGTTATAGAAGATATATTTATTATCATAGAAAGGAAAACGTTCTACATTGGTTTGTAGGTATAATTAGTTGGAAATTAATATGAATGTTGCTTAGATATTAATAAATTGCCTTAAAATAGAATATTAATAATAAAAGTTTTATATTGAAGTTATATATATATTTAATTTTGCATAAAAATTAATAAATATTAGGGTTAGTATTTTGATATTATTTTTATATAAGTAAATTTATCTACGTGGAGGGATAATTATGAAAATGGTAACTATAAAATTACCAAAATGGCTATCTAATATTGTTTTGAAATTTATGAGAAGTAGTAAAAAATAAAAAATATGATTAACTTTTAGATAAAAATAAGAGCCTACATAGTGTAGGCTCTTTACTAATAAAATAAATTTATTATTAAGCTCTTTCAACTTTGTTTGAACGTAAGCATCTTGTACAAACTTTTACTCTTTTTGGAGTTCCATTTTCTATAACTTTAACGTTTCTTAAGTTAGCAGCCCATGTTCTTTTGCTGTGTTTATTTGAGTGTGATACTTGGTTTCCTGAAACTTTACCTTTACCACATACGCAACATACTCTTGACATTATATACACCTCCTTAAAATGATAACTATTTTAAGACTAAAAACATATTTATATTAACATAAAATTTGAATTTCTGCAATAAAAATATATAATTGTCCTTAATATATTGAAGAATTTCTCATTATCATATAAAATTATATATATAAATTTTACTAATGTAAATATCAAAAGTTAAAATAATGATAAAAAGTTTATTATCATTATTTTTATATGCTGTAAATTACTATATTATACAAATAATAATTTTTTTATCTTGTTTTATAATTTATAGATAATATTTACAATAAACGTCTTTTTAGTTATTTAATTTAAATAACTTTTAATTATTAAATACTTATAGTATTATATATCTTGTCTAAAATAGAAATATAAACTATAATTTATAAAAATAAAGGAAAATTATTGAATTTATGAATAATAAATCAATACTTTACAAAATATTATTAGAAAATAAAATGAGGGGGTAAAACCATGACTACTAAAGTAAACAATAAATATGGATGTATAGAAATAGATAAACATGTTATAGCTCAAATTGCATATAGAGCTGCAATGGAGAGTTATGGATTAGTAGGTTTCTCACAAAAAATAAAAGGTATTGTTGAATTACTAAAAGGAGACAATGCAACAAAAGGCGTTAAAATATATGAAACAGAAGATAATAAAATAGAAATTGAATTATTTGTTATAATGCAATATGGAATTAACATTTCAACAGTTGCTAACAACATAATAGATAGAGTAAAATATTCAGTTGAAAATACTACATCAATACAAGTTAGCAAAATTGATGTTAACGTTCAAGGTATCAGGGTTAAGTAATATAGGAGGAAGAATATGATTCAATGTATAGACGGAAAAAAATTCAGAGATATGTTTGTTTCAGGTGCAAATAATCTTCAAAACAATAAAGATTTAGTCGATAAATTAAATGTATTCCCAGTTCCAGATGGTGATACAGGAACAAATATGTCTTTAACTATATCATATGCAATTAAAGAATTATCAAAAGTTGAAGATAATGATATAACAAATGTAGGGAAAGCTCTATCTAAAGGATCTTTAATGGGAGCTAGAGGTAACTCAGGAGTTATACTATCTCAAATAATAAGAGGTATAGCAAAATCAGTAGAAGGAAAAGATAGTTTAAACGTTGTAGATTTAGCTAATGCTTTAAAAAATGGTTCTGATACTGCATATAAGGCTGTTATAAAGCCAATAGAAGGTACTATTCTTACTGTAGTTAGAGAAAGTGGAGAATATGCTGTAAAAATAGCTAAAGATGACATGGATATGATAGAATTCCTTGAATTAGTAGTTGCAAAAGCTAATGAATCATTAGACAAAACACCAGAATTATTAAAAGCTTTAAAAGAAGCTGGTGTTGTTGATTCAGGAGGTAAAGGTCTAGTACTTATATATGAAGGTATGTTATCATCTTTAAAAGGAAATGATATAGAATCTGTAGAAGGTGGAGTATCTAGCGATGTTCAAATTAATGTGGAACAAAATATATCTACAGAAGATATTAAATATCAATATTGTACAGAGTTTATATTAGAAAGCGATAAAGTTGATGATTTAACTATAAGAGAAAGATTCTTAAAATATGGAGACAGTTTAGCTGTGGTTGGAGATGAAGGTGTAATAAAAGTACATGTTCATACTAATAATCCAGGAGATGCTATACAAGAAGCTTTAAGTTATGGACAATTATTAACTATAAAAATTGAAAATATGAAACTTCAACATGAAAACAAGGTACTAAATGAAACGGCTCAAACTAGTGATGTACAAGTTGAAGAAAAAGAGTACGGATTTATAGCTACTTCTATGGGAGATGGTTTAGCTCAAATATTTAAAGATTTTGGTGTAGATCACATAATAGAAGGTGGTCAAACTATGAACCCAAGTACAGAAGATTTTATGAATGCTATAGAAAGCTTAAATGCTAAAAATATAATAATATTACCAAATAATAGTAATATAATAATGGCTGCTAATCAAGCTAAAGAATTAAGTGACAAAAACATAGTAGTTATACCTACTAAAAATGTTGCTCAAGCCTTTGCTACTTTAGTAACATTTGATACTGATGCAGATATAGCTGAAAATGAATCCAATATGATGGAAGCTTTATCTACAGTAAAATCTGGTCAAGTAACATATGCTGTAAGAGATACAGTTATAAATGATGTAGAAGTAAAAGAAGGTAATATAATAGGTATCGCTGAAGGTAAATTATTAGCTGCAGGAGATAACCTAGATGAAATAACTACAAACCTTATAGAAAAATTAGTAGATGAAGATAGTGCTATAATAACTTTATTCTACGGAGAAGATACTTCTGCAGAACAAGCTGAAGCTTTAAGAGATTCATTAGAAGAAAAATTCGAAGATATAGATGTTGAATTACACTATGGAGGACAACCTCTTTATTATTACTTAATTTCAGTTGAATAATGATTAACAAGTCCTGTATAATCGTACTATAATTAGTATGTTATACAGGATTTTTATTCGTAAGGGAATAATATTTATAGGTGATAATTATGAATAACTTAAACAAAGAAATACAATTTGTAAAAGGAATTGGACCTAAAAGAGCTGAAAAACTTCATAAACTTAACATATTTACTTTGAAGGATTTGATATATTATTTTCCAAGGCAATATGAAGATAGAAGTGTAATAAAGAAAATAAGTCAATTGGAAAATGAAGATAAGGTATCTATAAAAGGTATTATAACTAAAATAGATACATATAGCCCGAGAAAGGGAATGAAAATAACTAGGATAGACTTAAGAGATGATACTGGATATATAAAGATGTCATTTTTTAATCAGGAATACATAACAAAAATATTTAAAAGTGGTGATAGTGTTTTAGTTTTTGGAAAAGTTAAATTTGAAAATAATTTTAAAGAATTTGTGCCAATAGAAATAGAACATTATACAAATAAGCCAAGCTCAACTTGTAAAATAGAACCAGTATATCCTTTGACATACGGTTTAACTAATAAAGAATTACAAGGGATGATTAAATCTGTTTTAACAAAGGAAGAATTCCGCATTAAGGAATATCTGCCTAAGTATATATTAGAAAAATATAAGTTATGTGGAATTGACTATGCTGTTAGAAATATACATTTTCCAAGTAATAAGGATGCATTAAAGGTGGCTTTATATAGACTAGTTTTTGAAGAATTTCTTATTTTACAATTGGGACTTTTTTATTTTAAAAGTGGAGTTAATGAAGCTAGTGGTATAGAATTTGAAGAAAAAGAAAAATTAAATGATATAATAAAATCTCTTCCATTTAATCTTACTAAAGCCCAAAATAGAGCTTTAGATGAAATTACTAAGGATATGCAATCTCCTAAAGTTATGAATAGATTAGTTCAAGGAGATGTGGGAAGTGGAAAAACTGTGGTGGCTTTACTTGCTCTTGCTAGTGCAGTTTTAAATGGCTATCAGGGGGCTTTAATGGCACCTACAGAGATTTTAGCATCGCAACACTATAATTCATTTAAGGAAATCCTAGAAGCTTTTAATATTAAGTCTGAGTTATTAGTAGGTAGTCTTACAAAAAAACAAAAAGAAAAAGTACTTCAAAAAGTTAAGAATCAAGAAATAGATATTTTAATAGGAACTCATGCTCTTATAGAAGATAAAGTGGAATTTAAAAATTTAGGGCTAGTTATAACAGATGAGCAACATAGATTTGGTGTTAGACAAAGAGGAAGACTTTCTAATAAAGGAAATAGTCCAGATATCCTTGTTATGACAGCAACACCTATTCCTAGAACTTTAGCCCTTATATTATATGGAGATTTGGATATATCCATTATAGATGAACTTCCTCCAGGAAGACAGCCAATTGAAACTATAGCTATAGAACAGAAAAGAAGAGAAGAAGCTTATGAAAATTTAGTTAGAGATGAAGTTGAAAAAGGAAGGCAAGTTTATATTGTATGTCCTTTAGTAGACGAAAGTGAAAAGATAGAAGCAACAGCAGCTGTAGAATTAGTTGAAGAACTGAAAAGAGAATTCTTTTCAGATTTGAAGGTAGGTCTTCTTCATGGTAAAATGAGACCTGCAGAAAAGGATGCTATAATGGATGATTTTAAGAATAAAAAATTAGATATACTAGTATCAACAACTGTAATTGAGGTTGGTGTAAATGTTCCAAATGCAACTCTTATGATAATAGAAAATGCAGAACGATTTGGCTTAGCACAGCTTCATCAGCTTAGAGGGCGTGTTGGAAGAGGTAAGCATAAATCTTACTGTATATTAATATATAACTCAAAAACTGAGGTATGCAAAGAGAGAATGGCTATAATGGAAGAAACTACAGATGGTTTTAAAATTTCACAAAAAGACTTAGAAATAAGAGGACCTGGTGAGTTTTTTGGAACAAGACAACATGGTCTTCCAGAACTTAAAGTAGCTAATATTTTTAAACATATTAAAATATTAAAACAAGCTCAATTGGAAGCTAGATATATAATTGGACAAGATACAAAATTACAATTTGTAGAAAATAAGAAACTAAAAGAAGAAATATTATATAAATTTAGTGAACGTGAAGAAATTTCATTAAATTAGACAAAATTTGTGATAGAATGTGAAAGGAGATATAATTTTGAGAGTTATTTCAGGAAAGGCAAGAGGACTAAAATTAAATACTCCTAAAAATGATGATGTAAGACCTACAACAGATAGAGTTAAAGAATCTTTATTTAATATGATTAATTCATACATAATGGATAGTGAAATACTAGATTTATTTGCAGGAACAGGTTCTTTAGGTATAGAGTGTTTATCAAGAGGAGCTAATCAATGTATTTTTGTAGATAATAGTAAAGAAAGTATAAATATTGTAAAAAGTAATATAAAAAAGGCGAGGGTGGAGAATGAAAGTATTGTTTTAAATTTAGATTTTAAAAGTGCTATAAATTCTTTATCTTCAAAAAATAAACAATTTGATGTTATATTTATGGATCCTCCATATTATAAAAATATGTTTAGTGATGCACTAAGTGCAGTTGATAATAACAATCTTTTAAAGGAAGATGGTATTATAGTTGTAGAACATGATACAGTTGATAAATTTCCAGATAATATGGGAAGACTATATAAAAGTAGAGAAAAAAAATACGGTAATACAACATTAACATTTTATAAACTGGAGGAATAAAATGGACAAAAAAATACGTAAAGCAATATTTGCTGGTAGTTTTGATCCAATTACAAATGGACACTTAGATATAATTTGTAGAGCAGCAAAAATATTTGATGAACTACAAATAGGAGTACTTATAAACCCTAATAAAAAAGGACTTTTTACATTGGAAGAAAGAGTTGAACTAATAAAAGCTTGTACTAAAGATTTAGATAACATAAAAGTTATTGAATTCCAAGGTTTATTAGTGAATTATTGTAAAGAACAAGGAATAAACACTTTAGTTAGAGGTGTGAGAAGTGAAGATGATGTTAATTATGAGTTACAAATGGCTCATATGAATAAGGAATTAGATCCTGATATAGATACAATATTTTTACCAACCAATAAACAATATTCTTTTGTAAGTTCATCGTTAATAAAAGAAGTATTAAAATTTGATGCAGATGTTAAAAATTTAGTGCCTAAAGAAGTTCTTAAAGCGTTAGAACATAAGGCTAGATAGATGGTAGTAGGGGGAAAAGATGAAAATAGATTTAGAAATAATGGATTTATTCCAAGAATTAGAAGAACTAATAGAAAATGCACCACTTAAAGGATTAGCAAGAAAATCTATAAGTGTGGACAAAGAAGAAGTTCTTGCAATAATAAGTGATATAAAAACATTAATGCCAGAAGAAGTAAATCAGGCTATTTGGATAAATAGAGAAAGACAAAGAATAATAACAGAAGCAAAATTAGAAGCAGAACAAATAATAGCTCAAGCTAATCAAGAAGCTCAAATCAAAGCTAGAGAAGGAGAGCAATTTGAAGAAAATCTTAAGCAACAGTTTGATGATATAGTAGAGTCAAGTGAAGTTGTAGAAAGAGCTAAACAAAGAGCCTCAGAAATAATAAATAAAGCAGAATCTTATGCCATAGAAATAAGAGAAGGATCTCTTGATTATGCAGAAGATGTAATAAGCTCTGTTGAACAAAATTTAATTGAGACGTTAGAAATAGTTAAGAGAAATAAAAGAGAATTAAGAGAAGAATAATATAAAAGCTCCCAGGTTTAATGGGAGCTTTCATTATGTAAAAAACTTTAGTCTTTTGTTATATATAAAAAGTATAAATTAAAAATAACATATAGTATAACGCTTATTATTAAAAAAATTTTAAAATTATAAAAATAATGATTTAGAATAGTGTTGTTGTAAATAGAATTATATATAACTGAAAAATTTGAAACTGGTAAGTGATTTTTGCTAATTGGATAAAGTAAAAAAGTATATATTCCAGCAAAAGTACCATGTAAAAACTTATTGAATATGTAAATATTAGTTTTTATATCAGTTTTTGCTATAAAGCTACAACATTGGGCTAAGATAGATAAACCACTAAAACCGATAATGAAACTGCATAAGCTAGCCTTAATTGCCTCAGAAATAAAAGGAATACTAGTTATATTATTGCACCCAATTGTTATTTCAAATAAACCGCTAATAAAAGCAGAGCATATTTCTTTTGTAATTCCTAGTGATGAGAAGAAAAAGCAGACTATGTAAGATATCCCGTCTATAATATGGAATAAACTTAAAATTTTAAAAACTACGGAAAAAATAATTACAAATCCACCTACAGCTAATAAAGTATTTACACCGCTTACTACTGCGTTTCCAAAGGAAATAAAAAATCCATTTTCTTCAGGAGTGTTAAGTAAGTTTTGGATATTTCTTATTATGTTTTTATTATTTTTTTCTCTTTTTTCTTTTCCATAACTTCTAAAAATAAGTCCAACTGTTATAGCTCCAAAGTAGTGGCAAATAAGCATTAAATAACCTATAGATGCATCGTTTAACATACCAACGGCTACAGCACCAATTATAAATAATGGACCAGATGTGGAGCAAAAAGAAACTAATCTTTGGCCTTCATATTTAGAAATATCATTTTGAAGTCTTAAGTCAGAAGCAAGTCTAGCACCAACTGGATATCCAGAAACAGCAGATATTGCAAATACTAAAGCACTTTTGCCTGATACATTAAAAACAAATTGTGTTATGGGATTAATTATGGCACCTATAATATCAACTACTTTTAGAGAAACTATTAAATTAGCTCCTATTATAAAGGGAAGTAACGATGGGATTAATACATTTACCCATATATGTATACCGTCTTTTGCAGCAAAAATAGAGTCATTTGGGAAGATTACAATTCCCATAATTAGAATTAGTACTATGAGTTTTGGGAAAAAATACTTTGTCAATTTAGATATATTCATAAAACCACCTATATAATAAAGACTTTAAGGTATTATATTATTAAAAAAAACAAAATATGAAATTTTTAAATAATAAAAGGACCATAAATTTAAAATTTATAGTCCACTTATTTAAGGTAAATATTTAGGAGATAAATAATAATCCATAGGTCCTTTTAGTAGATGTCTATTATTTTTATAATAAATAAGATTATACATATTACTAGCTTTTAAATCGTATTTAATTAAAGTATCAAATAATGAATTATCAATATGACTTATTTTTGAAAACTTAGTAATTATTTCTATATCAGAAGAATTTTTTATGGTCTTTATTATCTCTCTTCCTTTGTTATTAAAAGCTAAAACTCTAATATAAGGAATTTGCGGTAAATCTTTTACTTTAATTACATCTTCTCTCTTAATACCAAGAAGAATATTATTTAATGTTCTTTTTATTTTAGTCATGGTATAACGTTTTGATTTTGTAGAATTAATTAATTCTTCTAAGTTTTTACTTGTAAAAATATTAGAGTATATTTTATTTTCTATACCTTCATTTACTTCAAAATAATCACAAAGATTATCGAAATCTCTTATAATTGTAGATGATAATATATTATAAAAATCATTATCAAATACTGGACTAAAATTATCATTTATTTTATTTTTAATTTCATCAAAAGTATGTGATGGAACAACATTTTCAATAAGTTGTAAATCATTATTATCTTTTAAAGAATTTCTTATAGCTGTGGCAGAGCAAATATTACTATTTATATCTTTAGAATTATACTCAGAAGCTATTCTAGTTATAGTATATGGCTTAATAGAACTGTCTAGTTTAATTAAGCTTTTGATATATTCAATTCCTAAAATATTATTAGAAGAATTTAAAACTTTTTGTAGTTCATTTTCACTTAAATTTAGTAAATTATTAGAGCTTATATAATCATATAAAGCTTTACTTCTTGCTATGGGGAAAACTAATCCTTCATTTAAATATTTTCTAAGGGTACACTTAAAAGTTTGTGGCTCTTTAACTAAAATTTCGGCAATAGTATGTAAAATCTCCACGTTACCTTCTTCACTTCCAAAACAAATTGAGTTAACACAATTAAGTGAATTTAAAGTTGCTATAGCTCCATGAGAGAAAATTTCTGCGCTTTGGCAAGAGTAAAGGGTAGGAAGTTCAATAACTAAGTCTACTCCATTTTTTACAGCCATTTCAGCCCTTGTATATTTATCAAATAATGCAGGTTCTCCTCTTTGTAAAAAGGAACCACTCATAATTGCTACTGTATGAGTTGCCTTTGTCAATTCTTTTGATTTTTCTAAATGGTACTTATGACCATTGTGAAAAGGGTTGTATTCAACAACTAATCCTAATAAATTCATACAAATCTCCTTTTGGTAATTTTTGCTACATGCTGATATATTATATCTTTTAAGTTGACAAAATTGGATTAAATACTTAATAATAGAATAATATAAATGCATGTTAAAACACATAAATATGTATTATTCAATAAATAATAAGAATAACAACACATTAAAAGTTATATAGAATTAATTATTTATTATATCAAATAAATAATAATATAAAAATATTATATAAGTGTATTTTTAGAAATGGTATGTACTTTTAACTAAAAAGGTGTTATATTTATTATGATTGACAATATAAAGTCAAATAGTCATATTTGAATATTAATTTAAGGAAAAATTTAAAATTTTTAAGGAGGATTGCTAATAATGAAAGTATTAGTATTAAACTGTGGTAGTTCTTCATTAAAATATCAATTAATAGATATGGAAAATGAAGCAGTATTATGTATAGGATTAGTTGAAAGAATAGGTATAGATGGTTCTATACTTACTCAAAAAAAAGATGGTGTAGAAGGTAAATACATCGTTGAACAACCAATGAAAGATCACCAAGATGCTATAAAATTAGTTCTTGCAGGTGTTCAAGATTCAGTTTACGGTGGAGTTAAAGACATGTCTGAAATAGATGCTGTAGGACACAGAGTTGTTCACGGTGGTGAAAAATTCGCATCTTCAGTAGTAATAACAGAAGAAGTTGAAGAAGCTATAAAAGCATGTAACGACTTAGCACCATTACATAACCCAGCTAACTTAATGGGAATAGATGCTATGAAAGCTATACTTCCAGGAGTACCAAATGTAGCTGTATTTGATACTGCTTTCCATCAAACAATGGAACCAGCAGCTTACCTTTACGGAGTACCTCACAGACTATATGATGAGTACGGAGTAAGAAGATACGGATTCCACGGAACTTCTCACAAATATGTATCTCAAAGAGCTGCAGAAATGTTAGGAAAAGATATAAAAGACTTAAAAATAATAACTTGCCACTTAGGAAATGGTGCTTCAGTAGCTGCTATTAAAAATGGTAAAGTTATAGATACTTCAATGGGTCTTACTCCATTAGAAGGATTAATAATGGGAACTAGATGTGGTGATATAGACCCTGCTATAATACCTTTCATGATGAGAAAAGAAGGATTAGATGCAGATGGTGTAGATAACTTAATGAACAAACAATCTGGTGTTTACGGTATGACTGGTATATCTTCTGACTTCAGAGATATCGAAGCTGCTGCTGCAAAAGGTGATCAAAAAGCTATAGATGCTTTAAATGCTTACCACACTAGAGTTAAAAAATACATCGGATCTTATGCTGCTGAAATGAACGGTGTTGATGCAATAGTATTCACTGCTGGATTAGGTGAAAATGGTATAGATAACAGAATGGCAATAGCATCAAACATGGAATACTTAGGTGTTAAAATGGATGCTGAAGCTAACAACGTAAGAGGAAAAGAAAGAGTTATATCTGCTGCTGATTCTCAAGTTAAAGTATTATTAATACCAACTAACGAAGAATTAATGATAGCTAGAGATACTTTAGAATTAGTTAAATAATTTTAAGCTTATTTGATTAATATAAATTTCTTTATAATAATATATTTAAAGTTTTAAGGTAGGCTTAGACCTACCTTAAAATAGTTTTGCCAACTTATTTAGTATAAATTAGCAAAAAAAGTATTATTATCTTATTTTTAACTATCAAGTAAAAATACTTGACAAACATTGACTAGATTTGTATAATAAATTTGGTAATATAACGAGGTGAAAGTATGATAATTAGTCTAGACAAGTTAAACAGAAAAGAATCTGATAAAATAGACTTGAATTTTTCACAAAAAATTGATAGTATTAATTATTGTGAGAACACATATAAAATAACTTCACCGCTAAACCTTAAAGGTAAAATATCTAGAACAAATAAAGGATATTATTTAGATGCTGATGTCAGTTTCGAAATATTAGACAACTGTGCTAGATGTTTAGATGAAGTTAAAGTACCAATAGAATATGCTATAGAAGGTTTCTTAGTGAAAGACGATTTTGATGAAGATTTATTTGAAGACTATGATGCATTTATTATTGACGGTGATGAAGTAAATTTACTTGATATAATTGGACAAACATTAATCTTCAATGCGCCTGCACAAGTTATCTGTAAAGATGATTGTATGGGACTTTGTCAAGATTGCGGAGCTAACCTAAATAGGGAAACTTGTGCATGTAGCCCAATTGCCAATGACGAGGATGAAATAGATCCACGTTTTGCTAAATTAAAAGATTTATTTAAAAATGACTAAGGAGGTGGCTTAAATGGCAGTACCTAAGCGTAAAACAGCTAAATCAAAAACTAAAATGAGAAGAGCGGCTAACTCAAAAATGACAGCAACAGGATTCGTAGAGTGTCCACAATGTCATGAACCAAAATTACCACATAGAGTTTGTCCAGATTGTGGACACTACAAAGGTAAAGAAATAGTATCTGAATAATGATATTTTTAAAAACATGTAGAGAAATCTACATGTTTTTTTATTAAAATATAAAAATAAATTAGAGTTGATAAAATAAAGTTATTACTGTAAAATACTAGTAATAATTTGTGATTATATATAAACTTTTGCATAAAGCATACATTAAGGAGGACAAGTATGAGAATAGTTGTTGATGGTATGGGTGGAGATAATGCACCAAAGGCTGTTGTAGGTGGAGTTGTTGAAGCTATAAAAGAATATAATATTGATATAGTAATAACTGGGGATAAAGACTTACTTGAAAAAGAATTTTCATCTTATGAATTTGATAGAAGTAAATTAGAAATAGTACATACTACAGAAGTGATAGAAAATGAAGATAAACCAGTTCAAGCCATAAGAAGAAAAAAAGATTCATCTATGGTTGTAGGTTTAAATTTAGTAAAAGAAAAAAAAGCTGATGCTATAGTATCAGCAGGAAGTACGGGAGCTTTACTTACAGGAGCTACTTTAGTAGTTGGTAGAATAAAAGGAATAGATAGACCTTGCCTTTGTCCTTGTATGCCAAATATAAAAGGCACAATGACTATAATAGCAGATAGTGGAGCTAATGCTGATTGCAAGCCGAGAAACTTAAGTGAATTTGCTATGATGGCTAATATTTATCTTAAAAAGGTTTTAAATATGGAAAACCCAAGAATAGGTCTTGCTAATATTGGTTCAGAAGAAGGAAAAGGAAATGAACTTGTAAAAGCAACTTATGAAGAATTAAAAAATATGGATTTAAACTTTATAGGAAATATTGAAGGTAGAGATGTAATTGAATCTAAAGCTGATGTAATAGTTTGCGATGGATTTACAGGTAATATAATGTTAAAGACTTGTGAAGGCGTGGCTATGGGAATGATGAAGCTTATGAAGGAAACTTTAATGAGTAGTACTAAGGGAAAATTAGGAGCATTACTTATTAAAGATGATTTAAGAAAATTAAAAGCATTTCTTGATTACTCAGAATACGGTGGAGCACCATTTTTAGGTGTTAAGGGTGGAGTTATTAAAGCTCACGGAAGTTCTGATGCTAAAGCAATAAAAAATGCAATAAATCAAGCTATACATTTTGTAGATGGAAATGTAGTAGAAGATATAGAATCTTATTTATTAGAAAAAAAAGAAGCTGAAAAAGCTAGTGAAGAAAATAAAATAGATGAAAACTAAAAAATCCTTCCACTTATTTTGTGGAAGGATTTTTTAGTCTTGTCTAATAAAGACAAATTTTTTATTTGTAGAAAGATTATGATCAAATTTATATCCATTAAAAGTAAAATCTTTTAAATCTTCTGGATTATCTATTTTATTTTCTATTATGTATTTAATCATTTGTCCGCGAGCCATTTTTGCATATGTTGCCATAGTTTTTAATTTTCCGTCTTTATGGATTTTAAAGTCTATATCGATAAATATATCGTCTTTATCTAGAAATCCTCTTACAGCCTTAGCATATTCCTCAGAAGCTAAATTAATAATTACCTTATCCTCACTATATAATTTTTTATATAGTTTATCTTCCCAAAACTTATAAAGATTTTTATCGTTAATATTTATTTTATACTGCATTTCTAGTCTATAAGGTAAGACACCATCTAGTGGATTAACTATACCATAAAAAGCATCTAATATCCTAACATGATTATTAGCAAAATCAAAATCTTCTGATGTGAATTCTTCAGCTTTTATATTTTTAAAAACTAAACCATCATAAGCTAAAAGACCGCACACGCCTTCTTCGTCAAAATTAAAGTCTTGAAAATAAGCATAAGACTGAAAGGCTATTTTTTCGTTAACTTTCATTATAGATTGAATATCCCATGGAGTTAATTTTTTTAATTCATTTATAATTTCTTTAGTTTCATTAGTAAAAAATCTAGATTCTCCATACATCTTAGGTTTTATATTATCTATTTTTAAATTTCTCATATTTTTTGCTGGTGAAATAATTGAAATCATGTGTATAAGCTCCTTTAAATATGAATTTACTTTGAAAAATTTATATAATTAATTTATGATTATATCATATTAGTAGCATTTTACATATCATAAACTTTTTCATTTTCTTTGAATATAAGCAAGGCTAAAGTTATAAAAATACAACTACCAATAAATACTTCAATAGGATATATGTAAAGACTGTTTTCGTTTAATAATAAAGGTAAAATAGATATGGCCGCTGCTGGCGGAAATATAATATTATTTTTTTCGAAAATTATAAATACACAGATTGTGACAATTGCACAAACTAAGTATAAAGGAAGTTGTAAATATACATTTAAAAATAGTCTTCCCATAGAGCCTACTAGAGCAGTAATACCTATTAATACTACTATTTTTTTTGCGTTTTTTCTTGCAGGGCTATTAATATCTGAAAACTCCATAAAAGTTACGATTAGAGGTGGAGCAATAAAAAATAAATTATTTGTTATAACAGGAAATAATGCAACGAATAATATAATTGTTAAAGACTTAAAATATTTAATAATTATATTTTTTATTTTATTATCTTCTAATTCTAAAGTTGCTACGCTATCAGATAATATAACTGTATTATTTTCTTTATGACGAATAGAAAGTATTTCCATAAAATATTGGATGATTACAATTAAAGCACACATTATTGTTACAGATATGGGATAAACCCATGTAGATGTATTTAATAAAATAGGTAATATACATGCAGATATCAAGGGAATAATAGTAGTCTTTGATAATGTTAGAATTAAAAAAGAAAAGGTAAAGGCTATGACAATTTTTATAAGAGTATGTACATAAATATATTTAACAATTATAACTCCTACGAAGGAAGATAAAGATATTAATAAAAATAGTTGTTTTTTGCTAACTTTCCATGGTTGAGTATCAGCAATCCATGCTCCTGATAATAAAGCTAAAATTTCTGGAAATATGATTTCTAGCTCATTAGTAAATTCTGCTACAAAAACCATCAATATAGTAAATACTAATGAAATGATATATCGTTTCTTTCTCATATTTTAATAACCTCCTTTGAATATAAATTAAACTCTTAATTATATAATAATTATTTTTCGTAGATATAAACCAAAAGATATAAGCCAAAAAGCAATTAAGTTTAGTCCTATATCTTTTTTATGTGCTCTTAAGTTATTCAATAATAATTTATATTATTAAAGAAAGGGCAAATATTATAGCAAGAGAAATTATAGAGAAAACTAATCCAATACTTAAAAATATAAATAAATATAATATAGAGTTTATAAAAATACTCAAAATACTATTTAAATTTAAAATGATACAAATGAAAGATATTATGAAAAAAATAATAAATAAAGAAAATACTCCTATACTACTATTTTCAAAATCTTTTTTGCTTAAAGAAATATGTGTAGATACACATATCATCAAATAAATAAAAATATAAAATTTTACATTACTTAAATTGTGAATATTAAATAAAATCCTAAATAAAACTTTAAATAAATTAAGTAATAATAAAAAGAAATTTTCAAGTCTTATATTATTTAAATAAGGTAGAAAGTTGTTAATATCCAAAAGTGAAAATTTATCTGGTAATAATAACTTAAAACTTAACATCATAAATAAGGTGCCAGAAATAATTGGTCCTATACCTATAAAAAAATTACCTGCTTTTTGATACAAACTATTTTCATTATATCTATGAGAGACATATCCTAAGGTGTCATCATATTTGTAACCTTTAAAGTTGAAAAGTTGAAAATCACTAATCTTATGATTGAAAATAACACACATAATTAAGTGACCTATCTCGTGGATGGTTGTTCCAATTATACCTGTAAATAAAACTCCCCTACTTCCAAAAGTTGATAATAAATATCTAGAATTTATTTTTTCAATAATACTATAAATATAGCCGAAGAAAAGAAATACTCCAGTTGTTAATAAAGTAAGAAAGATACTAGTCTTAAAAGCTAAAACTATCATTTTGCCTCCTTATTTGCTTTTATTAATAAAATACTATCACAGGAATAAAGAAAGTCAACATCAGAAAAGTTATTCTAAATGTAATATTTAGTACAAGTAATAAATATAAATATTATAAACAAGAGAGGAGGACAAGGTGATGAAACTTTCTGATGAAATTATTAACTCACTATCTCTTAATTTAAGAGAAAAAATAAAAAATATTAAAGGCGAAAATATAGAAGAAATAAGGCTTAGAATAAATAAGCCTTTAATAATTAATGGAAACCAAAGAGATTATTTTTACAATGATAAGAATAAAAAACTGGATATGAATATGAACAATGCTTATATAGTCACCAAAGAAGATGTGGAACAAACTTTCCAGATTATATGCAAGTACTCTATACACTCTTTTATGGATGATATTAAAAAAGGTTTTGTAACTTTAAGAGGTGGTCATAGAGTGGGAATAGTGGGAAAAGCAATTGTAGAAGATGGGAGAGTAGAAAATATAAAACATATATCATCTTTAAATATAAGAATATCTAAAGAAATAAAAAATTGCTCTGACAAAGTGATGGATCATATTATAAAAGGCTCTACAAAAATAAATAATACAATAATCATATCACCGCCTCAATGTGGAAAAACAACTTTGCTTAGAGATATTGTAAGAAATTTGAGCAATGGAAATGAAAAATTTAAATTTAAGGGAGTAAAAGTTGCTCTAATTGATGAAAGAAATGAAATAGCAGGATCTTATTTAGGGATACCTCAAATGGATGTGGGAATTAGGACAGACATTATAGAAACTTGTCCTAAAGATGTAGGAATAATGATGGTTTTAAGATCAATGTCACCAAATGTAATAGTAACTGATGAAATTGGTACTGAAAAGGATATAAAGGCATTATACACAGCTTTAAATGGAGGAGTGGGGCTTATTACGACAGTCCATGGAGACTCCATAGAAGATATAAAAAATAGAAAGGAGTTAAAAAATTTATTAGACGAGGAATTATTTAAAAAAGTAATTTTACTTTCTGCTAAAAGAGGACCGGGTACTATAGAAAAAATATATGATTTACAAGAAAAGAGATGGTATTTTGCAAATTAAAATATTTTTTATAGGGCTTTTAATAGGATGTAGTTATTTAATAGGTGATACGATTTATAAAGCATTTATAAAAAGACACAAAGAATTAAATGAAGTCATTAGAATTTTGGAAATAATCAGAATGGATATGGCCTTTGGTCTTTATACCTTAGAAGAAGTTTTTTATAGAGCTTCTTTAAAACATGATTACTGTCTTTGTAATTTTTTTAGAAATATGCATGAAGATTTAAGTAAAGAAGATGGAAGGACTTTAGAAGAAATATTGAATGAAAATATAATTAAAATAAAAAAAGATACAAATTTGCAAGATAAAGAAATTGATGAGTTAAAAAAATTATTTTTATCTTTAGGACAAAGTGATATTGAATCGCAACAAAGATTAATAGACTTAACTTGTGAAAATTTAAAAAAATTAACAAGTGATAGTAAGGAAGAAATTTTAAAAAAAGGTTCCTTATATAAAAAATTAATAACTTTTGTTGGGATTTGTATAGGAATAATTTTAATTTAGGAGGTAATTATGGAAATAGCATTGATATTAAAAGTAGCGGGGGTTGGGATACTCATATCAGTATTAAATATGATTTTAGAAAAAGTTGATAGAAAAGATTGGGTAACACTTACAACACTTGTGGGTGTAGTAATTGTTTTAGGACTAGTAATTACAGAAATTAATGATTTATTTAATACAGTTAGAACCATGTTTCAACTTTACTAAAGAGGAGGAGATATTTTGGAAGTTATGCAATTAGTTGGGATTGCAATGGTTTCCACCATACTCTGTTTGGTTATAAAAAAAGATAGACCAGAAATGGCAAATTTTGTAGCCATAACAGCAGGCATAATAATATTATTGTCAGTTGTTATGAAGCTAGGCTTTATAGTTGATGGAATTCAATCTTTAGCAGATAAGGTAAATATTCCGGCTATGTACATAAACTTGATAATTAAGTTGATTGGTATTTGTTATATTATAGAATTTGCTGTTTCTCTTTGCAATGATTGTGGTGAAAAAAACATTGCGACAAAATTGGAGTTTGGGGGGAAAATAATCATTATGACAATGTCATTCCCTATACTTTTATCCATTGTAGATACCATAATAAATTTAATTTAAAGTAGGAGAATGATTTATTATGAAAAACAAAATTTTAGGTCTTATTTTAATTTTATTATTCTCTTTTACGACATCATGTTTTGCAGAGGATAAAACAAGTGATAAAGAATATGAGGATACTAAAAATAACATAGATCTATATATAGATAACCAATTAAGTAAAATAAATATTGATGAAATTGAAAAGTATGTAAAAGATGACACTGTAGTAAAAGACATAGATTTAAAAACCTACATAAAAGATTTAATAAGTGGAAATGCAAACATATTAGACTTATTTGATAAAAATAAAATTAAATCAACGTTATTTTCAGAAATTAAAAGTAGTATTAAAATTGCAGCGAGTATTTTAGTTTTAGCATTATTGTCCTCAATAATTAAAAGTTTAGAAAATTCTTTTTCATCATCAAGTGTAAGTACAGTAACAAATTACATAGTTTTTATAACTGTAGTAACTTTAACCTTAATTAGTTTTAAAGATATTTTAGCATTATGTTATACAACTATTGAAAATGTTATGGGTCTTGTAAATGTAATTATCCCAATTATGATTTCTTTATTAGTTTTAGTAGGATTTCCAATAACATCCACAGCATTGAATCCTATATTTATAGGTGGAATTGCAGCTATAAATATTATATTTAAAAAATTTATATTCGTTGCCATATCTTTAGCTTTTGCCATTTTAGTCGTAAATAATGTGACTAATAATATTAAGTTAAGTAGGTTATCTTCTTTTATTAAAAATATAAATGTGGTTACTTTAGGAGCAGTATTTACCCTATATTTAGGTTTAGTATCAATACAAGGATTATACGTTACATCTTTTGATAAATTTACAGTAAAAACAGCTAAATTTGCTGTAGGGAATTTTATTCCTGTAGTTGGAGGTTTTGTTTCAGATTCTGTTGATATATTGCTTTCATCTTCTCAGCTTATAAAAAATGTATTTGGAGGAATAGGGTTAGTTATTTTAATAGGAATATGTTTAATACCTATAATAAAGATTTTATCAGTAATACTAGTTTATAAAATATGTGCCATAGTTATAGAACCTGTTGGAGAAGATAATATATCTTCTTTCTTAAATGAAGTATCAAACTTAATGATAATAATTTTAGCTACAATAATTGCAGTAACAATAATGTTCTTTGTAACCATAGCCATACTAACATCTATAAGTGCCATAGCATCATAAAATATATAAGCAAGGGGGGATGTGCTATTACTAGTATAAAAGAATGGATTATAACTATTATAGTTGGAGCTTTTATTATAAATATAGTAGATATGATTTTGCCAAAGAGTAAAGTTAAACCATACATAAATTTAGTTTGTAACTTTATTTTTGTATTTATGATAATAAGTCCTTTGGTAAGTGTATTTTCTAATAATATGTCATTGGAAGATACTATACTAAAAAAAATGAGCTATTATTCAAAAATGTATGTGGATAGCTATAACAATTTAGCAGGAAAAACTAATAATGAAAATTTAAGTAAAGGATATGAAGAGGGATTAAAAAGTGTATTACAACTTAAACTAGATGAGTATGGATATAAGTTGGAAGATTTAAAAATAAATGGATCGGAAATTGAAACTATAAAGATAAAAGAAAAAAACAGTAATAAGGATAACAATAAGGACATACAATCTAATGACATGCAACAGGAAGAAGAAGTGTTTAAAAGTAGAAATGAGCTGAACTTAAAAGAAAGCAAACTAAAAGAAGACTTAATAAAGGTACTAGATATATCCATTGGAGATATAGAAATTGATTAAGAGGAGTTGGAGTATGTTGAAAAAACTTGATAAATTATTTAATGATACAGAAAAGAAAAAGCTAAAACCGTTAATTTTTTTAGCTGGAATTTGTATATTAGCACTAATAGCTATGCAGATTATACCAAATAATAAAGCAGAAGAAACTAGTGCTACGACACAAACAAAGGAAGAGTCGGTTAGTGAAAATGAAAAAAAAGATTTAGAAGATAAGTTAACATATATTTTAAGTAAAATAAATGGTGCTGGAGATGTAGATGTAATGATAACATTTGAATCTAGTGAAGAAATCATTCCAGCTTATAATTCTAATACTACAACAGAAACTACAAAAGAACAGGACTCTTCTGGTGGAGAAAGAACAACTACAAGCTCAACTCAAAATAAAACTATGATTACATCAAATTCAAATGAACCTGTTGTGTTAAAAACAGCTGAAGCTAAAATAAAAGGTGTTATAGTTGTGGCAAGTGGGGCAAGTGATCCAGATGTAAAAGAATTGTTATACGATGCAGTAAAAACATCTTTGCAAATATCAGGTCATCAAGTAGAGATTTATGAAAAATAATATGGGTGGAGGATAAAAAATGAAATTTAACTTTAAAAATAGAGGTTTTGTAGTAGTAGCATTATCAGCCTTGTTAATAGCAGTTGGAGTGATAAATTATCAATTGAGTAAACAATCAGCTTTAACAGTTTCGAAGGAATTTGAAGCTTATGAACAAGCTCAACAAGAAAAAAATACAGAAAATAAAAGTGATAAAGATAAAAATAACAGCAAAGAAACGGCGGAAATAACTATTGTAGATAGTAAAGACAGTGAAAGTGACGAAGTTAAAGAAAAGGCAATAGAAACTAGTAAAGCAATAGAAGAACAATTGACTTCTAAAGAGAATATGAATAAATCTACATATATTCTTGATATGAAAATGACAAGAGAAAAACAAAGAAACGATTTATCAGAAGAATTAAATGAAATAATAAATAATCCTTCTACTACAGATAAGTCTAGAGAAGAAGCATCAAATATGAAGCTTCAACTTGTTAAATATCAAGAAACAGAATTAAAAATTGAAAACTTATTAAGTGCCAAGGGTTTTGAAAATGCTTTAGTTTATATAGGTGAAGATAATGTCAATGTAGTAGTAAATAAAGAAAACTTATCAAAGAGTGAATCAGCAAGAATATTTGACTTAGTAGCAGAACAAGCAGGAGTATCTTATGATAAAATTAAATTAATGAATAGTTACAGTCAAGAGTAATAATATAATTTAAAATTACTATTTTTAGGATATAATAATATAAACCTTAGAAATACGGATGTATTTAGTTGCAAAACTTAGTATAATTTGCTATGATAGTATATAATTATAAAAACCTTAGTACAGGGGGTAACAATCTCATGGAAAATAGTAATAATTTAGGGCAAGTTAAAATTTCGAATGATGTTATAGTTACAATAGCTGGTTTAGCTACATTAGAAGTAGAAGGTGTTGAGACAATAACTTCGTTAACAGATAAATTACTTAAAAATAATGGTGTAAAAATCCAATTAGAAGATGGTAAAGTAACTTTAGATGTAGTGATAACTATTGAATATGGTATGTCAATACCTGAGATATCATATAAAGTACAAGAAAATGTTAAAAATACAGTTGAAACAATGACTGGATTAGAAGTTTCTCAAGTGAATATTCAAGTACAAGAAATTAGCTTCAAAAAAGAAAAAGAAGAAAAAGAGCTAGAAAAACAAGCTAAAAAAGAAGAAGCTAAATTAGCAAAACAAGCTAAGAAAGAAGAAGCTAGAAAGACTACTAAATAAATTAAATAAAGCCCTCTGAAAATCAGAGGGTTTTTTATTGCTTAACTGGTATATAATAAGACTGAAGGAGGTTCATTAACAATGAAAAATGACAATGTAAGCAAAATAAGTTATATTGAAAAAGCAAGAAAAATAACAAGTAGAGAATACTTAATGAAATTAATTTATCAAATAGATATATTAAACTGTGAATTAAAAGATATAAGTGATTATCTTGAAGATTTTTTAGTTAATCATGAAGAATACATAATAAACAGATATGAAGAATTAGTACTACAATACTCAAATGAAAGCTGTGTTAATTTAGAGGACGTAAATATAAATAATGCAGTAGATATGGAATATATGAAAAAAGTTTGTGTACAATTAGGTGCACATTGCTATGAAATTGAAGGCTTAATAACAAAACATGCCCTAAACTGGTCTTTAGATAGAATAGCAAAAGTAGATTTAGCTATACTAAAACTTGCAATATGCGAAGTAGTATATATGAATGATGAGATACCTGTTAAGGTTGCCATAAACGAAGCTGTGGATTTAGCAAAATTATATTGTGATGATAAATCTCCTAAATTTATAAACGGAATCTTAGGTAGTGTTGCTAATGGAACACAAAAAAAGTAATATCATATTAGGATTTGATACTAGCTGCTATACGACATCTATAGCAGCTATATCTTTAGATAAAGATATAATATTAAATGAAAAAATAATATTAAAAGTTAAGAAAGACTGCAAGGGACTGAGACAAAGTGAAGCAGTTTTTCAACATGTTAATAATATGGGAGAAATATCAGAAATAATAAATAGCAAATTAAAGAATTATAATGTGGTGGGTGTTTGTGCATCAAGTAAACCAAGACCAGTAGATAATTCATATATGCCTGTTTTTTCTGTAGGATATAATTTTGGAAAGTTGATAAGTACCATTAATAATTGTCCTTTTTATGAGACATCTCATCAAGAAAATCATATAGAAGCAAGTTTATTTGATAATAATTTAAATAATCAAAATCGATTTTTAGCAGTTCATATGTCAGGTGGAACTACGGAAATACTTTTAGTTGAAAAGACAAAAAATGAATATAATATAGAAATTGTTGGTGGAAGCTTAGATGTTAGTTTTGGACAGTTAATAGATCGCCTTGGAGTTAATTTGAATTATAATTTTCCTTGTGGTAAATATATAGATGAGAATGCATTAAAATGTGAGAAAAAAATTGAACAAGGTCTAAAAACAAGTGTTAAAGAAGGATATATGAACTTATCAGGAATAGAAAATCAAATTAATAAGATAATAAATGATTATGATAGTGAATATATTAGTAAAATTTTACTAGATACGTTAGTAAGATGTATGTATAAGTCATTAATATTTGTTTGTGAAAAATATAATATAAATGAAGTTTTATTCGGTGGCGGAGTGTCTGCCAGCAAATATATAAATAAAGAATTAAGTAATAAACTCAAAAATAAAAAAATAAAATCTTATTTTACGAAACCTCAGTATGCAACGGATAATTCTTTAGGATGTGCTATAATAGGGTTAAATAAAATGAATGATTTTTAGGAGTAAATTATGAAACTTAGAGCTTTAGATATAAGTGAAGCAAATTCATATATAAAAAGGATATTAACAAATGATCCTATTCTTTATAACCTTAGAGTAAAAGGAGAAATTTCCAACTTTAAGGTTCATAGTAGCGGAAATGTTTATTTATCTTTAAAAGATGAAAAATCAAAATTAAATTGTATTATTTTCAGAAGTAATTATGATAAAAGTTTAAAACTAGATAATGGTGTGAAAATTATTGCTTCGGGGTATATTTCTGTATATGAAAGAGATGGGGCTTATCAACTGTATATTAATGAAGTTGAAATTGAAGGTATTGGTAATTTATATATAGAGTTTAATAAGCTAAAAGAAAAATTAAAAAAAGAGGGTTTATTTGATTCTAAATATAAAAAAGAAATAAATAAAATGCCTAGAGCTATAGGAGTTGTAACATCACCTACAGGAGCAGTAATTAGGGATATTATTAATGTAATAAAGAGAAGATTTCCTAAGGTGGATATAAAACTATATCCAGTAAATGTTCAAGGAGACAAAAGTGCGGAAGATATCTGTAGTGGTATAGAATTTTTTAATAGAATGGAAAATGTGGATACCATAATAGTTGGCAGAGGAGGAGGATCTCTTGAAGAACTATGGTCGTTTAATGAAGAAATTGTGGCAAGAGAAATTTTCAAATCAAAAATACCGATAATATCAGCAGTAGGGCATGAAACTGATTTTACTATTTGTGACTTTGTATCAGATATGAGAGCACCAACACCTTCTGCTGCTGCGGAAATAGCCACACCAGATTTATCAGAGATTTACTATAAACTTGATAACATAAAAAATAGAATGAATAGATCTTTGAATAATCAAGTTGTACTAGATAATGAAAAATTAAGTAATACCTTTGAGAAAATAAATAATTATATGAAAAACTATATAATAAGGGACAAAGTTATTCAGATAGATCAAATTTATGATAAAATAAACTTTAGATTAGAACAAAATTTAGAAACCTCTAAGGAAAAATTATCAAAAAAAGCGGCTTTACTTCATAACTTAAGTCCGTTAGCGACTATAAGCAGAGGATATTCCATTGTGGAGAAAAATAGACAAATAATAAACTCCATAGAGGATGTAAATATAAATGATGAAATAAATATAATTTTACAAGATGGAGACTTAGAGTGTAATATAAATAAAATTAATAGTAAAGAGGTATAATCATGAAACTTACTTATGAAGAAGCGTATGAAAAACTAGAAGAGATTTTAATGAAATTAGAATCAAAAAATACTAGTTTAGATGAGTCATTAAGTTTATATGAAGAAGGAATAAAACTATTTAAGCATTGTAATAAGTTATTAGAAGATGCAGAAATTAAAATAAGTAAATTCAATAAAATGGGTATGGAAGAAGATTTTAATGTGGGAGAAGAATAATATGGAATTTAAAGAGATTTTAAAAAATAAAATTGATTATGTGGAAAATCTTTTACAAGAGTATATGCCAAAGGAAGAAGGATATCAAGAAACTATTATGAAGGCCATGAATTACAGTTTAAAAGCTGGAGGTAAAAGGCTTAGACCCATATTAACACTGGAAAGTTGTAAAATAGTTGGAGGAAAAGAAGAAGATGCTATTCCTTTTGCAATGGCAATAGAGATGATACATACTTACTCTTTAATTCATGATGATTTACCTGCTTTAGATAATGATGATTTAAGAAGAGGTAAACCTACAAATCATAAAGTATTTGGAGAAGGTATGGCCACATTAGCAGGTGATGCTCTTTTAAATTATGCTTATGAAGTAATGCTGTCATCATCTATAAATAAAGAAAATCCTCATAAATATTTAAGAGCTATATATGAGATAGCAACACATGCAGGAATTTATGGTATGATAGGCGGTCAAGTTGTAGATGTTGAAAGTGAAAATAAAGTTATTGAAAAAGAAAAACTAGATTTTATTCATTTAAATAAAACTGCAGCTATGATTGTAGGATGTATGAGAGCAGGAGCTATAATTGGAGATGCAACAGAAGAAGAATTAAAAAAAATAACTAAGTATGGAAGAAATATTGGATTATCTTTCCAAATTGTGGACGATATATTAGATATAACTGGAGATGAAGAAAAGTTAGGAAAGCCTATAGGTAGCGATATAGAAAACCATAAGTCAACATATCCTTCTTTATTAGGTTTGGAAAAGTCAAGACAAATAGCTAGACAGTTAATTGAAGAAGGTAAATCTAGTATAGAAGGTTTGTCATCAGAAGTAGATTTTTTAAATCAATTGGGAGATTATATAATTAGTAGAGACAGTTAAGGAGGGCATATGGATTTTTTTATACAATTATTTAATAATCATATACTATGGGTAAGTATATTTGCTTGTTTTTTAGCACAATTTATTAAAGTTTTTACAGGAAAAGAAAAAAGAGTTGATTTTTCTAGAATATTTATGTCGGGCGGAATGCCAAGTTCACATAGCTCATTTGTTACGAGTTTATCAACACTAGTTGGAATATATAGAGGATTTGATTCAGTAGAATTTGCTATATGTGTAGTTTTTGCATTAATAGTCATGTATGATGCTTCTGGTGTTAGAAGAGCTGTTGGAAAGCAAGCAGCTATATTAAATAAAATAGTAGGAGACTTACAAAAGAAAAAGCATATTGAACATGAAACTTTAAAAGAGTTAGTAGGACATACACCTAAAGAAGTTATATTTGGAGCTATATTAGGTATAGTAGTTGGAATCATACTGGCTTAAAATTGAAAAAAAATGTATTATATGATATAATTCTTTTGCTTTATAAAAGATTATAAAAATACATGGAAACTATAAAAACCGAAGTCTTCTATGGAAGGCTTTTTTAAATATAAAAGCATTATAGATAATAAGTAAAATTAAACCATTATAAAGGTGAGGAAAATTATGTGTAATTATTTAGACAAGATAAATTCTCCAGAAGATTTAAAAAAATTAAATATAAATGAAATGGAAGAATTGTCAGCTGAAATAAGACAATTTTTGATAAAGTCTATTTCAAAAACTGGAGGTCATTTAGCATCAAACTTAGGAGTTGTTGAGTTGACTTTGGCATTGCACAAAGTTTTCGATAGTCCAAAAGATAAATTAATATGGGATGTGGGACACCAATCTTATATACATAAGATTATCACAGGGCGTAAAGACGATTTTAAAACACTTAGACAACTTAATGGATTAAGTGGATTTCCAAAAGAAAATGAAAGTGAACATGATATATTTGATACGGGACACAGTAGTACATCTATTTCTGTAGGACTTGGTATTGCTTGTGCAAGAGATATAAAAAGAGAAGATTTCAATGTGGTTTCTGTTATAGGCGATGGATCTATAACAGGAGGAATGGCCCTAGAGGCTATAAATCATTTAGGTTATTTAAATAAAAAAATGATAATAATTTTAAATGATAATGAAATGTCTATAGATGAAAATGTAGGTGGTATGTCTAGATATTTATCTAGTATTATTAGAAATGCTAAGGCAAATCAAGTAAAAGATAAGATAGAAAAAATTTTATCACTTACTAAAGCAGGTAATTTTATTTATAAAACGGCGGATAAAGTTAAAGACGGAATTATAAGTAAATTTACACCACAGGATTGTGAATTATTCGAGTCTTTTGGTGTAAAATATTATGGACCTATTGATGGTCACAATATAAAAGAATTAATAGATATTTTAAATAAGGCTAAAAATAAAAAGGGACCAGTATTACTTCATGTCATAACAGAAAAAGGTAAAGGATATGAGTATGCTGAACATGAGCCTAATAAATATCATGGAGTATCTAAGTTTAATATAGAGCAAGGTGTTAAATCTTCATCTGAGGAAAGTATTTCTTCTCATGTAGGTAAAAAATTAACTAATATGGCCGATGAGGATGAATCAATAGTAGCTATAACAGCGGCTATGCCTTCTGGAACAGGATTAAATAATTTTGCTATATCTTATCCATATAGATATTATGATGTAGGTATAGCAGAACAACATGCTACTACTTTTGCGGCAGGTCTTGCTAAAGAAGGAATGAAGCCATATTTTGCAGTATACTCTTCATTCTTACAAAGAGGATTTGATCAAGTTATTCATGATGTATCTATAACTAAAAAGAATGTAACCTTCTTAATAGATAGGGCAGGACTTGTAGGAAATGATGGGGAAACTCATCATGGTGTATTTGATTTAAGTTACTTAAATATGGTACCTAATATAACTGTAATGGCACCAAAAGATACGAAAGAATTAGATTTAATGATGGATTTATCTAGAGAAATTGATGGGCCAGTTGCTATAAGATATCCTAGAGGTAATTCTTATTATATAGAAAGAGGTTCTTATAATAAAATAAACATAGGAACTTATGAAGTTTTAGAAGAAGGAAATGATATTTTAGTATTAGCTATTGGTAATATGGTTAAAAAAGCATTAAGTGCAAGAGATATACTTATTAAAGATAATATTAATCCTACAATAGTTAATGCAAGATTTTTAAAACCGATGGATGAAGACTTATTACATGACTTATTGAAAAATCACTCTAAAGTTGTAACTATAGAAGATAATGTTATAAGCGGTGGATTTGGAAGTAGAATAAATAAATTTATAATAGATAATAATTATAATGTGAAAATAGAAAATATAGGTATTCCAGACAAATTTGTTGAACATGGTAATGTAGATGAACTATTTGAAACAATAGGAATGTCTGATGAACAAATAGCAAATAGAATAAAAAATTTATAATTAAAAGGATAGTATAATGAAGAAAAGAATAGATATTTTACTTGTAGATGAAGGATATTTTGAAAGTAGAGAAAGAGCTAAAAAAGCTATAATGGCAGGCCTTGTATTTGTAGACAATCAAAGATGTGACAAGGCAGGAACAGAGGTTAAAGAAGGTGCAAAAATTGAAGTAAAAGGAAATCCAATACCTTATGTAAGTAGAGGTGGACTTAAGCTTGAAAAAGCTATGAAGTATTTTGGAGTTACTTTAAAAGATAAAGTTTGTATGGATATAGGAGCATCTACAGGAGGATTTACAGATTGTATGCTTCAAAATGGAGCTGTAAAAGTATTCTCTATAGATGTTGGTTATGGGCAACTTGCATGGAAGTTAAGACAAGATGAGAGAGTTGTTTGCATGGAGAGAACAAATATAAGACATGTTACTATAGAAGATACAAAAGAATTTGCTGATTTTGCATCAATAGATGTATCTTTTATATCATTAAAACTTGTTTTACCTAAGGCAAAAGAGTTATTAAATCAAGATGGTGAAATAGTAGCTTTAATAAAACCACAATTTGAAGCTGGTAAAGAAAAGGTTGGTAAAAAAGGTGTAGTAAGAGATAAGAAAGTTCATATTGAAGTAATAGAAACTATATCTCAATTTGCAGTTGATAATGGATTTGCCATATTAAATTTAGATTATTCACCTATAAAAGGGCCAGAAGGAAATATAGAATATTTAATACATTTAAGATGTAATAATGAAGGATTTACTTTTGATAAAGAGGACTTTGATAAAAAAATAGTTGAAGTTGTAGATCAGTCTCATAACTTAAACAAATAATAATGATAGAGGGGGCATAAAATGATCCTTGAATTATATATGAAAAATTGTGCTTTGATAGAGGAAAGTAGAATTACTATAGGAGAAAATTTAAATATACTTACAGGGGAAACTGGATCTGGTAAATCTATAATTATTGAAGCTTTAGGACTATGTTTAGGTAATAAATATGATAAATCTTATTTAAGAAAAGGCAGCGAAAAAGGAATTGTAGAAATAGTTGTATCTTCCCAAAGTAAAAACTTAAAAAATGTATTAAAAGAGTACGAATTAGATAGTGATGATGAAGAATTAATCATTACTAGAGTATTTTATGATGATGGGAAAAGTGTAGCTAGAATAAATGGAAGAACTGTAAAGATGTCTACCTTAAAAGAAGTAGCTCTTACGTTTATAGACTTACATGGACAACATCAAAATCAAGCCTTATTTAATAAGGATACTCATTTAACATTTTTAGATTTATTTGGAGGTAAAAAGTTAGATTTACCTAAAAATGAATATAAAGAAGTTTATTTAGAGTACAATAAAGTAAAAAAAGCTCTAAATACTTTAAATGAAAATAAGGATGAAAAAGAAATACAAAGAGAGATAGATTTACTAAAATTCCAAATAAATGAAATAGAGGCTGCTGCATTAGATAAAGATGAGTATGAAGATTTATTAAGAAGAAGAGAAGTATATAGAAATAGTGAAAAAATATATAACAATCTTAATTTAAGTTATGAAAGATTGCATGAAGGAGATACAAATGCTCTTGATTTAATTGGAATGGCATCTCAAGAATTAAGTGAAGTTGGTAAATATGATGAAAGACTTAATGAGTATAGTGAAAATATAGAAAGAATAATGTACGAACTACAAGATATTTGTAGGGATGTTAGAAATTATAAAGATAGCATAGATTTCGAACCATATGAACTAGAACAACTAGAAGTAAGAGTCGATGAGATAAATAATTTAAGAAGAAAATATGGAGATACCATAGAAGATATTCAAAAATATGAAGCTAAGATAAATGCTAGACTTGAAGAAATACTTAATAGAGATGAGATGTCAGAAGAATTAAAAAATAAATTAAATGAGTTAGAAGAAATCTTAAGTATTAAAGCACATAATTTAACTAATATTAGAAAAGAAGTTGCAATAGAGTTAGAAAAATCAATATTAAATGAACTGAAGTCTTTAGATATGAAGGGTGTAGCATTTAAGGTAGACTTTAATGAATCGGAATTCACATCAAACGGTAATTGTGAAGTTGAGTTTATGATATCCTTTAACTTAGGAGAGGATATGAAACCTATTTATAAAGTTGCCTCAGGTGGTGAGATGTCTAGATTTATGCTAGCCTTCAAAACAATACTTGCAGATATAGATGAGATAGATACAATAGTATTTGATGAAATAGATACAGGAATAAGTGGTATAGCAGCTCAAGTTGTAGGTGAAAAGCTTCATAATATAGCTAATAAAAAACAAATATTATGTATAACACATTTACCACAAATTGCTGCAAATGCAGATACACACTTCTGTATATCTAAAAAAAGTGATGAAAATAGAACTTATACAAGTATTAAAAAATTAAAATATGAAGAAAGTATAAATGAAATAGCAAGACTTATTGCTGGTAGCAATATAACTGATACAACAATAGAACATGCTAGAGAAATTGTTAATTTAACAAAAGAAAATCACAAATAAATATTTAAAAAAAGAATAGGATTTATTTCTATTCTTTTTTAGTAAATAAAGAATATTTTTAATACTTAATGGAATTCTAATATAGAAGTTAATATATAGAAGGATATGGAATTAAGTATGAAAAAGATAAACAAACTTGGGCTTAGTATTTTTTTGATTTTTATAACTTTGTTTTCTATGGAAATGACATTAAAAAATAAATATGAGAAAAGTTTAGAAACTTTTCAACAAAACAGTATACCTAAAAAGGAATATGTTTATCCTCTTGGAAATATTATAGGAATCAAGGCTGACACTGATGGTGCTTTAGTAATAGGATTTGAAGAAGAGGATATAGAATATATTGGAGGACTAAAAATAGGAGATAATATTATATCCATAGAAAATAAAAAAATTAATAATAGTAAAGATATTACAAATATCTTAAATGATCTTTGTTTAGATGAAGTTAATATAGGATTTGAGAGAAATAATATGATTGAAAATGTCAAAATTAAAACTAAAAAAGAAAATAATAAATATAAGTTAGGACTTTGGGTAAGAGATAAAATATCAGGAATAGGAACTTTGACATGTTATAATCCTATAACAAATGAATTTTATGCTATAGGTCATGGTATTTGTGATATGGATACAGAAAAACTTCTAAAAATTAGAGAAGGCAATATATATGGCACATCAAATATAGAAATTTATAAAAAAAATAAAAAAAATATTGGACAAATTAAGGCAGTAATAGATTATAATAATTCTGTTGGACATTTTTCTATTAACTCGAAGAATGGAATAAAAGGTGACTTTTATAATATTAATTATAACTTTAACCTTCCTCTTATTGAAATTGGAAAAAGAGATGAGGTGAAAATTGGGGATGCCTATATACTTTTTCAGTCGAAAGAAGGAAATATAGAACCTTATAAAATAAAAATAGAAAAAATTCTTAAAGAAGAAAATAATATGTTAATAAAAGTATCAGATAATGAATTAATTGAGTATACTGGTGGAATTGTAAAGGGGATGAGTGGTGCCCCTATTATACAAAATAACAAACTTATTGGCAGTTTAACCTATGTATTTAAACATAATTCTAAAAAAGGATATGGCATTTTTATTGATGAAATGTTAAAATTGTAAATTGATAATAAAATATTTTAACACTTAGAAGGAATATAATTTTACAGTGTCGAATAAACCTAAAAGAGTAAGATAAAAAAATAAGAAGAATAAGAATAACTTATTATTGGGGGGAATTTTAGTGAATGAAAAAATTAAGATAGTATTAGCTGATGATAATAAAGATTTTTGCCAGCTATTAAAAGAATACTTATCTAATGAAGAAGATATAGAAATATTAGGAATAGCTAAAGATGGTATAGAGGCTCTTGAGTTAGTTCAAAAGACTCAACCAGATTTATTAGTATTAGATGTAATAATGCCGCACTTAGATGGTTTAGGAGTAATAGAAAAATTAAATTCTATGAATCTTCAAAAACAACCAAAAATTATAGTTTTATCTGCAGTTGGTCAAGATAAAATAACTCAAACAGCAATCAATTTAGGTGCAGACTACTATATAGTTAAACCTTTTGACTTTGTTATATTTATAAACAGAATTAGAGAATTAGTAACTAATAAAGTTGTTGGTGCTGAGCCAAAAGCAAGACAAAACCAAGAAGTACAAATGACAAGAAGTGATTATGTTAAAAATACAGGAAATATAGAAACTGAAATTACAAATATAATCCATGAAATAGGTGTTCCAGCTCATATAAAAGGATACTTATATTTAAGAGAAGCTATTAAGATGGTTATTGATAATGTAGAACTTTTAGGAGCAGTTACTAAAGAATTATATCCAAGCATTGCAAAAAAATATAACACTACTCCAAGTAGAGTAGAAAGAGCAATAAGACATGCAATAGAAGTAGCATGGAGTAGAGGGAAGGTTGACACAATAAATCAATTATTTGGTTATACAGTTCATACTACTAAAGGTAAACCAACAAACTCTGAATTTATAGCAATGATTGCAGATAAGTTAAGATTAGAACATAGCATGGTTAAATAAATTTTAAATTGATTACAATAAGCCTTCTATTAATTTAGGAGGCTTTATTTTTTTAATTCCAACTTATTACTTTGAGCAACGGGCGAAGTCGTTGGAGATATGAGCGAAGTGAATTTTATCATATAAAGGAGACACAGAAAATGAAAATAAATTTACCTCCAAAAGTAGAATATATAATAAATAAAATATATGAGAATAATTATGAAGCCTATATAGTAGGTGGATGCGTTAGAGATGCTATATTAGGTTTAAAACCACATGATTATGATATAACTACTAGTGCACCACCTGATGCTATTATAGATATATTTAAAGACTTTAGATGTATAGAAACAGGAATACAACATGGTACTGTGAGTATAGTAATTGAAAAAGATATTTATGAAATAACTACATATAGAATAGAAGGGGAATATAAAGATCACAGAAGACCAGAGAGTGTTGATTTTACAAATAAATTAGAAGAAGATTTAAAAAGACGTGATTTTACTATAAATGCCATGGCCTATAATGAAAAAGAAGGATTAATTGATTTATTTGGGGGAAAAGAAGATATTGAAAGTAGGGTAATAAGAACTGTGGGAAATACTTATGATAGATTTAATGAAGATGGTCTTCGCATGATTAGAGCTATTAGATTTTCAAGTAAATTAGATTTTCAAATTGAGGAAGATACACTAAAGGCTATTTATGATAATGCAAATATAATAAAAGATATTAGTTTAGAAAGAATAACAGACGAGTTTACTAAAATAATACTTAGTGATAATCCTGAAAATATAATTTATCTTTTTAAAACAAAAATATTAAAATATTTAAATATTAGTAATGAAGAAAACGAACATAAACTTTTAAAATTATATAAAAAAATAAATATATTAAAGAAAATTGATAAAAACTTAGTTAAGCGACTGGTAGTATTAGATTATTTAATGGAAGATTTACAAATAAATACTAAAAGTTTTTGTACTACATTAATCTATTCTAAAAAAATAATTAAAAATCACGATACAATTTTAGAACTTTTGAAAAATGTAAAAATTGAACGTCTAGATAAATTTATGATAAAAAAAATATTAAACAAAATAGATAAAAATCTCTTTGAAGAATATTTGGATATAAGTAGAGTTATTTATAAAGATGAAAAAAATTTTATCAAAATTATAGATATATTAAAAGAAATTGAAGAAAATAATGAATGTTATAATATAAAGAACTTAAAAGTCAATGGCAAAGATATTATGTCTCTAGGATATAAAAATAAAGAAATAGGAGAAATTCTTACATATCTTCTAGAAGAAGTAATAAAAAACCCTAAAATAAACCAAAAGGAATTATTAATGGAAAAAATAAAAAAATACAGCTAATTTATTTTTTGTAACAAAAAAATATATAATAATTTATAAAATCATAAAATATTTCCTTTGTTGATAAATAATGTTATAATGTTATATGATTTTAATAAAATATCGGAGGTTTTAAATATGAGAATGGAAGCCCCTATTAAAGTAGATAGAAAAACTAAAAGGCTTGCAAAAAGACTTACAGGGGGAGAAATTGCAGTTATAAATCATATGGATATAGATGAAGTAGCTGCCAATTCTCTTGTAGAGGGTAAAGTAAAATTAGTAATAAATGCAGCTGAGTCTATAAGTGGAAAATATCCAAATAAAGGGCCAGGAATATTAACAGATAAAAATATTTTGATTATAGATAATGTTGGACAAGAATTATTTGATGAACTTAAAGAGGGACAAATAATAGAAGTAAATAATGGTCAAATATATAGAGATGGTCAACTTCTAGGACAAGGAGATGTATTAGATAAGTCGAAAGTATCTATAAAAATAAAAGAAGCTTATGATAATATGTCTGTTGAGCTAGATAGATTTATAGACAATACTATAGAATATGCTAAAAAAGAAAAAGGCTTTATATTAGGAGAGGTTGAAATACCAAAAGTAAAAACAAAATATAAAGATAGACATGTTTTAGTAGTTGTTAGAGGACAAGATTATAAAGAAGACTTAAGTACAATTATTTCTTATATAGAAGAAGTAAAGCCTATACTAGTTGGTGTTGATGGAGGAGCTGATGCACTAGTAGAATTTGGATATGTACCGGATGTTATAGTAGGAGATATGGATAGTGTTAGTGATGAAACACTTAAAAAAGCTGGTGAAATAGTAGTACATGCCTATGTGGATGGAAGAGCCCCAGGATTAAAAAGAGTGCAAGATTTAGGACTTGATGCTATAGTATTCCCTGCACCAGGAACTAGTGAAGATATAGCTATGCTTACTGCTTATGAGTATGGAGCTGAATTAATTGTGGCAGTTGGAACTCATTCTAATATGATAGACTTCTTAGAAAAAGGAAGAAAAGGTATGGCTAGTACATTCCTTGTAAGGTTAAAAATAGGATCTAAGCTAATAGATGCAAAAGGTGTTAACTTATTATATAAAAGTAAGTTAAAAATAAAATATATTTGGGCACTTATAATTGCAGCACTATTCCCAATATTAATACTTGCATCTTTCTCACCAACAACGCAGCAATTTATAAGAATAATGCAATTAAAACTAAAGTTACTATTAAATATGTAATATATAAATCAGGAGGATTAACATGAATATAAATATGAAGTACTACATAGTCACAATTTGTGCTATATTTATAGCTTTAGGTGTAGGTATATTAGTTGGTTTTAACTTAAACTATGATCAAGCTTTAAGCAAACAACAAAGTGAGGTACTTGAAAGTTTTAATACAGAATTTGAAGCTTTAAAAGACAAGAATAAAACTTTACAATCACAAATAAATGATTTAGATGGAAATGTAGATGATTTAAAAGAATATATTGATAATAATATAGATATATTAACACAAGATGCATTGACAGATAAAAATACAGGAATAATACTAACTAGTGATAATAATGATTATAGTGAAGATATTGAGAACTTAATATTAAAAGCTAATGGAACAGTATCATTTAATATAATGATAAAAGATAATATAAGTAATGAAGAAAAATTAGCTGAGTTATCAAAATCTTTAAATAAAACATTTAAATCTTCTCAAGATATAATAAACTATATAGTAGAGTCTTTAGATAATACAAAAGGATATGATCAGCTATATGCTCTAGAAGATTTAGGAGTAATAAAAATAAATAATATAAATAAAGGCAAATATCAAGCTTATGATTCGGTAGTATTACTTGGAAATTTAAGTGGTAAAGATGCAAAAGATAAGTTTAATAAAAAAGAAAAGCTAATATTAAATGATCTAAAAGAAAAAAATAAATACTTAGTTTGCGTAAATCAAAATAATGAGGATAATACAATATTAAAACTATATTCAGATAATAATATATCAACTATAGGTAATATAAATGAAGGTATTGGAAAAGTTTCTTTAATTACTTTATTAAAAAATCAAAATATAGTTGGTGATTATGGAGACTCTGATTTATCAAAAAAAATAATAGCTTATTAAAATAACAACTAATAATTAAAGGAGAATAGGAGTTATGAATCCTTATTTAAGTATAATAATACCAGCATACAATGAAGAAGATAAAATAAAGGATACATTAGAAAATATAAAAGATATAGAACAAATCAGTGAAATAATAGTAGTAGATGATGGTTCTAGTGATAATACTTCTAAAGTTGCAAAAGAAGTAGAAAGCGATAAAATAACAGTTATAACTCAAGATAAAAATAGAGGTAAGGGTTATGCTTTAAATAATGGCTTAAAAGTGGCTATGACAAAAGGAGATATTATAGGATTTTTAGATGCAGACTTAGGAAGTTCATCAAAGGAAGTTGCTAAGTTAATAGATCCTATATTAAATGATGAAGCTGATGTAATAATAGCAAAATTCCCTCCAGCTAAGAAAAAGGGAGGATTAGGTTTTGTAAAAGGTTTAGCTAAAAACTCAGTTTTTGAAATGACAGGAGTAGAGTTGGATGCTACTTTATCAGGACAAAGATTATTTAAAAAAGAAGTATTAGAAAAATTTGATGAAATTCCATTTGGATATGGAGTGGAAGTAGGTATGACTATAGACATATTAAAACATGGATATAGAATAAAAGAAGTATTAGTTAATATGACTCATAGTGAAACAGGAAGAGACTTAAAAGGTTTTATTCACAGAGGTAAACAATACTATCATATTAAAAAAGTACTTAGACAAAAGAAGAGAGAATGGAGGTAATAAATTGTATTCGTATATTTTTAAGGGAATAATATTTATTTTAGGTTTTGTAGGAACATACCTAATGATACCTTTATTCAAAAATTTATTAGTTGAAAGTAACTGTATAAGACCTAATTACAAAGGTGAAATGATACCAGTAAGTATGGGGATAGTATTTCTACCAATGATAATAATAAACGGGATTATTGTTGCATTTTTCACAGTGAATTTTGTAAGTAGTTCACTTTTATTTATGTTCATATTTGGAATTATGTCTATGTTTTTTGCAGGAATAATAGATGATACCATAGGAAATAGAGATGTTAGTGGATTAAAAGGACACTTTAAAAGTCTTTTTAAAGGAAAACTAACAACAGGAGGATTTAAAGCGGTATTTGGTGGTTTTGTTGGTCTTATAATATCAGTATCAATATCAAAAAATATTACTGATATTATAATAAATACATTAATTATAGCTTTATCAACTAATCTAATGAATTTATTTGATTTAAGACCAGGTAGAGCTATAAAAGTATATTTAGTTATAATGATTGCAATTTTTATAACATTAACTGGATATATACAATTATTGCCACTATTAATACTTCCAAACGTACTTGCTTACTTTAATTACGACTTAAAGGCCAAAGCTATGATGGGAGATACTGGTTCAAATGTACTTGGAATATCAATAGGTATGCTTATGGCATTTGGATATACATTAAATGTAAGAATAGCTTGGTTAGTATTTTTAGTATTAATTCATTTATTAACTGAAAAATTCTCTTTAACAAAAATTATAGAAAAAAATAAAGTTTTAAACTTTATAGATAAATTAGGAAGGTAATCTTATGATTAGTAAAAAAGTAGGGATAGTAGAAGAAATAGCAGATAGTAGTGAAGTATTAGATGATATAAGAGTTAATATAAATGGACAAATACAAAGAGCTTATAATTATCCTAAAATAACAGGGAAAATAAATATAGGTGACGAAGTAATATTAAATACAACTGCAGTAGAGTTAAGTCTTGGTACTGGAGGATATCACTTTGTTATTTCTAACTTAAATAATAAAGAATCTAATTTATCTGATGGTGGGCATATTATGAAGCTTAGATATACTCCATATCAAGTAAAAGTAAATGCTGTTGAGGACCATGAAAGTAAATATCATGATATAATAAATAATTTTGAAACGTTAGATAATATGCCTGTAGTTGTGGGAACACTTCACAGTATGGTGACACCTTTTGTTGCATCATATAAAAGACATAATCCAAATAAAAAATTAGTATATATAATGACTGATGGTGCAGCACTTCCAATTTATTTAAGTAAGAATATACAAAACTTAAAGGAAAAGAAATTAATAGATAGCACAATTACAATTGGAAATGCCTTTGGTGGTGATTATGAATGTATAAATATATATACAGCATTAATTACTGCAAAAGAAATAATTAAGGCTGATGCAGTTTTTGTATCTATGGGACCAGGAATAGCAGGAACTGGTACAAAATACGGATTTACGGGTATGGAGCAAGGGCCAACACTAGATGCTGTAAGAAAATTAGGTGGAAACCCTATAGCAGTTCCTAGAGTAAGTTTTGCTGATTTAAGAGAAAGACATAGAGGAATATCTCATCACAGTATGACTATTTTTAAGGAAATAGTAAATGTAGAAGTAAATATTCCTATAACAATATATGATAAAGAAAACTTTGACTACATAAAGAAACAGATAAAAGATAATGGATTATTAGATAAGCACAATATAGTTTACCTAGAAAATGATAAGTGCAAAGAAGATTTAGATTATTTCAACCTTAAAGTAAGAAGTATGGGCAGAAATTACGAACAAGATAAAGAGTTTTTTGATGCAGCTAGCACGGCTGCTTATTACTTAATGGAGGTTTGTGATGATAGCAAAGGAAACTACAATAAGTAGTGATTTAATTTATACAGGGAAAACTATTCAACTAAGAGTAGATACTGTAGAAATGCCTAATAAAGGATATCAAAAAAGGGAAATAATAGAGCATAAGGGAGCTGTTGCAATAGTTGCAATAACTAACGATAATAAAATAGTTTTAGTTAAACAATACAGAAAAGCAGTAGAAAAAGAATTGTATGAATTACCTGCTGGAAAAATTGAAATAGGAGAATCACCACTAGATTCAGCCATAAGAGAGCTAAAAGAAGAAACAGGGTATAGTGCAGAAAGTTTAAAGTTAATTCATAAGTATTACCCTACGCCAGGTTTTTCAAATCAATTAGTTTTTATTTATTTAGCTAAAAATTTAACTCCAGGAGAATATAATCTGGAAGAAGATGAATTTTTAGAAGTTTGTGAAATTGATAGAGATGAAGCTTATAACATGGTTATTAACAATGAAATTTGTGATTCAAAAACTGTTATTGGACTTCTATTAACTAAAGAATTAATATAAAGCATAACCCCTCTTTTTCTTACATAAATATATGGTAGGATAAGAGGGGGTTATAAATGTGAAAAGAACAATAAGAAAAAGATATGATTTAAAAATAAGTAAAGAGATAATTTATCTAAGTATTATTTTTATTATACTTGTGTTTATTGGAACTTATTTAAATAGGTTTTTACCAAATGGACAAGATATAGTACTAGATAGTATAAATAATTTGAATGAATACTATAGCCAAGGAAGTGATATAAACGTAAGAGCTGTAGTTTTTTCTAATTTAAGGGAAAATATAGTTTTTTTAGGAAGTATAGTACTTTTTTCATTATTTGTATTTACTTTTCCATTATCAATAATAAGTTTTATATTAAAAGGCTTATCAATAGGCTATACTATTAATAGTTTTATTTTGTTAATAAAACTTAAAAGTATTAAAATGATATTGATAATGTTAATAAAAAATTTTATTATAATACCAGGGGCAATATTGCTTATGGTAATAAGTTTTTACTACATTAGAAATATTTATGAGGAATATAAAAGAGGAAGAAAAGAAGGAATCTTATTTTTAGGTAGAAGGTATTTATTAAATGGTATTATTGTAATAATAATTTGTATATTTTTACAATTATTATTAAATGTAATTAGCATTGGTATTTTACAATTCCTAGTAAGATAAAAGGAGCTATTTATGGAAGTTTTACAACAATATATTAATTATATTAAACAAAGAAAAAAATTATCAGAAAATACCATATGTTCATATTATACGGATATTAAAAAGTATCTAGATTATTTGAAGTGCGAGAATATTAAAATTGAAGATGTAGCAGAGTACGATATTATAAATTTTTTGGTAAATTTAGAAAAACAAAATATTTCTGTTGCCACAGTTTCAAGAGTAACATCTTCTATTAAGTCTTTTCATGACTATTTATTTTTAAACCGTATTAGTGAAACAAATCCAGCTAATAATATAAAAAAGCCGAAAATAAAAAGAGAAAAGGTTGAAATACTAACGGAAGAAGAGGTTGAATCCCTTTTGAAATTTCCTCATTTAGATACTCCAAAACAAATGAGGGACAAGGCTATATTTGAAACCTTATATGGAACAGGAATTAGAGTTTCAGAGTTAGTAGAATTAAATTTACAAGATGTGGACTTGCAGATTGATTATTTATACTGCAATACAGGAAAGAATCAAAGGGTTATACCTCTTTGTAAAATAACAAAAACTTATTTAGAAAAATATATAAATGAAGGCAGACCTGCATTAGCAAAAGAAGATGAAGAAGCTTTATTTGTCAATGCCCAAGGACAAAGGTTTACAAGACAAGGTCTTTGGAAGGTTATAAAAAAATATGCCAATATGGCAAATATAAGTAAAAATATAAATCCTAGCATACTTAGACACTCTTTTGCAATTCACTTATTAAAAGGTGGAGCAAATGTAGCTGTTGTTGGAAAAATTTTAGGAAATTCTAATTTATCTAGCTTACAATTATATCTAAATCAAATGGATAATAATGTAAGGCAAGAAATGAAAGATAAACATCCTAGGAAAAAATAAGACTTATGAGGAGGAAATTTTAATGAGTAGAGTAATCTGGATAGTAATAGATAGTGTAGGAGTTGGAGCATTAAAAGACTCAGAAAAATTTGGTGATGTGGGAGTAAATACTTTAGGAAATATAGTGAAAAACCATAAAGATATAAAAATACCTAATATGATTAAATTAGGGCTTGGAAATATAGATGGTATAGATTATTTACAAAAGGAAAATGCGCCTATGGGTTCATTTGGTAAATGTGATGAATTATCATGTGGTAAAGATACAACAACAGGACACTGGGAAATGACTGGTGTAATAGTAGAAAAACCATTTAAAACATTCCCAGATGGATTTACAAAAGATATAATAGATGAATTTGAAAAAAGAACTGGAAGAAAAGTAGTAGGAAATAAACCTGCTTCTGGAACGGCCATATTAGATGAGTATGGTGAACATCAAATGAAAACTGGGGATGTTATAGTATATACTTCTGCTGATAGTGTATTCCAAATAGCAGCCCATGAAGAGATAATACCTCTTGAAGAATTATACTCTATGTGTGAAATTGCAAGGGAAATAATGATGGGAGATAATGCAGTAGCAAGAATAATAGCTAGACCATATATAGGTAAAAAAGCTGGGGAATTTGAAAGAACTTCAAATAGAAGAGATTACTCATTAAACCCATTTGAGCCAACAGTATTAGACACAATAAAAGAATCTAATTTAGATGTAATAGGTGTAGGAAAAATAGAAGATATATTTAATGGACAAGGTATAACAGAAGCTATACATACTAAAGATAATATGGATGGTGTAGATCAAACAATAAACTATATCAAAAAAGATAGTAATGGATTAATATTTACAAATTTAGTTGACTTTGATTCAAAATATGGACACAGAAGAAATTCACTAGGATATAAAGAAGCGTTAGAAGAATTTGATGCTAGAATACCAGAAATAATATCTTCTATGAAAGAGGATGATATATTAATAATAAATGCAGATCATGGAAATGATCCAACATATAAAGGAACTGACCATACTAGAGAATATATACCACTACTTGTGTATGGAAAAAATATTAAATCTGGAGTGAATTTAGGAATTAGAAAAAGTTTTGCAGATATAGGAGCTACTGTAGCAGATATATTAAATGTTAAATTACCTAAAAATGGTGAAAGTTTCAAAAATGAGATAATGTAGTAGTGCATTTAGGAGGCAACTATGAGAATATATGATATTATAAGAAAAAAAAGAGATAAAGAAACATTAACAAAAGAGGAAATAGAGTTTTTTGTAGATAAATATGCAAAGGGTGAGATACCAGATTATCAGGCATCTGCTCTTTTAATGGCAATATATATAAATAAAATGAATAAAGAAGAAACGGCTTATCTTACAGAAGCTATGATGAATTCAGGAGAAGTAATGGATTTATCAGCAATAAATGGAGTTAAAGTTGATAAACACTCTACAGGTGGTGTAGGAGACAAAACTACAATAACATTAGCACCTCTTGTGGCAGCTTGTGGTGTACCAACAGCTAAAATGTCAGGTAGAGGACTTGGACATACGGGAGGTACTTTAGATAAGTTAGAATCTATACCAGGATTTTCAATTGAAATGAGTCCAGAGAAATTTATAGATTCTGTAAATAATATAAAAATAGCAGTTTGTGGTCAAACAGCATCTATAGCAGTTGCTGATAAAAAAATGTATGCTCTAAGAGATGTTACAGCTACAGTAGACAATATATCTTTAATAGCTGCTTCAATAATGTGTAAAAAACTAGCTTCAGGTGCTGATGCCATAGTTTTAGATGTAAAAACTGGAGATGGAGCATTTATGAAAACTTTAGATGACTCTTTTGCTTTAGCTAAAGAAATGGTTGAAATCGGAAGTGCTATGAATAGAGAAACTATAGGTATTATAAGTGATATGGATGAGCCTTTAGGTAGTGCAGTAGGAAATGCACTAGAAGTTATAGAAGCTATAGAAGCATTAAAAGGAAGAGGACCAAAAGACTTTATGACTTTATGTGAAACTTTAGGTTCTTATATGCTTGTATCAGCTAAAGTAGCTTCAGACTATGAAGATGGTGTAAAAAGAATAAGAGAAGCTTTAGAATCAGGTGCAGCTTTAGAGAAATTTAAAGAATTCGTAGCTAACCAAGGTGGAAATCCTATGGTTGCAGAAGATTATTCTTTATTGCCAAAAGCAAGTCATATAGTTGAAATAAAATCTGATAAAACAGGTTATATAGAAAAAATAGAAGCTGAGACTGTTGGAGTAAGTGCCATGATTTTAGGGGCTGGAAGAGAAACTAAAGAAGATGAACTAGACTTAAGTGCAGGAATAATATTAAAGAAAAAAGTAGGTGACTTCGTAAATGAAGGAGATACTTTAGCTGAAATGCACTTTAATAGAGAAAATAAATTAGAAGAAGCAAAAAGAAGATTTAAAAATGCTTATATAATAAGTGAAGAAAAACCTGAACTTAAAAAATTAATTTATGGTGTAGTTACAAAAGATGGAATAAGTAAATTCTAATGTTTAAAAAAGCTTAACTTGTAAAAAATAAAGTTAAGCTTTTTTATTACTTTTTTCTTAAAGGATTTTTTAAATTACGACATTTTTATTGAAATATTTTAACCTTCGACTTATAATAAAAAGGACATAAGAAGGGTAAGGAGTATATAGACTTATGAATCTAAATGATAAAAAAAGTAAAAAATTTATAGTGCCTATAATTATTATTTTTATTTTACTTTCTATAGTAGCTTTTGTATTTACTCAAATTGGTCCATATAACAAAAACAATAAAGATGATATTGTAATTGATATACCAACAGGATCTACATTAAATCAAGTTACAGATATATTAAAAGAAAATAATTTAATAAAAAATAAAATAATATTTAAATTATATGTCAGATTAAGTGATAATTCATCTAAATTAAAATCAGGTAAATATTTATTTAATCAAACTTATTCAAATAAACAGATAATAAATGATTTATCCAAAGGAAAAGTGTATAATGATGGAATAAGAATAACAATTCCAGAAGGATCAACATCTATAGAAATTGTTGATTTATTGACTAAGAATAATTTAGGTGATAAGAAAGTTTATAAGAAACTAATTAATAATCCTAAAGAATTTAAAAATAGATTTAAGTTTTTAGATGATGAAAATATAGTATCTTTAGAAGGATTTTTATATCCAAGTACTTACTATTTTAAAGAAGATGAAAGTGAAAAGTATATATTAAATCATATGCTTGAAACTTTTGAATCAAAATATAATGATAAATTACAAAAAAGACAAAAAGAGCTTAATAAATCCTTATATGAAGTAATAAATCTAGCATCTATTGTGGAAAAAGAAGCAGTGCTTGATGAAGATAGGCCAATAATTGCAAGTGTATTTTATAATAGAATAAATATAGGAATGCCATTACAATCTGATGCAACTATCCAATATATATTTAAAGAAAGAAAGAAAAGTATAACTTATAATGATTTAAAAATTGATTCGCCATATAATACTTATAAAGTACAAGGTTTACCACCTACACCTATAGCAAATCCAGGAATAAAATCTATAGAAGCAGTTTTATATCCAGCAAATACAGAATATTTATATTTTGTAGCAACTATAGAAGGTGGAAATAATTATAGCAAAACATACGAAGAACATATAAAAAATGTTGAACAATATAGAAAAGATAGAGAAGAAAGAAATAATAGTTATTCTATAGATAAATAGGGTAAATATATTATTGCAGATATTAAAATGGATTATGTCTTAAAATTAGGATATAATCCTATTAATTTGAACATAGTAAATGAAGTGAGAAATTAAGGAGTGAAAAAATTGAGTAATATAGTTAATAAAGAAGTTGAAAAATATATAAGAGAGACTCTAAAGGATAAAGAAGGTTTATTAAAAGAATTAGAAGAATATGCTCTAGAGTATAATGTTCCAATTGTTCATAAGGAAGTTTCGGATTTATTAAAAGTTTTATTAAAAGTTCAAAAACCTAAGAGTATATTAGAAGTAGGATGTGCCATAGGATATTCTTCAATTTTATTCTCTACTGCTACAGATGGACAGGCGAAAATAATAACCGTAGAACGTAATGAAAAAATGATAGAACAAGCAAAGAAAAACTTTGAAAGATCAGGATTTGACAAAAATATTACTTTATTAGAAGGTGATGCAGAAGAATTACTAAAAAATGTTGAAGGTGAATTTGACATGATATTCTTAGATGCTGCTAAAGGTCAATATAAATTATTCTATGATTTAGTAATAGATAAGTTAAAAGTTGGAGGTCTTTTAATATCTGATAATATTCTTTACAAAGGTATGATAGCAGACGATGCATTAGTAATGAGAAGAAAGAAAACTATTGTAAAAAGAATGAGAAACTATTTAGACTATATCTGCAATTGTGACTACTTAAGCACTTCATTAATTCCAATAGGTGACGGAGTAGCTTTAAGTTACAAGGAAAAGGAAAGGATTGAAGGATAATGTTAAACTTAGAATTATCATCTTTTGCAAAAGATTTAGATGGATTAAAAAGAGTGCTTGAAAGTGGAGCAGATTCAGTATATATAGGTGGAGAAACTTTTGGTATGGATACAATATCAAAAAATTTTTCTATAGAAGATTTACAAAAAGGAATAGAATTTGCTCATGAAAGAAACAAAAAAGTTTATGTAACTATATCATTATTACCTCATAATAATGATTTTGTTAAATTAGAAGAATACTTATTAAAATTAAATGAAATAAATGTGGATGCACTAATATTATGTGAGCCTGGAACTTTAGAAATAGTAAGAAAAGTATTACCTGATATGAAAGTTCATATGGGAAGTCAAGCTAATATATATAATTATGAAACTGCTAAGTTTTATTATGACTTAGGTGTGAAAAGAGTTGTTATTGCAAAAGAATTAGGTCTTAAAGATATTATAGATATAAGAAAAAATGCACCATTAGATTTAGAAATAGAAGCATATATACACGGTGGTATGATAATGTCTTATTCAGGTAGAAGATTACTATCAAATTATATGAGTAGTAAAGGTGGCGTACAATATGATGAGAAAAAACACTATAATTTAGTGGAAGAAAAAAGACCTGGTCAATATTGTCCTATATATGAAGATGAAGGTGGAACATTCTTCTATGCAGCTAAAGATTTATGCATGATAGAGTTTATACCAGAACTAATTAAATCAGGTGTTACAACTTTAAGTGTAGAAGGACATATGAAATCTAATGAATATCTTGAAAAAGTAATAAAGATATACAGAAAAGCTATTGATGAATTTATAAAAAATCAAGATGAATGGAAATTTAATCAAGATTGGATAAAAGAGCTACAATCTATTGATCATAGAGAATTAACAACAGGATTTTATTTAGAGGAAAATATAGATTATAATAAATAGTAATAAATGGCCTACCTTGGTAGGTCATTTTTGATTATATATAATAGACTTAGAAATTTAAGGAAATAATATGAGCTATAATACAAAAGCATGATGATAATTGAATTTATTTAAAAAATTTATTATAATACACTTAAAATAAAGAAAATGGAGAACGGATACTATGAATAATAAAACAGAAGAGATATTAAATAGATTGTTAGTACAGCTATTTAATGATATTTTACATATTGAAGAAAAATCTATGAAAAATACAGACTTTGATAATTTATCTATAACAGAAATTCATACAATAGAAGCTATTGGCATGGAAGGTAATAGAACTATGGGGGAAATAGCTCATGATTTAAGAATAACTGTTGGTACTCTTACTACATCAATAAATAGACTTATAAAAAAAGGGTATGTTGAAAGAAAAAGAATAGAAGAAGATAGAAGAGTAGTTCTTGTTAGTCTTACTGAAAGTGGTAAAAAAGTTTTTGATGTACATAGTGTATTTCATAAAGAAATGATAGATGAAATAATGGAAAACTTTAATGGAGATGAATTGGAGTTATTAACTAAAGCTCTAGGAAAAGTAAATAAATTTTTTGAACATAAATATAAAAGCTTCCAATAGGAGGCTTTTTCTAATTTATAATAAATCAATTAAATACAATAAGTATTTTTTTTCTTCTTATTGTCAAAAATTCTCATTAAAGATAAGGAGTGATTAAATGACAAGAAAGAAAAATAATACATTAAATAAATTGATTAAGAAAAGGATAAAATGTTTTTTTATTGTTTTTTTATTGTTATTTACTTATCTATTTTATGAGATTGTATGTTTGACCATTTTAAAAAATGAAGAATACACAAATAGAGTTAAGAATCAAAATTTAGAAATAATAGATTTAAATAGTGGTAGAGGTATTATTTATGATAGGAATAATATTGCCTTAACAGATAATAAAAAGAAGAAGATATTACTTGTACCAAAAGAAGTTATAAGTGGAAATTTTAAAAATATATCTCTTATCAAAAAAGCAACAAAGTTAAGTGAAAGAGAAATATATAAATCAGTTCAAAATCAGCTATCTAAGGAAATAATTGAAATAGAAATAGATTATATTGATAAAAGCAAGATAAATGAGTTAAAGGAAAAAAATATTTTAGTTAAAGAAAAGACCATAAGATATTCCGATGACAATTTATTAACTCATCTAATTGGTTATATAAAGACATCAGAAAATAATGGTGTTAGTGGAATAGAAAAGTATATGAATGAGGAATTAAAAGATAGCAATAAAAATTATGTATCAGTATTTAAGGCGGGGGTAAATAGTGGAGGACTTGATTATTTAAAAGGAAGTTTTGAGGAAGTGTCAGAAAACAAAACATCAAAACACTTGAAGCTTACAATTGATTCAAAGATACAAAAAAATGTTGAAGAAATTATGGATAAAGAAGAAAACCCTACTGCAGTAGTTATATCGGATACTGAAAGTGGAGAAATTTTAGCAATGTCATCTAGACCTAATTTTAATCAAAATAAAATATATTCATATAAAAATAGCAAAAACGGAGAGTTACAAAATAGAGTTTTAGGAGTTACATATCCTCCAGGCTCAGTATTTAAATTAGTAGTTTTATATGCAGCTATAAAAAATAATATTATAGATGAAAACTATATGTATAATTGTAATGGGAGCATAAAAATAGGTTCAAAAAATGAATATCTAAATTGTAATAATAATGTAGCTCATGGTATAGAGACTTTAAGTGATGCATTATCTAATTCATGTAATTGTGCATTTTATGATATAGCCAAAAAGGTAGGAAGTGAAAAAATATTTGCAGCTATAAAAGAATTACATTTAGATGAAAAAGTAGATATAGGTATATATGAAGAGAAAAATTCTAAGTTACCAGAGGATATTGCTATTAGTAATCTGGCAATAGGTCAGGCAAATATTGAGTTTACTCCTCTTCAAATAAATCAATTAACACAAATAATAGCTAATAATGGAACTTATATGCCATTATCTATATATGATAGCATTATAGATAATGATAAAAATTGTGTAAAAACATATAAGTCAAGTAAAAAAACAGAAATAATAGCACCGTATACTATGACAAGGATTAAAGAGATGATGATAAATGTATCAAAAACTGGTACGGCTAAATCTCTTGTGGATTTAGAAGGAGGATGCGGTGTAAAGACAGGTACAGCACAGAGTAGTTTAAATGGAAAGAAAATATCCCATGGATGGATTACAGGTTTTTATCCAGAAATAAATCCTAAATATACAATAACAGTAGTAGTACAAGGTACAGAAAAAGAAAGCAAATCTGCAATTCCAATATTTAAAGAAATCTGTGAAAAATTAAAATAAATTTAACATAGAATAGTCAACTTTACAAAGTCATTTTCATATAATTTAGAGTGACACCTGTAAAAGGGGGGAGGCCTGTTGACTATTCTGAAATCATTTGAAAAACCGTTAACCCCTGAAGAAGAGGTATATTATCTATCTTTGTTTAAAAACGAAAATAATCAAGAAGCTAAAGAGGTTTTAATAGAAAGAAACATGAGGTTAGTTGCTCATATAGCTAAGAAATACAATAATTCCAGTGAGGATCAAGATGATTTAATATCGATAGGAACAATTGGTTTAATTAAAGCTATTGAAACATTTAAGGTTGATAAGGGAACTAGATTAGCAACTTATGCATCAAAATGTATAGAAAATGAAATATTAATGAATATAAGAACAAATAAAAAAAATAGAGTTCAAGTTTCCCTTCAAGATCCTATAGGTGTAGATAAGGAAGGAAATTCAATTAGTTTAATAGATATATTAGGTACAGAAGCTGATTATGTCATAGATCAAGTTGAGCTTAAAGTAGAGATTAGTAAGCTTTATGAAAAGTTAGATAAAATTCTTACAGACAGAGAAAAAGAAATTATCCAGTTAAGATACGGACTTACACCTTTAGGGTATAAAACACAAAGAGAAATATCTCAAAAATTGGATATATCCCGTTCGTATGTATCAAGAATTGAAAAAAAAGCGCTTAAAAAGTTGAGAAAAGAATTAAAATTTGAAAAAAGCCTTGAATAAGGCTTTTTTTTAATGAAAAAATAAAGAAAACTTTAGATAAAAAAATATTTATAATGAATATAAAAAATATGTGATTTATAATTAAATAAGTATAAATTATAAAATATATGATAATAAACATAATAAAGGAGTAAATATGAAAGTAAATTCTTGTACTAAATTAATAGGTCTTTTAGGACAACCTGTAAGTCAAAGTTTTTCACCAAGCATACATAATTATTTATCAGAAAAATATAATAAAAATAATATTTATATGTGTTTTGAAATAGAAAAAAATAATTTAGAAAATGCTATACAAGGTATTAAAACATTTAATATGAAAGGATGTAATGTAACAATACCTTATAAAGTAGACGTAATACCATATTTAGATGAAGTAAATGAAAAGTCGAAGTTAATTGGAGCAATTAACACAATAAAAAATGAAAATGGCAGACTAATAGGATATAACACTGATGGTATGGGCTTTGTCAAGTCTCTACTAGATGAGGGATATGATTTAAAAAACAAAAAGATAATGTTATTAGGTGCAGGAGGAGCATGTAGAAGTATAGCTGTTGAATTAGCTGACAAACAAGTATCTTCATTAGAAATTAGAAATAGAAGTGAAGAAAATGCAAAAATAATTTCTAATTTAATTAATGATAATTTTTCTACTAAATCTATATATACTACAGATCCTATCAAAAAAGATGATCTTGAAAATATTGATATTTTAATAAATACAACACCTATAGGCATGAATTCAATGGATTGTCCAATTGATTGTAATATAAATCCACCAAAAGATTTAATAGTATGTGATATTGTATATAAACCACATGAAACAAGATTGTTAACTTGGGCAAAAGAACATAATCTAAGAGTTATTTATGGAATTAATATGTTGATTAATCAAGGAATTTTAGCATATGAAATATGGGAAAATATTAAAACTAATGAAGATGACGTAGAACAAATAAGAAAAATTTATTCCGATTCACTTAAATAATATTATTTAGAAAGGATGAGGTAAATAAAAAGAAGTGGATTTACAACATTAGAATGCGTAATTAGTTTATTTATTGTAAGTATGATAGTATTTCTTATAACATCCACTCTCCATAATAATATGATTTTACTTAGAAAAAATCATGATAATAGACGGATGTTATATATTGCCAGGGAAATAATTGAAGATAAACGAAATTATATAAAAAATAGTAATGATATTGAAGCTTATAATAATGAGAATATTATAAATAATTTAAAGGTAAGAACTCTGATTACACCAATAAGTAATAATTGCTGTAGTGTAAAAGTAAAGGTATCAAATAATAATAATGAGGTAGAATTAAATACTCATGTTACAAAGAAAAAATAAAGGCTCTATTTTAATTATGACCCTTATAACCTTTTCTATAATAAGCTTATTATGCATTACATGTTCTAGTCTAATTTTAAGTAATAATAGAATATACGAGTTAGAATATAAAACTGAACAACTTAAAGAAATAAACTTAGGAGTTATTGAACTTATTAAAAGTAACATAATTGAAGAAGTTAATTACGCTATAAAAATTAGTAAAACAAAAGATGAATTTTATAATTATTTGGCTGAGAATAATCATAAAAATTTTATAAATAAAGTTAAAGATATTAATAAGAGTAATCTAAAAAATATATTAATTGAAGTAGTTTATAATTCAGAATTATCTACTAAGGAGTTTTTACATTATAAAATTTCAGTTAAAAGTAAAATAAACAATTATGAAAAATACACATTAGTAAAAGTTAAAATAAAAAATCCTTTGGATGAAAAAACTGAGGAAGTTTCTCAAAAAGAGTCTGAGACTGAAAAAGAAGAAGTTGAAGAAGAATATCCTAAAGAAGATATAGAAATAAATGAGTATGATTTAATTACATTTTATAACTATGAGGAGAAATAATATATGAAGAGTGAAGGTATGTGACAACTATAGAATTAATAATAGCTATTAGCATAATAGTTATTATTACAAGTATTTGTTTTATAAAATATGAAGGTGATAATTATAGAATAGATTCTTTTGCAAGACAGTTATGTTCAGATATTCGTTATGTAAGAAGAGAAAATATGTTAAACAATGTAAGTGTTTATATAAGATTTGCAAAAGAAGATAATAAATGGTCATATATTTTGCATAGAAATAAGAATGAAGATAAGAGAGTATATTTGCCGCAAAATGCAAATCTACAATTTCCTATAGGAAAAGACACTTCTATAATATCATTTTATTCTAATGGATTGTACAAAAATGGTGGTGGAGCCATCACAATTAATAAAAATAATGAATATAAGTACATAACCATAGTTCCAGTTAGTGGAAGAGTACTGTATAAAGAAGGTATATATGAAAATTAGAAAAGGATACTTACTTTTAGAAGGTGTCATATCTATGTTTATTATAATTACAATTTCTTTAAGCTTATATTCTTTTCTATATTTTTGTAATAAATACAAAGAATCAATTGAAGATAAAATTGAATTATATGAGCAAGGTGAGGAAATGTGTTTTCAAATTAATAAGACTATAGAAAATAGCGATGGTATTATAAGTATACGAGATTTAAATGGAAATACTATTTCATCAGATACATCTTCTTATATAAATGTTAATTCAATAAAATGTAAATATAAAAATGAGTATAGAAATGATAAAGATAAAGAAATTAGCTATAAAAGCAATCATAAACTATTTATAAACACCTTAAATAATAGCGGTAACAGTGAAGCTGGAGGATATGAAATTGGAGATTATGTTGATTTTATATCTGTTATGATAAATAAAAACAAAGTTTCTATAAAGCTTTCTTTAAGTAAAAACAATGAAAAATATGAAACTGTATTTAACTCGTATATAAAAGATTTCTAAACAAAAATAGGACGATTAAAATCGCCCTATTTTTACATTACATACACACATAAATAAACATTTTTAAACAACACATAACAAATATAGATATAAGTTTTATATCTATATTTATAAAATAAAATAAATTGAAATATTTTACAAGATTTTAGTATTTTTTTTATATTTAAAAAAAATTATCTGGTTGATTTTTAAGTAAATGATATACTAATAGTATACAATTTAACTTAAATGATATTTAATAATTATAGAATTTAGTGTATGGAGAAAAACATGAAAAAAGTAAAAGTTGGAAATATAATATTGGGTGATAAAATGCCTAAGATATGCACATCTTTGATTGGAAAAACAAGAGAAGAAATAAAAAATGAAAGTGAAAAAATATCTCTTATGGATATTGATATTGTAGAGTGGAGATGTGATTTTTTTGAAAATATTTTAGATATAGAAAAAATATGTGAAACAATAAAAGAAATAAAATTAATTTTGAACGATAAGCCACTTATTTTTACTATAAGAAGTAAAGAAGAAGGTGGAGAAGCATTAATAAATGAGTTAGACTATATGAACATATATAAAAAAATATGTGGAGAAAAACTTGTGGATATAATAGATGTTGAACTGAGAATAGGAGATAAGAATATAAATAAATTAGTCTCATTGGCTCATGATAATGATGTAAAAGTAATTATTTCAAAACATGACTTTGAAAAAACACCAGATAAAGAAAAAATGATAGAAGACTTATTGGAAATGCAAAAACTAAAAGCAGATATACCGAAACTTGCTGTGATGCCAAATAGTTATTTAGATGTAATTAAATTATTAGAAGTTACGGCGATTATGAATGAAAAGTATAGTGATACACCTATAATTACCATATCTATGGGGGAAAAGGGAATGATAAGTCGTATAAGTGGACAAGTATTTGGATCCTGTTTAACATTTGCATCAGGAAGTAAATCTTCAGCACCAGGCCAAATAAGTGTTGATGATCTGCATACATCTATGAATATGATAAATAAATATTATAAAAATAATAATATATTTGAAGACTTAAATATTATGCTTATTGGATTTATGGGAACTGGTAAAACATCTGTATCAACTAAGTTAAGTGAACTTTTAAATATGAAAATAATAGATACTGATGAATATATAGAATCAAAAGAAAATATGAAGATAGATAAAATTTTTTCTTTATATGGTGAAGAGTATTTTAGACAATGTGAAAAAAATGCTTTAATAGAGCTTTCAAAGGAAAAAAATACGATTATTTCTTGTGGAGGCGGAATAATTTTAAAAGATGAAAATATTCAAATAATGAAACAACAAGGAATAATAATATTACTTACAGCAAGTGCTAAAAATATCTATAAAAGAGTAAAAGATAGTACTACTAGACCTCTTTTAAATAATAATATGACAATAGAACATATAGATAAATTAATGGAAAGTAGAAAAGAGAAATATTTAAAAGCAGCAGATATAATAATAAATACAGATAATAAAACTATAGAAGAAATTTGTAATGAGATAATAGAAAAAATTTAAATTATATATTTATAATGAATTTTTATAATGAAAAGCTTTATTTTATGCTAAAATTAAGATTTTTATTAATTTTTGTATAAAGTAACATTATTTAAACTAGGTTATTAAAGTATAAAAAAAGTAATAAATACAAAAATATAAGAAAGTAGTTAGTTAAAAACTTGTTTAAATGAGTTAATTTATGATATTATATTAAGAGAAAATTTATTTTTAGGAAAAGTATGCAATTAATTAAGTTTATTGCATATTAAAAATTTTAAATCATAAGATGATATGTATTGGGATGGAATTCAAATATATCATCAAAGTAATTATGGTGACAAATTTTTTTAATGGAGGAACAGATATGGTAACAGCAGGAGATTTTAGAAAAGGTGTAACTTTTGAAAAAGACGGACAACCTTGTTTAATAGTTGATTTCCAACACGTAAAACCTGGGAAAGGTGCAGCGTTCGTAAGAACAAAATACAAAAACTTAAAAACAGGAGCTATAAGAGAAGAAGCTTTCAATCCAAGTGATAAATTCCCTAAAGCATTAATAGAAACTAAACAAATGCAATACTTATATGATGATGGTGAATTATACTACTTCATGGATGAAGAAACTTATGATCAAATACCTTTAAACTACGAGCAAGTTGAAGATGCTATAAAATTCTTAAAAGAAAATGAAGTAGCAACTATAAGATTCTACCAAGGACAACCATTCCAAGTAGAAGCTCCAAACTTTGCAGAATTACAAGTAACTGAAACAGAACCAGGAATAAAAGGAGATACTGCTTCAAACGTAACTAAATCAGCTACAGTTGAAACTGGTGCAGTAGTTCAAGTACCTTTATTTATAAACGAAGGTGACATAATAAAAATAGACACTAGAACTGGTGAATATTTATCAAGAGTTTAATATTTTAATGTATAAAAAGCTTATATATCTTAATAATAATGATATATGAGCTTTTAGTTTATAAATAAAAATGAAAGAGAGGTATTGACTCATGAAATATCTAAGTGAAGAAGTAGCTTATCTAAGAGGTTTAGCAGAAGGATTAGAAATAGAAAGCGAAACTAAAGAAGGCAAAATTATATGTAAGATAATAGATGTACTAGAAAATATGGCTGACACATTAGATGATATGCAAGAAGACTATGATGAATTAGTTGAATATGTAGAAAATGTGGATGAAGATTTAGCAGATATAGAAGATATACTATATGAAGATGAAGACGATGAAGATGATTTTGACGATGACGACTTTGATGATTATGATGACGAAGACTATGAAGATGAGGATGAATTAAGCTACATAGAAATGGAATGTCCAAATTGTGGTGACTTAGTTAACATAGATGAAGAATTATTATTTGACGATTCAGTAGATGTTATTTGTCCAAATTGTCAAGCAATAATCTTATCATCAGAAGAAGATGAGAATGAATGCTCAGGATGTGGATGCGGCTGCGAAGGTCATGAAGAGAAATAGAACATAAAAAGTTTAAATATTTTGCCTATGAAGCTTTCTGCTCCATAGGTTTTTTGCATTATTTTATTAAAAATAGTACACTATATGATGATATAATATTTTAAGGAGGAAAAATGAACGTTAATAAAAAAGCTATTTATAATATTAGTAGATTTGAAGATACAATTAAATATACATTTGAAAATAAGAGTTATATATTAGAAGCATTAACTCATAGTTCATACTCAAATGAAAATAAAGATTATAAATTTAATGAAAGACTAGAATTTCTAGGAGATTCAGTTTTAAGTATAGTAATAAGTGATTACTTATTCAAAAAAGAAAAAAATCTTCCAGAAGGTGAATTAACAAAATTAAGAGCTAACATAGTATGTGAAGAATCTCTTAGTGAAGTAGCAGCTCAAATTAATTTAGGAGAGTTCTTATTACTTGGTAAAGGTGAAGAAGCTACAGGTGGAAGAGAAAGAATCTCAATATTAGCAGATGCACTAGAAGCAGTAATAGCTGCCATATATTTAGATGGAGGTTTAGAAGAAGCTAAAAGATTTATATTTGAATATATGGAACAAATAATAGAAAACTCAATAAAAGGAAAAATTTTCAGAGATTATAAAACATACCTTCAAGAAATTTTACAAAGTAAAGGTGAACAAAATATTTGGTATAAATTAATTGAAGAAAAAGGACCAGATCATAATAAAAGATTTGTCATGGAAGTTGGAGTAAATGATGAAGTATTAGGTGTGGGAGAAGGTAAAAGTAAAAAAGATGCAGAGCAAGTTGCAGCAAAATCTGCTCTTAAATTACAAAATTTATAAAACTTAGAGGTTAATGACATGAAAAAAAGAATAATACCTATTTTTGTACCCCATAGAGGATGTCCTCATGATTGTATATTTTGCAACCAAAAGAAGATAACAGGTGTTAGTACAGATGTAACTAGCGAAGAAGCTAGAAATATAATAGAAGAATATTTACCAACTATACCAAAAGATGCTAGTGTAGAAATCGCATTTTTTGGAGGTAGTTTTACTGCAATAGATGAAAAAACTCAAAATGAATTACTATCTGTGGCAAAAGAATATGTGGATAAAGGATTAGTATCAGATATTAGAATGTCTACAAGACCAGACTGTATAAGTGTAGATATATTAAATAGATTAAAAGAATACAAAACTACAATTATAGAACTTGGAGTTCAATCTATGGATGCAAAAGTTCTTCATGACAGCGCTAGAGGTCATGATATAGAAAGTGTAATTGAAAGTGCTCATCTTATAAAAGACTCTGGTATAAACTTAGGTCTTCAAATGATGGTGGGCTTACCTTCAGATACAGAAGAAAAATGTATAGAAACTGCAAAAAAATTCATAGAACTAAATCCATTTTGTGTAAGGATTTATCCTACATTAGTAGTTAAAGATACAGGATTAGAAACTTTATTAAATAAGGGAGAATATAAGCCTTTTACTTTAGAAGAAAGCATTTCTATAGTTAAAAAGCTTTTAGTTTTATTTTATGTTAACAACATAAATGTTATAAGGGTTGGATTACAAGCAACTGAGGATATACAACTTGGAAAAGGAATAGTAGATGGACCATATCATCCAGCTTTTAGAGAATTGGTTGAGGGAGAAATGATAAAAGACTACTTACATTATCTTGTTATACAAAATAAGACTGTAAGCCAAATAGAAATAAGAACAAACAATAAAAACATATCAAAGATAGTAGGTAATAAAAAGAGTAATAAATTATTCTTTAAAAATGAACTTAATATTAATATGAAAACTATGCCACAAAACTTAGAAGAAGATGAATTCATAATAGTATTAGATAATGATAAAGAAATAAATATTAAAGCACAAGATATGTATAAAGAACTTTATAATATTTATAACTTATAGTGAAGTTATATTATTTGAATTATACCACGTACGAATTTTAAGCAACGGCATAAGTCTGAAGCCATAGAGAAGACTTAGACGTTGGTGATATGAGCGAAGCGAATTTTTGGTAAGGAAGGGAGAGAGAGACATTGTATTTAAAGAGATTAGAGTTAAAAGGATTTAAATCCTTCCCTAACAAAACAGACATAATATTTAAAGAAGGTGTAACGGCCATTGTAGGGCCAAATGGAAGTGGAAAAAGTAATGTATCTGATGCTGTTAGATGGGTTCTTGGAGAACAAAGTATAAAAAGTCTTAGAGGGGAAAAACTTGAAGATGTTATATTTGCAGGATCTGATAAGCAAAAGCCTATGAACTTTTGTGAAGTTTCTCTTACTATAGATAACTCAGATAACAAACTAGATATAGATTATAGTGAAGTAACTATAAAAAGAAGAGCTTATAGAAATGGAGAAAGCCAATTCTATTTAAATAATAAAAGCTGTAGATTAAAAGATATAAAAGAACTTCTACTAGATACTGGTATAGGTAAAGATGGATATTCCATTATAGAGCAGGGAAAAGTTGATGAAATACTAAGCAATAACCCTGTAAATAGAAGAAAAGTATTTGATGAAGCATGTGGTATTTCAAAATATAGATATAAGAAAACTGAATCTGAAAGAAATCTAAAAAATACTAAAGAAAACTTAGCTAGAATAAATGACATATATGTGGAAATAGAAAATAAAATAAAACCACTTTATAATCAACAAGTTAAAGCAACAAAATATCTAGATCTTAGTGAAAAACTTAAAAAACTAGAAGTTAACAACTATATAAGAGAAATACAAAATATTGAAAAGCAATTAAAAGAAGTTAATAGTCAATATGAAGTTTTAAATAGAGAATTAGATAATATAGATAAAGAAAAAATATCTTTTGAAGAAAATTCTAAAGAAGTAAATATTCAAATAGAAGAAGTTGATAAATCTATAGAAAAAGCAATAGAATATATAAATTCTATTAAATCAGTAATAGATAAAAAAGACTACGAGATTAATTTATTAAAACAAAGCAAAGAAAATAGTAATAAAAAAATCAAAAGAAATGTAGAAGAACTGGAAAATATAGATAAGTCTTTAGAATCTAATAATAATTCTCTACAAAAAACATGTGAAGAAAAAGATGAAAAAGAGACGTATATAAATGAATTAAAAAATCAACTTAGTATTTTTAGTGAAAAAAATGAAGTTAATAAAAATAAAATAGAAAATTTAAATAATAAAATAGAAAATTTAAAAGATGAAATAATTGAATTACTTAACAAAAAGCAAGATGTAAGTAATAAGTTATCAACTTTAAATGCTAATAAAGATAATATTGACCAAAGAAATGAAAATATAGATTTAGAAGTTAAAGAAATAAGTGAAAAACTAAAAGAAAAAGAAGTACTTTTAGAATCTATTAAAAATAAAATAAATGAGAAAACAGAAAATCTAAATGACTTTAAAAATAAAATAAATAATTATTATGAAAAACTTAAAAATTTAGAAGAAGAAAATAAAAATTTAAATAATAAGATACAAAATAATAATTATGCTCTAAAGGAATATACTTCAAAATTAAATGTTTATATTGATATGGAAAATCACTATGAAGGATTTAATAGAGGTGTTAAAGAAGTTCTAAAAAATAAAAATCTTAAAGGGATATATGGAGCTTTAGGACAAGTAGTTACAGTACCTGGAAAATATGAAAAAGCTATAGAAGCAGCTCTTGGTGCTTATATGCAAAATATAATCACAGCTGATGAAAATAGCGCTAAAATAGCTATAAACTACTTAAAACACAATAAAATTGGTAGAGTAACTTTCTTACCTATGAATATTATTAAATCTAAAAAAATAAATAATATCCATACGAAGACTAAGTTTATAGGTATAGCCAGTGACTTAATATCTTATGATGAAAAATACAGAGATATATTAGAAAATATTCTAGGAAGAACTATAGTAATAGATAATATAGACGAAGGAATTAAGTTTGCTAGAGAAACAAATCACAAATATAAAGTAGTAACTTTAGAAGGTGAAATATTAAATCCAGGAGGATCTTTAACAGGAGGTTCCCTAAAAACTAGTGGAAATATATTATCGAGAAAAAGACTTATAAATGAGTTTAATGAAAAGATAACAAATACTAAAGAAGAAAATATATCTTTAGCAGAAAAAATAGTATCAATTGAGCAAGAAATAATCAGTTGTAAAGACAATATTAAATACTATGAAGAAGAAGTAAAAATTCTTGATAAAAAATTAATACTTAATAATTCTTCTTACTCAAGATATGAAGAAGAAATAAACTCTTTATCATCAAGTATTAAAAAATTAGAAAATGAAAGAGAAAATTTAGGTTCTAATTTAAATTATACTTTAGAAAAAAAATTAGTACTAGAAACTGAAATTAAAGATATAGATACTAAACACAATGAAAATAAAAATAACATAGAACAATTAAGTGAAGAACTGAATAAAGAAAGTGAAATTTATGAAAATGAAAAAATTAAATTTGATAATGTAAATATTCAGTTTACAAAAGATAAAGAGATACTTAAGTCTTTAAGTGCAGATATAGAAAGAATTAAAGAATATTTAAAACAATTAGAAAATAAAAAATCTTTAATATACAAAGAAAATGAAGATGAAGAAAATCAAATAAAAGAAATTGATGAAAAAATCGCTTTAGAAGATAGAGAAAAAGAAAATTTAAAAAATCAATTAAATGATAATAATAAAAATTTAGATAATAAAAAAGTTGTTAGAGAAAACTTAAAACAAAAATTAGACGATAATAATTTAAAATTAAAAAATATAGATAAACAATTTATGGAATTAAAAGAATCTATATTTAAAATTGAATCAAAAATTGAAAAATTAGAATCAAATAAAGAAACTAATAACTTTAAATTATATGAAGATTATAACTTAACTTATTTACAAGCTATTGAACTTAAAGACGATGAAATAGAAATTAATAAGAAGATTTTAGATTCTATTAAAAAAGATATTAAATCTTTAGGTAATGTTAATATAGATTCCATAGAAGAATATAAAGAAACTAAGGAAAGATATGATTTCTATAGTGAGCAAAGAGAAGATTTACAAAAATCTATAGTAGCCATAGAAGAAATAATAGCAGAACTAGAAGAGTGCATGAAGATACAGTTTAAAGAAGAGTTTAATAAAATTAATGAAAACTTTAAATATGTATATAATAGATTATTTGGTGGAGGAGAAGGTAATTTAACTATCCTAGATGAAGCAAATATTTTAGAAAGTGATATAGAAATTACAGCAAAACCACCAGGTAAGAAAATGAAAAATCTAAGTTTATTATCAGGTGGAGAAAAGGCATTGACAGCTATTAGTATACTATTTGCCATATTACTGGCAAAACCAACGCCATTCTGCATATTAGACGAGATAGAAGCACCTTTAGATGATAGTAATATAGCTAGATTTGGTGCATTCTTAAAGGAATTAACATCAAGAACTCAGTTTATTGCTGTAACTCATAGAAGAGGTACAATGGAAGCTGCAGATTACATTTATGGTGTTACTATGGAACAAAGAGCTATCTCAAAAGTAATAAGCTTAAGTTTAAATGAAGCTGAAGAAATAACTGATATTATTTAGTTATAAATAATCACAATAAAGGAATATACTTAGGAGGAAATAGGGTGTTTAAAAGATTTTTCAAAAAAAATAAAAAAGAAGAAGTAAAAGAACAAGAAGTATCAGAAATTGCAGTAAGTGAAGAAGAAACTGTAGAAGAAGCTGAACAAAGTCCTAAAGTTGAAGAAAATCATGAAATAAAGGAAGAAGTTAAAGAAGAAGTTGTTGATACAGATGAAGAAGATATTGTTAATGAGGAAGAAACTGTAGATGCAATAAAAGAAATATCAGTAGATGTTTCTCTAAAAGAAGAGGAAGAAGAGTCTCAAGTTGAAGAAGAAATAGAAGAACCTAAAGTTAGTTTGTTTGAAAGATTAAAACAAGGTTTATCAAAGGCTAAACAAGGAATAACTGATAGAGTGGATCAGGTTTTAAAATCTTATACAAAGGTTGATGAAGATTTATTAGAAGAAATAGAAGAGATACTAATAACAGCAGATGTTGGTGTAGATACTACAATGAGTATAATTGATAAATTAACAGACGCTATAAAAACTAAAAAAATAACAGATCCACAGGATGTAAAGGGAGAATTAAAGTTAATAATAGAAGAAATACTAACTAATGAAAATTCTACTTTAGATGTTAGTCACTCTCCATCTATAATCATAATGGTAGGTGTAAATGGAGTTGGAAAAACTACTACAATAGGAAAACTTGCATCTAGATACAAAAAAGAAGGTAAAAAAGTATTAATAGCTGCAGGAGATACATTTAGAGCAGCTGCCATAGATCAATTAGAGGTATGGGCTAATAGAAGTGGTGTGGATATAATAAAACACCAAGAAGGTGCAGATCCAGGAGCTGTTATATTTGACTCAATAAAAGCAGCAAAAGCTAGAGATATAGATTTATTAATATGCGATACAGCGGGAAGACTTCACAATAAAGCTAATTTAATGAATGAATTATCAAAAGTATTCAAAATAGTAGATAGAGAATATCCAGAAGCTAAAAAAGAAGTATTATTAGTAGTTGATGCAACTACTGGACAAAATGCAGTGTCTCAAGCAAAAAGTTTCAAACAAGTATGCGATATAACTGGTATTGTTTTAACTAAACTTGATGGAACTGCAAAAGGTGGAGTTGTTTTAGCAGTTAAATCAGAAGTAGATGTACCTGTTAAATTAATAGGTGTTGGAGAAAAAATGGAAGATTTACAAGACTTCGATGCTAAAGCATTTTCAGAGGCATTATTTGGGTAAAATTTAGACGAAATATATATTGACAATAAATTAGTTTTAATATAAAATACAATGTGTAAAGTAAATGACCTTTACAGTATACACTGGGAAGTGAAGTTATGAATATTGATAAAATGGTAGAAATTGGGTTATTATTTGAGCAGTATAAAGAATTACTAACTGATAAACAAAGAGAAATCGTAGCTTTATATTATGAAGAGGATTATTCTTTAGGTGAAATCAGTGAGAATCTTAATGTTTCAAGACAAGGAGTCTACGATACCCTTAAACGCTCAGAAAAGATATTAAGGGAATATGAAAACAAGCTTCACTTAGTATCAAAAAACATTCAACAAGAAGAAATCCTTAAATCTATAGAGGATAAAATTGTTGACATTAAACAAGATTTATTGCAAAATAGAGATTGTGCTAATTTAATCCCTAAGTTAGAAACAATAGAACAAATATGTAGGGAGTTGTTAAAATGATATTTGAAGGTTTATCAGATAAATTGCAAGGTGCACTTAGTAAGTTAAAATCAAAAGGAAAACTTACAGAAAAAGATGTAAAAGATGCAATGAGAGAAGTTAAACTTGCTTTATTAGAAGCAGACGTAAACTTTAAAGTTGTTAAAGATTTTATAAAAAAGGTTCAAGAAAGATGTGTTGGACAAGAAGTTATGACAAGTTTAACTCCAGCCCAACATGTTATAAAAATAGTTAATGAAGAACTTACTTCTCTTATGGGGGATGTACAAAGTAAAGTTACTATATCTTCGAAACCACCTACAATTATTATGATGGTTGGTCTTCAAGGTGCTGGTAAAACAACTACTTCAGGAAAACTTGGTAATTACTTTAAAAAACAAGGTAAAAGACCATTATTAGTAGCTTGTGACGTTTACAGACCTGCAGCGATTAAACAATTACAAGTTGTAGGAGAAAAATTAGATATACCAGTATTCAACATGGGTGATAAAGAAAGCCCAGTAAATATAGCAAAAGCAGGATTAAGTCATGCTCTAAAAAATAACAATGACTTAGTTATTATAGATACAGCAGGTAGACTTCATATAGATGAAGAGTTAATGGATGAATTAAAATCAATTAAAGCTGAAATTAAGCCTCATGAGATTTTATTAGTAGTTGACTCTATGACAGGTCAAGATGCAGTAAATGTATCGGAAAGTTTTGATAATGCATTAGGCCTTGATGGTGTAATTCTTACAAAACTTGATGGTGATACAAGAGGTGGGGCAGCACTTTCAATAAGAGCTGTAACACAAAAACCAATTAAATTTATAGGTATGGGTGAAAAGTTAGATGACTTAGAACCATTCTATCCAGACAGAATGGCATCAAGAATCCTAGGAATGGGAGATGTACTAAGTTTAATAGAAAAAGCTCAAGATGCTATAGATTTAGAAAAAGCCAAAGAGTTAGAAAATAAAATTAAAAAACAAGATTTTGATTTTGAAGATTTCTTAACTCAAATGGAACAAATTGAAAACATGGGTCCTTTAGATAAAATTCTTGGAATGATGCCAGGTATGGGTAACTTAAAAAATCAACTTGGTGATGTGGACTTAAATGGAAAAGAAATGAAAAGAACTAAAGCCATAATACAATCTATGACTTTAGAAGAAAGACGTAATCCTCAACTACTTAATGCTTCAAGAAAAAGAAGAATAGCAAAAGGGAGTGGGACAAGCGTACAAGACGTAAACAGACTTATCAAACAATTAACTGAAATGAAAAAAATGATGAAGTTGTTTATGGGTAATCAAAAAGGTATGAAGAAAAGAGGCGCATTTGGCGGACTTCCTTTCTTTAAATAAATAATACAAAAAATACAGACAAAAAAATTCGGAGGTGACTGTAATGGCAGTTAAAATAAGATTAAAAAGAATGGGTGCAAACAAAAAACCTTTCTACAGAATAGTAGTAGCAGACTCTAGAGCACCAAGAGATGGAAGATTCATAGAAGAAATAGGATTCTACAATCCAGTTTCAGCTAACAAAGAAACAAGAATAAACGATGAAAAAGCTTTAAAATGGTTATCAGTAGGAGCTCAACCAACTGATACAGTTAAAAAATTATTCAACAACAACGGAATAACTGAAAAATTCGAAGCTCAAAAACAATCTAAATAGTCATTAAACTAAATAGTATTGATTTTAATCCATTAGTGGATTAGTTTTTAGGAGATGAATATATGAAAGAGCTAGTTATGTATATTGTTAAAGCTCTAGTAGATAATCCTGACGAAGTGACAATAGAAGAAACTGTAGAGAAAGATGAAATTATCTTAAAACTAAAAGTTTCTCAAGATGATGTAGGCAAGGTTATCGGAAAGCAGGGAAGAATAGCTAAAGCTATCAGAACTGTATTAAAATCTGCTGGAAATAAAGAAAATGTCAAGGTTTCACTTGAAATATTATAGAAGGGTTAGGTATATGCCTAATCCTTTTTGTTTATAATAACAAGATATTTTATTTATAAGAATTATAGATTAATAATTTTTAAAACTAAAAATATATAAAAAATTTATCAAAATATTAAAAATAATTTTAAGACTAAAAACAAACACTAAAGACAAAGACTAAAAACAAAACTAAAAATATTAATATAAATAATATTTGATATTTTAAGATATATTTTACATCTTATAAATATAAGAATGAATTTAAAGAAGGTGAGACTATGAAAGAAAAGTTAACTCATTTTAGAATAGGTCAAATAGTAAATACTCAAGGTCTTAAAGGAGAAGTTAGAGTATATCCATACGTTGACGATATTAACAGATTTGATGACTTAGAAAGTTTTTATCTAAATAAAAATTTCAATGAAGAGTTTGAAGTTGAAAGAGTTAGATATAAAGGAAATATGGTTATAATGAAAATAAAAGGTATAGATTCTGTAGAACTTGCTGAAAAACTTAAAACTAAAAACCTTTATATATCTAGAGAAAACAGTGTAGACCTTGATGAAGATGAATTTTTCATAGCGGATTTAATAGGATTAGAAGTATTTACTGTATCAGGTGAAAAAGTAGGAACTCTTAAAGATGTATTACAATACTCAGCTAATGATGTTTATGTTGTAAAAGGAGATAATGATAAAGAATATCTTATTCCTTCAACAATGAAATTTGTACCTGAAATAAACTTAGAAGAAAAGAAAATGATAATAGATCCTATAAAAGGAATGTTAGATTAGGTGATAAAATGAGATTTCACATTATGACTCTTTTCCCTGAGATTTTTCATTCATATATGAGTGAAAGTATAATGAAAAGAGCTATTGAAAAAGAAATAATAGAAGTACATGTGTATAATATTAGAGATTTTTCAGCAAACAAACATAAAAAAGTTGATGACTATCCTTTTGGTGGAGGAGCAGGAATGCTTATGACTCCTCAGCCCATATATGACACATACAAGCATATTGTAGAAACTCATAATATAAAAAATCCTAGAGTTGTATATTTAACTCCAAAGGGAAAAGTTTATAAACAAGATATAGCTTGCGATTTATCTTCAAATGAAGATATTATACTTCTTTGTGGTCATTATGAAGGAATAGATCAAAGAATAATTGATTTAATAGTAACGGATGAAATATCTATAGGAGATTACGTATTAACAGGTGGAGAACTTCCAGCTTTAATCATGATAGATTCTATAGCTAGACTTATTCCAGGAGTGCTTAGTCAAAATGAATCTTTCGAAGAAGAAAGTTTCAAAGATGATTTATTAGAATATCCACATTACACTAGACCAAGAGAGTTTATGGGGATGAAAGTACCAGATGTGCTACTTTCTGGTAATCATCAAAGAATAGAAAAGTGGCGTTTAGAAGAATCTAAAAAAATTACGAAACTTAGAAGACCAGATTTATATAAAAAGTCTTGTAAGAAGTAGATATTTATAGTATAATTAAAACTGTTGAAAAATACGGGCGTTCCTCTGATTACACTGGTCAGTAACTAAGAACGTCTATGAGAAGAGGAGAAAATAAAATGAACGAATTAATAAAAGCATTAGAACAAGAACAATTAAAAAACGAAGTTCCTAACTTTGGACCTGGGGACACAGTAAGAGTACACGTTAAAATAGTTGAAGGAAAAAGAGAAAGAGTTCAAGTATTTGAAGGTGTTGTAATGAAAAGACAAGGTGGAGGAGCTAGAGAAACTTTCACTGTTAGAAAAATATCATTCAACGTTGGTGTAGAAAGAACATTCCCAGTTCACTCTCCAAAAATAGAAAAAATAGAAGTTACTAGAAAAGGTAAAGTTAGAAGAGCTAAAATAAACTACCTAAGAACTAGAACTGGTAAAGCTGCTAAAATAAAAGAAGCTAGAAATAAATAATAACTTTTTTAAGTTAATTTAGGAAGGAAATCTCTTTTGGGATTTCCTTTTTTTCAATAAAGATAAATATACACATAACTTAAGTTATAACTTTTATTCAGTAATTTAGGAAAAGTGGATTTTGTATAGATATAGCAAAAAATGAAATCCTATAATTAGGATCATTTAATTAGTACTTACAAAGATAAGGAAGTGATAATATGGCAAGAGATTATAGAAGAAGTGATTATGACGATTATTTAAAAGACGATAATTTACATATAAACTGGTATCCAGGACATATGAAAAAAACTAAGGAATTAGTTCAAAACAACTTAAAATTAGTAGACGTTGTAATTGAGTTACTAGATGCTAGAATACCTTACTCAAGTAAAAATCCTCAAATAGATGAAATAGTAGGAAATAAACCAAGAGTAGTTGTTTTAAATAAAAGTGACTTAGCTAATCCAGCTAACTTAAGCAAATGGGTTAATTACTATGCTAAAAAAGGAATAAAAGCAATACCTGTATCTACTACAAGAGGTAATGGTGTTAATAAAATAATCGAAGAATGTAAGAATGTAACTAGAGAGATGATGGAAAACCTAAAAGCAAAAGGTAGAACAGAAAGAGCTATCAGAGTTATGATAGTTGGAGTACCTAACGTTGGTAAATCAACTCTAATAAATAAACTTACAGGAAGAAAAAGTACTCAAACTGGAGATAAACCAGGTGTTACTAAAAGTAAACAATGGGTTAGACTTAAAGGTAACTTAGAGCTTTTAGATACTCCAGGTATACTTTGGCCTAAATTTGAAGATCAAGAAGTTGCTCTTAACTTAGCATTTTCTAGAGCTATAAAAGACGAAATACTTGATATAGATACACTAGGACTTAAATTTATAGAAAAACTTATGGAAATAGAGCCAGAAAAATTAATGGCTAGATATAAATTAACTGAACTAGGTGAAACTCCTCTAGAAACTATGGAGATGATAGGTAGAAAAAGAGGATTTATCTTAGGAAGACAAGAGTTAGATTATACTAGAATAGCTTTAACTGTATTAAATGAATACAGAGAAGGTAAAATAGGACAAATATCTTTAGAAGAACCAGCAGATTATATGGTTAAATAAGAAGGCAGAAATGCTTTCTTTTTTTATTTAAAGGTATTTACCTTGGTATTATACCAGGGTTTATAATTTATTAAGAGAAGAAATATGAGGTGATTTTTATGTGGTTAAAAAAATATAAAAGAAATCTTCTACTAATAATTTTAGGTAGTTGTATATTGGCCTTTGGAAGCTTTAATTTTAATTATCAAAACAATGTAACTGAGGGAGGTGTATTAGGGTTATTACTTTTAATAAAGAATATATTTGATATATCACCATCAGTTACAGCGCTTATTATAGATTTATCTTTATTTGCATTAGGAACTAAGTTTTTTGGAAAGCAGTTTTTAGGCTTATCTATATTCGCCAGTTTGTCTTTTTCAACTTGGTATAAAGTATGGGAAAGTGTAGGTTTTATAGTTCCTAATTTAACTAATAATATGTTGTTAGCAAGTATATTTGCAGGTATGGGAGTAGGTATTGGTATAGGAATAATAGTAAGAGCTGGTGCAGCTGCAGGAGGAGACGATGTAATAGCTCTAGTAGGAGAGAAGCTTACACCTTTTAAAGTAAATCATGTATATATGATTACAGATTTTATAGTATTAATCTTATCTTTATCTTATTTAAGTTTTAAGCAAATATTTTTCTCATTGATAGCAGTTACAATAAGTGGAAAAATAATAAGTATTATGTACGATAGTAGTAAAATGAATAATGAAGAAAATATTCAAGAAGAATTTGCTACAACTGAATCTAATTAATACGAAGTATAAATTGAAAAAATAAGAACAATATAATAGAGACTGCAAGTAATTAAAAGAGGTGATATAAATGGCGAATAAACCAGCAGATCCAAACGCAAAAGCAGCTCTAAATCAAATGAAATTAGAAATAGCTAGTGAATTAGGCATTGAAAATAGTACTGAATATGGTGCTGATAAAACTTCATACCACAATGGTGAAATAGGAGGCCGTGTAGGCGGGCAAATGAGTAAAAGATTAGTTGCAATGGGTGAAGAAGCACTACTTAGAGAGTATAATAGTAAGAAATAATATATGGTAGAAAGAAATTACATTACTAATGTGATTTCTTTTTTTATGCAAATAATTAGCATTATAAAATAGTAAATCATATTGTAAATATATAAACATATTTTGGGGAGGTGATAACTTGATTGAGCCTCAATATGGTGATGTTATATGTGTAAATCACGGCATATATAATCATTTTGGTATTTTTGTAGATAAGAACCATATTATTCACTATAGTGGTAAGAATGATGATTTTTTACTTAGAAAAATGGTAATACGTGAAACAGGTATAGATGATTTTCTAGGAGATTCTGATAAATATTATGTATATAAATTTTCACAAGATAAAGCCTCTAAAGTAAGTAGAACTAGAGCTAAAGGACTAGACAGAGAATTAGCACAAGGAGCCTATGCTCTTTATATGCTATATAGAATAAAAAATAAAGTTAAATTTAAAATATATTCCCCAGAAGAAACAGTAGAAAGGGCGAGAAGTCGCATTGGAGAAAGAAGATTTTCTCTAGTATCTAATAATTGTGAACATTTTGCCATATGGTGTAAAACTGGTGTCACACAATCATTTCAAGTAAATACAGTTATGAAAGCAGTATTTATAAAGTATTTAGTTTATGAAGATTAATTAAAATTACGTGGGTAAATGATATCCACGTAATTTTAAATATGATAAAATAAATGATGTAAGTACATAATAAAAAGTGAATAAAAATTAAGGAGAAAGAAATGAAAACTAAAAGTGTTAAAGAAATAAAAAAAATAATAGATAATTTAAAAGTAGATCAGTATTTAGAATATATAGATATATTAAAAAGTGATGAAAGAAAATCAGTACAAAAACTAGCTTTATCTTTAGCTAAAAAATTAGATGCTATAAGGAAAGAAGAGGAAAGACTAGAGCTTATAAATACATATGAAAATGATGGTTATGAAAAAGGATATTTATACATAGGTGGAGTAGATGAGGTTGGTAGAGGTCCACTTGCAGGTCCTGTTGTAGCTGCTGTAGTAGTTTTACCTCCTAATACGAAAATAGAAGGAATAGACGATTCTAAAAAAATAAAAGAAAGCAAAAGAGAAGAATTATATGAAATAATAAAAGAACAAGCTTTAGATTATGGAATAGGTATAGTAGATAATGAAGAAATAGATGATTATAATATTTTAAATGCTACATATATGGCAATGAAAAAAGCTTTAAATGCTTTAAAAAAACAACCAGATTACTTATTAGTAGATGCTGTAACTATTCCAGGAGTAGACATCAAGCAAAATCCAATAATAAAAGGAGATTCAAAATCTATATCTATAGGAGCAGCTAGTATATTAGCAAAGGTTACAAGAGATAGAATGATGGTTCAATACGATGAGATATATCCAGAGTATGGATTCAAATCAAATAAAGGATATGGAACAAAAGAACATTATGAAGCTATAGAGAAACTTGGTATAACACCTATACATAGAAAAAGTTTCCTAAAGAATGTGTTATAGATTATAATATTGTTGGAAGTGTTGATAATTAATTATTGTTTGATGAGGAGGATATATAATGGATTATAAAGATATGCTAAAAGAAGCAAGAGGAAATTTAAATGGAAGTTGTAGAGTATGTAAGTCATGTAATGGAGTAGTATGTGCAGGAGAAGTTCCAGGTATGGGTGGAAAAGACACTGGATCTTCGTTTATACAAAACTTCAAAAGTTTACAAGACGTTAAAATAAATATGAGAGTAATACATAATGTATCTAATCCTGATACATCGGTAGAATTTTTTGGAAAGAGAATGAAAGCACCTATTTTTGCTGCTCCTATAACAGGAACAACATTAAATATGGGTGGTAAAATAAGTGAAAGAGAGTATATAACTCCAGTAGTAGAAGGATGTATAGAATCTGGAATATATGCTATGGTTGGAGATACAGCAGTAGACCAATTCTTAATGGACAATCTAGATGTATTAAAAGAAAATGATGGACAGGGAATAGTATTTATAAAGCCTTGGGAAAATCACGATATAATTAAAAAAATAAAATTAGCTGAAGAAGCTGGAGCTTTTGCTGTTGGTGTAGATGTAGATGCATGTGGTTTAGTTACTTTATCTATGCATGGAAAAACAGTAGTTCCAAAAGATGTGGAAGCTTTAAAAGAATTAAAAGCATCAACTAAATTACCATTTATAGTTAAAGGTATAATGACTGTGGAAGATGCTATGCTTGCTGCAGAAGCAGGTGTAGATGCTATAGTTGTATCAAACCATGGTGGAAGAGTCTTAGATTGCACTCCGGGAGCTGCTGAGGTACTTCCAGCTATAGCCGAAGCTGTGAAAGGAAAAGTTACTATCTTAGTAGATGGTGGTGTTAGAAGTGGTACTGATGTACTTAAGATGATAGGTCTTGGAGCTGATGGCGTGCTTATAGGAAGACCTTTTGTTACTGCATCATTTGGTGGAGGAAAAGAAGGTGTTGAGCTTTATGTTAACAAGATAATAAATGAACTTGAAGCTACTATGAGACTTACAGGATGTCAAAGTATTAAAGACATAGATAATAAGGTTATATTTAGATAGTTGGACAGAGGTTTGATTAATTTTATATTTATGAAAAAGGTATTAATTGAAAAGTTAATACCTTTTTATTTTACTATATTTTTAAAATAGATAAAGATATTATTAAATGCAAAAGAATACTTATAATTGCTATATAATAATATATAAAGTCTAATAAAGGAGGATATAAATCTAAGATGACTTATAAAAATAAATTTTTACCAGCAGTAAATTATGAAGAAAAAAATATAAATAATGATGAAATAACTGAAATAATAGGTAATTCAAAGTGTCCTTGTTGTGGTTATTTAACAATTCCTAATAATGGCGATGCACTAGGTTACATATGCCCAGTATGTATGTGGGAAATAGATTTGTTTATTAAAAGTGATGATCAACCAAGTGATTTAAATAATGGATTATCCTTAAAAGAGGCTAGAAAAAATTTTAAACAATTTGGTGCAGTTTTACAAAATTTAAAACAATACTGTAGAGAGCCTAAGGAATACGAACAATAATAGATAAATTATATTCTCTAAGTAACTATTAAATTTCACATGATGTATTAAAAAAATTATTTAATAAATAAAAAATTGATATATAATAGTTAAAGAAGAATAATAGTAAAATATGGTGAGGATGTAAAATGTTTAATAAAATTAAGAAACTAATATTTAATAAGAAAAAAGAATCAATAATAATTGATGATGATGAGCTTTATGAAATTGAAGATGAGTTTTATGAAATTGAAAAAGTAGAATTTTCGGAAAGTGAAATAGTATATAGTGAATCAGATAAAATATTAATAGTAACAAAAAAGAGTTCTATTTCCGATGAAGATAATATGGAGTGGTTTAGAGGAACTATTAAATTAGAAAAAGTAAAATCTTATTTAAAAAATACTTCTATAGACAAAGGTGATTTAGTAGAAGTTAGCTATAAAGAATCTGTTGTAAATGGGGAAATTATAAATCGAGAGATACAGAGTATAAAAAAATTAGAAGGTATTTCATATAATATTAAAAAACAGGTATCGAAAGTTAAAAAGGTATATGATTTAGGTTTTTCTAAAAAGGGAATTGAGTTTGAAAATGGTCATACATATTCAGAAGGTAGATTTTTGTATATAGATCCATGTCCTACAGAGGAAGAAGAGGATAATATATATAGAAAGACGTTTATGTATGAAGGTGATTTATGTAATGAAACATATTTAGAGATTTTTAAAGATGGTGTTAATACTGGTAAGACTATTACTATAAAGGCAGATAAGATAAGGGATGATATTATATATAGTAGTAAATTACAAATAAATTCTTATGAAGATGTAGAAAAATTACTAGAAGATGATAAACCTATTTCATTTAATTTTTAAAAATCAAAATAATAAGGTATTGATTGACAAGTCAATACCTTTTAATTTTAAAGAATATCATACAATGTATATTTATAAAATTCAATCTTAAATGAATTTAAAGCATCATTTATAATTGGTTTTAATTTGCAAGAATCATTAAGGTTACAAGTATTATTATCAGCAGAAAAACACTCCACAATATTTAAGTTATCCTCAGTTATTTCAAGAAGATTACCTAAGTTTATATTTTTTGGATCCATACCCAGCTTTATACCACCATTTCTTCCTTTAGAAGATAGAATATATCCATTTTTAGCTAATTTATATATTATTTTTTTCAGATGATGAGTAGATAAATTAAGTGTGTTTGATAACTCATCTACTGTAAAAAGTTTATTTGGATTATGGCCTAGATAAATCAATATTCTAAAGCTATAATCAGTAAATTTAGATAAATACATAAATTTCTCCTTAATTAAGTTGATTTTTATATTTATTATTATAAATTATATTTAATTAAATACAAATATTAATTATAAATATAAAAATATAGATAATTTAGAGGTATTATTACCAGCAGTAAAGAAAAAGATTTATATTTAGAACATTAATTTAATATAATAAAGCTAGATGAAATAGAGATACTTCATCTAGCTTTTTCTAAATATTATAAATATATATCTGAAAGTTCTGTTTTAGCATTATAATCTAAAATTTCACGATCATGTGTAGGGATATTTTTTTCGTTTATCAATTTGATAGGTATTTTTACAATAAATTCACTACCTTCATTTTCTTTTGATTTAACTTCTATACTTCCCTTATGTAGAGTAACAAAAGAATGAGCTATTGATAAGCCGATTCCACTACCTTCATTACTTCTTGTCATAGTATTATCAACTTGTGTAAATCTATCAAATATATTTTTTAGATTTTTCTCACTTATTCCTGAACCATAGTCTTTAAAAGTAATTACAGCATTATTATCATTATCTTTATATAAGCTAATATATATTATTCCACAGTTATAAGAGAATTTAATAGCATTAGAAAGTAAATTTAATAAAACTCTTTCTATTTTAGGACAGTCTATAGACATATATAATTCTTCTAAGTGAGGATCAAAGATAATACTTAAATCTTTTGATCTAGCATAAGGTTCTATAGATTCTACTATATCATCTATTAAACTAACTATATTTATATTTTTTAAATCTAACTTTATTTCATTAGAATCGAATTTTTCCATATCGATTATATTATTTATTAATCTTAGCAACCTTTTGCAGTTATTATCTATAATTTGTATATTTTTATTACTAAAATCATCTGTATCTTTTATCTGTAGAACTTGAATAACAGACATGATTACTGTAATAGGTGTTTTTAATTCATGACTAATGTTTGATATAAAATGAGATTTTAGCATACTTGCTTCTTCTGCCATATTTTTTGCTTCTATTATACTTTTTTCGTATTTTTTTCTATATTTTATATAACTTATTAAAGTTATAATAATAGAAGTTAATCCTAATAATAATATGAGAATATTAATAAATATACCTTTATTCTTTTTAATTATATCTATAGGATTATTTATTATTATAGAGTTTATAGGTAAGGAATTTATATTTATATCATATTGTTTTAATAAATTATAATCAAAAATATAATCATTAGGTCTATCATCGTTTATATATTTATTATTTAAATTTTCACCATTGATAATTTTTAAAAGCATTTTTGTAGCTAGTTTTGAATGATTATATAGATTTATTACCTTACCACCTATAACACCATCAGTTATACCATAATTTAAACAAGTATAGATTGGTATATTATTAGTATTATCTTTTATTATTGTATTTACATCTTTATAATCAAGCCACTGCACATCTTTAAAATGTATGGGATATAGACTTATTATTGCAGAATTTTTATCTATATGATCTAGCTTATTTTTAAATTCATCTATATTAAATTCTTTGGTAATTAAATTTTTAAAGTTAAAATTATCGTATTTTAAATAGTCTTTATTATTATAAAATGAATTTATTACTCTGTAATCATTATCTATTATAATAATATTTTCTACATTTTTATGATAGTTTTCTATTAATTTTATAGTTTCATCTAATGATTCTTTTTCTTTTACACCAACTACATTATCAAACTTAATTGCAGTATTTATATTTTTCTCATTACTCATTCCAAAAAAAGATACAGGTATATCTTTAAATAAATCATCTTTGTATTTTATATAAAATTCTAAAGCCTCATCATCACCTAGAAGTATGCCTTCTAAATTTTTATAACTTGATATACTATATTTTAATAAATTATAAAAGTTGCTCTCATCAACTCTGCTATTATCTGATGTACAATTCATATATTGAACCTGTAAATTATATTTATCCCCTAAAGCAGTTTCAATTCCTTTAATTTGATCCTTAAATGTAATAAAGTTAGGACTATAAGAACTTATGAATAATATTTCTCTGTTTTCTGCTGCATATATTTTCTCATTATGCATCACTAAAAACATGATTAGTAATAGCATAATATGTTTTTTTGTATTGCTCATAATATCCCCCTAATGTACGTCTAAATCTAAAAAGTTGTCTTCCTTCACCAATATATCATAACTTTTCTTAAAATATTGTCGAAATAAGTCTTAAACTTAATTAATTTAAAATAAATTTTTATTGACCTTTCCCTTAGGTAAGCATTTAACATTAACTTATAAAATAAAAAGAGGTGGTTATTTATGAATAATGAATATAAATGTGAAATTAAAGAAGAGGAAAGACTTTATAAAATAGGTATGTTTTCAAAAATGAATCATGTAACATTAAAGACTTTAAGATATTATGACACCATAGGATTATTAAATCCAAGTTATATAGATGAAGATAATGGATACAGATATTATACATCTAAGCAACTACCTATCTTACATCAAATATTAGCTCTTAGGGAAGCTGGATTTTCTTTAGAGGAAATCAAGCAAGTGCAAAATGGAGTATCAGAAAAACAATTATTAGAGGAAAAAAGAAGTGAAATATTAAAAAGAATAGCTGAGGAAACTTTAAAGTTATCAAAAGTTGAAAGCTATTTATCTAGTAGTAGTACGAATGTTGAGTATCCAGTAATAATAAAAGAGTTGCCAGAGGTAATAGTGGCATCTATGAGAACTATTATACCAAATTATGATTCACTTTTTTCTATAGTTCCACCTATGGGTGCTGAAATGGAACGATTAGGCTGTGAATGTGCAGTACCAGAATACTGTTTTAATATATATCATGATGGTGAATATAAAGAAGCAGATATTGATGTGGAAGTTTGTGAGGCTGTAACAGAATTTAAGAAAGATTCAGATATGATTAAGTTTAAACGAATTCCTAAAGTAGAAATGGCAGCTTGTGTACTTCATAAGGGAGCGTATAGCAATCTTCCTATGGCATATAGTGCAGTTATTAAGTTTATAGAGGAAAATGGATACGAAATAATAGATAATCCTAGGGAGTCATATATAGATGGTGTATGGAATAAAGATAATGTAGATGATTGGCTTACAGAAATTCAATTTCCAATAAGAAAAATAAATTTAAAATAATTATTATATAAGAAATATTTACTCATATTTAGATACAGAATTTGTATTATATTTTATCTTTGCAGCTTTATGGATGAATAATTATATAGCTACAGTAGTTATGATTATATTTGGTATTGCTCATAATATTATTTCATATGAAAACTTATTTCCTAATAAATAGTCAAATAAAAATACTCCCTTTATAGTGACAGTTCTAGTATTTTAACTGCCTACCATAAAGGGAGTATATCATTTCAATATATATAGCTATTTTATTAATTATTATATTTTATAAAGTTATTAATCACAACACTATACTACTTCTTCTAACTCATCATCTGATTTACTTCTATCCTTCATAAATATAAATGCTATAACTAAACCTATTATTATAAGTACTGCTGATGCAGCGAATGAAACATTTAAACCTTTTATATTAGCAAGTTGAGGTGACATAGTTTTAATATGTGATGCTGCCACACTAGACATTATGGACATAAATACTGCTGAACCGATTGAACCTGCTATTTGACGAAGGGTAGAACCAATAGCACTTCCTGATGCTATATCTTTAGCTGGTAAACTATTTACACCCCAAGTTGTAACTGTCATCAATACAAATGATATACCTAACATTCTTAAACCATACATTATTGTTAAATATATTACTGGAGTATTTTCACCTAAGAATGAAAATGATAAAGTACCTAAGCCTAAGAATATAAACCCTGGTATTATAACTTTTCTAGCTCCATGTTTATCAAAGGCTTTACCTGCTATTGGGCTAAATATTGACATTAATAATGAACCTGGTAGCATTAGTAATCCCGTAGCTAAAGCTGAATATCCTCTCATTGATTGCATATATAATGAAAGCAACATTGATGAAGATGTCAAAGCTGAATATATTATTGTAATAAGTATTATACTTACTAAAAATGTTTTGCTTTTAAATACTCTTAAATTTAATAAAGGATCTTCTAACTTTAATTGTCTTATAGTGAATATTATTAATGATATTATACCTACTATTACAGGTAAATAAGTTAAGTAATTAGTCCAACTATAGTTACCTTGGTTACTAATACCGATCAATAATCCACCAAAACCTAATGTAGATAAGATTAAAGATATTACATCTAACTTATCTTTCTTAGTTTCGCCTACATTTTTTAGAAATACTAATGCAAGTACAACGTCTATTAAAGCAATAGTTCCTAATATATAAAATAGTGACTTCCATCCGAAAGAGTCTATTACAGCACCTGCCAATGTTGGTCCTATAGCTGGTGCAACACCTATTATAAATCCATATAGCCCCATGGCTGTTCCTCTTTCTTCAACTGGATACATTCTCATCATAAGTACTTGTACTAGTTGCATATTTATCCCACCACATATTGCCTGTAGTATTCTAGAAACTACCATCATACCAAAGTTTTGTGCTGTTATAGATAATACACATCCAACAAAGAAAAATACCATTGATGATATAAATAGTTTTCTAGTAGAAAATCTATTTATTAAATATGGTGTTGCAGGAATCATAACTCCTAACACCAACATGTAAATTGTAGTTAACCATTGTCCTGTGCTTGCACTTACATTAAAATCTGTCATTATACTTGGTAGAGCAGAAGTTAAAACTGTTTGAGTAAGTGCAGTTAAAAAAGACCCCATCATTATAGTTAAAAGTATAGTCTTTTTCTGTTTTACTGTAAGTAAATTAGCATTTAAAGTTTCGACTTTCATTAATTTCCCCCTAACTTATCTTTTATTCGATTTAGTGAATCAGCCTTATCTGTTAAACTTCTTTCTGTTGCTAAAAATGCAATCATAGCATCCATAGTCAAAGAATGGTAGTTGTTATTGTTTGCTTGATTCTTTATTTCATCAATAGCCTCAAGTAATTTGTTTTTATTTTCTATTTTGCTATCTTTATGAACAATATCTTTTACTTCATTTAATCTTTGATAAAAATAATTTTCATAATCTTCGTAAGTAAGTTTATTTTCATAGCCCTCTAAACCATATAGTATATCCTTGCTCATAAATGGTTTTTTATGATTTAAAGTACTTACAGTATTTTCTACAATATTTAAAATAAAATCTCCAACGAAATCAGAGTCGAAGTTTTGCTTATTATTTCTCATAAGAATTATAAATTCAAAAATTAATCCGTCTATTATAAATATTACATCCCATACTATATCTTTGATGTTATATCCATAAGCCATAAGTAAGCTTTTTCTATATTCACTAATCAAATAAGATCTATTCATTTTTTGAAGTTTATAAAACTCTTCATTATTTTTAGATAATTCTTTTGCTACATAAGAACTAAGATCATAAATCTTATACTTATATTCCCATATAGTTATGATTTTTTGTTTAAGTTTATCTATTGATTGCATATCAAAGTTACTGTCTATATTTTTACAGCTATTTTCTAAGTTACTTTTATAATTTTTTAAAATTGATGATATTACACTTTCTTTATTTTCAAAGTGTTTATAAAAAGTTGCCTTAGATATTTTACAAGCTTTAGATATATCATCAATAGAGGTATTATTTATACCTTTTTCAATAAATAATTTTTTTGCTTCTTCTATTATTAAAAGTTCTTTATTCATAATTTACCTTTCAAAACTTAATAGTTTTATTATAGTACTGATGAGTTTTATTAATTCTGGTATATATTATACTCTTATCTTATTAAAATTTCAATATGCTTAAGATGACTATAAAAAGTTAATAACAAAGTTAAAAACTATAATCATTGGAACAATAGTTAAATAATTTCCTTAAAAACTCAACATAGTAAAATTTATATAGGGTAAAATATATAATAGATAATCAAACTATACATAATAAAAAATACACAATATTAATATAATGGGAACAAAAAAGATGGGGCTTTATAGTTTTAAATAGAATAGTAACTAAATATGTGTGACAAAGTTACAGATAAAAATATGTAAAAGGATATTATATACATATAGAGTAAATAATAAAAAACCTTAATAAAGGAGATAAAAAATGACAAAACCATCAGTTTACCATAGTCAAGGATATACTTGTGTAGATCTTAAGAAAAATAAAATAAGTTGTGCGGAAATAATTGATTTTTCATATGAAGCTTTAAATGAGGTACTAGACAAATAGGGGAGGCATCGATATGGGATTTTTCTCAAATATGTTTGGAAGTAAAAACTATACTAATATCAATAATGAAGAGTTACAAAATATAATTAAAAATAATAAAAATGCTTTAATATTAGATGTTAGAAGTGTTGGAGAATTTAGAAGTGGTCATATTCCTAATGCAAAAAATATACCAGTTCAAGAATTAAATTCACATATAAATAATTTAGATGCTTATAAAAATGATGATATTATAGTATATTGTGCATCTGGAGGTAGAAGTTCTAGTGCTGCAAATATTTTAAGTAAGAATGGATTTAATAAAGTATATAACTTAGGTGGAATAGGAAACTATAAAGGTAAATTATTTATATAAATACTTAAAAAATATGTAGAAAATGGTGTGTAGAAAAATATAAAAATATATAGCATAAATAAAGAACTATATATTAATAAAATAAATTTCTATCGACATTTATTTTAGGGATTTTACCTATAAATTTTTAAATTTTTAAGAAATTTACTTTTGAGCTATTGATAAAATTAATGTTACATATGTAATACTTATGTAACATTAATAAAACAATTATGAAACAAAAATGTAACGCTAGATATAGAGTTAGAGAAAGAGTTAGAGTTAGATACAGACACAGATAAAGACCCTAATAAGAAGGGGGATTTGGTCACTTAGTGGGTGATTGTGTGTGGTTAAAAAAATTTTTGAAAAATGCTAGACTTTTTGAAAAACTTAGTTATAATTAACTTAAAAAATCGATTTTAGCGAATTCTGGGTAATTACCAGGAATGTAATTTGTGTGGAGGAGCTTAATAGTCATTTTACAAATCAAAACCTTGGGGGTGTGGTGAATTTGTATTGCGTTGTTCAAGAACTTGAGAGAAAAATCCCTTCGATAGGGAAACCTAAACGACTAGTAGTTCAATCCCATAAAATCAATAACCAGGAATTTTATACATACTGCCACTCGGAGGAAAAACTTGAGAGACCTATCAAAAAAGCCTACAAAGTCACACTTCACAGAAGCTACAGAGAAAACAACAAAGTCAAAAAAATGCAAGATAGCATTTGCACCATTGGGTATTATGATTTCGTAGATTATGGGTATTACGATTTTGTTGTGGATAGAATAATTGATTTGTACAAAGAACTGAATATGACAACTCATGAGATTTATAGTTTAGTGTGTTGCAAATTGAATCCTCTACAAGAAGAGATAAATCTAAAATACAAAGACACGGAGGAGTATAAATCTTATAAGGCCCAGGAGGAAACTCTAGAAAAATACAGAAAAGCTAAGAAAGAATTTGAGGACAAATACGGAGTAGGTAATTTTGATTATTGCTATGATGTATTTTTAAATTTAAGAAATGCAGATAATTAATGATCTGAAGGAATTATGGCAAATATAGTAACACTTGACCATAATATTGCTACTTAATATTGATTACATTTTTTTCTTTTATCCTATTTATGCAAATGAGAATAATAGTGAATAAATTTATTAGAATTTAAAATATAAAAATAACCATACTAAATATAACTATATAAATTTATATATTAACTATGTATAAATGTTTTAGGAGGACTTATGGAAGTTGTATATATTATTGTGGCACTACTTTTAGCGATAGTAATTTCAGATATATTAAGTAAAGTATTTCCAAAAGTACCTGTGATTTTTTTTCAAGTTATTATAGGTGTTTTAATATCCTATCTACCGTTTTTTGAAGTGTTTGAACTAAATCCAGAATTATTTATGATAATAATAATAAAACCTTTAATATTTAGTGAGGCACAAAAGTTCTCTATGGATGAATTGAAGAAATATTTTAATCCCATAGTTTCACTTTCTGTACCTTTAGTAATAGTTACTGTTTTTGTAACGGTTATATTAATAAATTTAATATTCCCTAATATACCTATATTTACTATATTCATATTGGCTTCTATGGTAATACCAACAAACTCAGGTGTTATTAAGTCCATAAGTGAAAATTTACAATTTCCAAAGGATGCACTACATATATTAGAAGGGGAATCCTTATTTAATGACTCCATAGGAATTTTGATGTTTGATTTGGCACTTAGTGCTAGTATTGCAAATACATTTCATTTACATGAATCCATATTTGAATTCTTATATGTGATTTTAGGTGGATTAATAGTAGGTATTATACTAGGATTTATAATAAGTCATTTTAGATATTGGATTGTAAAAAATAACTTTGAAAATGCATCAATGATGGTTATAATTCAAATAATTACTCCTTTTGTTGTTTATCTTATAGCGGAGGAATATATTCATGTTTCGGGTATATTAGCAGTTATTATATCTGGTATGGTTCATGGATATGAAAGACCAATACTAAACTTAAAATCTACTAAACTTCAAGTTATATCAGATAGTACATGGAATGTTATAAATTATGTATTAGATGGGCTAGTGGCACTTATGCTTGGTATATCTTTGCCAGAAGTAATAATAAATATATCGGTATATAATTTGAAAGAATTTAGAAATTTAATTTTAATATCAGTTCTTGTATATTTAGTTGTAGCATTCTTGAGATTTTTATGGGTTACTCTTCAACCTAATATATTTAGAGAAAATGAAGAGGAAAGTATTAGTAAATCCATAAATGGACTTATATATGCATTAAGTGGAGTACGTGGCACTATTACTTTAGTTATAGCATTTTCCATCCCCATAATAACAGATACAGGAAAAGTGTTTTTATTTAGAGAAGAGTTAATATTTATAGCAGCTATGGTAATTTTAATTAGTTTAATTACACCAACTATAGTATTTCCACTAATAATTCCTAAAAAAGATGAAAATGATAACATATATGATTTTAATGAAATTAGAAAGAAAATGATAAATCATACAATTTTTGAGATGGAAAATAATAATAAATACAAGGGTGATTATAGTTTGACTATAGCGCTTAAAATACTAAGAGATCAGTTAATGTTTTTAGAGGATGAGTATACACAAAGAGGAAATAGAGAAGAAATTGAAAAGATTTTAGACGAAACAACTAAAGTTAGAATCAAAGCTACAGAAGAATTAGTAAATCAAAATAAAATATCTAAGAATGTAGGTATTTTTTATAAAGCATATCTTATGCATTTAAATAAGAAAGATATTGTATCAGCTTTAGTTAAATTAAAAATATGGAGAGCAAAACGAAAATTAAAAGTATCATCAAATGATTATAAATCTGATAAAGATAAGTTTATTGAGGAGTTTCTTATTGCACAAGAACATTCATGCAAAGCAGCTCTATCTTATTTGAATGATAATATAAATAATAACAACTACGCTAGTATATCTATTGTAATAGAGTATTATCAAAAGAAATTAGAAAACAATATAGATGAATTTAAGGAAAATAGTGTTATTGAAGATGTTAAAACTTGTCTAGGAGATATATTTCAAATTGAAAATACATTTGTTCAAGATTATTTAGAAAATGGGTTGATTTCGCCTACTTTGGCCAATGAACTTATTGAACAAATATCCTATGATGAACTTATATATTACAAATCAATATAATTTAAAATAATACAAAAGGTGAACTGAAATAAGTTCACCTTTTGTATATTATATATGAAATGTTTGATTTTCAAATTCAATATCAAATATTTTATCTTTGTAATCTAAAGCATACTTAGAGTTTTTAAATGTTTTTGATAAAGAGTAGTCATCCCAAAAATGCATTGGAAAAGCTAATTTAGTATTAGTATTTCTCATAAAATAATCAAAGCCTAGATAATATTGCTCTCCTTGTCTAGTATCTAGAGGGATGAAAGCTAAATCTATATTTCTTCCTTTTATTTTATCTATGGCATCTTTAAATTTATTTTCTGCAAATTTGTTTTCTTCAGGAGAGTTCTCACCTTCCCAGTGCCACCAGTTTAAATCTCCAGCATGATAGATTGTTTTATTTTCTATTTTAATAATAAATGCCACACCTAAATCACTAGATTCAAGAGTTTCTATTTCCATATTATCTAAAATAAGTTTTTCATTTGCACCAATAAATTTTATATTTTTTGATTTTGAAGTTTTAATATCATCTGATAATATATAAGTCACATCTTTATAAATTTTCTCTAATTTAAATATGGAATTACTAAAGTGGTCATGATGAGAATGACTTGAAAATACATATAGTTTTTTACTTTTATCAAAATCAGGAAGTTTTCCTTTAAAATAGTCAAAAAGTAAAATAGAATTATCAAGTTCCACACTAAAACAGCTATGATGGATGTACGTTATTTTCATATTATACCCCTTTCTTCAAGTGAATTTTGAGCAACGGGATAAGTCTGAAGCGATAGCGAAGACTTAGACGTTGGCCACATGATTTTTATTTTCCGCTTAACCAAATATTAAAATCTACTTTTAAAAAATCATTTATTTCTTTTGATAAATTTTCTGATAAATCAGTAACTCTTCCTAAAGAAGCTACTCTAGGATTTATGTATCTTCTTTTAGCTGGGATATTAACCCAATATCCATGACTTGGCTTTTCCTTGCTAGTAAGTATTTTAGAAAAACTTTTAAATTCGTTGAATTTAGAATTTAATTCTTCATCTCTTTCTAATTTTAATATAACTTCATCTTCTGTAGTATATAAATCATCTAAAGTTATAATATTTTTATCTACTGCTAATTTTAATAAATCAGCTAAATACTGCATGGAAAATCTATCATAATCTGCAGTATAAACTTTAGAATTAAGTATAGATACTGATGCAAATTCTGTAGCTTTATCTAAACTTTTAAAGGAAATTTCATCTTGTCCAAATTCATTTTTGCTTACAACTAAATCATCATACATATCTTTTAATTCATCCATAGATTTAAAATCATAGTAAAAAGCATTACCTAAAGTATATTCTAATCTATCTGCTGAAAGTAGAGGAGAATCATTATCTGCAATAGGATACATATGATAATCGTATACATCCTTAGTAGTTAAGTTGTATTTTTTAAGAATTTTTTGTATTTCCTCAGAATTTTCTATGATTTCTTCTGTTTTTTCTTCAGTAGATTCTTGATTTTCATGGTCTCCATTTAAGAAGTCAACTACATGAGCAAATACAGGAGAACTTATATCATGAAGTAATCCTGCAATGGATTGTTTTATATCTTTTGTAAAATGCCAAATTATAAGGGCAACTCCTATGCTATGCTTATATCTAGTATATTCTTTTCCTTTAGCAAATATGGGGAAACTAGTATATTCACATCCACAGTTCATACCCACATTTTCTAATCTTTTAAATTCAGGTGTATTTATTAATTCCTCTATAAATAGTGGAAAATCATCGCTATATATATCAAGTAAATTCAAATTAATTCCTCCTTCAAATTTATATTAGATAATTATTATATAACAGTATCCATATAGTTACAAAGATAAAAATGACTAAAATTTTGTAAAGTGACTAATATGTAATTTTATAGCTATTTATAATATTTAATTGATTATTGTATAATAAATATAAATTATATTATATTTTGGAGGTAATTATGATAAATATTCTTATGATAGAAGATGATAGTACTATAGCCTTTGGTGTGAAATATGCCTTAGAACAAGAGGGATTTAATATAGATATAAGCAAGGATTTAGAAAGTGGAAGAAATAATATAAATGAAAAAAATTACGACATAATTTTATTAGATGTTATGCTTCCAGATGGTAATGGTTACGATTTTTGTAAGGAAATAAGAAAAATAAAAGATACTCCCATAATTTTCTTAACAGCCTGTGATGACGAAGTGAATATAGTAATGGGACTAGATATTGGTGGAGATGATTATATAACAAAGCCTTTTAGAGTGAGGGAACTTATATCTAGAATAAAGGCAGTTGTCAGAAGAAATAAGGGAGAAAATAAAAATAAAAAAGTTTTAAAATATGGAGATTTGAGTATACATACATTGGAAGCTAGAGTTTATAAAAAAAATGAGGAAGTATTTTTAACTTCTGCAGAATATAAGCTTTTATTAATTTTAATTCAAAATGAAAATATAATACTTAGTAGAAATCAAATCCTAGAAAAACTATGGGATGTTACTTATGATTTTATAAATGACAATACATTAACTGTTTATATAAAACGTCTTAGAGAAAAAATTGAAGATGATTCCACAAATCCAAAACATATTATAACGATTAGAGGAATGGGTTATAAATGGAATGGAAGTGATAAAAATGATTAAGTATAACTCAGAGATGAAAAGTTTTATAAGAAACTTTATTGCTTTACTCTTTATAACTATTCTTTTATGTGCAGGAGTAACTATATTAAATGTAAATATTATAAAAAATAAAGTGGTGGAAAATAACCAAGCTATTATAGGTAAAATACTAACTGAACTTCCAAATATGGAAGAAGAAATAATAGATATAATTACACAGGGAAATTCTAAAGAAAATTTAAGTTTAGGAAAAGACATATTAAGTAAGTACAATTATGATAAAAATATAAGTTTAGCTAATGAACCTATTATAAGTGAAAGTATAAAATATATTTTTAATATTAATTGGATATTTGTATCTATTATTCTTATATTATGTTTAGTACTTGCTCTTTATTATTTTAGAAAAATTTATGAAGATATAAAAGATATGACAGATTATGTTTATAATAGCTCAGAAGGTAGAAATTTTGATATGAAAAATAGAAATCAAGAGGGGCAGATAGGTCTTTTAAAAACAGAATTAATAAAGATGACAAATATATTAAAAGAAAAGGTAGAACTTTTAAATAATGAAAAAATATTTTTAAATGAAGTTATTTCTGATATATCACATCAATTAAAAACGCCCATGACATCTTTAATCATATTAAATGATTTAATGTATGAAGATTTACCAAAAGAAACAAAGATAGAGTTTCTAGATAAGATAAAATCTCAATTAAATCGAATGGAATGGCTTATAAAAAGTATGTTAAAGCTATCTAAAGTAGAAGCTAAAGTTATAGATTTTGAGAAAAAAGAAGTCAAAGTAAGTGAGTTGATCAAGAAGTCTATATCTCCTAGTTTAATATCTATGGAAATTAAAAATATAGAACTAACTGTTAATGGAGATGAAAATATTAGTTATATAGGAGATATAAATTGGTCATGTGAAGCCTTTGTAAATATAATAAAAAATTGTGTTGAACATACTGATACAAATGGAAAAATAAATATCAGTTATGAAGAAAATCCACTATATTGTGAAGTTGTAATAAAGGATAATGGAGAAGGAATAGATAAAAAAGATTTGCCTCATATATTTAAAAGATTCTATAAAGGAAAAAGTTCTAAAGATGATAGCGTAGGCATAGGTCTTGCCATGGCAAAATCCATAATAGAAAGTCAAAATGGAGATATTTACGTAAAAAGTGAAAAAAATAAAGGTAGTGAGTTTCATATAATATTCCATAAAACTTATGGTGACTAATCTGTCACAATTGTATTCACTTTAATGTAAGGATGAAAACTTAGACTATAAGTACAAAATAAATCAAAATCTAAAAAGTGTTTATAATACAGTAAGTTTAGGAGGATAAAATGGAAATTTTAAAAGTTGAAAATTTAGAGAAAAGTTATGGAAAAGGTGAAGCTAAGGTAGATGCTTTAAAAAATATAAACTTATCAATAAATAAAGGCGAGTTTGTTGCTATAGTAGGACCGAGTGGTAGTGGTAAAAGTACTTTACTTCATTTAATTGGAGGAGTAGACAAGCCAACAAGTGGTAAAGTCTATATAAATAATGTGGATATTTATTCATTAAAAGAAAAAGATTTGTCTATATTTAGAAGAAGAAATGTGGGACTTATATATCAGTTTTACAACTTGATACCAGTTCTTAGTGCAAAGGAAAATATATTATTACCAGCAGAACTTGATAATAGAAAAATAGACAAAGAATATTTAGATGATTTATTAAAAACACTGGGACTTAAGGAAAGAGAAAATCATCTTCCAAATGAGCTTAGTGGAGGTCAACAGCAAAGAACTTCCATAGGAAGGGCTTTAATAAATAGACCAGCAGTAATTTTAGCAGATGAGCCAACGGGAAATCTAGATAGCAAAAACTCAAAGGAAGTATTAGAATTATTAAAATTATCTGTAAAAAAATACAATCAAACATTAATAATGATAACTCATGACTTAAATATAGCTCTTCAAGCAGATAGAGTTATAACTATAGAAGATGGAATTATAAAAAGTGATGAGGTGATATAAATGAACTTATATACAGCCCTTACACTTAGATATTTAAAAGAAAATAAAAAAAGAACCATAGTTACAATTATAGGAATTATATTATCTACTGCATTAATTTGTGGTATAGGGAATATTTATAACAGTTTAATGGACTATGAAATTAGACAAACTATAAAAAGTGATGGAGGTTTCCATGCCACAATTTATGATGTACAAAAGAAAGATTTAAGTAAAGTAACTAAAATTGCAGGAATATCAAAATATGCATATAGTGAAAACTTAGACTTTGGAAAGTATAATGATGAAAAATTTTTATTAGATATAAAATCTTATGATAAAGAAGCTTTTGATGGATATCAAATTTCTTTAAAAGAAGGTAAATTGCCAACAAATAATAAAGAAATTGTACTTAGTGAAGACTCTTTGATACTTAGAAATAAAAAAATAGGAGATATAATTACTCTTAATGTGGGAAAAAGAGTAACTAGTGAAGGCGATTCATTAACAGGTTCTTGGATAAGTGATGATGAAAAACTTATAGATACTCATAAAGAAGAATATAAAATCGTGGGTATAATAAATAAACCTGGATTTGAATATGGAAAGCAAGTTACAACAGCTATAACTTATTTAGATATAAACACTATGAAAGATAAGGAAAGTGTTAATGTATCTATAAAAGCAAATAAACCAAAGGAAATTTATGATATAGCAGCAGTTATTGCCAAGAATTTAGATTTAAAAGTAGAAGGTAGTGTAGATGAAGGGGATGATTATTATAATAACGAAAATAAAGTATATTATGAAAATTTACAGTTCAATGAACATTTATTAAGATTACAAAGTGCTAGTACTTATGACAATATCAATGGAAGTATTGATAAAATCATAATACTTGTTACTTCTTTAGTAATTATTTGTACCATAGCTACAGTATATAATGCTTTTTCAATATCTATTAGTGAGCGTAAAAAACAATTTGGGATTTTAAATTCTATAGGAGCAACAAAAGCTCAGACTACAAAATTAGTATTAATGGAAGCTTTTATAGTAAGTGTTATAGGTATACCAATGGGACTAATTGCTGGAACTTTTGCCATAGATGTGGTGTTTAAAATAATAGGAAGTTTTTATAAAAGTTCAATAATAGGAGAACTGGGATTAAGAGTAGTATATAGTCCAACAGTTATTATATTAAGTGCAATAATTGTAATGATAACCATATTAATTTCAGCCATACTTCCAGCGATACAAGCAACTAAAATATCACCTTTAGAAGCTATAAAAAATAGTTCTAATTTAAAAATAGGAAAAGTAAAAGATTCAAAAATAGTAAGAGCTTTATTTAAAGCTGAAGGTGTTCTTGCTTATAAAAATTTAAGAAGAAATAAAAAGAAATTTAGAATAACTTTATTTTCTCTTATTATAAGTGTGGTTATATTCATATCTTTCAGTGGATTTATGACTTTATTTATAAATGCAAATAAAGTACAGTTTGGACAATCAAACTATGATTTGCACTTATCATCAAATAGTATAATGGATAAAAATTCATTGGAAGAGTTAAAAAATATTGATGGTGTAAATAGACTTTCTGCAGAAAATAATTATGGAATGGGAATTTATATACCAGAAAATAAAATAAATAAAGAAAATGAAGATTTAATTAATAGTAGTGGCTATTTTTCAACAGAAAAAGTAGACAATAAAACAGTATATGATATAGTAAACTGTTCGACAATATTGCCAGGAGATTTTGAAATAAGCAAAATAAATCTTAAAGAAGGCAGTTTTGATAAAAAAGAGGCTATAGAAGAAAATGGAGTAATACTAGTAAGAAAAAGTTATTATGAAGAACCAGGGAAAAAATATGAACTTGAATTAACAAATTATAAAGTTGGAGATACAGTCAAAGGTTATGTCTTAGAATATGATGGAGATAAAGAAATAAGAAAAGAAATTGAACTGAAAATTATGGCTATAACTGATGATATACCAACAGGAAGTTTTCATTACAATTACATGGGATTAGATTTTATAACATATGATGAAGTAGGTAAAAAATTGGGATATAATACAGATACTACGGGTATTTATGTAGATACAAATAGAGAAGAAAATACACGAAATGCAGTAAAAGATATTGCAAATCAATATGGATATAATGTAATGGATAAAATGGAAGAAATAAAATCAGTAGAAGATACTCTTATGGTAATGCAAATCTTTGTTTATGGATTTGTTACAGTGATTTCTTTAGTAAGTATAACTAATATAGTAAATACAATTAGTACAAATATAAACTTAAGAAAAAGAGAGTTAGCTATAATTAAATCTATAGGTGTTACTCCTGGAGGATTTAATAAAATGATATACTTAGAAAGTTTACTATATGGAGCTTTATCCCTTATATATGGTATACCTTTAGGAATTGCTTTAGTTATGTTTATGAACTTCATACTAGGAGATGTTATTAGTTTTGGATTAGTACTTCCATGGAAGGCTATGATTATATGCGTAATAGGCGTATTTGTAATCACATTTATTTCTTCATATATACCTATTAAAAAGATAAATAAAGAAAATATAATAGAAAATATTAGACAGGAAAGTATTTAAATATATTATAAAATTTGCATATTTAAGAGTTTTTTGGATAAAATTAAGTTTAAACAAAGTACAATAATATATATATAAATAAGACCCAAGCTCATAAGTGAGTTTGGGTCTTATTAACTATTTGAAAGGACTTTCAACAACAGTGATTATATCAGATGTATCAATTAAAGAAGCTGTATTTTCATAAGATTTTTTAACGTGAGATTGATTTAAGTTATTTATAGAATCTAAATCATTTTTATCTTCAATAGGAATAATTTCATAAACGTCTTTATATCCATTAGAATACTTATTTACCCAAGTAGGAATACAAGTTACTTTTTCAACCTTAGCTTTATTTTCATTACTTTTTTTACTTATATCAATATTAACCATTAAACCATCTTCGCTATAAGCGCCCACACTTTCTCTTCTTTGATTAGATATATAATTACCAAGAGAATAAATTACAACACATTCATTTTTGCCATCGGTAGACTTTATAGTCTTCACAGGTTCAACTACATGAGGATGAGAACCTATTATAATATCTACACCAGCATCGCAAAGTTTTTGAGCTAGTTGATCTTGGAAGCTTATTTCACTCCTTGTATACTCAATACCCCAGTGTAAAATTGCAATTTGTATATCAGTATCTTTCATTTTATTTACAGTAGTTGAAATTGTTTTATAAGCAGCATCTACATTGGAAGAGTCAAATACATTCATTTTATCTTTACTTTTTTCAGATACTAAAATGCCATTTAGGTACTTATTATTATTTTTTATATCACCATAAGAATAAGAGGTTATACCAACTTTAATATTATTTATATCTTTTATTATATATTCGTCATCATCTATATTTTCTCTAGTACCAACAGTATCAAATCCCTTTTCTTTTAAAGTTGATAATGTTCTCTCCACACCTAAGTCTCCCTTATCAAAACTATGGTTATTTATAGTAGAGATTAAATCAAATCCAGCGTTTTTTAATGCATCAGCTAGCTCATCTGGTGAGTTAAATAAAGGATAAGAACTATATGCATATACATCATTTCCTGCAAGAGTGGTTTCTAAATTTGCCAAACTATAATCAGCTTTTTCAATATATTTTTTTACATGCTTAAAATTGTTATCGAAATTATATGTACCAGTGGATGAATCATACTGAGCTTTTAGTTGAGGTGAATGAACCATTACATCACCAACAGCAAAAACTGAAGCTTCGTAAGTCTCCACCTCTTCATTGAAAACTGATGTAGCATCTATATTTGTATTTTTACCTAAGTTATCAGAGTTATTATTTATATTTTTAAAAATAAAAGTTCCTCCAGATACACAAATAGCAATAAATATACAAATAATTAAAATCCCCTTAAAGCTTAGTTTTCTCTTTTTATTATGTTTTTTACTAGACATAACTACCCCCTTAATTTTAAATTAAACTTAATTTATCTACATTAATCATATATAATTTGGAATAATTTGGCAATTAAAAAAGATTTTGTATATATACTGATTACCTTGACAATAATTCCATAATAAAAATAATAGGGTGAAAATATGAATAATATAGAAAAAGGCAAGTTGGGAGAAGAAATAGCATCTAAATATATTACTTCTAAAGGTGGAAAAGTTATTGAACAAAACTATAGAACAAAAATGGGAGAAGTAGATTTAATCGTACAAATCAATGGAGAATTAGTTTTTGTGGAAGTGAAAAGTAGAAGTAATATAAATTATGGATATCCCAGTGAAGCAGTAAATTATAAAAAGCAAAGAAAAATAATTAACGTGGCCAAGTATTATATTTTAAATAATTCATTGGAAAATGTATCTATAAGATTTGATGTAATTGAAATTTATTTAAAAGATAAAAAAATAAATCATATAGTAAATGCATTTTAGGAAGGAATAATATGTTAAGTATAATTAATTCAAATAATTTAATAGGAATAGATAGCTTCTTAGTTAAGGTGGAAATAGACATAACTAGAGGTATACCTTCTTTTAATATTGTGGGACTTCCAGGTACAGAGGTGAAAGAGGCTAGAGAGCGAGTAAAATCAGCCATAATCAATGCAGGATATGACTTTCCAAACTCTAGAATAGTAGTAAATCTATCTCCAGCGGACATAAAAAAGGAAGGTTCTTTTTTAGATTTACCCATGTGTATAGGTATTCTTAGAAAATATATAAATAGAAATGATTCATACTTAGAAGAATGTATATTTGTGGGAGAGTTATCCTTAGATGGCCATTTGAGAAAGGTAAAAGGAATTTTACCTTTAGTAATTGGAGCAAAAAAAGAAAATTTTAAAAGAATTTTTATACCTTATGATAATTTTAAAGAAAGTAATTTTATTGATGGAATAGAAATAATACCTATAAAAAACTTAAATGAATGTATTAATTATTTAAACGGCAATCATCATATATCTACTGATTATAAAGACTTACAAATAGATGATATACAAAATTCTTATACAGAAGACTTTCAAGATGTAAAGGGAAATTATTTCGTAAAAAGAGCAGTTGAAATAGCAGCATCAGGAAATCATAACTTGATGATGATAGGTCCTCCTGGTTCTGGCAAAACAATGATTGCTAAACGTATTAGGACCATACTACCTAAGCTAAATAAAGATGAAATAATTGAAATAAGTAAGATTTATAGTATAGCAGGAATGCTTGATGAAGAATATGGAATTATCAAAGAAAGACCATTTAGATCACCTCATCACAGTACAACTATACAATCATTAATAGGTGGTGGATATAATTGTAAACCTGGAGAAATTGTTCTGTCACATAAAGGTGTTCTTTTTTTAGATGAGGTGGGAGAATATGAAAAAAGGACTTTAGAAACTTTAAGACAACCTATGGAAGATGGATATGTAAACATAAGTCGCCTTAAATATAGTATAAAATATCCTTGTAAAATGATTGTTATAGGTGCAATGAATCCTTGTCCTTGTGGATTTTATATGTCAAATAAAGAATGTAGGTGTGCAACTTATGAAATTAATAGATATAAAAATAAATTATCAGGACCTTTTTTAGATAGATTTGATATGTTTGTGGAAGTAAATCAGATTTCTTGTAATGAGCTTAATAAAAAATCTGAGGAAGAAAAATCTGAAGATATAAGAAAGAGAGTGGAAGTAGCAAGAGAAATACAAAATATAAGATTTAAAAATGAAAATATATCAACTAATAATGAAATGACATCAACAATGATAGATAAATACTGTACATTAGATGATAAAAGTAGAGAAGTTATAAATAAAATTTTTAATAAGTATAAATTAAGTAATAGAAGTTTTATGAAATTAATAAAGATGTCTAGAACTATAGCCGACTTGGAAGAAGAAGAGAATATAAATTCCAATCATGTTTTAGAAGCATTTGCTTTTAGAAAAGCTTATTATAATTATTTTAAATAGGAGAAAAATATGGATAAAAAGGATATTTATTTATATATTAAATCGATAAAGGGAATAAGTAGTATAACTATTGGTAAAATAATAGAGGAAGTAGGAAGTGTGGAGGAAATTATAAATCTTAAAGAAAAAGATATTTACAATTTGAAAAATATAAGTTTAAATATTAAAGAAAATCTAGTAAAATATATTAGTCATTTCAATTTAGATGAAATTAAGGAAGAATTATATAAAAATTCTATTCAGTATATTTGTATAGAAGATGAAGAGTATCCAGCTAAACTTAGAAATATTTATAATCCTCCCTCATTATTATTTTACAAAGGAGATTTATCAGTAATAAATAATACTTTGAACATAGCCATGGTAGGTTCAAGAAAACCTACATCTTATGGAATTGACTGTGCTGAAAGAATAAGTTATGAATTATCTCAGAGAAATATTAATATAGTTAGTGGCCTTGCTTTAGGTATTGATGCTATTTGTCATAAAGGGTGTTTAAAAGCAAAGGGCAAAACTATTGCTGTTTTGGCATCTTCTCTAGAAAATATTACTCCAACACAAAATAAGCCTTTAGCTGATGAAATATTAGAAAATGGTGGTTTACTTATATCAGAATATAATGTGGGGCACTATGTGACTCGTGGAAACTTTCCATGTAGAAATAGAATTCTAAGTGGAATAAGTGATGGAATAATTGTTGTGGAAGCTGCTAAAAAAAGTGGTGCTCTAATTACAGCTGATTTAGGTTTAGAACAAGGCAAAAACATATTTGCACTTCCAGGTAATATTCATTCAGAAATGAGCAGAGGATGTCATAAAATAATAAAAGAAGGTGCAAAATTAATAGAAAATATTGAGGATGTTTTAGAGGAATATAATAATAGTAGTTTTAATAATAAAATTAGTATAGAATATGAAATTAAGGACTTAAATAATGAAGAATTAAAAATAATAAATGCAATTAAGAAGCAAGGTATCTTGCAAATTGATGAGATTTGTGATAATACTGGTATGGATATAAAAAATGTAAATTCTATAATAAATGAATTATTATTAAGAGATTTAGTTGTTGAAATGAATAATAAAATGTATAGTATAAATTAAAAGAAGAAATAAGGGTGGGGGTGTAAAAATGGCGAAAACATTGGTAATTGTGGAATCGCCTGCAAAAGCTAAAACAATTGAAAAATTCTTAGGAAAAAGTCACTATACTGTAAAGGCTTCAGTTGGTCATGTGAGAGATTTACCTAAAAGTACTTTAGGTGTTGATATAGAAAATAATTTTGAACCTAGATATATTAATATCAGGGGAAAAGGTGATTTAATAAAAGAATTAAAAAAAGAAGCTAAAAAATCTAAGAGAGTATATCTAGCTACCGATCCAGATAGAGAGGGAGAAGCTATATCTTGGCACTTAGCTTATATTCTTGGAATTGATGAACATGATGAATGTAGAATAGAATTTAATGAGATAACAAAGGATGCTATCAAAAAGGCAATAAAAAATCCAAGAAGTATAGATTTAAAACTTGTAGACGCTCAACAAGCTAGAAGAGTTCTTGATAGACTTTTAGGATATCAGATAAGTCCAATTCTTTGGGTAAAAGTTAGAAAAGGGCTTAGTGCAGGTAGGGTACAATCAGTAACTACAAAATTAATTTGTGAAAAAGAAAAAGAGATTAATGAGTTTGTACCTAAAGAATACTGGAGTCTAGATATAGAAGGAAAAACTAAAGATGATGAAAATATATTATTTAAGTTTGTTTCCTTCAATGATGAAAAAGTAGATTTAAATAGTGAAGAAGATGTTAATAAAATTTTAGAAAATATAAAAGATAAAAAACTTACAGTAGAAAAAATTGAATCTAAAACGAGAAGAAAATCAGCTCCAAAACCATATACAACAAGTGTGCTTCAACAAGATGCTGCTAATAAGCTGTCTTTTACAACTAAAAAGACAATGATAGTAGCGCAGGAATTATATGAAGGTGTGGATATTGAAGGAGAAGGAACTGTAGGTCTAATTTCTTACATAAGAACAGACTCTAAGAGAATATCTGATGAGGCAAGAGAAAAAGCTAAGTCATATATTTTAGATGAGTTAGGAGAAAAATACTACAAAGAAAATAGTGAGAAAAAAGAAAATAAAGAAAAGAAGAAAGTACAAGATGCTCATGAAGCCATCAGACCAACTTCTATACATAGAACGCCAGAAAGTGTTAAGTCTTCATTAAGTAAAGATCAATTTAAACTTTATAATTTAATTTGGAGAAGATTTGTAGCTAGTCAAATGGAAGACTCTGTATTTGATGTATTGAATGTGGATTGTAAAATAGGTGATGCATTATTTAGAGCTACAGGTTCTGTTATGAAGTTTGATGGTTATACTAAAGTTTATAACTTTACAGAAAGAGAAGATAAAATACTACCTATAATAGAAGAAAATGATGAGCTTGAAGTTAATAAATTTATTCCAGAACAACATTTTACTCAACCTCCAGCAAGATATACGGAGGCTAGTTTAGTAAAAACTCTAGAAGAACTTGGAATAGGTAGACCTAGTACTTATGCACCAACTATAGCAACCATATTAAATAGAGGATATGTAGAAAAACAAGGTAACAGTCTTCATCCAACTGAACTAGGAATGATAGTTACAGATATCCTAAATATAAACTTCCAAAAATTTATTGATGTGGACTTTACTGCCCAAATGGAAAATAAATTAGATGAAATAGAAGAAGGCAATATTAAGTGGAAGAGTGTTGTATCAGAAGTATATGAACCTCTAAAAGAAGCTATAAAAGAAGCTAATGAAAAAATAGAAAAGATAAATATGGATGAAGAAACTGATGAGATTTGTGAATTATGTGGATCTAACATGGTAATTAAATACGGTAGATTTGGTAGATTTATGGCATGTAAAAATTACCCTGAGTGTAAAAATACAAAACCATTAGTAAATAAAGTTGGTGTTAAATGTCCTAAATGTAAAGAAGGAGACATTATTCTTAGAAAATCTAAAAAAGGTAAAGCCTTTTATGGATGTTCAAACTATCCTGAATGTGATTTTATAAGTTGGTATAAACCTACAGGAGAAGTATGCAAAGAATGTGGGTCTTATATGATAGAAAAGCGAACTAAAAATGAGACAAAAGAAGTATGTTCTAATAAGGAATGTAAGGCTGAAGGTAGAATAATTGAATAAAATTACATAAATGACAGAAAATTAAGAAAAATGTGAATGTTTTATTGTTAAGTATGTAATCTTATGTTAAAATATAGTAGGGAAACTAAGCGTATAACTAAGAAACTAGAGAATATAAAATTCTTGAAACCTTAAACTTTGTTAAGGAGATGATTAAATGGCAAGTGAAGTATTACAAAAGACAAGGAAAATTAATAAAACTCTTCAAACAAGCGGAGGGAGCAGTGTATCATTTGATTTATTAGCGGAAACTTTAGGAGAAGTTCTAGGGGCTAATATATATGTGATTAACGCAAAAGGAAAGGTAATTGGCCTTTACTTAAAAGATGTTCAAGATAGCTCTGTTATAGAAGATGAAGAAACTAAACTACAAATTTTCCCTAAAGTATATACAGATAGTGTTTTAAAAATAAATGAAACGTTAGAAAATTTAACTGGTGAAAAATTATTAGAAGTATTTCCGTATGAACAAGAAAGATTAGAAAAATATACTACTGTTGTTCCTATATTAGGAAGTGGACAAAGACTTGGTACACTAGTTATATCAAGATATAATGATATATTTACAGATGATGACTTAGTTATATCTGAATATAGTGCTACAGTAATGGGTATGGAAGTTTTAAGAGGCTTAAGTGAAGAAATGGAAGTTGAAATGAGAAAAACTGCTGTTGTTCAAATGGCTATAGGAACTTTATCTTATTCTGAACTTGAAGCTGTAGAGCATATATTTAAAGAACTAGAAGGAAATGAAGGTTTACTTGTTGCAAGTAGAATAGCAGATAGAGTAGGAATTACAAGATCAGTAATAGTTAATGCTCTTAGAAAATTTGAAAGTGCAGGAGTAATTGAGTCTAGATCTTTAGGAATGAAGGGAACTCATATAAAAATTCTTAATGATAAGTTAATACCAGAACTTAAAAAAGTAAGAAGTAATTATTAGTAAAAAGGTATCTTTATAAGATACCTTTTTAAATTATTAAGAAATTATATTGATTATAAATAAAGGAGGTAAATTATGCAACCTTTAGCAGATAAATTACGACCTAAAAATATTTATGATATGGTTGGTCAAAGTCATATAATTGGCAAGGGTAAGATAATAAATAAATTATTAGATAATAACACTATACCTAATATGATTTTATACGGACCTCCAGGTACAGGAAAAACAACTTTAGCTAATATTATTGCAAAGTGCACAAATAAGAAATATGTAAAACTTAATGCAGTAAATTGTGGAGTTAAAGAAATTAAAGAAGTAATAGATGCTAATAAACAAGATTTATTTTCTTATAATGGTATACTTCTAATGTTAGATGAAATTCAAGCTCTAAATAGAAAGCAACAACAATCTTTATTGGAAGTAATAGAAGATGGTTCAGTAACACTAATAGCGAGTACGGCAGATAATCCTTATTTTGTTATATATAAAGCCATATTAAGTCGAAGTACTATTTTTGAATTTAAACCTATTGAGAAAAATGACATAATAAAAGGGTTAGAAAGAGCAATCCTTAAGCTTAATGACTTATATACCTATGAAAATATTCATATAGAAGATGAAGCCATTGAATATATTGCTCAGACGTGCAACGGTGATATGAGAAGTGCTCTTAATAAATTGGAATTAGCTTTTAATGTGGGAATAGATATTCCTACTAATTCTGTAAAAGTAACTTTAGATGATGTTATAAATTGTTCTTCTGTTAAGATTTTAAATTATGATAGAGGTGGAGATGATGGATATTCTATTTTGTCAGCATTTCATAAATCACTTAGAGGCTCAGATGCTGATGCGGCTATTCATTATTTGGCTAGACTTATTAAAGCAGGGGATATTCAATCTATAACAAGAAGATTATTATGTGTAGCAAGTGAGGATGTGGGGTTAGCTGTACCACAAGCTATAACAATAACAGAGGCCTGTGTATCTGCAGCTCTTCAACTGGGATTTCCAGAAGCTCGTATACCTCTTGCCCAGGCAACTATATATTTGGCCCAGTGTCCAAAGTCTAACTCTGTAATTAATGCCATAGATATGGCTATATATGACTTAGATAATATGGAAACAGGAGATATACCAATTCATTTAAAAGATGCCCATTATGCAGGTGCAAAAAAACTGGGAAGAGGAGTAGAATATAAATATCCTCATAATTTTGAAAACAATTATGTTGAACAGCAATATTTACCTGATCCTATAAAAGATAAAAAGTATTACATTCACGGCAACAATAAAAATGAAAATGCATTTAAAAATTATTGGAATGTAATAAAAAACAAAACAAATAAATAAAGTATATGAAAAATATAAATTTTAACTTAATATCAATATAATAAAAAAGCTATGAAAAATATATATCTTCATAGCTTTTTATATTATATGTTACATAATTAATTGAAATTATACCTTTTCATGAGGTGTTGTTTTCATTTGGTTATTTAAATTATGTTGCTTAGTTCTAGTTTTTTTACTGAATTCAGCTTCATTTTGAGATGCTATTTTTACATTTACTTCAACGTCATTTGCATGACCAGTGCCTAATTCATCAGCTATTTCAAGTTTTTCATTTTCTAAATCTTTCATTTTTTTAGTGCTAGGTCTTTTTTTATCAGTCATTTACTCACATCCTTAATAATTTTATAAGATTATTATTTGTTTTATATCATTTTAAAATTCTTATAAAAATTACCAATAGTAAGTTTGAATTTTTTTGTATATATACTATAGGTATAATTTTTAATTGCAAGTAAGATTAAAGAAACTTAATATTAATATTGAGGGGATTGTAAATTTAGGAGTAATATCAGGGGGAGTGCTAATGATTCAAAGGCTTAATAATACACATCATAAAAAAGTTATTGAATACCTATATAGAGAAAAAGAAATTAATATATTTTTGATTAGTGATATAGAAAGATTTGGGTATGATAGTTATTTATTTAGTATTTATGGTGGTATAAATGAAAATGGTGAAATAGAAGGTATTTTATTAAAATGTTTTGAATTTATTATTTTTTATGCCTATGATAAATTTGATGTAGATGACTTTGCCAAATTTATTAATGAAAGTGATTGTGAAGAGATTTGCGGAAAGTCCCAAGTTTTAGAAATGTTAGACGATAAAATTGATTTAAAAATATATAGAAAAGTGAATATATTTAAATTGGTAAATATAAACTTACTGCCAGATTATGAAGAAGACAATATTAAGCTTAGAAAAATAAGATTTGGTAATTTAAATAAAATTGCAAGACTCTATGAAGAAATAGATGAATTTGAAAATACTACAGTAGATAATATTAAAGCAAGTCTAAAAACAGGAAGGGGGTATTTTATAGAAAGAAAAGGTAAGGCTGTATCTATGGCAAAGACCACTTCTGAAAATAAATCTAATGCTATGATTATAGGCGTTGGAACTCATCCTAAATATAGAAATAGAAGCTATGCTACTAAATGTATAGTAAAAATATGTCATGAGTTATTACAAGAAAATAGGGTACCCTGTTTATTTTGTGATAATGAAGCAGCGATTACAATTTATAAGAAGCTTGGTTTTGAAAAAATTGGATATTGGAGTATATATAAAAAAATAAGATAATTTGAATTTTCAAGTTATCTTTTTATGTTTTTGGGTATTAATCTAGTATAAATATTTTAAATAAGATTAATATTTAATTCTGATAAAAATAGTCAAAAATAATCTTGACAAAAATAGTAGGAAATAATACAATGATATCAGAATAATTCATACAAATTTAGTATGAATTGCATTGGACATAGAGGGTGATAAAAAATGAAATTATCGACTAAAGGTAAATATGGACTTAAGGCAATATTTGAACTGTCTTTACATGTTAATGAAGGCCCTGTACCTTTGAATGTAATTGCCAGTAGACAAAAAATACCAGAACAATATTTAGAACAGATATTTTCTAAGCTAAAAAAATCACAATTAATAACTAGTGTAAGAGGAGCTCAGGGTGGATATTTTCTTAACAAAGATCCTAAGAGTATTACAGTAGGAGATGTACTTACTATACTTGAAGGCCCTGTAGCATTATCTAAATGTATTATAGATGAGGGTTGTTGTGAAAATGCTAATGACTGTTCCACAAAGCTAGTATGGGAAAAATTGAAAAAGGGAATTGAAGATGTATTAAATTCAATTACGCTACAAGATATGATTGATGATTATAATAAGAAGAATAATTTGAAAGAATTTGATATAACAAAGTTAATGAATAATAAATAGGAGATGAACTAGGATATGGAAAAAAGAAGATTATATATGGATTATTCAGCAACTACTCCAACTAAAAAAGAAGTAGTAGAAGAAATGATGCCATATTTTACAGAGTATTTTGGAAACGCTTCAAGTTTCCACTTATTTGGTAGAGAAGTAAAAACAGCATTAGATAAATCAAGAAAACAAATAGCTTCACTTGTTAATGCAGACCCAAATGAAATATATTTCACAAATGGCGGAAGTGAAAGTGATAACTGGGCCTTAGAAGGAACAGCTTTTGCTAGAAGAGATAAAGGAAATCATATAATTACAAGTAAAATAGAGCACCATGCTATACTTCATACATGTGAATACTTACAAAAAGTTCATGGATTCGAAGTAACTTATTTAGATGTAGATAAAGACGGTAAAGTTGACTTAGAACAATTAAAAAGAGAAATAAAAGATACTACTATATTAGTAAGTATAATGTATGCTAACAATGAAATAGGAACTATACAACCTATAAAAGAAATAGCTAAAATAGCTCATGAACATGGTGCCCTAATGCATACAGATGCAGTTCAAGCAGCAGGAAATATACCTGTAGATGTTAAAGACTTAGACGTAGATTTAATGAGTATGTCAGGTCATAAAATATATGGACCAAAAGGTATAGGAGCTATGTATATGAAAAAAGGTGTAAGAATACACAACCTTATACATGGTGGAGCTCAAGAAAGAAGAAAAAGAGCTGGTACAGAAAATATACCTGCAATAGTAGGATATGGAAAAGCTGCTGAAATGGCAAAAGAAAATATGGAAAATCATATAGCAGAGCTTACTAGACTTAGAGATAAATTAATAAAAGGTGTATTAGAGTCTATACCTTATACAAGACTTAATGGACACCTAACAGATAGATTACCAGGAAATGCAAACTTCTCATTTGAATTTATAGAAGGTGAAGGAATACTTCTATTATTAGATCAATTAGGAATAGCTGCATCAAGTGGATCAGCTTGTACATCTGGTTCTCTAGATCCATCACATGTTTTAATGGCTATAGGATTAACTCATGAATGGGCTCATGGTTCTTTAAGACTTACTGTAGGTGACTTTACTACTGATGAAGATATAGATTATATATTAGAAAATTTACCAAAAGTTATAGCAAGACTTAGAGAAATGTCACCTTTATATCAAACATTTTTAAAAGAACAAAATAAATAATAAATTAAGATAAATAAGATAATAAGATAATAAGATAATAAGATAGAGTGTATAATGTTAGGAGGAAAAAATTATGCAATATAGTGATAAAGTAATGGATCATTTCTTAAACCCAAGAAATGTAGGACAAATAGAAGATGCAAGTGGTGTTGGTGAAGTAGGAAATGCTAAATGTGGGGATATAATGAAAATATTCTTAGATATAGAAGATGAAATAATAAAAGATGTTAAGTTCCAAACTTTCGGATGTGGATCTGCAATAGCATCTTCATCAATGGCAACTGAAATGGTAAAAGGAAAAACTATACATGAAGCTTTAGAAGTAACTAATAAAGCAGTTGCAGAAGCTTTAGATGGACTTCCACCAGTAAAAATGCACTGTTCAGTATTAGCAGAACAAGCTATAAAAGCTGCATTAATAGATTATGCTAAGAAAAATAACATACACATACCAGAACTTGATGGTGTAGTTATAGATGATGATCATGATCATCACCATGATATAGAAGATGAAGACTAATAATTAAAATATAAAAATCTTTGGGGTAATTATCTCAAAGATTTTTTTTGTTCATAATTTATAATAATAAATATATAAATAATAAATTTAAGTATGTATATAGAGAATTTATATAAGTTAAATTTATACTTTTAAAATTCTTTAAAAATATATATAATATAGAGAATGAGGTGATTTGATAATATGAGCAAAAGAGTAATGATAGGTATGAGTGGTGGAGTAGATAGTTCTGTTGCAGCTTACTTATTAAAAGAACAAGGATATGAAGTAATCGGTGTTACCATGAAATTATGGCAAGACGATGAAGAATATGATTTAATTGAAAATGAAGGTGGATGTTGTTCTCTAGAGGCAGTAGAAGATGCTAGACGTGTGGCAGATAAACTGGGAATACCATTTTATGTATTAAACTTCAAAGAAGTATTTAAAGAAAAAGTTATAGATTATTTCATAGACGAATATTTACAAGGAAGAACTCCAAACCCTTGTATAGCATGTAATAAACATATAAAATTTGATGATTTATATAGAAGAGCTATGGCTCTAGGATGTGACTATGTAGCTACTGGTCATTATGCAAAAATAGAAAAAGATGAAGAGACTGGAAGATATCAACTTGTAAAGTCTGTTACAGATAAAAAAGACCAAACATATGCACTTTACAATTTAACGCAAGAGCAATTAGAACATACTCTTCTTCCTATAGGAAACTATGAAAAAGAAAAAGTAAGAGAAATGGCAAAAGAATTAGGTTTAGAGGTGCATAATAAACCAGATAGCCAAGAAATATGCTTTGTAAAAGACAATGATTATGCAAATTACGTAAAAAGACATGCAAATCAAGATATAAAAGAAGGAAACTTTGTCGATACTAAAGGTAATATACTTGGAAGACACAAAGGTATAGTATTCTATACTATAGGTCAAAGAAAAGGACTTGGTATTGCTTTTGGTAAGCCAATGTTCGTTCTTGATATAAATCCAGAAACAAATGAAGTTATATTAGGATCTAATGATGATTTATTTAGCAATGAATTAATTGCAAAAGATGTAAACTTAATTACGGTGGATGAGATTACAGAACCAATAAGAGTAGAAGCTAAAATAAGATATTCTGCAAGACCAGCTGCAGCTACTGTATACAACAATGGTAAAGATTCAATAAGAATAGTATTTGACGAACCACAAAGAGCCATAACAAAAGGACAATCAGTGGTAATGTATCAAGGTGATAAAGTAGTTGGTGGAGGAATTATAGATAAAAGTTTATAATAACTCTTGATTAAGATTTAAAAATTTAGTAGAATTACTATATGCAAATAAGATTTTACAAATAATTTAAATACAATGAAAAGAAGTAGTAAAATATTTGATGTCTTCACAGAGAAGGAGAAATGGTGAGAACTCCTAGAATAGAATATTTGAAGCAGTCTTGGAGTATCAATCTGGAAACTAAGTATAGATTGACGGTAGTTACGTTATAGCTAAGGTTTTCCGAAGATATCATATTTTGTGATAATTAGGGTGGTACCGCGAATATACCTCGCCCCTATATAGTTTTATATAGGTGCGAGGTTTTTTAATTTTTAAAATATATTTTTATAATTTTGGTAAAGATATATTTTAATTGATATAAGGTATAAGTTACATATTATGTAAGAATAAGTTTTATTTGTAAAAATAATTAAATCAATTAATAAATAGGAGGACACAATAATGCAAAAATTAGGAACTAATGAAATTAGAAAAAGATTTTTAGATTTCTTTGAATCTAAAGGACACTATGTTGGTAAAAGTTCATCTTTAATACCAAACAACGATAAAAGTTTATTACTTATAAACTCAGGTATGGCACCACTTAAAAACTACTTCTCAGGAGTGGAAGTGCCACCAAGTAAAAGAATGTCTACTTGTCAAAAATGTATAAGAACAGGTGATATAGAAAATGTAGGTAAAACTGCAAGACATGGTACTTTCTTCGAAATGATGGGTAACTTCTCATTTGGAGATTACTTCAAACCAGAAGCTATAACTTGGGCATGGGAATTCATAAGAGAACATTTAGAAATACCAGAAGATAGATTATGGGTAACTGTTTATTTAGATGATGATCAAGCACATGATTTTTGGGCAAAAGAAATAGGTGTTCCAGAAAACAGAATAGTTAGACTTGGAAAAGAAGATAACTTCTGGGAAATAGGTCTTGGACCATGTGGACCTTGTACAGAAATATACTTCGATAGAGGTGAAAAATATGGATGTGATAGTCCAGATTGTAAACCAGGATGTGACTGCGATAGATATTTAGAATTCTGGAACTTAGTTTTCACTCAATTCGATAGACAAGAAGATGGAACTTATCCTGAACTTGAAAATAAAAACATAGATACAGGTATGGGTCTTGAAAGAATGGCTTGTATAATGCAAGATGTTGATAATATATTTGAAATAGATACTATAAAATATATAATCCAAGGAATAGAAGAATTAGCAAATATCAAATACGGAGAAGATGCTAAAAAAGATGTATCTGTAAGAATAATAACAGACCACATGAGAGCTATGAGTTTCTTAATAGCTGATGGTGTATTACCTTCAAATGAAGGAAGAGGATATGTTCTTAGAAGATTACTTAGAAGAGCGGCTCGTCATGGTAAATTACTAGGAATAAAAGAAGATTTCTTATATAAATTATATGACAGAGTTAAAGAAGTAAGTGGAGATGCTTATCCAGAATTAGTAGAAAAAGAAAACTACGTTAAAAAAGTTATAAAGATAGAAGAAGAAAAATTCAATGAAACTCTAGACCAAGGTGTAGAAATATTAAATTCATATATAGAAGAATTAAAGAAAAATAACGAAAAAGTTTTAAGTGGAGCTAATGCATTCAAATTATATGATACATATGGTTTCCCAATGGACTTAACAGAAGAGATTCTTGAAGAGCAAGGATTTGAAATAGATGAAGAAGGATTCCATAAAGAAATGGAAGCCCAAAGACAAAGAGCAAGAGCAGATAGAGGTGCTATGGAAGATGAAAGTTGGAAGGAAGATCCATTATCTTCACTAGATGAAAGCATAGCTTCTACATTTGATGGATATGAAAACTTAAATGTATGCGGTAAAGTAACTGCAATAGTGAAAGAAGACGAAATAGTTAGCACTATAAATGAAGGTGAAAAAGCTATAATAGTATTAGATGAAACTTCATTCTATGCAGAAGGTGGGGGTCAAGCTGGAGATGTAGGTACTTTAGAAAATGAAGATGCTATATTTGAAGTTGTTGACACTAAAAAAGGTGCTAATAATACTATAAAACACATAGGATTTGTTAAAAAAGGAAAAATAAGCGTAGAAGATAAATTAGAATCAAAAGTTAATAAAGAAGTAAGAATGGCCTCTGCAAGAAACCATACTGCTACACACTTATTACATGAAGCGCTAAAACAAGTTTTAGGTGATCATGTTAACCAAGCTGGTTCTTTAGTAACTCCAGAAAGACTTAGATTTGACGTAACTCACTTTGAACCAATATCAAAAGAAGAGTTAAAAGTAATTGAAGAAAAAGTAAATGAAGCTATTTTAAATTCATTAGATATAAAATGGGAAATAATGAATATAAAAGATGCAAAAGAAAAAGGAGCTATGGCACTGTTTGGCGAAAAATATGGTAATGAGGTAAGAGTTGTATCTATGGGCGACTATTCAGTAGAGCTTTGTGGAGGAACTCATCTAAACAACACTTCTCAAGTTGGATTATTTAAAATATTATCTGAAGGTGGAGTTGCAGCTGGTGTTAGAAGAATAGAAGCTATAACAGGTAAAGCTGTATACGAATACTTAACACAAAAAGATAATATGATAAATGAAGTTTGTGTAGCTTTAAAAACTAAAGAAGATAACTTAGTTCAAAGAGCTGAGCATTTAGTTGAAGAAAATAAATCTTTAGCTAAAGAATTACATGAAACTAAAACTAAATTAAATTTACAATCAGTAGATGCCCTATTAGATGCAAAAGTTGAAGTAAACGGAGTTAACTTATTATGTGCTAAATTTGAAAACATAGATATGAACACATTAAAAGAAACTGCTGATACTTTAAGAGACAAAGTAGGTAGTGGTGTAGTAGTTCTTTCAAATGTAGCAGAAGGTAAAGTAAACTTTGTAGTTACTGCAACTCAAGATGTTATAGAAAAAGGAATTCACTCAGGTAACATAGTTAGAGAAGTTGCAAAAATAGCTAACGGTAAAGGTGGAGGAAGACCTAATATGGCACAAGCTGGAGCAACTGATGTATCAAAAGTAGATGAAGCTTTAAGTTATGCAAGTGAGGTTATAAAAAGCCAAGTAAAATAACTATAAGGGGGGAATTATTTTGGATAACAAATTTGATTACACAGTTAAATTTGAAGGAGTTACAGAAAATAAAAATATGAGCCCGGGTGAAACAATAACTTATGTATATCATGCTTTACAAGAAAAAGGATATGACCCTATCAATCAGATGATAGGGTACATCCTATCTGGCGACTCAAGCTATATAACAAGTCACAAGGACGCTAGAACAGTAATAAGAAAATATGAAAGAGATGAATTATTAGAAGAAATTCTAAAGTATTATTTGTCTAAATAGAAAGTAGGTCAACTAATGAGGAAAAAAATAATATCATTATTATTGTTAATTATGATATGTATTGGATTTATTCCTAATTATTCCTTTGCAGAGCAAAAAGCAAATAAAATTATTTATATTAGTATAAATAGAAGTAATATGGATGATTTTCAAGATATACCTGTTTTACAAGAAAACTTAAGTAAAAGAGGGTATATTGGGTTAATGAACATCAAAGGAGATCAAGGTACCGATGATGCTAGATCGTATGCAAGTATAGGTGCAGGATGTAGAGCTAATATAGTTAATGATGAATCTATTTCTTTTGAAAACTTAACTGATGATAACAGTAAAATATATAAATCTCTTACAGGAGAAAATCCAAAAGAAATAAACAACTCATACATTAACAAATTTATTAATAATAATGCTGAAAAAGGTACTTATGGATCTACACTAGGATTACTTGGTCAAACATTATCCGACAATAATAAAAAAGTTGCATTACTAGGGAATAGTGATATTGTAGAAAATGATAATTTAATCAAAATAAGAAATGCAGGATTCATATCTATGGATATGATGGGTAGAGTAGAATCTGGTAATGTGGATGATATAAACATACAAGATTTATCTATGCCTTATGGAATTAGAACTGACTACGATAAATTAATAAAAGAAACTAAAAGCTATTATGAAAATAGTGATGCATTATTTATAGAACTTGGAGATACATATAGATTAGATGAATATAAATCTAATTTAAATGAAAAAACATATAAAAAAATTAAAACACAAATACACTCTAATATAAATACTTATTTAGAAGAAGTATTTAATATGGTTAGTGAAAATGATGTTGTATACGTTGTAAGTGAATTTCCAAGTAAATTAGATTACAAAAATAAAAGACGTTTATCGCCTGTTATTAAATTCTCTGATAATAAAAAAGGACTATTAGAAAGTTCGACTACAAGAAGAGAGGGAATAATAGGTAACTTAGACTTAGGTGTAGATATTTTAAATGAACTTGGTCTAAAAAATGAAATCATGATAGGAAGAGTTTTAAATAATGTAGAGAAAGATGACAATATAATCTCTTTAACTAATGAATATGAAAAAATGGTTTCAACTAATAATATAAGATCTACTGTGGTAAATACTTTTGTAGGTATTGTATCTGTATCATGGGTATTAGCAATGTTAGCCCTATTATTTAAAGATAAATTACCTCATAAAGAAAAAGTATTTGTAACTTTAAAAGAATTTATTAAATTAGGTCTAATAATGCCTCTTACTTTATTATCAGCACCTATATTTAATGCTAAAACTCAAATGGGTATAATAATAAGTGTTACAGTAATGACTATATTAATATACTTATCTGGAAGATTATTGTTTAAACAAAGTGATATAAAACAAATGTCATACTATGCTTTACTAACTATAGCTCTTGTAGTATTTGACTCAATAATAGGAACATTCTTTATGAAGTATAGTGTAATGAGTTATGATGCTATAGTAGGTGCTAGATACTATGGTGTAGGTAATGAATATCAAGGTGTTATTATAGGAAGTGCTCTATTTGGGTTAGCAGTTTTATTAAACTACAATAAAATACCTAAATATTTAGTTGGATTATTATTTGTTGTAATATTAATTACAACTGCAGCACCATTTATGGGCGCAAATGTTGGAGCATCTATATCTGAATGTATTGCATTCTTGTTATTTATGATGTTAATATATCATGTTAAACTAGACTATAAGAAGATAATGATTTTAGGACTAGCAGCAGTAGTATTAGTATTTGGATTTGCTGGCCTAGACTTAATTATGGGAACAGAATCTCATTTAGGTGCATTTGTAATGCAAATACTTCAAGAAGGACCACAAGCTATATTTAATACATTTGGTAGAAAAATATCTATGAATTTAAAACTTGCTAAGTCCTCAGTATGGGTAAATATACTTTTAGTAGGAATAGCTGTAATAGGTATATTTATATTTAGACCATCTAGACATATGAAAAATATTTCTAATAAATATCCGATGATATTTAAAGGATTTATAGCTGCTATGGTAGGATGTATCGTTACAATGTTAGTAAATGACTCTGGTATTGTCTCAGCAGCAACAGCTTCTATTTATATACTAATACCAATTTTAATTATTAGTATTAATATGATAATCTTTAATGATAAAATAGAATAATTATTAAATTAGCCAGAATTAAATTCTGGCTAATTTTTTAAATATAATATAAAATAATGTATGATAAAAATAAAATAAGAAAAAATAATAAAATCTTGATTAATTTTATATAAAGTTTATTATATAATAATTAAATAAAATGATAAGCAATACATAAAGGAGACAGATATGCTTGATGGAAGAATAATGGGCCTTGATATAGGAGATAAAACTATAGGAGTTGCTGTAAGTGACTTAATGGGATTAACTGCTCAAGGTGTAACAACTATAAAAAGAGTTGGAAAGAAAAAGGATATAGAAGCAATAAAACAAATAATAGCTGAAAAACAAGTAAATAAAATAGTTTCAGGGCTTCCTAAAAATATGAATGGAACTGTTGGACCACAAGGAGAAAAAGTTCAAAAATTCTGTGAGTTACTAAAGGAAGAAACTAATCTACCAATAGAGTTTTGGGATGAGAGACTATCTACAGTTGCAGCTGAAAGATCTCTTATAGAAGGAAATGTAAGAAGAGAAAATAGAAAAAAAGTAATAGATATGCTGGCAGCAGTAATAATATTACAAGGTTATTTAGATTTAAAAAGAAATTTTTAATAATATATTTGAAAAAGCTTAAGTATAATATATAATATAAAAAGAAGAAAGAATTTGAGGTGATTTAGATGCAAGATAATATAATAAGCTTACTAGACGAAAATGGAGTAGAAAGTCAATTCGAAGTAATATTAACATTAGAAGCAGAAAATAAGGAATATGCTATATTAATGCCTGTTGATGACGAAGAAGCAGAAGAAGCGTTAGTATTTAGAATAGACCAAGATGAAGAAGGAGAAATGTTAGTTCCTTTAGAAGATGATAAAGAATACGAAATCGTTGTTGATGTTTATAATACATTAATGGACGAAGAAGGTCTTAATGACGATTCTGAGTTTTAATTAAATCTAATATTTTATTTAAAATAAACTACTTATTTATTAAATAGGTAGTTTATTTTTGTATAAAATAATTATAATACAGTGTAATTTATTTTTTATAGGGAAAAATAATGAAAAACAAAAGAGGGAAATTTAATGAAAAAAAAGGCTTTAATTATATTGATATGTGTTTTTATGATTTTTTCTTATAATTTTGTCTTAGCAAAAGATATAAATACAAATGAAAAAAATGATGTTTATAATATTTTATTGATTGGTAAAGATGGAATTTCGCAAAAAAAATCAAGAGCAGATACTATGATTATATTAACCATAGATAATAAAAATAAAGGATTAAAATTAACTTCTTTGGCAAGAGATACATTAGTATATATACCTAAAAGAGGATATGATAAATTAAACCATGCTTTTGCTTATGGAGGTTGTGATTTATTATTAAAAACTATTAATTATAATTTTGATTTAGATATTAAAGACTATGCTATAGTAGATTTTAAAAGTTTTGTAGAAGTAATAGATGTTTTGGGCGGAGTTGAAATAAATATTGAAGATAGGGAAATAGAAGAATTAAATAAAATAATTGATGCATGTTATGGATTAGAAATAGGAAATAAGGGTAATAATATAGAGTATATAACTAGTAGTGGAAATCATTTATTAAATGGGTATCAAGCACTTGCTTATTGCAGACTTAGAAAAATAGATAATTGTTTTTATAGAGATGCTAGACAAAGAAAAGTTATAGAAAGTTTAGCACATAAATTATCAAAAGTATCAATATTTAAATACCCTAAGTTAATTAGTATTTTATTAAAATACGTAAAAGTAAATATATCATATGATAAAATACTTGAATTATCAATAATATCCAGAAATTTAACTAGTTATAAGATAAAACAATTAGAATTTCCAGTGGATAATTTTAGAGAAGATGGAACATTAAAGAATAATTCCCAATATATTATAGTGTGGAAAAAAGAAGAAAATATAAGATTATTACATGAATTTATATATAATTAAGCATAATCAATATAGTTATAAAAAAATAAATATAATAATAATTCTCTAAACATTGACATTAGGAAAGTTATCATTTACAATAATTACAAAAGATTATCAATTGAAAACGGGTGGTATTATGTGCAATACAATGGAAAATTTAAAAAGTAAATTAAAAGAATCTGGACTTAAAATTACTCCTCAAAGAAGAGCTATAATAAATATTCTTCTAGATAATGAAAATAGACATCTAAGTAGCGAAGAAATTTATGACTTAGTAAGGGAAAATTGTCCAGAAATAGGTCTTGCAACAGTATACAGAACAATGCAATTATTAGATGAAATAGGTGTTATATCAAAACTAAATTTAGATGATGGATGTATTCGATATGAAATAAATTTAAATAAATCAGAATCCCATAATCACCACCATTTAATTTGTAAAAAATGTGGTAAAATAATTGAAGTTGAAGATGATTTAATGGACAATGTGGAAAATGAAATAGAAAGTGCTTATAAGTTTAAAATATTTGACCATGATATCAAGTTTTATGGCCTATGTGAAGACTGTGATGAAGATATAAGTTCAGAGTAGAACTTATATCTTTTTAAATTTATATATATAAAAAAACAAATAAGTCATATTATGGATAAAAGAATTCTAAATATACTTAAAATATAAAGTGATTTATGATACAATAAAATTAGTTGGTAAAAGTGCGTGATTTAATATTGTTTTTATATGCAAAGTAAATTGAAAATTGAATAGACAGAGGAGATGATGCAATTGTTTAAGAAAAACACCAACAAGGTTAAAGTAATGGCTTTAGGTGGTCTTAACGAGGTAGGCAAAAACATGACCGTAATAGAGTATAAGGATGAGATCGTTGTAATAGATGCGGGACTAAGCTTTCCAGAAGATGAAATGTTAGGTGTTGATATAGTTATACCTGATATAACTTATTTACTAAAAAATAAAGATAAAGTAAGGGGTATATTTATAACACACGGACATGAGGACCATATAGGAGCTCTTCCATATATACTTAAAAAAATCGATGTACCTGTGTACGGGACTAGACTTAGTATTGGGCTAATTGAAGTTAAATTAAAGGAACACAAACTTAATAATGTAAAATTAAATGTTGTTACTCCTAAACAAATAATTAAGCTTAAAAATATTAGTGTAGAATTTATAAAAAATAACCACAGTATACCAGGATCATGCTCATTAGCAATACATACAGAGCAAGGGGTTATTTTCCATACAGGAGACTTTAAAATAGATCTTACACCAATAGACGGAGATGTTATGGATATTCACAGAATATGTGAGCTTGGAAGTGCGGGAGTTCTTTTAATGCTAGCTGATAGTACAAACGTAGAAAAACCAGGGTTTACTATGTCTGAAAAAACGGTAGGAGCAGGTCTTGATGATTTATTCAGAAAAGCTAATGGTAGTAGAATTATAGTATCTACTTTTGCTTCTAATATTCATAGATTACAACAAATCATAAATATGGCAGTTAAATTTAATAGAAAAGTTGCTATTTCAGGAAGATCAATGATTAATGTTATAGGTGTTGCTAAAGAACTAGGATATTTAGAGATGGACGATGATACATTAATAGACTTAAATGATATATCTAAATATGAAGATAAGGAATTAGTAATTATAACTACAGGAACTCAAGGAGAACCTATGTCGGCTCTTGCAAGAATGTCAAGTAGCGAACATAAAAAAGTAGAAATTAAAAAAGGAGATTTAGTTATTATTTCAGCTCATCCAATACCAGGAAATGAAAAACTAATCTCAAAAGTAATAAATCTTTTATTCGAAAGAGGAGCTAGAGTTGTTTACAATGATATTGCTGATATACACGTATCAGGACATGCTGCTCAAGAAGATTTAAAACTAATAAATAGAATGGTAAAACCAAAATTCTTTATGCCAGTACACGGTGAATATAGAATGTTAAAACGTCATGCAACTTTAGCGCAAGAATTAGGAATGCCAGAACAAAATATATTTGTTATGCAAACAGGTCAAGTGCTAGAGTTAGATAGAAATTCTGCGAGAGTTACTACTACAGTACCGACAGGAAATGTGCTTGTTGATGGACTTGGAGTAGGAGATGTAGGAAATATAGTACTTAGAGATAGAAAACACTTATCTGAAGATGGTCTTATGATAGTTGTAGTTACTATTTCTAAAGAAGATGGAAAAGTGCTTGCAGGCCCAGATATTATATCTAGAGGATTTGTTTATGTTAGAGAATCAGAAGATTTAATGGATGGTGCAAAAAATATAATTAAAGATGTTTTAAATGAATGTGAAGAAAAAAATATAAAAGAGTGGGCATATTTAAAAAATAATATTAAAGAAAACTTAAAAGAATATTTATATATAAAAACAAAGAGAAATCCAATGATATTACCAATAATCATGGAAGTATAATAAAAAATACCTCAGTATTTGAATGAAAAATACTGAGGTATTTTTTTAATATTATAAATAAAACCATATTAAAAATGAATATATACTTATAAAACTTAAATTTAAAAAGTTAAACTAGGAGGAGAATATGAGTGTATATGATACAGCTACTAAATTAGCTAGTGAAATTAAAAGTAGCAAAGAATATATAGAATTTGTGGAAAATATGAAAAATATAAAAAGAGATAAAAATAATGAATACTTACTAGGTGAATATAAAAAGACGCAGTATAATCTTCAATATGCAACTATGAACAATAAAAAAATAGATAAAAAATCATTAAAAAAGATGGAAGAAATTCAAAATAAAATTAGAAATAATGAAAAAATATATAACTACTTGTTAGCTGAACAAAAATTTAATTTAATGATGGATAATATAAATAAGATAATAGCCAACACTATAGATGAAGATTATAAGTAGAAGAGAGGAAATAACATGAAAATACTAGCTATTAAAATTGATTTAAGAGCGCCATACGTACATTCTTTAAAAGAAAAGAGAATGATAGTGAAAAGTATAATAGCTAAATTACAAAATAAGTTTAATATTAGTATAAGGGAGGTTGAAAACCAAGACTTGCACCAATTAATAAGTATTGGAATAGTAAAGCTTGATTTGAATAGAAAGGATAGTGATAAATCGCAAGAAAAAATTATAGATTTTATTGAAGATAACTGTGAAGCAGAAATAATTAACATTGAAAGTGAAATAATAAATTATTAATAAAATATAACATGTAAAAGATACTAATTATAAATTAGAAGTATTGGTAAAAAATAATATAAGAGAAATAATATAAGGTGTTAATAAAATTAAAGACAATTAAGAGGTGACAAAATGAAAAAGTTTATTAGCTTTTTAATTACATTACTTATTGTATCAAACCAAGTAAATATTATTTTTGCAAATACTCAAGATGCTAAATTAGATATAGCTTCTAAGTCGGCTATACTAATGGACGCATCTACAGGTAATGTTTTATATGAAAAAAACTGCCATGAAAAATTACCTCCTGCAAGTGTAACAAAAGTTATGACTATGCTTTTAATATGTGAAGCACTAGAAAGTGGCAAAATCAAAGAAGATGATGATGTTCAAATAAGTGAAGTAGCTGCTAGTATGGGAGGAAGTCAAATATTTTTAGAAGTGGGAGAAGTGCAAAAAGTAGATACATTATTAAAATCTATAGCTGTTGCCTCAGCCAATGATGCATGTGTAGCTATGGCAGAATATGTGGGTGGTAGTGTTGAAGAATTTGTAGCTCTTATGAATAAAAGAGCCAAAGAACTTGGAATGAAAGATACAAATTTTGTGAATACCAATGGACTTCCTGTTGATAATCACTACACTTCAGCTTATGATATAGCTTTAATGTCTAAAGAATTACTTAAACATGAAAAAATATCTAAATACTTAACTACATGGATGGACGAAGTAGTAGTTGGAAAAAAACAAGCTAAGATAGGTATATCAAACACAAATAAATTAGTAAAACATTATACAGGAGCAACAGGAGTAAAAACAGGATTTACTCAACAAGCTAAATACTGTCTTTCAGCATCAGCTCTTAGAAATAATACACATTTAATAGCAGTTACATTATGTGCTGAAACATCACCAATAAGATTTAAAGACGCAACAAGTTTATTAAATTATGGATTTGCCAATTATGAAACAGTAAAAATATGTGGAGCTAATGATAAAATAGCTACAGTGAAATTTGAAAAAGGTGAAAAAGAAAATGTAGATTTAGTAGCTAAAGATGATTTATGTGTATTAATTAAAAAAGGTGGAAATAAAGATTTTAAAAAGAAAGTTGAGATAAAACAAGACTTAAAACTACCTATAGAAAAAAATACAGAACTTGGTGTTGTAAAAGTTTATAGAGGAAAAGAACTTGTAGGAGAAACTAAGATAATTAATACAGAAGATATAAATAAAGCATCTTATCTTCAAATGTTAAAAAGAGTTATAAATAATTTAGTATAAGATAAAAGCTATGAAGTATATTTTTATATGCTTCATAGCTTTTATTATGAATAAATATATAAATATTTTGATTATAATTTTATAAATGATATAATAATAGTATTACAAAAAAATAATAGGAGAGAGTAGATATGTTTAATTTAAGCAATTTATTAGTATCAATGGTTGGTATTGCCATAGCCATATCAGTTCATGAGTTTGGACATGCATATTCAGCTCATCTATTAGGTGATGATACTGCTAAATATAATGGTAGGATGACTTTAAACCCAGCAAAGCATGTTGACCCTATAGGACTGATAACTTTATTATTATTTCGTATAGGTTGGGCAAAACCAGTACCAGTTAATCCAAATAATTTTAAAAATTATAAATTAGGAAATGTTATAGTTTCTTTATCAGGAGCAATAGGAAATTTATTTGGAGCCATACTTTGTGGGATAATTGCAAAATATTCAAATATGTATGCAATAAATTTAATTTTTTATAATGCCATGTGGATAAATATTTACTTTGGTGCATTTAACTTACTTCCTATACCGCCTCTTGATGGATGGGGAGTATTATCATCATTACTACCATATAAGTTTAATGATTTTATTTATAAATATGAAAATGTAGGTTATGTAGTATTATTAATTGCTATATTTACAGATGCATATTTAATATTTACAAAGCCTATAACTATAGCATTTTATACTATAGTTAGTATATTCGTGTAAGAGGTAATTGAATGAAATATAATATACACTTAAATGTCTATGATGGACCTTTAGATCTGCTTTGTGATTTAATTTCAAAGCAAAAGATAGATATAAAAGATATATCAATATCGGAAATTACAAGTCAGTATTTAGCATATATAGATATGTTAAATGAGATGGATTTAGAAGTTGCCAGTGAATTTATAATTATGGCATCAAAACTTGTTGAGATAAAATCTAAATACCTATTATATAAACAACATCATGAAGAAAATGAAGAAGATCCAAGATTAGAATTAGTAGGTCAATTAGAAGAATATAAGAAATTTAAGGAGGCATCTTTAAATTTAAAAGAAAATGTCCATTATACTTGTGACACTTTCTTTAGAGCAAAGGAAGAAATGGTAGTAGATAATAAAATAGATTTAGATGAAATATCTATAGATGCTATTAGAAAGATTCTTCCGATAATATTAAAAACAAAAGTAATAGAAAACTTTGATAAAAATGAAGATCTTGATATTATAGTTAAAAAAAGAGTAGTTTCTTCAGAAGAAAAAATGGAAGATTTAAGAGAATTAATGTCAAAAGAAAATGAAGTTAGCTTTGTTAAGTTAGTTGGGCCTTATGATAAGGATGAAACCATAGCGACCTTCTTAGCTATTCTTGAATTAATAAAGGAAAAATTAATAGTTGTAGTTCAAAATAAATTTTTTGACGATATTCTTATAGTAAGACGTGGAGTGGAAAATGAATAGACAAGAAATAAAGCATATAATTGAATCTATTATGTTTGCATATGGAGAACCAATTGGTATAAAAGAGCTTAATAGCGTTATAAATGAAGAACTTTCACCGAAAGAAATTGAATTTATGCTAAATTCTTTAATAGAAGAATATAGAGAAAATAATAGAGGAATTCAAATAATAAAACTAGAAAATAAATATCAAATGTGTACTAACAAAGATTATGCTGATTATATAAAAAAGGTGTTAGAACCTAAAAAAAGAAAATCTTTAAGTCAGGCCACATTAGAAACATTGACAATTATTGCATATAAACAGCCTATTACTAAAGTGGAAATAGAAAGTATTAGGGGTGTTAAATGTGATAAAGTATTACAGACTCTTTTAGAGCATGAACTAATAAGAGAAGCAGGTAGGCTTAATAAAATAGGTAAACCTATTATTTACAAAACTACAGGAGAATTTTTAAAACTACTACAAATAGAAAGTTTAAAAGATTTACCACCAATAGATAGTTTTGAAAAGGAAGAAGAAATATAATAAACTAGGGGGCAATATATGAAAAGTAAACTTGCAATGGGCATATATATATTATTTGCAATAGCCAGTTTTTTCTTTGGTATTACAATGTTTAAAATGGGGGATACTCTAAGAGGAGTACTATTTATGGTAGCTGTTGTGTGTTGGGGTATGTGCATATACAATAACAGCAACATGAATAGAAGAGAAAAGCAAAGACTGTCATCTTCTATGCCAAACAAAAATAGTAAAAAGAAATCTAAAATTAAATAAAAATTGTTAAAATTAAAAATCATAGGTCTATAGCCTATGATTTTTTGTATATATCCATAAGTTTTACAAACAATATAGAATATGAAATATATAAGTTTATGTTTTTTATTAATATTAATTGTATTATTAATATCTTATTGCCATTTTATATTTTCTATAGATTTTAATAATAAAAAAGTACTAATAAAACTAAAAATTAAAATAATGTTTAATTTTATAAAAATTAATATACAATTATATCCTCCTAAGAAAAATAATAAAAAAAAGAAAGGAAGTTTAAAAGATATAAAACTCCTAAAAAGAGAATTAAGTAACATTGTTGACTTAATAAAAAAAATAAAAATAGTAAAACTATATTCAGACATATATTTTAGCAATCTTAATCCATACATAACTACATATATATGTGCATTAATTAATATCATATATGGAAATATAATAAATATACTTAACTGTGAAAAATTATATTTAAATATTACTCCTAAATTTACAGAAAATAATATAAAAGGAAGTATAACAATACATATAAAATTTAGACCTATTATAATGTTTAAATTAATTCCAATACTTATAAGAACTATAATATTAAAATACAGGACTAAGGAAGGTGAAGAAGTTGACAGCAACTAACTCTATACAAAGTATTATGGAGACAACTTTAGAAACTATTAAAAACTCTATAGATTCCAATACCATAGTAGGAAATCCAATAAAAGCAGAAGCTTCTGTAATTGTGCCCATATCAAAGGTAACTGTAGGATTTGGTATTGGTGGGGGTGAATACAATAAAAATACTAAGACAAGTGTTAATTGTGATACTAATTTTGCTGGCGGAAGTGGTGGTGCTATAACCATATCTCCTGTAGCTTTTGTTGTAGTAGAAAATGGAGAAACACGTCTGATTTCTCTTGAAGATAATGTGAATTTAGTAGATAATATATTAACAGTAACTCCACGAATAATAGATAAAGTGCAAAAAATATTAAAACATGATAGTAATATTAAATTCCAAGAAGATATTGATGAATGTAATAAAAATAAAAAAGAATAAATTACTAAAAAATAAGTCTTATTGCAAATTATGTCAAAGACTTATTTTTTATTAATAAATAAATGTAATTTTTAATAAATTAAGGTAATTTTATAGTTGTTGTTGGGAATAATATGTTTTAAGAAGAAGTAGGACAATAAATAGGTAGGTGTTTCTATGAACATACTTGAAGCGGCATCGATTATAAAGGACTCGGCTGAGAAAATAGCACAAGAAAAAGGTATAAGTGAAGAAGAAGCGTATTATGAAGCTGTTTTAATATATAAAGATGTGTATGAAAAAGAAAAAGAATAAAAAATAAGGTAGGATTAAATCTTACCTTATTTTAATGCATAAATTTTATCTACAATACAGCTTGTGAAAGTACTTTTCCTATGGAATCATTAATAAGTAAAGAAGCTTTTGAGTCGTAACCCGTACTACTTTTATTTATTAGAACTATACTATCTCCATTGAAATAATCTATAAAGCTTGCTGCAGGATAAACAGCTAGTGAAGTTCCTCCAATAATTAATAAGTCGGCATTAAGTAAAGCATTTACTGTATGATTTACAACTTTGTTATCTAAAGGTTCTTCATATAAAACTACATCTGGTTTAACTATACTTCCACAAACATCACAGTAAGGAACAATTCCTTCTAAATCTAACATTTGTTGCAAGTCAAAAAATTTACCGCATTTAGTGCAATGATTTCTATGTACTGATCCATGAAGTTCTAAAACATTTTGACTTCCAGCCATTTGATGAAGACCATCAATATTTTGAGTGATTATGGCATTTAATTTACCCATATTTTCTAATTTGACTAGTGATAAGTGAGCTTTATTTGGCTTGGCATCTTTATAGATTAATTTATCTTTATAAAATTTAAAAAAATCTTCGGGATATCGCATAAAAAAAGTATGAGATACTAATTGTTCAGGAGTGAAATTTTTATTTAACTTCTCATTAAATAAACCAGAGGCACTTCTAAAATCTGGAATATTAGATTCTGTTGATACACCTGCTCCACCAAAAAATACAATATTATTATGACTATCTATAAGTTCTTTTAATTTTTCAATATTATCAACCATATATAGATACCTCCTAAAATAATATTTATATAACATTATAATATCAAATATTTACCAAAATAAGTATAAGTATGCAAAAAAATGTGATTATTTTGAAAATTTAAAGTAAACCTATAAGATAAATTCTATAAAAGTCTCTAGTAATAAATATTTTTATTCTAAAGACTTTTATAATTATTAAGCAAAATATCTTTTATATTTAAAGAAAACATCTAAATTATTTTCTTTTATAATAGTTTTTAAATCACCATAATTATATGTTGCAAGAGCATATTCTTTGATTTTATTAAATATAAATTCTTCATTTGTATTTTTTAAGGTTATAATGGACTTTGCAATTTCCCAAGCAGTAGATTCTCTTTCTACTAAGTTTTTTTTGAAACTTAAAACACTATCTTCAAGATCACTAGGTAAATTCTTTTTATGAAAATCTGTTTTAGAAATATCAATATTGTAATTAATCATTTTTTCTAGAATATCTGTTAGTATTTTGGAATTTTCCCATCTATTATTGGAGATGCTATCATCGAGTATATGGCCAACTTCATGAGAGGTAACACATCTAGCTATAGTTTCTAAATTTTCCTTTGAAATATTAATATTATAATAATCAAAAGTATTTACATAAAAATAAAAGTTATAACAAAAAGATAAAAAGCCAATTTTAGATACTAATAATACTTTAAGTTTTGGCAGTGCACATATGGGTATATCTTTTCTATATGAATAATAAAGATATACTTTTTTATCTATTTTTGAATTAAGATCTTTTATACAATTTTTAAATAACTTTTTCCCTCCCAGGTTATCATAATATTTGGAAATATAATTTATATCAAAAATATTTTCACAAGCCATATTTAACACCGCCTTAGTTTGAATTGTGTTCATATTATATAATATTAAATAAGTATAATTTTGAAGCTAATCCAAAAAATAAATTTTATATTACTGGGGATAAATTTATTTTTAGATGTGATATAATAATTTATCTAGGAAAGGAAGTGATAATCTCATGGATAATATTAAGGACTATTTAGAAAAATTAGAAATAAAAAATAATAGATTAGAAAAACAATTAAAAGAAGTACAAGTTTCTAAGGTTATATATTTTAAAGAAGATAGAATTATATATATGTATTTATTATCGAGGGAAATGATATCTCATGAGATTTTAGATTTATTAAGGGAAGAATTACTAGGTAAATTAAAATACTTTAAAAATATTAGAATAAAAATAAAATTTACTGGTTTTGGTAGAAAATCTGAAAAAGATATAGTAAAAGCTTATTGGAACAATATTTTATATATACTAAAAACAATCTGTCCAGCTATTGAAGGGTGGAAAAAACAAGTTGAATTTATGTGCTTAGATAATATGCTTAAAATAAAGATTCCTAAAGAAATTTTTTATGAAAAATTAAAAAAGAATAATATAGAAGAAGTTATAAGAACTGTATTACTAGAAGAATTGGGAATTGATTATCAGGTTCAGGTAGAAAAAGCCGTTGGTGAAAAAATAGATAGAAAAAAATTAATAGAAAAAACAGATAAAGAAATCGAAGAACTAATAAAAGAACTAGAATTTGATGTGATTGATGAAAAGGATGAAGAAGAAGGTTATGTAATAAAAGATGAACATGATGAACATTTAATTTATGGAGAAGATGTAAATAGCTTAGTACATCCTATAAAAGAACTAAATCAAAACTCTAAAACTGTGGCAGTAGTGGGAGAAGTATTCCATATAGAAAATAAAGAACTTAGAAATGGTAAAATTCTTTCTATTATGTCTATTACAGATAATACTAGTTCAATAAATTGTAAATTATTCTTAAATGACTTGAATAAGGATAAAGTGCTAGATAGGGTAAAAGAAGGATCTTATGTAAAAATTAAAGGTGATGTCTTATTTGATACTTATCAAAGGGAATTAACTATGACCATAAGTGGTATAAGAGAAGAAGAAAAACCACAAAGAAAAGATACTTGTGAAAGAGGAAAAAGAGTGGAACTGCATGCTCATACACAAATGTCTTCTATGGATGCATTATGTTCTACAAAAAAATTAGTAAAGCAAGCTGCTGCTTGGGGGCATAAAGCTATAGCTATAACGGACCATGGTGTGGTACAAGCTTTCCCAGAAGCTATGGATGCAGGAAAAGCTAATAATATAAAAATACTTTACGGTGTGGAAGGTTATTTAGTAGAAGATAATCTACCAGTAATACAAAATGCCAATGATAAAGAATTATCTCAAACATTTGTAGTATTCGACTTGGAAACTACAGGTTTTTCAAATAAAAATGACAAGATAACTGAAATTGGTGCTGTTAAAGTAGAAAACTTTAAAATTGTAGATAGGTTTAGTCAGCTAATTAATCCTCAAAAGGATATTTCTTATAAAGTTCAAGAACTTACTGGAATTACAAATGATTTAATAAAAGATAAACCGACTATTGAAGAAATACTACCTAAATTTGTTGAATTTATTGGTGATAGTGTATTAGTTGCACATAATGCCAACTTTGATATGGGATTTATGCAACAAAAATGTAGAGAACAAAATATTGAATTTAAAAATACATCAGTAGATACATTAACACTTGCAAGAACTCTACTTCCTCATATGAAAAGATTTAGATTAAATCTTATAGCTAAGGAGTTAGGTATACCTCTTCTTAATCACCATAGGGCCGTTGATGATGCAGAGGCAACTGCTCATATATTTATTAAATTTTTAGAAATGATAAAGAAAAAAGGTGGAGAAAAGTTAAGTGATGTAAATGAAATCTTAGGTGATATAGATTACACAAAGCTTACAACAAATCATGTTACCTTAATAGCTAAAAATCAAGTGGGAATTAAAAATTTATATAAAATAGTATCAGATGCTCATATAAATCATTATCATAGAGCACCTAGAATTCTAAAAAGTGTTTTAGAGCAGTATAAAGAAGGCATTATTGTAGGCTCTGCTTGTGAAGCGGGAGAAGTATTCCAAGCAGTTAAACAAAATAAAAGTGAAGAGGAGTTAGAGAGAATAATATCTCTATACGACTATATTGAAGTTATGCCCATAGATAATAATAGATTTATGATAGATAAGGGCGAAGTGGAAGATGAAGAGGAATTAAGAGAACTAAATAAAAGATTAATAGAAGTTGCAAAAAAGTTTGGCAAAATACCAGTTGCCACAGGAGATGTTCATTTTATAGATAAGCATGAGGCTGTATTTAGAAAAGTGCTTAAGTACTCTCAAGGATTTAAAGTTGATGAAGAAGAAACTTATCTTCACTTTAGAACCACAGATGAAATGTTGGAGGAGTTTAAATACTTAGGTGAAGACTTAGCTTATGAAGTTGTAGTAGAAAATACTAATAAAGTGGCAGATATGGTAGAGGATATATTACCTATACCAAATGAAACTTTTCCTCCAAGAATTGAAGGTTCAGATAAAGAACTTAGAGATATGTGTAATGCAAAGGCAGAGAGAATTTATGGATCACCTCTACCTGATGTTGTTAGAAAAAGACTTGATAGAGAGTTAAACTCTATTATAAATAATGGATATGCTGTTATGTATATAATAGCTCAAAAGCTAGTTACTAAATCTCTTGCTGATGGATACTTAGTTGGTTCCAGGGGATCTGTTGGATCATCTTTAGCTGCAACTATGAGTGATATAACAGAAGTTAATCCACTTCCAGCTCATTATGTTTGTGAAAATCCTGAGTGTAAATATTCTTATTTCTATGAAATCGGTGAATGGGGTTCAGGAGCAGATTTACCAGATAAGGATTGTCCAAAGTGTGGCAGACCATTGAAAAAAGATGGACATGATATACCGTTTGAAGTTTTCCTTGGATTTGAGGGAGATAAGGAGCCTGATATAGATCTTAACTTCTCAGGAAGTTATCAGCCTGTAATTCATAAATACACAGAAGTACTATTTGGTGAAGGTCATACTTACAAGGCGGGAACTATAGGTACTGTTGCTGAAAAAACTGCATTTGGTTATGCAAAAAAATTCGTTGAAGAAAATGATTTAAACTCTACTTCAGCAGAAGTTTTAAGGTTGGCCAGTGGGTGTACAGGAGTAAAAAGAACAACAGGACAGCATCCTGGTGGAATAATGGTTATTCCGGATTATATAGATGTTTATGATATTACACCAATACAATATCCTGCTAATGATCCAAGTTGTGGAGTTATAACTACACACTTTGATTATCACTCTATAAGTGGTAGGATATTAAAACTTGATATACTTGGGCACGATGTTCCGACCATCATCAGAATGATTGAAGATATTACTGGTAAGATTGCTACAGAAATTCCTTTAGATGATAAAGAAACTATGTCTTTATTCACATCAACAGAGGCCCTAGGAGTAACACCAGAGGAAATAAATTGTCCGATAGGATGTCTTGCCATACCTGAGTTTGGTACAAAATTCGTTAGACAAATGCTTCTTGATACAAAGCCAAAGACATTTGCTGAACTTGTACGTATTTCAGGTCTATCACATGGTACTGATGTTTGGTTAAATAATGCACAAGATTTAGTTGTGGAAGGAACTGTTGAATTTAAAGAAGTTATATCTACTCGTGATGATATAATGAACTACTTGATATTTAAAGGTCTTCCTCCTAAAATGGCCTTTACTATAATGGAAAGTGTTAGAAAAGGTAAGGGATTAAAGCCGGAATTTATAGAAGAAATGAAAAAAAATGATGTGCCAGATTGGTATATTGGCTCATGTCAGAAGATAAAATACATGTTCCCAAAAGCACATGCTGTTGCTTATGTAATGATGAGTTTTAGATTGGCATATTATAAAGTTCATTATCCTGAAGCTTTTTATGCTACTTACTTTACTATGAAAGCGGAAGATTTTGATGCGGACTTAATAGTAAAAGGTCTAGATGCTATAAAAAATAAAATGGATGAAATTACATCTATGGGAAATGATGCCACAGCAAAAGAAAAAAATATGTTTACTGTTTTAGAAGTTGCATATGAAATGTATGCTAGAGGAATCAAAATACTTCCAGTAGATATTTATGAATCTGATGCTAAGGAGTTTAAAGTTGTAGGAGAAAAGCAAATTTTACCTCCAATGATAGCTCTACAAGGAGTAGGAGAAAATGCAGCTATTCATATTCAACAAGAAAGAGGAAATGGAGAGTTTATATCTAAAGAAGATTTACAAAAAAGAACTAAGATATCAAAAACTGTAATTGAAACTTTAACTATTCATGGAGCTTTAGATAATATGAGTGAAAAAAATCAACTTTCATTATTTTAATATGCTTGTAAACATAACATTTTTATGATATAGTGATATATAAAATAGTATATTTGCAGAAACTAAGAGTGAGACATCTGTGCTCACTCTTTTATTTTAAATACTATGACTACAACTGAATAGGAGGTAAATAATATGAAAAAGAATATAGCTACTGAAATAGAAAAGCTAGTATTACCAATAACTGATGCCAATGGACTAGAATTAGTAGACGTTGAGTATGTTAAAGAAGGTGGAGAATTCTTTCTTAGAGTTTACATCGATAAAGAAGGTGGAGTTTCTTTAAACGAATGTGAATTAGTTACAAGAGCATTAAATCCAATTCTAGATGAAAAAGATCCAATAAAGGATAATTATTATTTAGAAGTATCATCTCCAGGTCTAGATAGACCACTTAAAAAAGACAAAGATTTTGTTAGATACCAAGGTAGAGATGTGGAAATCAAACTTTATAAACCAATAAACGGTTCTAAACTACATGAAGGAGAACTTGTTGGGTTAACAGAAGATAAAAATATAAAAGTTATAATAGATAATGAAGAAGTTGAATTTAATAAAAAAGATGTTGCACTTATAAGATTAGCGATTAAATTTTAGTGGTAACATAATATAGGGAGGATAAAATCATGAATCATGAATTCATAGAAGCATTAGATGAATTAGAAAAAGATAGAGGTATTGATAAAGATATACTTATAGACACAATAGAACAAGCATTACTTACTGCATACAAAAAGAACTTTGGTTCATCACAAAACGTTAGAATAGATTTCAATAGAGAAAAAGGTGATGTTAAAGTTTACTCTCAAAGAAGAGTTGTGGATGAGTCTGATTTATACGATAACTTCTTAGAAATAGAATTATCAGAAGCAAGACAAATAAATCCAAAATATGAATTAGGAGATATATTAGAAAACGAAGTAACTCCAAAAGATTTCGGAAGAATAGCTGCACAAACTGCTAAACAAGTAGTTGTTCAAAGAATAAGAGAAGCTGAAAGAGAAATAATATACAACGAATTTATAGAAAAAGAAGGAGAATTAGTAACAGGAGAAGTTGCTAGAGTATCTGACAATAAAAAAGTTGTTTATGTAAGACTTGGTAAAATAGAAGCTTCTATGCCAGAAACTGAGCAAATACCAGGAGAAAACTTCAAAGCAGGAGATAAAATAAAGGTTTATATATTAGAAGTGAAGAAAACTAATAAAGGACCACAAATAGTAGTATCTAGAAGTCATCCAAACTTAGTTAAGAGATTATTTGAATCAGAAGTACCTGAAATATTCCAAGGTATAGTACAAATAAAATCTGTATCTAGAGAAGCAGGATCAAGAACTAAAATGGCAGTTCATTCTATAGATGAAAAAATAGATCCAATAGGAGCTTGTGTAGGTCCAAAAGGAACTAGAGTTAAATATGTAGTTGATGAATTAGGTGGAGAAAAAATAGATATAATAAACTACAGTGAAAATCCAGCTGAGTTTGTATCTGCATCACTTAGCCCATCAAAAGTAGTTAAAGTTGAAGTTAATGAAGAAGAAAAATCAGCATTAGTTGTAGTTCCTGATTATCAATTATCTTTAGCTATAGGAAAAGCAGGACAAAATGCTAGACTTGCTGCAAAACTTACGAATTGGAAAATAGACATTAAAAGTGAATCTCAACTAAACGATGAAGAGTAAGGAGGGATTGCTTTGAAGAAAGTAAAAAAAGTACCTCAAAGAAAATGTATTGTCTGTCAAGATAGAGACAATAAAAAAGAACTTATGAGAATCGTAAAAAATAAAGAAGGCGAAATATTTATAGACTTAACAGGCAAAGCAAATGGAAGAGGAGCATACATATGCAAGGATTCTGAATGTCTAAAAAAAGCTATAAAAAGTAAAGCTTTAAATAGAGCTTTTAAAATGGAAGTGCCAGATGAGGTATATGAAAAATTATTAGTGGAGTTAGAAGCTTATGACAAATAATATGCAAAAAATACACTCATTATTAGGTATTGCCATGAGAGCAGGTAAATTAGTATCTGGTGAAGATGGTACTATGATAGATTTAAAAAAAGGAAAATTAAATTTAGTTATTGTAGCAGAAGATGCATCAAATAATACTAAAAAATTATTTAAAGATAAATCATCTTTCAGACATGTAAACTGTATAGAATTATCTACTAAAAGTGATTTAGGAATATCTATTGGTAAAGATTCTAGAGCAGTTATAGGAATTAAAGATATAGGATTTGCAAATAAAATAATACAGTTAATTGATTAACAAATAATAATAGGGGGTGATCTTGTGAAAAAAACAAGAGTTTACCAAATAGCAGAAGAAGTAGGAATGTCAAATAAGGACATCTTAGCGAAATTAAAAGAATTAGGAATTGAAGCACAAAACGAAAAAGCTGAATTAGAAGAAGAAGAAGTTGAATTATTAATGGATCTTTTAGAAGAAGAAAAAGGATCTGATGAAAATATAATAACAGTTGATGGAACTTTAACAGTTCAACAATTAGCTGAAGCATTAGGAAAACCAGCTACAGAAGTTATAATGAAACTTATGAAAATGGGAACTATGGCTTCACTTAACCAAGAAGTTAACTTTGAAATAGCATCTCACTTAGCAAGTGACTATGGATTTACATTAGTTGCAGGTGGAAATGATGAAGATGCTGAAGAAGAAATAGAAGCATTAATGGAAATAGAAGAAGATAGAGAAGAAGATTTAAAACCAAGACCACCAGTTGTAACAGTAATGGGACATGTTGACCACGGTAAAACTTCTTTACTTGACGCTATAAGAAGTACACATGTTACTAATAGCGAAGCAGGTGGAATAACTCAACATATAGGTGCTTCTGAAGTATCTATAAATGGACAAAAGATAGTATTCTTAGATACTCCAGGACATGAGGCTTTCACAGCAATGAGAGCTAGAGGTGCACAAGTTACAGATATAGCTATACTTGTTGTTGCAGCAGATGATGGTATAATGCCTCAAACTATAGAAGCTATAAACCATGCTAAAGCAGCAGAGGTTCCACTAATAGTAGCTATAAATAAAATAGATAAACCATCAGCTAACCCAGATAAAGTTAAACAAGAATTATCTGAACAAGGATTACTTGTTGAAGACTGGGGTGGAGATGTTATAGCAGTTCCAGTTTCAGCTAGACAAAAAACAGGAATAGATACATTACTTGAAATGATACTTTTAGTTGCTGAAATGGAAGAATTAAAAGCTAATCCAGATAAAAGAGCTGTAGGTACAGTTGTAGAAGCTGAACTTGACAAAGGAAGAGGTCCAGTTGCTACAGTACTTGTACAAGGTGGTACTTTAAAAGTTGGAGATCCAATAGTTTGTGGTGTTGCTTGTGGTAAAGTTAGAGCAATGATAAACTCAAAAGGTAAAAGAGTTAAAACTGCTGGTCCATCAACAGCTGTAGAAATATTAGGACTTTCTGAAGTTCCACAAGGTGGAGATCAATTTGTTGCAGTTCCTTCAGATAAAGTTGCTAGAAATATAGCAGAAAAAAGACAACAAATAGCAAGAGAAGAAATGTTAAAATCTAACCAAAGAATGTCACTTGATCAATTCTTCGATCAAATGAACGAAGGTCAAGTAAAAGATCTTAACGTAATAATAAAAGCAGACGTTCAAGGTTCAGTTCAAGCGGTTAAACAATCTCTTGAAAAATTATCTAACGATGAAGTTGGAGTAAGAGTAATACACGGTGGTGTTGGAGCAATAAATGAATCAGACGTTACACTTGCTGCTGCATCAAATGCAATAATAATAGGATTCAACGTAAGACCAGTATCTGGTGCTGAATCTTTAGCAGAAAAAGAAAATGTAGATATAAGAAGTTACACTATAATATACAAAGCTATAGAAGATATACAAGCAGCTATGAGCGGTATGTTAGATCCTGAATACAGAGATGAAGACACAGGTAAAGCTGAAATAAGAGAAGTTTACAAAATATCTGGTGTTGGTACAGTTTCTGGATGCTATGTAACAAGCGGTAAGATATTCAGAAATGGTAAAGTAAGAATAGTAAGAGACGGTATAATAATCCACGAAGGTGAAATATTAGCTCTTAAGAGATTTAAAGACGATGTAAAAGAAGTAAATTCTGGTTACGAATGTGGTATGAGTTTCGTAAACTACAATGACATAAAAGTTGGAGATATAGTTGAAGCTTATATAACAAAAGAAGTAGAAAGAAAATTATAAACAAATTAACAATAGATAAAGAAGGTTGATATTATGGCATCATATAATAGAACACGTAGAATAGGCGAAGAGATTAGAAAAATAGTAAGTACAATGCTTATTAACGGAATAAAAGACCCTAGAATAAACTCTATGGTAAGTGTTACAGATGTAGAAGTAACTAGCGACTTAAGCTATGCCTATGTATACGTAAGTATTTTAGGTGGAGATGAAGAATCTACTTTACAAGGTTTAAGTAGTGCAGAAAGCTATATCAGAAGAGAAATAGGTAAAAATATAAAAATAAGACATATCCCACAAATCATATTCAAAATAGACGATTCTTTAATAAAAGGTATGTATATGGACAGCCTTATAAAGAAAGTATCACAAAAAGATCAAGAAAGACCTCAAGTTGAGGATAATGAAAATGAATAGTATAGATACTATTTTAAAATATATACATGGAAGTGACGACTTTGTCGTTACTTCTCATGTTAATCCAGACGGAGACAATATTGGTTCAACTCTTTCAATTTATTATTTCTTAAAAAAAATTAATAAGAGGGTTTACTATGTTATGAATGATAGTATGCCTATAAACATGCAATTTCTTATAGAAGACATAAACATAATAAACTCTCAAGAATTTAAAGAGCTGAATATAAAAGATTATAATCTGATTACTTTAGATTGTGGGGATAAAAATAGAATATGTTTAGATGATGAAATTAAAGATAACTGTACTAAGTTAATTAATATAGATCATCATGCAAGTAATGATTTTTATGGAGATTTAAATTATGTTATGGCCGAAGAATCTTCAACTTGTGAGTTAGTATATAATCTTCTTAAAAGAAATGAAGAAATAAATAGTGTTGAAACTATAGATAAAAATATTGCTACAGCTCTTTATACAGGACTTATGACAGATACAGGGAAACTGACGTACTCAAATACTCATGCAAGTAGTTTTGATATGGCAAAAGAATTATTATTACGTAAAGCTGATACACAAAAAGTAGTTCAAAATGTATTTGGTAGCAATCCTTTTAATTTTTATAAATTATTAGGTGCATCATTAAATACTCTAGAAATAATCAATACAAAGATAGCAGTAATGATGGTTACTCAAGAAATGCTAAAAAAATACAATATTGATTTTAAGGATGTAGATGGAATCGTTCCTTATGCTAGAGATATAGAAAACGTGGAAATAGGAATTTTACTTAAAGAGAAAGGTAATAATGAAATTAAGGTTAGCTTAAGATCAAAATCCTTTGTAGATGTGAGTAAAATAGCTAAAGTATTTGGCGGAGGAGGCCATATGAGGGCTTCTGGCTGTACTATAAATGATAATATAAACAATGCAAAAATAAAAATAGTAGAACAAGCATTAAAAGAAATTTAAGGATGATTTTTAATGAATAAAATAGTAAATATATTAAAACCTACAGGAATGACATCTCATGATGTGGTAAGTAGGGTGAGAAGAATTTTAAGTATGAAAAAAGTAGGTCATACAGGGACACTAGATCCTGATGCAGCAGGAGTTCTTCCAATATGTTTAAATAAAGCGACTAAAGTAAGTGAGCTTATTTTAAACAAAGAAAAATCATATATATGTGAATTGACACTAGGTGCTGCTACAGATACTTATGATTCTTCAGGAGTTATAACATTTGAAGGGGATACTTCAAATATTACAAAAGAAGATATTTATAAAGCTTTTGAAACACAAAAGGGAGAGATTGACCAATATCCACCCGTTTATTCGGCTCTTAAGGTTAATGGACAAAAAATGTGCGATTTAGCTAGAAAAGGAAAAGCAGATAATATAGAAATTAAACCGAGAAAAGTCAAAATAGAGAATATTAAAATACTAAATATAAATGATAATAAAATATTATTTTTAGTAAAATGTTCAAAAGGTACATATGTGAGAAGTATATGTCATGATATTGGTAACTATTTAAAATGTGGAGGACATATGTCCTTTTTACTTAGAACATCTTCGGGTAAATTTAACTTAGAAAACTCAATAACTCTAGAAGAATTAGAAAGATATTATAATGATAATACACTAGAAAATTACTTATATGATATTGATTTTGTTCTAGATAATTTTAAAAAAGTTAAATTAATGGATTCTGCTCTTAAATATTATAGAAATGGCGGAATAATAGATTCTAGAAGATTTACAAATGATAATTTATCAAAAGATGATGAATATGTTAGAGTATACTGCAATAATGAATTTATAGGAACTGGAAAATTATTAAAAAATAATAACACTATTAGTCTAAAAAGTGATAAAATTTTTATAGAATAATTATTATATCAGTGGGGAAAAGACATGATTATTATAAATTCTTTAAATGAAATAGATAGTTTTGATAAAAGTGTTGTTACTATAGGTAAATTTGACGGTATTCACAAAGGTCATGAAGTGCTAATAGAAAAAGCTGTCTATTATGGTAAAAAAGAAAAACTAAAAAGTATAGTGTTTACTTTTAAAAATAGTCCTATTAGTTACTTTTCTAATATCATAACGAGAGAAATAATTACAGAAAAAGAAAAAATAAATAAGCTTAAATCTTGTGGTATAGATGTAGTTATAGATATACCTTTTAATAAAGATATGGCTAATATTTCTGCAGAAAACTTTGTAAAAGAAGTTTTAGTAAAAAAACTAGGTGCTAGGAAATTAATTATTGGCCATGATTTTGCTTTTGCAAGAAATAGAGAAGGCACTCCAACTATACTTAAAATACTAGGTAAGAAGTATGGATTTACAGTAGATGTAATTGAACCTGTAACTGTTAAAAATATAAGGGTAAGTAGTACTTATGTAAAAGATTTAATATATGCAGGTAGAGTGGAGGAAATAAAAGACTATTTGGGACGAAATTACACTATAGAAGGTAAAGTAATTTATGCAAAACAAATAGGAAGAACTATTGGATTTCCTACAGCCAATCTTAAGCTAGAAGAAAATTTAATTATACCTAAAATAGGAATATATGCTACAAAGGTATATATTGATAGTGAAGTTTATGTTGGAGCTACAAATATAGGTTATAATCCTACTGTAAATGGAGAAAAAATATCTATAGAAACAAATATATTGCAATTTGATAAAGATATTTATGGTAAAACTATAAAACTTGAGTTTTTGGAAAGAATAAGAGATGAAAAGAAATTTAAGGATTTAAATGAACTAAAAATACAATTGAAGATGGATACTAATTATATATATAAAAAGTATATTTGCAAAAGTAGCTAAGATATGATAGAATAATGAAGGTAACCATTACTCGGCATATGAATACTCCAATCAATGCTTAGTAAATGGCGATTATATTAAAAATATTTGGAGGTACATCAAATGAATAAAACAGAAATAATAAGAGAATTCGGAAGAAAAGAAGGAGATACTGGTTCTCCAGAAGTTCAAATAGCTTTATTAACAGCTAGAATAAACGAGTTAAACGAACACTTAAAAGTTCACAAAAAAGACCACCACTCAAGAAGAGGATTATTAAAAATGGTTGGTAGAAGAAGAAACTTATTAGCTTACTTAAAAGAAAAAGACTTAGAAGGTTACAGATCATTAATAGCTAAATTAGGATTAAGAAAATAATCTTATTACTTTATAAAAAAAGCAGGTATACTATAGTACCTGTTTTTTTTGTATTGATAAAGAAAAAGTAATGGGTTTCTACAAGGGGGTAGTAGTTATGAATATTAAAATATTATATGATAGTATGTGTGATATTCCTGAAGAAATAAAAGAAAAAGACTATTTAGAAATAATTCCACTTACTATCAATATAGATGGAAAAGAATATAAAGATGGCGTAGATTTCACAAAAGAAGAATTTTATCATATTTTAAAAACTAGTGAGAATTTACCTAAAACATCTCAGGCTACATATATGCAATTTAAAGAGAGTTTTGAAAAATACGTAAGTGAGGGATATGATGTTATTTGTTTTACAGGTTCATCAAAAGCTTCGGGAACATATCAAAGTGCTACAATGGCTAAAAATGATGTAGAGGGAAATATTTATATTTTTGATACATTATTTTTATCTCTTGGGAGTGGACAATATATAATAAAAGCCTGTGAATTAATAGAGGAAAGTGACTTAAGTGCAAAAGAAATAGTTGATAAATTAGAAGAAATCAGGGGAAGTGTCAATTTATTCTTTGTTCCATTTACACTTGATTATTTAAAAGAAAGTGGAAGATTACCTAGCGTAGTATCATTTGTAGGAAATATGTTAAATATAAAGCCTATATGTACTATGGAAGATGGTAAAAGTAAAATAGTATCAAAAGTTAGAGGAACTAAGCAAGTAGCTTCTAAATTAGTAGACATGATTTTAGAAGCTAATGACAATGACTTAGAATCTAAAATAATTACAATTGGATATGGATCCAATGAATCAGATTTTGAAAAACTTAAAGAAGAAGTAGCAAAAAGAGTAAAAGCAAAAAAAGTATTTATTACTAGAGGCGGATCTTGTATATGTTCACATACAGGACCAGAAATTTTAGCTATAAGTTCTTCAAGTTAGTTAATAAATAAGAAGATATACTAGAAACACAAATTTTCTACAATATAATTATATTGTTAATTAGTAGTAATTTTGTTAATATAGTACATAGAGAAAAAGTGGTTTCAGTATAAGAGGAGGTACAAGCATTAATGTTTGAACATAAAATTTTTACAATGGATTTAGCAGGAAGAGAACTTTCTGTTGAAATAGGCAAAATAGCACAACTTGCAAGTGGAAGTGCAATTCTTAGATATGGTGAGACTATGGTTATGGTCAATGTATCAAAATCAGCTCAACCAAGAGACGGTGTTGACTTCTTCCCACTAAGCGTTGATTATGAAGAAAAATTATATTCAGTTGGTAAAATACCAGGTGGATTTTTAAAAAGAGAAGGTAAACCATCAGAAAAAGCTATACTTACATCAAGACTTATTGATAGACCAATAAGACCTTTATTCCCAAAAACTTTTAGAAATGATGTACAAGTAGTTGCTACAGTTCTATCAGTAGATCAAGACTGTACTCCTGATATAGTTTCTATGATAGGGTCTTCAGTTGCTTTATCAATATCAGAAATACCATTCAATGGTCCAACAGGTTCTGTATGTATAGGATTAGTTGATGGAGCATTAGTAGTAAATCCTACAGCAGAAGAAAGAGAAAAAAGTGAATTACACTTAGTAGTATCAGGAACTAAAGAAGCAGTAATGATGGTTGAAGCTGGAGCAAATGAAGTGCCAGAATCATTAATGCTTGAAGCAATATTAAAAGCTCATGAAGAAATCAAAAAAATAGTTGAATTCATAGAACAAATCCAAGCTGAAGTTGGAAAAGAAAAAATGGAATTTGAAGAGACTAAACCAAATGCTGAAATAGAAGCTAAAGTTAGAGAAATAGCTACTGAAGGTATGAAAGAAGCTGTAAAAGTAGTTGAAAAATTAGAAAGACAAGAGGCTATGGATGCAGTTAAAGAGCAAACTATAAATAGCTTTGATGAAGAAACCTTAGAAGAGTTTGGAAATGATATAATAGCAACTTTAGATGCCATAATAAAAGAAGAAGTTAGAAAAGCTATAGTACATGAAGGTAGAAGACCAGATGCAAGAAAAACTGATGAAATAAGACCGATCTGGTGTGACCATGGATTTATACCAAGAGCTCATGGTTCAGGATTATTTACAAGAGGACAAACTCAAGTAATGACAGTTACAACTTTAGGAGCTTTAGGTGATGTTCAAATATTAGATGGACTTGATGAAGAAGAAAATAAAAGATATATGCATCACTACAACTTCCCTGCATACTCTGTTGGTGAAGCTAGACCATCAAGAGGACCAGGAAGAAGAGAAATAGGACATGGTGCCCTTGCAGAAAGAGCATTACTTCCAGTAATACCTTCAAAAGAAGAATTCCCTTATGCAATAAGACTTGTGTCTGAAGTATTAAGTTCAAATGGATCTACATCTCAAGGTTCTGTTTGTGGTTCAACATTATCTTTATTAGATGCTGGTGTACCTTTAAAAGATATGGTTGCAGGTATAGCAATGGGACTTATAGAACATGATGGAAAAATGGCTATACTTTCAGATATACAAGGTATGGAAGACCATTTAGGAGATATGGACTTCAAAGTTGCAGGTACTGAAAAAGGTATAACTGCTATACAAATGGATATAAAAATAGCTGGTATAGATAAAGAAATATTAACTCAAGCATTATCTCAAGCTAGAGTTGGTAGACTTCATATATTAAATGAAATGAAAAAATGTATAGATAAACCAAATGCTGAGTTATCTAAATATGCACCAAAAATAGTTACTATGAGAATTAATCCAGACAAAATAAGAGACGTTATAGGTGCTGGTGGTAAAGTAATAACTAAGATAATAGATGAAACTGGTGTTAAAATAGATATAGAACAAGATGGTGAAGTATTCATAGCTGGTACTGATATGGATATGATAAAATTAGCTGAGCAAAAAATATCTGATATAGTTGCAGAGGTTGAACTTAATGCTGTATACAAAGGTAAAGTAACTAGAATAGTTAACTTCGGTGCTTTTGTTGAGTTACTTCCAGGAAAAGAAGGATTACTTCGTATAGGAAATATAGCTCATGAAAGAATAGAAAAAGTTGAAGATGTTTTAAATGTTGGAGATGAAGTAGAAGTTAAGGTTACTGAAATAGATGACAAAGGTAGAGTAAATGTATCTAGAAAAGTATTACTTCCAAAACCAGAAAGAAAAAATAAATAATAATTTATTTTTAAAATAAGGGAACGAGACATAGTCTCGTTTTTTTTGTTATAAATTTATAATTAATTAGCAAGTCCAAGTAAGAAGAATAAATTAGAAGTTGTAATAATAAAATTAACTAGTAAATAATTTGTATATATTAGGAGGATAGCCTATGATAATGATGGTATTAAACAAAGGTAAATTAAAAAAAATAATAATTTTCATCTTAATACTTTTGCTTATACTAGGAGGGATAGTGTTTACAGTTAAAAGAAATGAAGCAACTCCAAGTATAAATATTTTAGACTTGGCAAAGGCTCCCTACACCCAGGGAACTAAAAAAAATAGTGGTTATGTTGCATTAACATGCAATGTAGATTTGGGGTGGGAGGATGAGTATGTAATATCAATATTAGAAACTCTCAAAAAAGAAAATGTTCATATTACTTTTAATGTGACGGGAAAGTGGGCTGAAAACAAAAAGGACTTGTTGATGAAAATAAAAAATGAGGGACATGAAATAGGAAATCATGGATATAAGCATTTAGATTATGCTACCTTATCTTATGATGACAATTATAAGCAAATAAGTACTTCAAAAAAAATAATAGAAGAAGCTTTAGGAGAAGAAACGAAATTTTTTCAAGCACCATCAGGTTCTTTTGGTTCAGACACAGTAAAAGCTGCAGAAAGTTTAAATTACATATGTTTTAAATGGGATGTGGACACTATAGATTGGCAAGATAAAGATAATCCACAAAGAATTATTGAAAGGATAAAAAATAAAGACATAGTAGATGGAAGTATTGTTTTGATGCATCCAACAAATGCTACAACAAAATGTTTAGATGATATTATTCAAATTATTAGAGATAAAAATCTTAAACCAGGAAGACTTAGTGATGTGTTTGTAGTTGATTAAATTTCATTACTAAATTATAATTAATACTATAAATTTTTAATGATTTATAAAATTTAATAGATATAATGACGTGGTGATAATTTGGAGGACAAAATGTATAAATGCCAAACCTTAAAAAATGGGCTTACTATTGTGGGAGAAGAAATACCTTATTTAAAATCCGTATCTTTAGGTATTTGGATAAATACAGGTTCTAGATTGGAGTCAGAAAAGGAAAGTGGTGTATCTCATTTTATAGAGCATATGCTATTTAAAGGAACTAAAAATAGAAGTGCTAAAGATATAGCAAGAGAAATTGATAGTTTAGGTGGGGAAATAAATGCTTTTACAAATAAAGAATGTACATGTTATTATGTTCACCTTTTAGATGAACATATAAATAAAGGTATAGATGTATTAAGCGATATGATATTAAACTCATCTTTTGATAATAATGATATAGATAAAGAAAGATTTGTTATACTTGAAGAATTAAAAATGTATGAAGATTCTTTAGATGACTTATCTTATGACTTATTAGTAGAAAATGTATACTTAAATGATGGTCTTGGTAGAAATATTTTAGGAAATAGAAATACTATTAAGAATTTAAGTAGAGAAGATATTTTAAATTATTATAATAAGTACTATGTGCCTAATAATGCAGTTATATCAATTTGTGGTAACTTTAATTTTGAAGAAGTAATTAAAGTTATAGAAGAAAAATTTGATACATGGGAGAAAAAACAAGTAAATATAGATGTTAAAGAAGCTACTTATCATCCATGTTTTATAGCTAAAAACAAGGATAGCGAACAAGTTAATATAGCTATAAATTTAAAAGCAATACCAGAGGAAAATGAAAAAGAATCATATGCTTTATCTGTTGTAAATAATATATTCGGTGGTAGTACTAGCTCTAGGCTTTTCCAAAATATAAGAGAAGATAGAGGATTAGTATATTCTATATACTCATCTCAGACATTATTTAGAAAATGTGGAGAGTTAGGTATATTTGCTAGCACTAGCGAAGAATATTTAAAAGAAGTTTATGACTTAATAATAAAAGAAATAAAAAATATAAGAGAAAACTATATTACAGAAGAAGAACTTGAACAAAGTAAAAAACAGTTGAAAGGTAATTATATATTAAGTTTAGAAAGCATTAACTCAAAAATGTTATCTAATGGTGAGTCTATGCTGCTTAACAATAAAATAAAAGACGAAGATGAAATTATAGAACATATAAATAGTGTAAATATGGAACAAGTTAAGGCAATTATTAATAAAGTATTTAATATAGAGAACTTGGCAGTATGTATAGTAGGAAAAGATGTGGAAGGTGTTCAGATATAAGAAAAATATTTTAAATTATTGGGGTGAAAATATGAATTTATCTGAATTAGCTGGAAAAGAAATAGTTAACTTAATTAGTGGGGAAAGACTTGGTGTAATAGGAGAGTGTGATATCATAATAGATGAGACTACAGGTAAAATTTTAGCACTTTCCATACCAAGAGAAAAAGGATTCTTTGGCATAAGAAGAGACAGAGGAGATATAGAAATTCCGTGGAGGAATGTAAAAAAAATCGGTAATGATATGATAATCATTGAGTACGATGGAGTATATTAGGGGGTAATTATGGGGATTCTAGTACAAAAATTTGGTGGTACATCAGTAGCATCAGTTGAAAAAATGAATGAAGTATGTAATATAATAGAATGCTATAGAAAAAAGGGGAATGACTTAGTGGTTGTAGTATCAGCCATGGGGCGTAAAGGAGAGCCGTATGCCACTGATACACTAATAAATTTATGTACTAAAGTTAATCAAAAACCTAAAAAACGAGAACTTGACTTAATTATGTCTTGTGGAGAAATAATATCAGGAACAATATTGTCATCTATGTTAGAAGCAAGAGGTATACCATCAGTATTTCTAACAGGAATGCAAGCTGGAATAGTAACAACAAAAATTTATTCTGATTCAAAAATAAAAGAAATAAATCCTACAAGAATTCACAGAGAATTAGATGAAGGAAAGGTTGTTGTTATTGCAGGTTTTCAAGGAGCAACTGAAGATGGAGAAATCACAACTTTAGGTAGAGGTGGAAGTGATACTAGTGCAGTTGCCATAGGAAAATCACTAGGTTGTGAAACAGTACAAATTTATACAGATGTGGATGGAATAATGACAGCAGATCCAAGAATAGAACCATCTGCAAAAATATTGGATTACTGTGACTATGAAGAAGTATTCCAAATGGCTGAAAAAGGAGCTAAGGTTATTCATCCAAGAGCTGTTGAATTAGCTAAAAATGGAGATATAGTATTAGAAATAAAAAATACTTTAAATCCAACTTGTAAAGGAACAAGAATAGGACTTACTCGCGGTGTAGTAAGTAATGATTATGAAGATTTTAAAGCTAGATTTATGACAGCAGTAGCTCATAAAGATAATATAGTTCAAGTAAAAGTTAAGTCTTCTGAAGAATTGTTTTCTAAAATATTAAATGAAATGGAAGAAAAACAAATTAACTTAGATATGATAAACTTCTTTGCAGAAGAAAAAGCTTTTGCTTTAGACCAAAATAACATTTCTTTAGTTGAAAAGATTTTAAAAAAATATAATGTGGAATATGAAGTTAGAAAACACTGTGCAAAAGTAACATTAATTGGTTCCAAAATAACAGAAACTCCTGGTGTAATTGCTAGAATAGTTAGATCTTTATCAAAAGCAGGAATTTCACTTTTACAATCATCAGATTCATATACATGCCTTACATGTTTAGTAAAAGAAGAAGATATGATAAATACAGTTCATGCTATTCACAAAGAGTTTACAGATTAATAAGAAATAAATTAAGATATATTAAATTTAAATAAACCCTATACAGAAAAATAGTAGATATATTTATCTGTATAGGGTATTTTAGTAATTATAAAATAAACGCTTTGTTATTGTTTATATAATTATTATTTTTAAATTTATTTTTATCTTACCTTTAGTAAAAATATTATTATGAATATAAATTATAATGAAAGTTTGAATACTATAAGATTTTGCTTTGTGAAAAGTATAGAATTATTTCATACTCATTGGGAAATATAAAATTAAATATATATATATGAGGTGAAATAAATGATAAAAAGAGAAAATAATATGAATGAATACATAAATAAAGATAATTATAATAGTTATGATTTAAATAATATTCAATTTGAATCTGATAATAATAAATCAAAAAATACATCATCAAATAATACAAATGAAAATAATGAAGAAAATGATAGTGATAAAATTCAAGATATAAAACAAATGGGAGTACCTAATATGCCTTCTAATTCGCCAAAAGAAATTCAGTGTATAACAATTATAGGAGAAATTGAAGGGCACTTTGTTGGAAATCCACAAAAAAAATCCACAAAATATGAGCATATAATTCCTCTTTTATATTCAGTAGAAGAAAGTAGTGAAATTAAAGGAATTCTTGTAATTTTAAATACTGTTGGTGGAGATGTGGAAGCAGGTCTTGCCATGGCGGAGTTAATAAATAGTATATCTAAAAAAGTAGTTACATTAGTATTAGGGGGAAGTCATTCTATAGGTGTCCCTCTTGCAACATCAGGAGATTATTCTTATATAGCACCAACTGCTACAATGATAGTTCATCCAATTAGAACAAATGGCCTTGTAATAGGAGTTAATGAAACTTTTGAATACTTTAAGAAAATGCAAGAAAGAATAGTTGAATTTATAACAAGAACTTCCAACATTGAAAGAGAAGAATTAAATAAACTTATGAATGCTAAAGATGAACTTGTAAGTGATGTAGGAAGTGTACTTATAGGAAAGGAAGCAGTAGAATGTGGTCTTATTGATGAAGTTGGTGGACTTAAAGAAGCTTTAGCTAAACTAAGAGAATTAATAAAAGAAGATAAAAATGAAGGAAATAAATAAGATTTGTTTAAAATAAGTAATATGTGATATAATGATTTAATAATTAAAAGTGTTAATGAATGCCATTAACACTTTTAATTTGAATTGATAGGGTATAAGAAATAAGAGGTGAGATTGGTGGCTAAGAAAAAAAGTAAAGGCGCTAAGAACAAAAAAAAGTATAACAAGGACAAAATAATAGTTTCAGGTGAATATTACAATCTAGTAACTATATTTATAGGAATTTTCTTATTATATAGTTTAAACTCAAATTCTATGGGTCTTATAGGTCAATTTATACAAGATACTTTTAAAGGGTTATTTGGAGCTCTTGCTATACTTATTCCAGTATTAATAATAATTATAGGTGTTTTAGGATTTTTCGAAAGAAATGAATATGTTTATAGAATGAAAAAAAGTAAAACAGTTTATATTTTTATAGCATTTCTATTTGTTTTCTATGGATTATTTAATGCAAGAAAAATACCAATAGAAAATCCTCTAAAAGCTAATATGTATGCAGATGTTATGCAAATGGGTATCAATGGAACAGGCCTAGGCTTAATTACATCGACAATAGCATATTTTATTAAAGAAGTAATTGGACTAACAGGTGGTTGGTTAATAAGCTTATTTACTTTATTTATTACAGTTATGTATACTTTTAATATTTCATTGAAAGACTTAATAGAAGGCAGCAGTGAAAAAATAAATAAAATTAAAAGTGGAAATGTAAGTGTAAAAGATAAGATGTCAAATTTAAAAGAGTCTGCAATTAATTTAATGACTGAAGAAGTTGATGAAACTACTCAAGTAGAAAAAAATAAAAAAGGATTTTTCAAAAATGTTCTTCACAAAAACGAAGAAGTAGAAAATACTATAGTAGACTCAACTTTAGTTGATGAAGACAAAACTATAAAAATTGTAGGTTTTAATAAAAGTGATGATGATTATTTAGAAATTTTAGAAGGTACAAATAGTATGCCAGAATTAGATGTACTAAAAGATTTACAAAACACAAACCCAAATATTAGAGCTAATAATAATATAACTTTAGAGAAGACTTCACCTATAAATTTAGTTAATACTAATGAATTAGAAATAAATAGTCAATCAAGTTATGAAAATTATAAAAAGCCAGGTTTAGATTTATTGACTAAAATTAGTCACAAAGGTAATGAAAATGATAAAAGAAAGGCATTAGAAAATGCATCTTTATTAATTAAGACATTATCTAATTTTGGTGTAGATACAAAAATGGGTCAAGTAACTTTAGGTCCAACAATAACTAGATATGAAGTACAACCAAATCCAGGTGTTAAAGTAAGTAGAATAGTAAACTTAAGTGATGATATAGCGCTTTCTTTAGCTGCAAAAAGCATAAGAATGGAAGCTCCTATTCCAGGGAAAAGTGCTATAGGTATAGAGGTTCCAAATGATGAGCCTCAAGTTGTGGGACTTAGAGATGTTCTTGCGAGTAAAGAGTTTAAAGAAAATGACTCGTCTCTTTCTATAGGACTAGGAAAAGATATAAGTGGAAATCCTGTTATAGCAGATATAGGTAAAATGCCTCACTTACTTGTGGCAGGGGCTACAGGTTCAGGTAAATCAGTTTGTATAAATACAATAATAAACTCTTTATTATATAAAGCTACACCTGATGAGGTTAAATTATTACTTATAGACCCAAAAGTAGTTGAACTAGCTCATTATAATGGAATTCCTCATTTATTATCACCAGTTGTAACTGATCCTAAAAAAGCAGCAAATGCTTTAAGTTGGGCAGTTGTAGAGATGAATAAAAGATATAAATTATTTGCAGAGATTGGTGTTAAAGATATTACTAGTTATAACTCAAAAAGTGAGACTAAACTTCCTAAAATAGTAATAATTATAGATGAGCTTGCCGACTTAATGATGGCATGTGCAAATGAAGTGGAAGATTATATCTGTAGATTAGCACAAATGGCAAGGGCTGCAGGTATGCATTTAATTATAGCTACACAAAGACCTTCTGTAGATGTAATAACAGGAGTAATAAAAGCCAATGTTCCATCTAGAATTGCTTTTGCAGTTTCATCACAAACTGACTCTAGAACAATATTAGATATGGGTGGAGCTGAAAAATTACTTGGAAAAGGTGATATGTTATTCTATCCACTAGGAGCAGCTAAACCAGTTAGATTACAAGGAGCTTATATATCTGAAGAGGATTCAGATAAAGTAATAAACTTTGTAAAGAGTCAAGTAAAAGAAGAAGTTAAGTATGAAGAAGAAATAATTCAAACTATATCAAAAACTGCTAATATAAAAAATGATGATGTAGATGAATTTTTAGAAGATGCCATTGCTTTTGTAGTACAAAGTGGTCAAGGATCATCTTCAATGCTTCAAAGAAAATATAAAATAGGGTTTAATAGAGCGGCTAGACTAATTGATTCTATGGAAGAAAGAGGTATAGTTGGACCGAGTGAAGGAAGTAAACCTAGAAAAGTATTAATAACAATGGAAGAGTTAGCTAAATTAGAAGAACAATAAAACCTGAAAATAATCAATATAGAGAATATTTTAGAGTTTGAAAACACAATTTTTATTGATGTAATAAGAGAAAAAGAATATAATGATGATTATATATTAATATAATGACGTAATAATATTTGAAAACATAAAAGACATAAAAGATAAATTAACTAGTTTTCATAAGACAGCAGCGGAAGGAGTTAAACAATGTTAAAAATAGCACTAGAATCATTAGGTTGTTCAAAAAACCTAGTAGATGCAGAAATAATGATGGGTATATTAAATAAAAAAGGATATAAATTAACAGGAGATTTTGAAGAAGCAGATGTAATATTAGTAAATACATGTGGATTTATAGAATCAGCAAAACAAGAATCTATAGATACAATAATAGGATTTGCAAATCTTAAAGAAACTGGAAATTTAAAATTACTTATAGTTACAGGATGTTTAGCACAAAGATATTCTGATGAATTAAAACAAGAAATACCTGAAATAGATGCCATAGTAGGAACAGGAAGTTATCAAAATATAGATGAGATATTAGAAGGATTACAAAAAGAAAAGCAAATAGTATCTTTAAAAGATATAGAAGTTGTTTACAATGAAGATCTTCCAAGATATGTTTCTACACCAGAATATATGGCTTATTTAAAAATAAGTGAAGGATGCGATAAGCACTGTACTTATTGTATAATACCTAAATTAAGAGGAAAACAAAAAAGTAGAAAAATAGAAGACATAGTAGCTGAAGCAAAATCTCTTGCAGAAAATGGAGTAAAAGAGCTTGTAGTTATAGCGCAAGATTCAACGATGTATGGATCAGATATATACGGTGAAGCTAGACTTCCACAGTTATTAGAAGAACTTGCAAAAATAGAAGGATTAAAATGGATAAGAATAATGTACTCATATCCAGAGTCAATAACAAAAGAGTTAGTTGATGTAATAAGAAGACATGATAATATTTGTTCTTACTTTGATATGCCAATACAACATGCAAGTAATAAAATATTAAAACTAATGAATAGACAAACTACTAAAGAAGAATTATTAGAAAAAGTTAATATGATTAGAAGTGCTATACCAAATGCAACATTAAGAACAACTTTAATAACGGGATTCCCAGGAGAAGATGAAAAAGACTTTGAGGAGCTTGTGGAATTTGTTAAAGAAGTTAAGTTTGATAAACTTGGTGTATTCCCTTATTCAAGAGAAGAAGGAACAGCAGCAGATAAACTTCCAAATCATTTAGAACAAGAAGTAAAAGAGCAAAGAAGAGATACTATAATGATGATACAACAAGAAATCTCTGAAGAAATAAACAAAAACAAAGTAGGAAATACTTATGAAGTTTTAATAGAAGAACAAATAGAAAATAATGTTTATGTGGGAAGAACTCAGTTTGATGCAGAAGAAATAGACAGTATCGTATATGTAAAATCTCATACTGAATTAGAACCAGGAGACTTTGTAAATGTAAAAATAAATACAGCTCTAGAGTATGATTTAATGGGGGATATTCAAGATGAATTTGCCAAATAAATTAACATTACTTAGGATTTTGTTAATACCGGTATTTATAATAATAATGATAAGTAATATAACTAATCATTATTTAATAGCTTGTTTAATATTTATTATTGCATCCATAACAGATGCCCTAGATGGATATATTGCAAGAAAAAATAATTTAGTAACTGACTTTGGGAAATTTATGGACCCTCTAGCAGATAAATTATTAGTAATATCAGCACTTATATGTATGATAGAATCAAATTTAGTTGCTGGATGGATGGTTATAATTATTGTTTCAAGAGAACTTACTGTAAGTATATTAAGAGCTATTGCTGCAGCTGATGGAAAAGTTATTGCTGCAAGTGGTGGGGGTAAAATTAAAACTATTAGTCAAATGTTGGCAATAATAATATTATTATTTGGAGCAAATATAAATAACAATTTATTATTACAAATAGGAACAATATTTATGATAATTGCAACAATATTTACTTTATACTCAGGTATAGATTATTTATATAAAAATAAAGAATTATTTATGAATAGTAAATAAACAAAAAATCCTTCCTTGATTAAATTAAGGAAGGATTTTTTTAGAAAATAAAAAATATTCGTATAAAAGATAGATTATAAGTTTATAAATATAAATGTACGTCTTTACAGAAAAAATAACTTATAATATATATTATGAGTATAAGACTTTAATTAATGGGTGGCTATGATAGTAATAAAAACATGAAGTTGTATATATGAGGTGTAATAAACATGTAGTAGTTTAATAAAAATAAATTTTTTTATTGTATGAGTTTTTACAAGTATAAATTCAATTGACTACGAAAGTTTTATAGGATATAATAAGTATGATAAATAGAACAAATGTTTGTTAGAAAAAGAAAGGATGAATAATATGAGTATAGAACAAGAAAAGTTACAAGCCCTTAATCAGGCTTTAGGAAAAATAGAAAAAGATTTTGGAAAAGGGTCAGTTATGAGACTTGGGGAAGCATCATCAATGGGTGTTGAAGCTATATCAACAGGTTCAATAGGACTTGACATAGCAGTTGGTATAGGTGGACTTCCAAAGGGAAGAATAGTTGAAATATATGGACCAGAATCTTCAGGTAAAACAACAGTTGCTCTACATACAGTAGCTGAAGCGCAAAAAAATGGTGGTATAGCAGCATTCATAGATGCAGAACATGCTCTAGATCCAGTTTATGCTAAAGCTTTAGGTGTAGATATAGATAACTTAATAATATCTCAACCAGATACAGGGGAACAAGCTCTAGAAATAACAGAGGCATTAATAAGATCTGGTGCTATAGATATAATAGTAGTTGACTCAGTTGCAGCATTAGTTCCAAAAGCTGAGATTGAAGGAGAAATGGGAGATTCTCACGTAGGTTTACAAGCAAGACTTATGTCTCAAGCATTAAGAAAATTAACAGGATCAATTAAAAAATCTAATTGTGTTGCTATATTTATTAACCAGTTAAGAGAAAAAGTTGGTATAATGTTTGGTAATCCTGAAACTACTACAGGTGGACGTGCTCTTAAATTCTATTCATCAGTAAGACTTGATGTAAGAAGAATAGATAGTATAAAACAAGGTGATAAAGTTTTAGGAAATAGAACTAGAGTAAAAGTTGTTAAAAACAAAGTTGCTCCACCATTTAAACAAGCTGAATTTGATATAATGTACGGGGAAGGTATATCTAAAATAGGTGATTTATTAGATATTGCTGCTGATATAGATATAGTTAAAAAATCAGGATCTTGGTACGCATATAATGATATAAAACTTGGACAAGGTAGAGAAAATGTTAAGAAGTTCTTAGCAGATAATATGGATTTAACAGATGAAATTAATGCTAAAGTTAGAGAACATTATAACCTTGATAAAACAATAGTTGAAGAAAATCAAGAAATTGAATAATAAAAATATATACACACCTCCTATAAACTTGACATGATATAGAAAAAATTATAAAATTAAATGAGGATAAAATATTTTAAATTAAGATGGTTTTATTTAAAGTATTCCAAGATTATAGATAAAGAAACTTTATTAAATTTTAAACTTGGGCCTTCTAGTCTAAAAAGGGCATAATTTAAATGATGTTAAAGAATGATATTGATATTTTGGGATTATTACAAAGGAGGTGGATGTCATAGAAATAATAGCCAGCATACTTGGTTTAGCTATTGGTATTATAGTTGGATATTTTGTTAGAAAAAACATATCTGAAACTAAAATTGGTGAAGCTAAAGCTCTAGCCAATGATATAATAGATAAAGCAAATAAAGACTCAGAAACAATAAAAAAAGAAAAATTATTAGAAGCAAAAGAAGAAATTCATAAATGGAGAACTGACGCTGAAAAAGAGCAAAGAGAAAGACGTAATGAAGTTCAAAAATATGAAAGAAGAGTTCTTCAAAAGGAAGAAGCTATCGAAAGAAAGCAACAAAACCTAGAAAGTAAAGAATTTAGTTTAAATGAAAAACTAAAATCAGTACAAAAGAAAGAAGAAGAAGTAGAAGAAATAAAAGTTAAACAGCTTGAAAAACTTGAAGATATATCTGGAGTTACATCTGAAAAAGCTAAAGAAATAATTCTTGCAAATGCTGAAAGAGAAGTAAGACATGAAATGTCTATAATGATAAAGGATATAGAAACTCAAGCTAAAGAAGAAGCTGAAAAGAAATCTAGAGAAATAATAGGCTATGCTATTCAAAAATGTGCAGCAGATCATGTTGCAGAAACTACTGTTACAGTAGTTAATTTACCTAACGATGAAATGAAGGGGAGAATAATAGGTAGAGAGGGAAGAAATATAAGAACATTAGAAACTTTAACAGGTATAGATCTTATAATTGATGACACTCCAGAAGCTGTGATTTTATCAGGGTTCGATCCTATTAGAAGAGAAGTTGCAAGAATTGCATTAGAAAAACTAATATCAGATGGAAGAATACATCCAGCAAGAATAGAAGAAATGGTTGAAAAATCAAGAAAAGAAGTGGAAAACATCATAAAAGAATATGGTGAACAAGCTATATTTGAAACTGGTGTACATTCTCTACATCCTGAATTAGTTAAATTACTAGGTAGACTAAACTATAGAACTAGTTATGGTCAAAATGTATTAAAGCATTCAATAGAAGTTGCTCATATAGCTGGAATTATGGCTGCGGAAATAGGTGCAGACATAAAATTAGCTAAAAGAGCTGGATTACTTCATGATATAGGTAAAGCTGTGGATCATGAAATGGAAGGTACACATGTTGAAATAGGTATGGATTTACTTAGAAGATATAAAGAATCTAAGGAAGTTATACATGCTATGAGTACTCACCATGGAGATTATGAGCCACAAAGTGTTGAAGCAGTACTAGTTACAGCAGCAGATGCTATATCTGCAGCAAGACCAGGAGCAAGAAGAGAAACTTTAGAAGCTTATATTAAGAGATTAGAAAAACTTGAAGAAATAGCTAGCTCTTATGAAGGTGTAGAAAAATCTTATGCAATTCAAGCTGGTAGAGAAATAAGAATAATGGTTAAACCTGAAGCTATTAATGATGAAGAACTTCATTTATTAGCTAGAAAGATGACTAAACAAATTGAAGATGAGCTTGAATATCCAGGTCAAATAAAAGTAAGTATAATCAGAGAAACAAGAGCTATAGAATATGCTAAATAATTAAAAGGAGAGTTTTCACTCTCCTTTTTTTAATACTTAGGGAAATTTATTGTAACGAAATGTATATATTTGATAATATAGTAAAATATATGTTTAAATGATATAATTACTATAAAGGGGGAATGCAAATTGAGACAAAATATAAAAATAGATTCACAATTAGATGCATTGAGAGTAAAAGAAGTAGAAAAAATTTTTTACGAAAAAATTAATGACAATACAAATGTAGTGCCAAAAGTTACTCCTTTTAGAGGAATTAATACAGATTTATTATATATTAAGGATAATAAAATACTTTTTGTTAAGTTCATGGATACTAGTGAAGATTTGTTTTCCATATTAGATGAAGAACTAATAGAAGTAATGAATGAAGAAAATGAACTATTAAAGTTGAAGATGGCTCAATTACATAGCAATATTAGTTTTAATTATGTATTTATTATGCCATATGTAACTATAGAAGATGACTATGGTTTTGAGGAGTTTGTAAATAATAATATAATAGATAAAAATAAATTAAAGAATATAATAAATAAACCTAAAGAATTAGAAAAATATTTAAGTGAAGAAAATAATGAAATAGAATTAAACCTATATTTATTGGATATATGTCCTGAGTATTATGAACTAAATGGTGCTTATCATCTTAATAAAGAGTTTAAGAAAATTACTTTTTCTCAAGATGATTACACTTATACGGCTAATATGCTTACTAATAATCAATTAGAGAAGGCCTTAAGTATAAATTATGGTAAATCATTGATTCAAGGTCCAACGGCAAGTGGAAAGACTACTATTATGCTTAGTAGAGCAATAAAATTAGCTCGTATTTATCCACATCATAACTTTGTAATTTTTACTCACACAAAACAACTTTGTAATCAACTGAAAGAAAGCATCAAATTATTATATAAAGAAAATAATAATTTAGAAGTACATACGATTTCTTCTTTTGTATTTAAATTATCTAAAAGATATAATTTAGTATTAGACCATAATATGCTAAAAAAGGATTATGAAAAAACTTTTAATAATTTAATAAAACAAGCTAAAAATGTTATAAAAAATAAAAGAATGTACAAAGGTATATTTATAGATGAGAGCGAATGTTTTGAGCAAAAATATGTGGAGTTTATTCAAGAGTTTTTATATGAAAAAAAATATATCTTTAATATGTATTATTGTGAATATTTAAATATTTATAATAATGTAAATATATTCAAAAAAACATTAGATTATATAGAGTTTGATGAAGAAGTTTTACTTGATGAAAACTATAGACAGAAAAAAGCAATTGTTGATTTTTCTAATGAATTCTGTAAAAATGCCAATAAATATATAAAATCTTTAAGAAATAATATAAAAAGAGAAATATACAAGCCAAGTAAATCTATTATGAAAGATGGAATTATGGCACAAATAGTAAAAGCTGAGGATTTAGAAGACCAGATTAGCTCTATATTATGGGAAATTAAATATTTGCTAAATAATAAAGGATTAAACTATAGCGATATAGCCATAGTATTTCCTTATAACAAGAAAAGATTAAAAAATGGTAAGACAATATATTTCCAATATTTATTAAGAAAAGCATTGGATGATGTAAGTATACCATATATTATGGGGGATGAAAATTTAACTAAACATGCTAAAAGAAGTGGAATAACTATATCTAATTTATATTTTATTAAAAATTTAGAGTTTAAAGCTGTGGTATTCTGCGAATTAGAGATGTTATATAATCAAACAATAAGTGAAAATGATCAAGACTATCAAGTTAATGATTTTGTAGGAGATTTAAATAAAATATATATGGTAATGAATAGAGCTAGTGAGTATTTAACGATTACTACTACTTTTAATGAGAATTCTAGTGAATTGATAAAAATAATAGTAGATTCTATAAATAAAGAATAATAGAAGGAGATATTATGGAGGAAAATTACATATTAAGTAATAAAGAGTATGAAATATTTCAATTATTCTCAATAAAAATGACACCAGCAACAAAAAAAGACTACTTAAGTAAAATAATCTTATTTAAAGAGAGTAGCAAAGTAGAAGATTTATTGGAAGTAACTAAAAATGAATGTAGAGATTTCATATCATCCATTGAAGAAGAATATGCTCTTTCAACATGTGAGAAAATTTTTAGTTATTTGCATAGTTTTTATGCTTTTATGAAGAGGGAAAAATATATAGAGATAAACCCATTTACCTTTGTAAAAAAACCTATGGTGACAAGAGAAAAAGGTAAAAAAGATGTACTAAGCATACAAGAAATTAATAAGCTTATAGACTCATTATATAAATTAAATGCAAGAGATAGATTAATAATGGTATTTCTTGTTACAACAGGTTGTTTATTAAATGAGCTAGTAAAAGTAAAGTGGAAGGATTTAATTGTCGATGAAGAAGATAATTTCTATGTAAGATTAGGACAAGGTAAAAAAGAGAGAGTAGTAAAACTACATCCTTATTGTTTTAAATTAATAGAAAGTTATAGATATTTTTCAGGTCTTAGTGAAATAATAATACCTACTGATGAATACATATTTACCACACAAAAAAGTCAGTCTATTACAGATAGAAATGTAAGACTTATAGTTAAAAAAGCTTTTGAAATGGCTGGTTTACCACAGTATTCTGCAAAGGATTTGAGACACTCATATGCAGCCATTTCTTTAATGCTTGGTGCAGATAAAGAAGATATAAAAAAACAGCTTGGCTGGAGCGATAAATACTATGCTATTAGATATAAACATGTACTGAATTTTGTGGATAGTGAAAGTATAGATTATCTGCTAGAAAAAGATAATTTTAAATTAAATAAAAAATAATGTGAACAAATAAATAAAAAATATTGTTATAGTTCGTTATATTATGTATAATAGTCTTTGTAGAATAAATGAATAAGGACGGTATAAAAATGATAGATAATAAATATACAACATATTCAAATCCTTTAACAGACAGATATTGTAGTAAAAACATGAGTTATATTTTTTCTCCACAATTTAAATTTTCAACTTGGAGAAAGTTATGGATTGCATTAGCTGAAGGAGAAAAGCAATTAGGAATAAATATAACAGATGAGCAAATTGAAGAATTAAAAGCTCATGTAGATGATATAAATTTTGATGAAGCAAGAAAAATAGAAAGAGAAGTAAGACATGATGTAATGAGTCATGTAAAAGCTTATGGATTACAATGCCCAAAAGCAAAAGGTATAATACATTTAGGTGCTACTTCAGCATATGTTGGAGACAACACAGATGTAATACAAATGAATGAAGCTTTAAAATTAATAAGAGTAAAGCTTGTTAACTTAATAGATAACCTTAAAGAATTCTCTTTAAAATACAAAGATGTTCCAACTTTAGGATTTACTCATTTCCAAGCAGCACAGCTTACAACAGTAGGTAAAAGAGCTACTTTATGGGCACAAGATTTAATAATAGATTTAGAAGACTTAAATTATAGACTTGATAATATGAAACTTAGAGGAGTTAAAGGTACAACTGGTACTCAAGCTAGTTTCATGAGTTTATTTGAAAACGATGCAGATAAAATAAAAGAGTTAGATAAAATAGTATGTGAAAAAATGGGATATAAAGAATCTTATAAAGTAAGTGGACAAACTTATACAAGAAAATTAGATTCTCAAGTTTTAAATGTACTAGCTGGAATAGCTCAAAGTATGCATAAAATGACAAATGATATAAGATTATTACAAAGTTTAAAAGAAATAGAAGAGCCATTTGAAAAAAATCAAATAGGGTCATCTGCTATGGCTTATAAAAGAAATCCTATGAGAAGTGAAAGAATAGCTTCTTTATCAAAATATATAATATCAGAATCAATTTCACCAGCTTTAGTTGAAGCTACACAATGGTTAGAAAGAAGTTTAGATGATTCTGCTAATAAAAGACTTGCTATACCACAAGCGTTTATGGCAACAGATGCTATACTTGAAATAGGTATAAATGTAACAGATGGTCTAGTTGTATATGAAAATATGATAAGAAAACATATAGATGAAGAATTACCATTTATGGCTACAGAAAACATACTTATGGAAGCTGTAAAAAGAGGCGGAGATAGACAAGAACTACATGAGGTAATAAGAGAGTTATCTATGAAAGCTGCTTATAGGGTGAAACATGAAGGTTTAAACAATAATTTAATAGATTTAATTATTGAAGATGATGCATTTAGCATGTTAAATAAAGATGAGATATTATCTATTTTAGACCCTATGAACTTCGTAGGAAGAGCACCTGAGCAAGTTGTTGAATTTGTTAACGAATATTTAGAACCAGCTATATCAGAATTTAAAGATTGTATTGGTTTAGAAGTAGATTTAAAAGTATAAATTATAAAAAATAAAGAGCCATTTGGCTCTTTATTTTTTACTTACTAGGACACTATATTATCATTTTTATTGTAGAAAACTCCTACAATTAAGTATTATCAATATGTATAATTCGTAGTAAAAAAGTAAATTTTGAGCAACGGGATAAGTCTGAAGCGGTAGCGAAGACTTAGACGTTGGCGACATGAGCGAAGCGAATTTTTTATGACAAAATTTAAATATAAGCTAAAATAATATTAAATATAACAATAGATATATTTTTAAAAAGTATTGTACTGGAAATATTTTTATTGTAAACTATAGAAGTGGTAAAAAAGTTAATAAATTAAGCATCTGAGGTGATTAAATGAACTGTATAGTAACAAATACAATAGGGTTTTTATCAAAAACATTCCCTAAAATTTATTCAAGTCTATACTTAGAATACCTAAAAAAATATTCGGCATTATATAATGTTAATAAAACACAATTAAAAGCTTTAGTATTTATAAAAAATCATGGAAGTATAAGTATGACAGAATTATGTGCTAAATTAAACATAGAAAAAGGTAGTTTAACAAGCATGATAGATGATTTAACTAAAAAGGGTTATGTTTATAGGGAAAAGGATCTATCAGACAGAAGAAAATACATGATAATGATAACTGAAGAAGGGGAGAAATTAGCTGTAGATTTCACTAGTAAGCTAAGCAATGATTTAGAACAAAAACTAGATAGATTAGATGAAAGTGATAGAATAAAATATCAAGAAGCTTTAGAAACTCTTCAATACATACTAAATAAAGAAGAATTAAATTAATACTTAAAAAAACCATCTTATAAAAATAAGATGGTTTTTTAATTCAAGAAATGAATTTATAAATATATATTAAGCTTTAGCTAAAGCAGTTTCTTTTTCTAACTTAGTGTATTCTTCTAAGGCTTCTCTTAATAACTGACCAGCTCTTCTAAGACTTTCTTCTTTTAATACATAAGCAAGTCTGACTTCATTTTTACCTAGACCTGGAGTTGAATAGAATCCTTCAGCAGGTGTACACATAACAGTTTCATTATCTCTTCTGAATTCTTTTAATGTCCAAGCAACGAAGTCTTCAGCATTTTCAACAGGTAATTTAGCTACGATATAAAATGCACCCATAGGTTTTTCACAAATTACACCTTCAGCCTTCATTAATTCATCATATAATACATCTCTTCTTTTTCTATATTCATCATTAACTTCTTTGAAATAAGATTTAGGAGTGTCGTATAAAGCGGCAGCTCCAAGTTGTTCTATAGTAGCAACACAAAGTCTTCCTTGGCATACTTTCATAACTTCAGCCATAAATTGTTTATTTTTACAAGCTATAGAGCCTATTCTAGCACCACAAGCGCTATATCTCTTAGAAACACTATCTATTATAACAACTCTATCTTCAACTTCTTTCATATTACCAAAGCTAGTATATTCAAGTCCTTCATAAACGAATTCTCTATATACTTCGTCAGCTATTATCCATAAGTCTTTTTCTTTAGCTATATCAGCTATCATTTGAACTTCTTCTTTAGTATAAACACATCCTGTAGGATTTCCTGGATTAACAATTAAGATTGCAGAAGTTTTATCATCTATTTTAGCTAATATTTCTTCTTTAGAAGGTAGGTGAAAGCCATTTTCTGCAACTGTAGTTATAGATTTGATTTCCACGTTTAAACATTGAGCAAATCCGTTGTAGTTTGTATAGAATGGTTCTGGAACTAAAATATTATCTCCTGGATCACAGGCAGCCATAAAGGCGAATAATAAAGCTTCACTACCACCATTAGTGATTATAATATCTTCATTTTTAAAATCCATGTTGTATGTAGTGTAGTATTTTCTTATAGCTTCAATTAATTCAGGTATTCCTTGTGAACCTGCATATTCTAATACTTCTTTATCAAAATTTTTAACTGCATCGAAAAATCCCACTGGAGTTATAATGTCAGGTTGGCCTATATTTAAGTGATATACCTTTACTCCATCAGCTTTAGCAGCTGTAGCAAATGGTGCTAATTTTCTTATTGGTGACTCTTGCATTGAACTAAGTCTCTTTGAAAATTTCATTTAAATATTCCCCCTTATCAACATATAAATTGATTATTATATCTCAATCTAATTTAATCGTAGCACAATTATTAAAAAACTGCATTATTATAAAAAATATAAATTTAATAATAAAATTAACTATTATAATAAGATTTGTAGTATAGCTTTATATAATAAGTATAAACATATAACATAATAAATTACTTAAAGACATGATAGATAATATTTACAAAAAAAAATTGTTAAAATATAATTTATTTAAGGGAGTTTAATAAAAATGTTTTAAATAGGCTATAATAAAGGAGTTTATAATGAAAGAACTTGCTGTAGATACATTAAATAATAATCAAGTAATAATTGCTAGGGAAAGATCAAATAGACCTATGGACAAGATTATAGAAGATAAAAATGAGAATGAAGATAAGGAGTATAACAAAACATGTCCCTTTTGTCGAGGGAATGAAGAATATATAGAAGAAGAGACATCTGTAATAAAAATAAATAATGAATGGATAGTAAAATCAGTAAAAAATAAATATCCTATTATAGATGAAAATCCTATTAATAAGATAAAAGGTCATCATGAGGTAATAATAGATACATATAAACACAATGGTAATTTTTTTAATATGACACAAGAAGAATTTTATAACTTATTGTTGGTGTATAAAGATAGATTTAAAGCTTTTAAAGAGGATAAAGACACTAAATATATTTGTCTTTTTAAAAATTATTTAAGAGAAGCTGGGGCTTCTTTAATGCATCCTCATTCGCAAATTTTATCTTTACCAATTATTCCACACAATTTGGAAAATGAGTATAAAGTTTGTGAAGATTTTTATTCAAATGTGGGTATAAATATGTATGAACATATTATTAAAGAAGAAATTAAGTATGAAAAAAGAGTTGTTTACAATAATGAAAATTTTCTAGTATTTATACCAGAAGTTTGTAAATTAACAGGGGATACAGTAATTTTATTTAAAGATAATACGTATTTTTATGATATAGATGATGAAAGATTAAAAGATTTATCTATAATTATGAAAAAATTATTTACAAAAATATATGAAGTATATGGAAATTGTCCATTTAATTTATATATTCATAGCCATCCTGTAAATGAAGAATATGACTATAAAAATAAGTATAATGTACATATTCACATAGTGCCAAGAAAATTTAATTTTGGTGGATTTGAGCTTAGTACAGGAATGTATGTATCATCTGTAAAATCAGAAGATATAGCAAAAACATTAAAATTTAGTTAAAAATAAGGAGAAAAAATGAAACTTATATCATGGAATGTTAACGGAATAAGAGCATGTGTAAATAAAAACTTTATGGAGTTTTTTAATGAAGTTGATGCTGATATATTTTGTTTACAAGAAACAAAACTACAAGAAAATCAAATAGACTTAAATTTAGATGGGTATCATCAGTATTGGAATTATGCTAAAAAGAAGGGGTATTCAGGAACTGCCATATTTACAAAGAATAAACCTATTAGTGTAACTTACGGTATAGGCATTGAAGAACATGACCAAGAGGGTAGAGTTATTACTTTAGAGTTTGATGAATTTTATATGGTAACAGTATATACTCCAAATTCTCAAAATGAATTAAAAAGACTTGATTACAGAATGCAATGGGAAGATGATTTTAGAAATTACTTAGTAGAACTTGATAGCAAAAAGCCAGTAATAGTATGTGGTGACTTAAATGTTGCTCATAAAGAAATAGACTTAAAAAATCCTAAGACAAATAGAAAAAATGCAGGGTTTACAGATGAAGAAAGAAATAAATTTACAAAGTTTTTAGATTCAGGATTTATAGATACTTTTAGATATTTCTATCCAGATAAAGAAAATATTTATTCATGGTGGTCTTATAGATTTAAAGCTAGAGAGAAAAATGCAGGATGGAGAATTGATTATTTCTGCACATCTGAAAGATTGAAAGATAGACTTGTTTCAGCTTCAATTTATACAGAAGTATTAGGTTCAGATCACTGCCCTGTGGAATTAGTAATAAAATAATAATATACTTTAAATAAAAAAATCCTTCCCAAAAATAAAGGAAGGATTTTTTAATCTTTTATATTGTTCTTTTCTTTAGAAGATGCACTTCTTCGTCCCATTTTATAAGCTAAATGAATAATTTTTTTCTCTTCTTTGCTCAAATCTCTATTAAGAATCTTTTTGAATTCATTAAAAATATTATCATAATTAATTTTTTTCTTTACGACAGTTTTCTTTTTAGACTCATTGTCAAAGTTATATTTTTTAATCTCTATTTTATCATTAAAAATTTTTTTAAATACTAGAGAAGTATAATAAGCATCGTTTAAAGCATTATGATAAGACTTATCTTGATTTAATTCTAATAAAGTAATTGCATTTTGAAGTCCTATACTTTTTCCCGTTGGATTATTAAAATAAATAGATGCATGATGCTGAACATTTATATAAGTATTAGATAAATTGTTTGTTGATAGATTATAATACTTAATATTTCTATATAATTCTTTTAAATCACCATTACCCCAAACGCAAAGTATATTTTTTTCATTACCCATAAATGATTTAAACATATTAAATGCTTCACAAAAGTTTGGAGCATTTTTAACATCTTCATTAGTTATATTAGTCATCTTTTTTATAAAAGGGTGGATTTCCTTGTATATATTAGGTTTAATAAAAGTATTAAAAGTATCAATCATATCTAAGTTAGAGTCCAATTTAACAGCACCTATTTGAAGAATCTCAAAAGGGCATTTTTCATTAGAGATTGTCTTATTTAGTTTTCTGTCAAATCCTTGGTTAAACTCTAAGTCAAAAATTATATATTCCATAAAATTTTTCTCCTAAACTATTAATTGTGCAAATACTATAATTAAAGAATAAAAAGTAAAACAAACTATAATAATAATATCTATTTCTAAGTATAACCTATTATTAATAAAAGTTAAACTTTTTATTAATAATAGTATTAATAATTATATAAAAAATATGAAAAAAGCATTGCGAAGTATTATTAAATTATCTATAATAAAATAAATAAAATTACGAATTATTTTTGATTAATATTAAAAATAATTCGTTGATTATAGCTTAAATTTGGAGGGAGTTTAAAATATGAAAAGCAACAATGATATGTTATATTATGTTAACAAAAATAATTATAGTGATGAAGAATTTAAAGAATTAATGTTAAAACATAAAAATATAAGATTTGTTTCTTTAGTAGGTGTAGATTTAGGGGGAAATGCAACAGATGAAAAAATTCCAATAGAGTTTTTTTTAGAAGATGTAGAAGGATTTTTACAATCAGCTATACAAACTGATGGGTCAAGTGTTGAATTATATGATATAGCTACACTTAATAATGCAAAAGTTGATTTAATGCCGGATATTAATGCAAGATGGTATGTTGATTATAATTTAGAGCATATAGATCCAGATACAAATCTTCCAATAGGAACATTAAAAATACCAGCTTTCTTAATACATGACAATAAAAAAGTTTGTTCTAGAGGGGTTTTACAAAAAGCTGAGAAAAATTTTAAAAACTCTTTAATGTCCTTATTTAAAAAATATCCTCATTTGATAAATAATATGGGTATAAATAGTGTAGATGAAATAGAAGATATACTTTTAACTGCTGCTACAGAATTGGAATTTTGGGTTAATACACCAGAAGACAAGGCTGATTTAGAAAAATTATCAGTATCACAAAGTTTAAAAGAACAATACTGGAAAAGAACACATGGAATAATAAGAACATGTTTAGAAAAATCATTAATTAAATTACAAAATTTAGGTATTAATCCAGAAATGGCTCATAAGGAAGTTGGAGGAATACAAAGCTCTATTAGTATAGAAGGAAAAACAAATCATGCCATGGAACAATTAGAAATTTCTTGGAAATTTGATTCACCTCTTAGAGCAGCGGATAATCAACTAATAGTAAAAGAAGTTATAGAAGATATATTTACAATGAATGGATTGGAAGTGACTTTTAAAGCTAAACCAATATACGGAGTAGCAGGTAGTGGGGGTCATACTCATGTAGGTGCAAGTGTTAAATTAAAAAATGGAAAGATACAAAACTTATTTGCCCCAAATGATATGAAAAAAGATTATTTAAATGAAATAGGATATGGGGCATTAATGGGATTACTTCATAACTATGAGGTATTAAATCCAATTGTAACATGTACAAATGACGGATTTGAAAGATTAGTACCAGGTTTTGAAGCTCCTGTTTGTATAGTAACATCTCTTGGTCATACTTATGAAATACCATCTAGAAATAGATCAGTACTTGTAGGGCTTATAAGAGATGCAAAAAATCCAAAGGCTTTAAGATTTGAACTTAGATCTCCTAACCCTCTTTCAAATACTTATTTAGTAATAGCAGGATGTTATCAAACTATGTTAGATGGAATTATAGCTGTTGCAAATAGTAAACTTACTACACAAGATTTAGAAAGAGAAATTTCAAAGGGACTAGGCGAAGAAAGTTTCTATTTAGAAAAAAATAGAGTCTATAGAGATGAAAATGATGTATTTGAAAATTATAATGAAGAAGAAAGAAGAGTAAGATTTGGTGAGCCACCAGCAACTGTATATGAAAATATGCAAAACTTCACAAAATATGAAGAAAAACTTAAATCATTAAAAAATGGAGATGTGTTTTCAGATAATATAATTAACTCTTTTAAAGCAGGTGCTATAGATAAATGGAAAAAAGAGTTAAGATTTAGAATAATACATGATCATATGGACAGACTAAGAGGATATGTTAAATTACATACAACAGAGAACATGGATGCACTAGATGAAGTAAATTGGAACACGATTTCAGAGTTAAAAAATAAAGTGATGAAGGATACATTAACAAGTAAATGTTTATTTACACAAATAATTGAAGCTATAGAGAACAAAGATTATGAAACTGTTTCTAATCTTCAAAAAGAACTTAGCAATGATATGAAAACACTTAGATCATTATATGTTAGTTATGCTAAAAATATATTTTAATATAAACTGTCTTATTACAAAAATACTGTGGATATACTCCACAGTATTTTTTAGTTTTTAAACTATACAGATTAAGATTACCTCTATAAGTAACATATAAGACAATAATCGTAAAGAATTAGTATATTTAAATTTTTTTATTGGTATATAAATAAAAGTAAAACTTAAAATTATGGATACTAAAATAATAAAGAAGAAGAGTTTTGATATATACATATTATAATAAGTAAAAACCAAAATTATAAATGTGAATACAAGGAAAAATACATTGTACTTTGTAAAAAAAGGCAATATTTTATTTATATATTTTTTCATTTGGAAATTTTCTATAGAAAAATAAATATCCCTAAGAATATAAAGAAAACAATATAAAATTGCGAAAAATAACATACATAGGAATAAACCGTTTTTGATATTCATAAAAAATCCCCCCTTTGCCCCTTGATATATTTTATTTAATTAAAAGTAAAATTATGGATAGGATTATAAAAAAATAAACATAGTTAATAATAATGTTTATAGGAAAAGGAGGTATAAAATGAATAAATATTTAAAAGTGTTACTTATTAGTATTATTTTATTAATAAGTTTTCTGCTTAATTTTGAAAATAATATTTCCTATGGACAAAATAAAAATACTATGGATGAACTAATTTCTATATCAGAGGAAGAAGAGTACTTAAATAAGAAAATAAATGATTTAAACTATATATTAAAAAATAAAAGATACTATAAAAGCTTTGAAAATAATTATAATTTTATTTCTTTAGAAAAAAGAGTAAGTATAAATAGTTTAAAGTATATTCAAATTAATTTACTCAAAATACTTTCTGAGAATGAATTAAATAATTGTAAAAAAGCTAAAGAATTATTGATAAAAGAAGTAAAAATGGAAAAAGAAGAAATATTAAAAAATAGTGATTCAACTTATGTAAAAGGAAGATGGCCTTTAGAAAATCATTTCTTTGTTAGTTCAGAATATGGATATAGAGTACATCCAATAACTAATAAATTGAGTTTTCACACTGGTATAGATATACCTGCACCAAAAAATACAAAAGTACTAGCTAGTGATGATGGTATAGTAATATTTGCAGGATATAAAAAAGGATATGGAAATGTTGTGGAGATTGACCACTTTGATAATAAGCAAACTTTATATGCTCATAATAATAGTATAAGTGTAAAAGTAGGCGATGTGGTAAAAAGAGGACAGGTTATTTCTCATGTAGGTTCAACAGGAAATTCAACAGGAAATCATGTTCATTTTGAAGTTAAAATAAATAATAAAAGAATTAATCCTATTTATGGAGTAAATAAAGAGAAATAATAAAATTAAAAACTTTATAATACAAGAAAAAGGATTTAATTATTAATTTATAGAAAATAAATTAATATAATAATAGAAGAAATATAAATTTTAGCATACTTATAAAGTGGGGGGGATAGTATTGAAGTTTAAATTATTAAGAGATATATTGATATATATTATAGCGCCAGTGTTGCTTTTTAATTCTAATTTTATAAATAATACAGAAATTGCTTTTCAAGTTTCATGTTCATTGGCCATAATTTATTCCATTTTCACTAAGATAAAAGAAGACAGAGTAAATACTACGGGATTCCTTATATTTTCTATAGTAATTATATACTTCTTATCACATAATAACCCAAATTCACACGATATATATTTTTATAAAACATGTATATTCTTATCTATAGCTTTTATAATACCAGGATTAAGACTTTTTAATAAAGATCTAAGTACAATTGTAATAAGGGATACTCTAAGAGCTTTAAATAAAAATAGTTTAGCAATGATTAGATTATTGAAGAAAAAATCTATGATGAATGAAATAAATAAAATATCATCCATGGTAGAAGCTAATTTTATACTAGTATCACTTCTAAGAATCATTAATATTTTGGTATATGGTGGGGAAAGTAATTCATCTTTAAATTTTGTAGCTAACTGTATTGGTATAATTTTTACTGTAGCAATTATATGTAGAATAGTAAAAGTAATATATACATCTAAAAAATTAAATATTAATAAAACTTCTAAAGGTCCTGATAATGGAGATCATACAAAAGGAAAAGTAATAAATTTTAACTATTTTAAGTAGTAATTTATGTGAATTAAAAAATCATGTTTGCATACACAAACATGATTTTTTAATTCTTATCAAGTAATTCAAATACATAGTCACCTATTTTATCTGGATGTATTGTCTTTTTAAATGTAGTAATATTTTCATCCATAAAAGCAACTCTAGAATCTAATTCTTTATTTAATAAAGATTTTATTAAATCTTTTAAATCTTCATCATTATCGTATAAAATACCGATACCTTTATCTCTTATAAATTTGGCATTTTCTATTTCTTGTCCCACTTTTGGATTTTTTACTATTATAGGGGTGTTAGAACTTATAGCTTCAAATAAAGTAGCACCACCTGATTTAGTTAGCATTAAGTCAGAATTTTTTATTAAGTCATGCATATTAGTGACAAACCCTCTTACATCAATATTATGAAGTGGCTTTTTAACAGTTAAGTTTTTATAGAATTTTTTATTACTACCAGTTACTATAGTAACATCTAACATATCTTTATATTTATCCAAATAATCATCAAGCCAATGTATAAAGTTTTCATCAAAATCAAATAAACCTCTTCCACCACCCATAAGTAGTAGTCTAAGTTTATTACTTCTTATTTTTTTATCACAAATAAATTTATTATTTACAGGAACTCCAGTAACTCTAAATATATTAGGATCCATACCTTTTTGAACATATCTATTTTTAATTTCGTGAGATGGAACAAAGTACATGTCTGTAGTTTTAAATACCCATTCTAAGCTATCCACTACATCTGTGATAACAGTTATAGAAGGTATTTTTTTATGAGGGTTTTTAGTATTAAAATCATTAACACAGGCTGCAGCGCATGGGAATGTTGATATAATTAAATCTGGATTCATATTGTTTATATACTCGGCTAATTTTGGCATATAAATTTTATAAGATATATCATATTTAGAGTCAAAAGATTTTTTCATGTAATAATAGTAATTATATAAACCAGGAATGTACTTAGTATTATTTTCATACATCTTTACCATGGGTTTATTTATACGAGGAACACTTGCACTTATAAAATTTTCTATTACAATGTTTATATTATTATCTTTTTCTAAAATGTATTGTTTTATAGCTTTTGCCGCACTAATATGGCCTGCACCAAATTGAGCAGTTAGTATTAGTATGGTTTTTTTATTTTTTATTTCACTCAAACTATCACCTCGAAAATAAATTTTCTATTTATAGTATTATACCTTTGTATTTAAATATAATCAACGATAATGAATATTAATAAGTTTTTTTATTAATTAATAGAGGAAAGTAGTACTTCTATGTGAAAGATAAAAAAGAGGTGAAATTATGGAGAATACAAAAAAAGATACTTATAATAATAAAATTTATATATTTTCAATAATAGGTATTATAGTATTTTTTATACCTATAAAAATTAATAATCAATATGACACCATAATATATCACATATCTTATTTTATAGATAATAAAGCTTCTCAGATTATAAATATAAGTATGATTTTTTTTATATTACTATCTATTTTTAAGAGTTTATTAAATATGGAAAAAAACATTATAAATAAATTCAAAATAACATGCAAGATATTTAGTTTAATAATACTTATAAGTGTCTTAATTGGAAAAGAAGATACTTTTTTTATAAATGACAGTTTTATTTTTATTCTGAAAGATTTAATTGTAGATTTAAGTGTACTTCTTCCTATATCCTCATTATTTATGCCATTTTTATTAGATTATGGATTAACAGAAATTATAGAAGCTTATACTCATAAGTTTATGAAAAAATTATTTAAAGTAAGTGGAAAAGTATTTTTGAACTTTTTAGTATATTTATTAGTGAATAATGTATGCGGGGCTTTTGTTACTTATAGATTATATAAAGATGGTAAGCTGAGAGAAAGAGAAGCTTGCATTACAATTTTAAATTTCTCTATTTTATCTTTAACTTTAACTAGAGATTTATGTCACATGATTAATATTAGAACAATTAAGTTTTTGTTTATGGAAATTATAGTATTGTGTATATGTAATTTTATTATATGTAGAATTTATCCTTTAAAAAAGAAGAAACAAAGTTATTATTTTAAATCTAATCATAAAAATGTCAATTGTAAGCGCCATAAAATAAAAACAGCTATAAAAAAATATAATGAAAATAAAAGTAATAAAAATATACTTAAATTATCCTTATCATATTTGAATGATGTAATATATATTCTAATGGACTTAATTCCCCTTGTAATACTTGTATTTTTTATATCTAATATAATTTATAATATTCCTGTTATTATGAATATGATTAATAATGCTATATGTATTTTTATTAACATATTTAACATACCAAATAGTAATTCAATTTCAAATATAATTACTTTAAGTCTTTTTAGTAATATTTTGGCTATAGAAAATATACCAAAGGATACTTACTATATAATTAAAATAATGATAGGGATTTTTATATCACTTCAATGCATTACAATATGTTTTTTAATACCTTTTATAAAAAATTCTATAATTGATTTAAAAATAAAAGAGATAATGTTAGTAAATTTTCAGCGTTTTTCTATTATACTTTTCATTTGCTTTATTGTTTATAACTTTTATCTAGGATATATAATTTACTAAATATAAAAAGTAACCAGATGACATGCTTTTCATATAATTATAATAAGTAACATAAGTTTTATGGCTTATGTAATAAATACAACAAAAGGAGTATGACTTATTATGAAAAAAAAGAAGAAACAATCTTGTTCTTGCACTCCTCAATATGAAGCTTGTAAACCAGTTGAAACATGTAAACCAGTTGAAACATGTAAAACTACTAAAAAATGCGAAGTTTGTAAACCTTGCGAAAGTGTAGTTGAATGCAAACCTATTTCATCTTGTAAACCATGTCCTACTGAAAAGAAACAAATGTCTTCTTATGTAGAGTGTCCATGTGGGGATTATGAGATAACTTGTGTAGATAAATGTGTGGAGCTAGCTAAAAAGGCTGAAGAATTATTTCAAAAAGCTTGTAAGTATGAAGAGGATGCAACACAAACATTTAACCAAGCCAAAGAATGCGAAAAGAGTGCTAAATTACTATCACAAAAAGCATGTAATTTATTGCAAAATGCTAATAAATATGAATCTCAATCGAAAAATGATGAATGTAAAGCTAAAGAGTTAATGCAAAGAGCACAAGAATTATGTGAAAAAGCCAAAGCTTTAAATAAAGAAGCTGAATGTATAGAAAAAAATGCAAAAGAAAACTGTGAAAAAGCTAAATGGTTATATGAAAAAGCAGAAACTTATAATGACAAAGCTAAATGCTTATATAATCAAGCATTAAAATTTGATGAAAAAGCATTAGAATGCTATAAAACAGCTGGTGAAAAGATAAAAGAATACGAAAGTAAGTCTAAGAAATGTGAGGAGCTATTAAATAAATGTGGTAGTAAGCTAGAAGCATGTGAAAAAAAATATGAGGCTAATAATTGTAAGATGAATATGGGAATAGAAAAAATGTCAATGCCATCATATTCACCATCATGTGGATGCGTTAATCCTTGTAAAAAAACTTGTGAAACTATAGTGGAAAAAACTTGTAGTTGTGAAGATGAAATAATATATGTTGATATGGATAATTCTTATTGTGAAAATCAGTGTTCAACATATGTAAGTCCTATGTATAATATGGCACCAATGCAATGTATGGGCAACTTTATGAATAAATATCCTTCATTGGATAATGTAAATATGCCAACATATGTTAATCAATATGATGATATGTGGATGAATTATTATATGTATATGCAACAAATGATGCAACAAATGCCATATAATAAATAAAATATAAAATTGGGGGGCAGGTAGAACTTTTATAGTTCTACCTTTTATTTCAATTGTTAAAATAGTGTAAAATAATTAAAAAAATGTAATACGAATAGTAATAAATAGTATATATTTATAATATATAAAACTAAATACCTCAAGGGAGTAATTCCACATTAAGTGTGCGGTAAATCAACATCTTGGCTGAGATTTTCAGTCTGGTTTACCTTAAAGAATGAGACTTGTGTATAGATTTTTCTATGCATAAGTCTCATTTTTATATATATGAAAAAACAGAGAGGATTAAAGTCATAAAAAATTTTATAAAAATAAAGGAGGAGAAATAATGAGGGAATATTTACAAGAGTATGAAGTTATATTAAAACATTTAAAAAGTGATGAAAAAGGTTTAAGTGAAGAAGAAAGTAAAATCAGGTTAAGGGAGGGTGGATTAAATAAGTTAGAGGAAAGTAAAAAAACACCTTTATTTATGAAATTTATTAAAGAGTTAACAAATCCTATGATAATCATACTTATTGTAGCTGCTATAGTTTCTGGTGTAACTGCTGCATACGCCAATGAATCATTTGCAGATGTTTTTATAATATTTATAGTAGTAATAATTAATGGAATCTTGGGAGTATACCAAGAAAATAAATCAGAAAAAGCTATAGAAGCATTGCAAAATATGACGGCCTCAACATGTAAAGTAATTAGAAATAACAAGCAATGTATAATTAAAAGTGAAGAAGTTGTAGTAGGTGATATTGTGTTATTGGAAGCTGGAGATGCTGTCCCGGCAGATGGAAGAATAATTGAAAGTGCTAGTTTGAAGATAGAAGAAGCAGCTTTAACAGGAGAATCTGTTCCTGTTACAAAATATAGTGAGGTGTTAAAATTATCTGAAGGTGAAAAAGACATATCCTTAGGTGATAGAAAAAACATGGTATATATGGGAAGTTCTGTAGTATATGGTCGTGGTAAAGTAGTTATAACAGCAACAGGTATGAATACAGAAATGGGTAAAATAGCTAATGTACTTTGTAATACGAAGGAATGCCAAACACCTTTACAAACTAAGTTAAATCAGCTTAGTAAGATTCTTAGTTTTTTAGTAATAGGTATATGTATTTTTATGTTCTTATTTAGTGTTGTAAGATCATATCCTAATTTGAATGGTAAGGTGTTTATAGACACATTTATGATAGCTGTAAGTTTAGCGGTAGCTGCAATTCCAGAGGGCTTAGCCACTGTTGTTACCATAGTTTTAGCCATTGGAGTTACAAATATGTCTAAGAAAAGCGCTGTTATTAGAAAATTGACGGCAGTAGAAACTTTAGGATGCGCTCAGATTATTTGTTCAGATAAAACAGGAACTTTAACTCAAAATAAAATGACAGTAGTGAAATACTATGGTGAGGATGAAAAACTTCTTGCAAAAGCTATGGCTTTATGTAGTGATGCTACATTAGATGAACATAGTAAAAAATCTGTAGGAGAGCCTACAGAATGTGCTTTAGTAGATTATGCATATAGATTAAACTTAAACAAAAACAATTTAATAAAAGATGAACCTCGTGTAGATGAAATACCCTTTGACTCCAATAGAAAGATGATGACAACCATTCATAAAGGAACTAATAAATTTATTCAATATACAAAGGGAGCGCCAGATGTAGTATTAAAACATTGCAGTAAGATATTAATAAATAATAAAGTAGAAGACTTGACTGAAGAAATTACTAATAAAATAGTAGAAGAAAATAAAAATATGGCACATAAAGCACTTCGTGTTTTATGTTGTGCAATTAGGTATTATGAAGAAATGCCAAAAGAAATAAGTAGCAAAGCTTTGGAAAATAATTTAATATTTATAGGTCTTACAGGTATGATTGATCCAGTTAGAGAAGAAGTTATAGATGCAATAAAAGAATGTAAAAGTGCAGGAATTAGACCTATTATGATTACAGGTGACCATAAAGATACAGCAGTGGCCATAGCTATGGAGCTAGGTATAATTAAAGATAGTAGTGAAGCCATAATGGGAGCTATGTTAAATGATATGGACGATGAAGAATTTGAAAAGAATATAGAAAAATATTCTGTGTATGCTAGAGTACAGCCAGAACATAAAGTGAGAATAGTAAACACTTGGAAGAAAAAAGGTAAAATTTCAGCCATGACAGGTGATGGTGTAAATGATGCACCGGCCATAAAAAGTGCTGATATAGGTGTAGGTATGGGTATAGAAGGAACTGATGTTACTAAAAATGTATCTGATATGGTTTTAGCTGATGATAATTTTGCAACCATAGTTCATGCAGTAAAAGAAGGTAGAAGAATTTATGATAACATAAGAAAATCAATTCAATTTCTATTGTCATCTAATTTAAGTGAAGTTGTTGCCATATTCTTTGCAACAATAGCAGGATTTGTTATTTTAAAACCAGTTCATTTACTTTGGATAAATCTAATTACAGATTGCTTCCCAGCACTAGCTCTAGGAACAGAAAAAGCTGAAGAGGATATAATGAAAAGATCTCCTAGAAATTCAAAAGAAAGTATATTTGCTGGAGGTGTTAGTATTGATGTGGTTTGGCAAGGTTTTATGATAGCCATAATTACAATAGCAGCCTATGTAGTTGGTCACTATATAGAAAGTGGTGTTTGGGAGTTTGTAAATAGTGCTGATGGCATGACAATGGCATTTTTGACAATGTCCATGGCGGAAATATTCCATTCCTTCAACCTTAGATCTAGAAGACAATCCATATTTACAATAAAAAGTCAAAATAAATTTTTATGGGGAGCAATGGCTGTTTCTTTAATACTAACTATGGCAGTAATATATATACCATTCTTATCAAATGCCTTTGGATTAGAAAGTATATCTTTAATGGAGTACGGAATATCTATTTTAATGGCATTTACAGTTATTCCAATAGTGGAAGTAGTTAAGTTTTTTCAAAGAAAAAAATAGGAAATTAAATAGTATAAACTAAAAATAAAAAGACAATATCATAAAAGGGATGAATTCATATTGAGTTCATTCCTTTTATGTATAATTTATTAGGTTAAAATTTTGATGAAGATATATAAAAATAAAAAATAATGATTTCTAAAGAGAGTCAATATATGTAAATGCTTCTAAAACTTTTGGAATATCTTCTTCTTTTGGAATTCTAAATCTAATGGAGTTTTTTCCTAAAGATTTAAAAGTACTTCCATCAACTACACCTATTTTAAATTTAGCAAATTCCTTTTGTAAATTTATGTTTTTATTTTTATGCTCAATTAAACATATGGACACTGTGTCACATGTAGTTGATATATTAAGGTTTTTCCAAGATTTTAAAAATTGTGATTTGATTTCTTTGTTTTTATTAAGTGTATTTTTTATAAAATTATCATCTTCTAAAACGCTTATAGCTACCCTTCTTCCAAGTTCAGTAATGGAGTAGGGATTGGTAATTTTGTTTATAGGAGCAAATAATTCTTTTGGTATTATAATATATCCAGCTCTAAGCCCTGCTAAGGCAAATCCCTTTGAGAAGGTTTTTAGTACTATAAGATTATCATAAGAATTTATAAGATTTAAGGCTGAATTTTTCATATCCATATAATCTCCATAGGCCTCATCTATAACAACCATAATACCGTTATTCTTAGCTGATTTTAAGATTTTTTCTTATATACCACTTGTAATTATAATTCTTGCAGTTATGGCATCAGCCACAGGAGAAATAGTTAATAAAACTATAGGACTTAATTACTGGGTTGGTGTAATAGCTGTTATATTAGCTGTTGGAATACTTAATTTCTATGGAACAAAAGTAATTGAAAAGTTTGAAACTTATGGTACAGTGGCACTTTATGCAGCCTACATAATATTTGGAGTTCTAGCAATTAGTAAAAATATTGGTAATATTCAACATGTACTTGTTACAGGAGATACAAGTTTTGTAGAAGGGGGATCTTCAATAAGATATATAATATGGACAGGAATAGTATATGTTGCTTATAATCTAATAGTTTATCCAGCATCATTTGCTTCATTAAAAAGACAAACTACTAGAAAAGAAAGTGTAATATCAGGAATAATAGCAGGTGTACTTATGACAGTACCTTGGTTTATAACTTATTTTGCATTTATGGGATATTATCCACAAGAAGCAATTTTGGCATCATCAGTACCTTGGTTAGATATATTATATCAAGTTGGAGGAACATGGACTATAGTATTATTTGGTGTAGTTATGGGATGGACTTTAATAGAAACATCTACAGGTGTATTACATGCTTTTGTAGAAAGAGTTAATTCTACTTTAAGTGATTATGGAAAAGAAACTTTAACTAGAGGGCAAAGTGCTGTATTAACTATAGTAGTATTAGTAATAGCTACAGTATTTTCTAAGTTTGGTATTATAGACTTAATAGCTAAAGGTTATGAAGCCATGTCTTATGGAACAATGATAGTATATGCACTACCACTTCTTACTATAGGTATTTATAAAATAGTAAAAGAAAGCAAAAACAAACAAAACACTGAAGATACAGAAAAGGCAAATTAATAATTATTAAAAATAGAAATTTTCATAATTAAGTTATAAGATAAGCTATATGAAGAATATTACTTCATATAGCTTATTTTGTATTAAATGTAATATTTATTTTAAGAGTTCATTTTCAATTTCAGAATAAATCTTTTTCATCATGGAATTAAATTCATTAGTGCTATTCATATAATTAGTTACAATAGGATCACTAAAAAAATTCATATATTCTTTATCAAGTTTAGAGATTCTTTTATTTGCATCATCAATTTTATATCTAGAATATATTTGATTTTTTTTATTTAAATAAGTATCAAGATGTTTTTTTAAAGACTTATTTCTTTCAAGTTCTTCTTTATATTTATTCATTGTTTTAAATTCCCTAGTACCTTTAATATAATAAGCAAGCTCTTTAGCTTTTTGATTTATATCCATAAAAATATCCTCCTTTGAAAGTCTATATTATATTTTATAAACTTGAAAGAAGATATAGAATAAGTTTTATGCTAATATTTAGATTTTTTTATTAATTGAAGTTAAATCATTTAAAAACATTTCAAACATGACACCTTGATTACGATCGTCTTCATATTTTGAAGTATAAGAAACACACTTATATATAAAATCAGATGCAGTTTTTACTGCGAACTCTAAATCATAGTTATTTGTAATAAGACCACATATTATGGAAACAAATATGTCTCCAGTTCCACTATAAGAGCATTTATTATATTCTAATCCGTATGTAAAAGCTTTATCTTCTTCTTTATCATAGGATAGGTTATAAATCATATTATCTCTTACAATACCAGTAATAATTACTTTAGATGGACCTAGTTCACTTAGTTTTTTTGCAATAGTTATTACTTCTTCTTCAGAAAAATTATCTTTATAATCTTTATTTAATAAAAGACAAGCCTCTGTTATATTTGGTGTAATTAAATTAGAATGAATTACTAAATCCTTCATTTTAGTACAAGTATCTTTATTAAAAATAGGATATAATTCACCATTATCACCAAGAACAGGATCCACAATAACAAAAGCATGTGGGTTTGATTTAATAAAATTACGTACAATATCTATTTGAGAGGAAGAGCCTAAAAAACCACTATATATGGTATCTATATTTAAATTTAATTTTTTCCAAGTATTTGAGTATTTCTCCATTTCATTTGTCAAATCTAAAAAAGTATATTGGCTAAATCCTGTTTGACTAGATAATATAGCTGTTGGAAAGGGACAACATTGTACCTTCAAAGCTGATAATATGGGAATAGATACACTAAGAGAACATTTTCCAATACCAGATAAATCATTTATAGCAGCTACTTTTTTTAACATAATAAACCTCCATTTTAATGTATAAAAATATAATACTTTTTTATATTACTATAAAAAATATAAAAATGTCATATTTTTATATATAATTTGATAAAAATCAAATGTACTAATACAATTTTATCTACAAATATGCGAAGAATTCTAAAATTATTTATAATTATTTGGATATACTAAAACTAAACTAAAAAGTAACCTACTTTCTTTTAGGAGGTGTAATACTTGAAGATAATCAAAAACAAGTATATTAAGTATATTTTATTTACCTCATCTCTAGTTTTATTTTTTGCTTTGATGTTTAATTACAAACCTAATAATTTATGTAGTGAAGAAGCTTTAGTTAGAGAAGTATATAAAAATAAAGATGAAGACCCTAAAGAGATAAGTGAACAATATACTATACTTTTAGAAAATCTTTTTGATTATAGAAATAAAGCTATATTAAATAAAAATGAAAATATATTGAAGGAACTTTATGATACGAATATAAAATTTGGTCTTTGGGCATATGAGCATGAAGTGAAAAAAATGAAATATCTAGAAAACTGGTCTAGTAAACAAGGTGTAGTTTTCAATGATATAAAAACTAAAGTAAAAATAAAAAAAATTAGGGAGAGAGAAAAAAATTTATATGGTATTATCTGTGATGTATCTACAGAATATAAATACTCTTATGAAAATGATTTAAGTACAGAAAATATGTTTAGAATTGGTACATATCACTATCTTCATGTAAAAATAAAAGATAACAATTATATAATAACAAAAGAATGGTATACAGATCCATTTGCAGACTCTTTAAATTTAGAAAATATTAAATCTGATGATATTAAGAACTGTATAATTAATCATGAAAAAATTAATCCAAGTTTAACTAAAGAACAAGAAAAAGCCATTGAATATGCTCATAGATATTGTGGTGCAGCAGCTGATGAAGAATATGGGTTGAAATTTAATACTAAATATAAAGATTTTAATGGAGATGGAGGAGATTGTGCTAATTTTGCCTCTCAAATAATGTATGAGAGTGGTAGATTTAAGAAAAATGCCATTTGGAATTATGAAAATGGAAGTGCTACAAAAGCTTGGGTAAATGCACAAGGATTTAAAAATTATATAATTAATAGCGGTAGAGGTAGTTATATTGCTAAAGGAAGTTATGAAGAGACTTATAGAGAGGCATATAATTTAAGACCAGGTGACTTTGTAGGTTATGAAAAGAATGGAAGAATAACCCATGTATCTACAGTGACAGGATTTGACTCAAAGGGATATCCATTAGTAACTTGTCATAATACGGATAGACTTTTAGTTCCATGGGATTTGGGCTGGAGTGATAAATCTATTAGATTTCATTTAATAAAAGTGAACTATTAAAAATAAAATATATAATAATTTTTTTTAATATAGTATATAAAGATTTAAGTTTGACAAAACTAAGTATATATGTTAAAGTTAGGATAAAGTTGCAAATTAAAGCAGCTAAATTAAAGTGTGTTTTTAGGAGGATTTAATTAAATGAAAACTGGTGTAGTAAAATGGTTTAACAATGAAAAAGGATTTGGATTCATATCTGTAGAAGGTGAAGGAGATGTTTTCGTACATTTCTCAGCTATAGAAGGTGAAGGATACAAATCTTTAGAAGAAGGGCAAAATGTAGAATTCAATGTAGTTGAAGGTGCAAAAGGTCCTCAAGCTGCTAACGTAGTAAGAATATAATTAAAATTCATATATATTAGTATTAATTAGTAAAGTAATATTAGTAATATCTAGTCATATGTGAAAGAAAAGCCACTTATTAAGTGGCTTTTTTTCCATTTATATTGATTTAACTAATTTATTATTATCTATAAGAACAAAGTTTTCATTATTTACTAGGAAATTAAGTAAATTTTCCTCGTCATATTTAAAGAAGTTATTTAAGCATTCTTCCATATCATCTTCCAATTTATCAAATTCATCATAGTAATCAAGAGAAATTGCAAATTTAGTCATATAATCTCTTAAAGCTTCCATATCAACTACTGATAGTGCATAAGAAAAAGGTAACTCTTTTTTAATTAACATTTCTTTAAAAGTATTGACTAAGTTATTTTTTATATAAGGAATTACAATACTATTCTCACTTTTAAATATTTTAACTTTATTTATTATATGGTTATAAATTTTATCTAGGTTTTCATCAATATAGGTATTAAAATCTTCTTTGTTGAATTTATTATATAAATCATTTATAAAAGCTTCATTGGTAAAATCTTGCCAAAGTATAGTAGCAAAATTATTATGTGTATAGTTTTTTAAAGGTTCACCATTTTCATTATAAAGCATAGGATAATTAATATTATGAGCTTTTGAAATAGCTTCTCTTAAAAGATATCCATCAAACTCTTTAGGTATTAAGTTTATTATAAATTTATTTAAATCACTACCTAAAAAGATTTCTTTTGATTTTATTAAAGATTTAATTTCATTTAAGTTAAGGTTTTCTAATTTATCTATATCTTCTTTTATCAATACATCTTCAATTTTTTTATCGTATATTTTATTTAAATAAGTTAATAACTCTAATTGATAGTTCATTTTTTGCCTCCTAAAATATTGATAATATATATTATACCCCTTGAATTGAATTTGAAAATATAAATTTGAATTATAATATAAATATGATAAAATAATTAGAGGGGGAAATTGTTTTACTAATAGCTAGTTAATTTTGGAGGTGTAATGTTAATGAATATTTTATTTTTCTTAACACCAAAAAGTGAAGTGGCTTTTATTTATGAAGACTATACATTGAGACAAACTCTTGAGAAGATGGAACATCATAAATATTCATCTATTCCTATACTAACTCGTGATGGGAAATATGTGGGAACTATAACAGAAGGCGACTTATTATGGACGTTAAAAGATAATTTTCAGGCAAAAACATTGAATTTGAAAATATTAGAGGATATGCCTATTAGTTGTATAAAAAGAAGAAAAGATAATGATCCAGTATCTGTGGAGGCTAATATAGAAGATTTAATTTCTAAAGCTAGAAATCAAAATTTTGTTCCAGTAATTGATGATCATCAAACTTTTATAGGAATAATAAAGAGAAAAGAAATAATTGAATATTGTTATGACAAAATACATAAAACTGTAAAAATATAGATAATAAAAAAACAGCTCTTAGACTTTCTAAGAGCTGTTTTATTTATATTATTTATTCATATATTCAACTACATTTGGGAATTTTTCTTTAACTTCGTTTAGTTTTTGTTGATAAACTTCACCTTGTCTTTGGAATAATAAAGTTTTTCCTACTTCTTCTGCAACTTCATCATATTCAGGTATAGAACTTTCATTTTTATCTTCTAATTTTATTAAGTGATATCCAAATTGAGTTTTAACTGGTCCAGTTACTTCACCTTTATTCATATTGAATACAGCATTTTCAAACTCAGGAACCATTTGACCTCTACCGAAAGTACCTAAATCTCCACCATTGTTTTTTGATGGACAAGAAGAATGTTCTTTAGCAGCATCTTCAAATGATACATCACCAGCATTTATTTTTCCTAATATATCATTAGCTTTTTCTTCGCTATCAACTAATATATGTTTAGCACAAGCAGTTTCTGGTTTAGAGAAGTTTTGTTTTTGTGCTTCGAAGAAAGCTCTTTTTTCTTCTTCAGTTAATTTAACACTAGTTATTATTTTGTTTATAACATATTGTTTTAATACATTTTCTTCAACTTTTTTCATTTCATTTCTGAAGTCTTCTTCTTGGTCTATTTTATTATCTTTTGCATACATGTATAATAATTCTTGATTTATTAAATCTTCTAATACATATTTTTGACCTTCTTCAGTTTGGAATTGTTGTGCTTGGAATGGATCTAATCCTTGTATAGCACCTTGTACATCTAAGTTAGTTATTTCTTTTTGACCAACTTTAGCTAATATTTTTTTTTCCATATTACTAGTTACTCCTTTGTACCCTTAAGATTTTTATAATAACTTTCAGTATAAATAATACCAAAAAATATACACAATGTCTAATATTTCCTAAAATAAATATATGGTAATTAATAACATATACTAATGGCCAAGAGCAAAATAGAGCTAATTATACCTACTACACATTCTTCAATTTTAAATACATAAACAGATTTAGAAGAAATATATAAGTATATACCAATAGCTAAGACCTTTATTAACAGTAATGTTATATTTGTAGGATATAACAAAAATGTTGCCAAAGTTAAAATAAATGATATTAATGTGGAAATTCTATAATATATTACTATGTTATCTAAAAATTTATTTTTTATTTGTGAAATTAGCATAATTATTATGTATAATATTGCCAAAATACTAAATATTAAAAATGCATTTCTCTCTATATAAATATTTGAAATAAAAATCCATTTATAAATTATTATAGGCCAAAATAATAGAGTTAATCCTCTAAATCCCATTTCAAAATAATATTCTTTTTTCAAAGTTATGCTCCTTCCAAATACTTACTATTTTATTATTACTATCTACCTTAATTATATATATTAAACATTAAAATTAATTTAATTAGAGTAATTACAATATCATTATAACATTTTTTAAATCATAGTATATTAAGGGGGTGAAGAAAGTTGTATAGATATTATACTAGTGGAGTTTGTTCAAAATCCATTCTATTAAATATAGAAGATGATATTTTATTAGATGTAGTATTTGAAGGTGGATGTGATGGTTCCTTAATAGCATTAAAACATTTTGTAGAGGGAAGGCATATTGATGAAATTATAGATGAGTTAGAATATATACCTTGTAGAAATAAAAATACTTCTTGCCCAGATCAATTGGCAAAGGCACTAAAAATTTATAAAGAGTATGTACTAAATAAACAAGAGTAAAAATAAAAAACTTCTACATTACCGTAGAAGTTTTTTATATGTATTAATATAATTTATATTTTATTATTGTTTTGTAACTAATATAGCTATTTTATAATCTGGGTTGTAGCTTATTTGAACAAGTTGATTTTTCTTAATATTTTCTAAATCTTCTCCACCGTAAGCTATTTGTAATTTAACAGGCATTTTACCTTGTTTTATAATTGCAACGTATTCCTTTTTACCCTTTTTCTCAACTTTTATTAAGTTACCAACATAAGGTTTAAAAGTTTGATACTTTTTAGTTTCATTTCTTATATAGAAGAACGTACCAACAGCTATTGCTATGTTTATTGCAAAAGCATACCATCCACTTAGTTTAGCTACTGCAAATATTATTATAACAGCTATCATAATAGCTATAGGAAGTATTGCTTTTTTTAAAAGGATTTTCCCCATTATTTCGTTGGCTTTTCTTTCTGGGCCGGTCATTGTTTTAGATTTTGCGAATGATTCGGCAAATTTTTGTCTTATGCTCATTTCAATCCTCCTGTTTCATTAATAGAACTTAATCTATTTATCTTTGACACTTGAACTAATTGTTATTTATATTATTGACAAAATATCTATTAAAATTTATATTCAAGATTATCAAAATATAATATCTATTTTAACATAAAAAGTATAAAAAGAAAATAAATGAGAGAGGAAAAGATTTTTTATATTTAATATATTTTTATTATTTTATATTTGGTATAATATTATATAACTATAATGAAATAATTATTAAGGAGAATCGTATAAATGGAAGAATTATATAGAATGATAGAAGAAAAAATATATGCATCTGGATATGAAGGAAAAGTAAGTGGTGAAGAAATTTATGATGAAATATGTGATGAAATAGAAGATAAAGAAGAAGGTAGTTACATATTTATGAGTAAAAAAGAAGATGATACAATATATGAATATAAAATTGATGTAATGGAAGATCAATTTAACCTATCTTATTTAGATATAAAAGTAGATGGAAAAACATATCATATAGATTTTGATAATTAACAAAAAGGTTACAAAATAAAGTGGAAAAGTTACAACATAATGAAAATTATGTTGTATTTTTTTACATAAAAAATGAGTATATTACAGGTGAAAAAGGGGTAAACTAATAAATTTACATTAAATAACAGTAAAAAAACTAACAAAATAATGTTAGAATACTAATCACAGGGGTAAGGTATACCCATAAGGTTACAAAAAAGTAACAAATTCGGAAAAAGGATAGGTGGATATTATGAACAAAAAATTTAAGACATTATTAACAGCAGGATTAATTACTGTAATAGCAGGAGCTAATGTAGTATCATCAAGTGCATTGGAAAAAAATACGATAAATAATTATAATAGAAAAGGTTCAATATATGTTTATATAAATGGAGTGAAATATAAAGTACCTCTAGGAAATATTAACAATCAAAATAATAACAATAATCAAGAGAATAATAATACAAATACAGATGACAAAAATGATAATATAGTTCAAAAACCAGGTAATGATAATAACATATCAAATAATAATACTAATAATGAATTTTTAAGCTTCCAAAAAGAAGTAGTTAGACTTGTTAACGTTGAAAGAGCTAAAGTTGGATTAAAAGAATTATCTTTTAATGCAGAGCTATCAAATGTAGCAACTTTAAAATCTCAAGATATGATAAATAAAAACTACTTCAGTCATACTTCTCCAACTTACGGTTCACCATTTGATATGATGAAGAAATTCAATATAAGCTACAGAGCTGCAGGAGAAAATATAGCAAAAGGTCAAAAGACTCCAGCAGAAGTTGTAAAAGCATGGATGAACTCTCAAGGACATAGAGAAAATATATTAAATTCAAAATATACAGAAATAGGTGTTGGTGTGGCAAAAGACTCAAAAGGAACATTATACTGGACACAAATGTTTATAGGAAAATAAAAAACAAAGGCAATATGCCTTTGTTTTTTATTTTAGTAGTGATATGGTAATATAACACCGCAACCAATTTTAAGTCCAGACATACCAGATGGTTGTGATGAAAAATCATCGGCACCTTCATGAATAATAATAGATCTTTCTATTATATCAATTACTCTAAAAGAATCTGTAAATACGGATAGTATACCAATACCATTGGAAGATAAAATAGGTGGTAGATCTCCAGCGTGGAAAGGATGTTTATTATTATTAGGATTAAAGTGTTCCCCTGTTGAAGGAAAAGGTTCATTAGCAGTGCCTAGAGAGCAGTTTCCATGGTTTTCATGTATATGAAAACCATGGAATTTTACAGGTTCTCCCTTAGAGTTTGTTTTTGGTATACCCATAATATAAGCTTTAATATAAACACCATTATCTAATTGATAAAAAAGTACTTCACCCATTAGAGAAGGCGCATTTTCACTACCGTGTATTATGGCTATGGCAGTGGGATGTTTAGGTCTATATGATGAGAATACTTTACTCATTTCGTTATTTATAGTTGGTAAATCCATATTACCCCCCCTAATATTAAAATTATATAAAGTATTTTATGAATTAAAAAAATAAATTGTTACAATATAAGTAGGGAGTACTTAGGGGGGAGATAAATGGATATAAACGAAATAAAGTTAAAGTGGGTATCAAGTGAAACCAATAAAGAAGCAAATATAAATTTATGGGATGAAAAGGCCGATTATTTTGGAAACTATACTATACCTAGTTTCGAGAATGATAATTTTTTACAACTTTTTAAAAACGAAAATTTAATACATAAAGATTTTAAAATTCTAGATGTGGGTTGTGGCGGTGGAAAGTATACTATTGCACTATCAAAGGAGTGTAAAGAGATTTATGGTATAGATTTATCTCCAAAAATGATAGAGTGTGCAAATATCAATAAGGATAAAAATAATATAAAAAATGTATATTTTGTATGTGATGATTGGCATGAAATAGATATAAAAAAATCAAGTTTTTATAAGAGTTTTGATTTAGTTTTTGCATCTATGACGCCAGCTATACAAAGTGCTTCAACATTTGAAAAGATTATGGAAGCTAGTAGAAAATATTGTGTATTAAGATGTAATTTAAAAAGAACAGATTCTATTTATGATAAAATTAAAAAAGAGCTAAATATGAACACGAAAGAAAAGAATTCAACATTCTTATATGCTCTTAATATGATTTATTTAAAAGGATATTTGCCTAAAGTATTTTATGAACAAAAAACTTGGTTATATAAAGAAACTCTAGAAAAAGCCTATAACAATTATATAAAAAAAGCAAAAACAGAAATTGAAATTAAGAAAGAAGACGAAAATAAAATAAAAGAAATTTTAGATAATATAAGTAAAGAGGGATATATAGAGGAAAAAATTAATTCTACTCTAGCAACTATTATATGGTCAGTAGAATCATAACTACTTCTTTTCAAACTTATTTTATAAGTATATAATAGAAGTAATAATAAAGGTAATATACTACCTAGGAGGATAGTCAATGGAGAAAAAATATATAGTTGCTCTTGATCAGGGAACAACAAGTTCTAGAGCTGTAGTTTTCGACAAAAATGGAGATATAGTAAGTGTTTCTCAAAAGGAATTTACTCAAATATTTCCTAAACCAGGCTGGGTAGAGCATGATCCAATGGAAATTTGGGCTTGTCAAAGTGGTGTTATGAGGGAAGCTATTGAAATAACTTCTATGGATCCAAAAGAAATAGCAGCCATAGGAATAACAAATCAAAGAGAAACTACTATTGTATGGGATAAAAATACAGGAAAGCCTATTTATAATGCCATAGTATGGCAGTGTAGAAGGACTTCAAAAATTTGTGATGAATTAAAAGCAAAGAATTTAGAAAGTGTTATAAAAGATAAAACAGGTCTTATAATAGATGCATATTTCTCTGCTACAAAGATAAAATGGATACTAGATAATGTGGATGGAGCTAGAGAAAAAGCTGAAAGAGGAGAGCTTCTATTTGGTACAGTAGATACATGGTTAATATGGAAGTTAACAAATAAAAAAGTACACGTTACAGATTATTCTAATGCTTCAAGAACCATGATGTTTAATATAAATGAATTAAAGTGGGATGAAGATATTTTAAAGGAATTAAACATACCAATAAGTATGCTTCCTGAAGTAAAGCCTTCTAGTTATATATATGGAAATACAGATATACATATTTTAGGAGAAGAAGTGCCTATTGCAGGCTGTGCAGGAGATCAACAGTCAGCATTATTTGGTCAAACATGTTTTGATGAAGGCAGTGCAAAAAACACTTATGGTACAGGATGTTTCTTATTAATGAATACTGGTGAAAAATTAGTTAAATCTAAAAATGGATTATTAACAACTATTGCATGGGGAGTAGGAGATAAAATAACTTATGCTTTAGAAGGAAGTATTTTTATGGGAGGAGCATCTATTCAATGGCTAAGAGATGACCTTCGTATGTTAAAAAATGCGGCTGATAGTGAAGACTATGCAAATAAAGTTGAAGATACAGCAGGAGTATATGTAGTACCTGCATTCACTGGACTTGGAGCACCTTATTGGGACATGTATGCTAGAGGAACTATACTAGGTCTTAGTAGAGGAGCTAAAAAAGAACATATAGTTAGAGCTACTTTAGAATCAATAGCATATCAAACTAAAGATGTATTATCAGCTATGGAAGAAGATTCAAATATACTACTTAAAGATTTAAGAGTAGATGGAGGAGCTAGCAAAAATAATTTCTTACTTCAATTTCAGTCAGATATACTTAATGTAAATATAGATAGACCTAAAATTGTAGAGACAACAGCTCTTGGAGCGGCATATTTAGCAGGTCTAGCTGTAGGTTTTTATAAAGATTTCAACAGCATAAAAAATAATTATAAATTAGATAAACATTTTACTACAAATATGGAAGAAGAAAAAAGAAGAAAACTATATAAAGGATGGAAAAAATCTGTATCTAGAGCTCTTGATTGGGCTAGAGAAGATGAAGAATAAAAAATGGGCGTATAAAGAAAAAATCTTTATATGCCCATTTTTTTATTAAAAACTAGTTGTATAAGAAGGTTGGTACTGAATTATAAATATATCTATCGCCAACAACTAATAGTATGTCATTTTCCATAAATACTATATAAGGGCCAGGGGAGATAATTAGCTCGTCACCTCTTTTTATAGCAACTATTGTAGCTCCTGTATTCTGCCAAAACTTAGCTTCAGCTGCAGTTTTACCAATCCACTTACAATTAGATTCCACAGTAAATTGTATAGGAACTAAAGGGTTAATTACTTCTAGCCTATCTGAGTAATCTAAAATTTTATTTAATGTAATTATTATATCATTATCTATTTTAGCCTTATCTTCAAGTAGTTTATATAAATTGCCTTTGTATGAAGATATATTGGTAATATCCTCATATTTTTTTATAAAAGATAGAGCATTATCAGAAGATAATACTATTACACCTTTTCCTTTTATACTTTTAACTATATCAATATCCTCTAATAACTTCATGGCTCTTCTTATTGTTTCAGGAGAGACATTGTACTTTCCAGCAAGAATAGAACGACCATATAAAGTACTACCTTCTTTTATCTCACCTGTATGAATTTTATTAGCCAAATCTAAAGCTATTTTTTGATATATAGGAATTGTATATTTTTCTTTCATTAATTCACCTTCTATTATAAATTTGTTAAATATATAAAAATAATTTCACTATTAATATTGTATATATAATTTTAAATTATGCAAGATGATATGGCAAATATTCTATATATGTATAAATATAAATATATAAAAATGGGTATAAAAAATTTGACTAATATATTTTTGAAATATAAAATAGATTAGTATAATTTTAGGAAAAAAGAGGAGAAGAAATGAGTGAATTAACGAAATCAAACAGATTAAAGGGTATATTCTTTATAGTTTTATCAGCCTTTGGATTTGCAGTAATGTCTGCTTTTATAAAACTATCGGGAGATTTGCCTAATATTCAAAAGGTATTTTTTAGAAATCTAATTGCCGCAATAATCGCATTATTTTTAATAATAAAACATAAAGGAAGTTTTATAGGTAAAAAAGAAAATAGAAAGACATTAATTTATCGTTCTTTATTTGGAACTATAGGTGTTATTTTTAACTATTATGCCATAGATAATTTGGTTTTATCTGATGCAAATATGTTAAATAAAATAAGTCCATTCTTAGTAGTAATTTTTTGTGCATTAATTTTAAAAGAAAAAATTAACTTAAAGCAAATATCAGCTATTATAGTAGCATTTATAGGAGCTTTATTCATAATAAAACCTAGCTTTGATATTAGAGTAGTACCATATATGATAGGCTTTTTAAGTGCAGTTTTTGCTGCTCTTGCTTATACTTATGTAAGAATGCTTGGAAACAAAGAAGAGTATTATACAATTGTATTTTTCTTTTCAACATTTTCATTAATTGCAGTATTACCAGCATTTATTTTAGTATATGAACCAATGAGTATGAGTCAATTAATATACTTAGTACTAGCGGGAATATTTGCAAGTCTTGGTCAATTTGGAATTACATTAGCATACAAATATGCACCAGCAAAAGAAATATCTATATTTGATTACAGTAATATAATTTTCTCTGCAATACTTAGTATATTCTTATTTGGAGTATATCCAGATAAACTAAGTGTAGTTGGATATTTTATTATTTTTGCAGCAGCACTTTATATGTTTATATACAACAAAAGACAAGATAAATTAGCTAAATAAGAAAAATATATTATAATTATCTATATAAATAATTTTTTGTGAAGGGGATTTTTATGAATAAAATTAAAATAGCTATAATTGGGGCAGGTGTCAGAGGGAGATATATCTATGGAGATTTTATTGAAAGAAATAAAGATTTATATGAGATAGTTGCAGTAGTAGATAATAAAATAGGAAGAAGAGAAAAATTCAAAGAAATTTTCAATTTATCAGAAGAAAGAGTATTTAAAGATATGAATACTTTCTTCAAAAAAGAAAAAATGGCAGATGTAGTTATAGTTGCCACTTTAGATAATACACATTATGAAGCATGTGCAAAAGCTTTGGAAAAGGGATATGATGTACTAGTAGAAGGTCCAGTATCAAATACCTTAGATAAATTAATTCATCTACAAGATTTATGTGAAAAAAATAAAGATAAAATTTTTATGGTGAATGCAAGTTATAGATACTCAGGTTTCTTTAATAAACTAAAAAACATTATTGATACCAAAGACCTGGGTAAGTTAGTAAATATAAATTACAACTCCTATATTGGATATGAAAAATTTTCACATAATTATGTAAGAGGAAATTGGAGATTAGACAGTGATACAGCACCACTTCTTCTTACGAATAGTTGTTATGACTTAGATATACTTGAATATTTAACTAATTCACAATGTGAAAAAATATCTTCCTTTGGAAATTTAAATTACTTTACAAGAAAAGAATTTAAGCAGGATATGAGTGAATCATGTGCTACATGTAATATATATAAGGAATGTCCTTACTGTGCTCAAGAAATTTATTTAAATAATAAGGATTTGAGTAAGTCTCTACATATTAATCCAACTAAAGAAAATATAGATAAAATATTAAAAACAGGACAATATGGCAAATGTGTATACTCCTGTGATAACAATGTATTTGACAACTTAATATGTATACTTAAATTTAAAAATAATATAACAGCAACACTTAATATAAGTGCATTTACAAAAGAAGAAAATAAAAATTTAAGGTTGATGTTTACTCAAGGTGAAGTATATGCTGATTTTCAGAAATATACTATAGTAATAAAGAAGTTTATAGATAATAAAGAAACAATTATAAATTTACAAAAAGATAATATGGATGAAAAATTAATTGAAGATTTTTTTAGTAGAGTAAAAGCTAGAAATAATAATGTAAAATCCAATGTATGCTCTGTTATAAATAGTCATATTACAGCTTTTGCTGGAGAATTTGCCAATATAAGTGAAACTGTAGTAGATGTAGATAAATTTTTTGAAGAAGCAGTTGAAATGACAAAATCAATAGAAAAACTATTTTTATAATAAAAAAGTCTGTCCTAAAATGAAAAGGATAGACTTTTATTTTTTAGTCAAAAATACTATATCTGAATATGATTTGAATAAATAATAAAGTAAAATAAACAATACTTGATTAGCAGGAGTTATATGTATATCATCCATAAAAAAATCAACAGATCCAATAACTAGACAAGAAAAAGCTGTATACAAAATAAAATTAATAATTAATTGCTGAAATCTAGACATATTATTTTTGTTATTGAATAATCCAATCAAAATATAAGAGTAATAATCTACAGGTATAAGCATTATATAACAAATTATAAAAAAGGTTATAACGCTTGAATAAGACTTATATGTAAATCCTAGAAATGATAAAAATCCAATTCCCACAAGTGTATATATGAACCATTCGAATATTATCATAATAATCACATATATAGTAAAAGGTAATATATCTAATTTAATTATTTTTTTTTCTTTTTTTATATTAATCAACTCCTAAAAATAATTTAAAAGTACATAAGTATAAATATTTATTAAAAATTACTTATAGTAATATTATTATTTAAATTCGTATAAAATGCTTATAAATAAGTAAAACTTATGGAATGGGGGATAATATGAAATGTCCAAAATTTTTAGCCAAAAGAGATACCATAGGCTTAATTGCCCCTGCTGGGCCTTTAAGAAGTATTAAAATAGAAGAAATAAAATATGAATTAAATAAGCTTGGATATGAAGTTAAAATAGGAAAGAGTTGCTATTTATCTTATAAAGGATATTTAAGTGGTAGAGATGAAGATAGAGCTTTAGATTTGGAAAAAATGTTTTTAGATAAAGATGTGGATGCTATTATGTGTGTTAGAGGAGGATATGGATGTGCTAGGATATTAGACTTAATAGATTTTACTATTATAAGAGATAATCCTAAAATTTTTATTGGTTTTTCTGATATTACAGCTCTTCATATTGCAATTAATCAAATATGTGACTTAGTAACTTATCATGGAATTATGGCAGCAAGTATTAAAAAATGGGACTATTTTACTTATAGTTCTCTAATTAATGCTTTAAATTTTAAGGATGAATTAATATTAAAAAATCCTTGCAATGAAAAACTTATTTCTATTTATGATGGAATTTGTGAAGGTAAACTTATAGGTGGGAATTTATCTTTAATAGTTTCCACATTGGGGACAAAATATGAAATAGATACAAAAGATAAAATATTATTTATTGAAGAAATAGGAGAGTTTACTTATAAAATAGATAGAATGTTAAATCATTTACAAATGGCAGGAAAGTTTAAAGATTGTAAAGGAATAATATTTGGAGAATTTACAGATTGTAATAAGGCTTTTGATAATGATGATGAAATATTAAATTTATTTCAAGAAATAGCAATTAAAAATAAAAAGCCTACTATTTGTAATTTGAAATCAGGTCATTGTATTCCAATGGTATCAATACCTCTTAATATGACTTGTCAAATGAATTCCTTAAATGAAGAAATAAAAATAATTAGAAAATAAGGATAGTAAAACCTATCCTTATGAAGATTTATTTGATGGTGTGATAAAAAATAATAAAATAACCAATATAAGAAAAAGTCGAAAGGACAAAATAATCACCACAATTCTTTTTATATTATGTATATTTTAATAAGTGTGGTATAATTCTTAATAAGTATAATTTTGGCAGGAGGAATTAACATGTCTGATGATAGAATAATTGATTTTAACGAATTAAAAAATAAAGTGAAAGACAGTGATGTGGATAAATTTGAAAATTACATGTATGACTTATATTTCTCTGTGGCAGATGGAAGTATGACTATGTCTCAATTCACATCAAAAATATATGAATATATGAGGGAAAATAATATATCCCAAGAAAAATTTATAAAGATGCAAAATAAATTAATGGAGAGATATGGTGTAGATCCAGCAGAATTAGACCAACAAATAAGAAACCTTGGTTTAAATCCAAATAATTTAAGTTTTGATGATTTAAATAAATTTAACTCAATTAATAATCAAAAAAATACATCAAATACAAATAATAAGAATTTAAGTGATAAAATAGATAAAAATTCTGACTTTTATAAGAAATATAATAATGACTTAGAAAGTAAAGAGTTAATCACTACTTTCCTTAAAGATGATGTGAATGATATAAAAATTATTATAGATAAAGAGAAAGTAACTTTAATAAGTGAAGGTAAAATAAATTTAGTAGATGCACAACTTAATGAGCTATTATTATCATATAAAAGTATGTATAATAATAAATTAAAAGTATCTATATGTGAAAATTGTAAAGAATATGATTACTAAAAATACACTTCTTTTGAAGTGTATTTTTCATTTTAGTATTATGGAATTTTTTATTATAAAGTTATTTCCCTAACCACATTAATACCATTTTGAATCATGCTATTTAAAAATACAGTATTTAAAAAATCACCGCTATGTATCATATCTATATCATAAGTTTCTACTAAATTCATAGGAACTATAATATTTTTATCTAAGTTATTTTGATTAAAATATGTTTTAAGAGTTAGTACAAACTGATATACACAAACATCAGTACAACACCCTACTACTATAAAATTATCTAGATTTTTGTATTTTTCAATATCTATAGCAAAGAAACCATTAGTAGAGTTTTTTTCTATAATTTCTAAATTATCTATAGCAAGTATTTCTTTTACAACTTCACTTTCCATGTCCCCTCTTAAGCAGTGAGCTGGATAGCTTTTAAATTCCACAGCATCTTCATCATGAGTATCTGTAAAAGCGACAATAGTATTTATTTTAGAAGATATAACTTTTCCAAAATCAGCTATAGGTTCAATTATTTCTTCAACCCTTGGAGAAGATAAAGCACCTTTTTTAGCAAATCCATTATTCATATCTACAATAAATAATCCAGTTTTATTTAGATCTAAATTATTAATATTTAAAGATTTTAAGTTTTCTAAGTTATTTAATAATGATTTATAATTGTTTATAATTTTTTCCATTATAAAACCTCCCAATAAAATATAAATTAATTTTATATTTATTGGAAGGTTATGTCAATACATGTGTATATACATGTAAACTTATTTAAATATATTATCAGACATAATATTAGGGAAGTCTGTAAATATGCCATCAGCCTTTATTTTTAATAGTTTTTTATAATCTTCAATGTTGTTTACTGTATAGCAGAAAACGTTCATATCTCTATTATGGCATTTTTTAATAAATTTATTATCTACAATTCTATAATTTGGATTTATAGAATAAGATTTATTTTGTAAAACTCTTGAGAATATAAGAAGTTTTAATCTATATTTATAGAGCTTTTCACTAAGTAGATAAGCTCTTTTTATTTTAGGACATATCTTTTTTAATTTTTTTAGAGTTTTCATTCTAAAAGAAGATATAAGAACTCTTTTTTCCATATTTAATTCTTTTACAAGGTTTACTACATCTTCTTCTATATTTTTATATTTTACTTTATTGTTTTTTATCTCAATATTAATTACAAAATTTGTAGGTTTAAATAATAAAAGAACTTCCCTTAGAGTAGGAACTTTGCAGTCTAGATTTTCTTCATAATTTTTAAAAGAAGAATTTAAAGACTTAAGTTCATCTAAAGTCATATCCTTTACATAGCCAGATCCATTGAAAGTTCTATCTACTTTTTCATCATGAATTACAACTAGATGATTATCCTTGCTTTTTTGAACATCAAGCTCTATTCCATATATATCTAAATCAAGACATTTCTTAAAGGCTAACATAGTATTTTCTGGATAAAATCCACTAAGACCTCTATGGGCAAATATCTTCATTATTCAAACCTCCAAAGTAAATTTTAAGAAATAGGAACAAAGTGAACCTTATTTTTGGTTAGCTATTTCTTCAGCTAAATTATTTAAATATTCCCATCTTTC